>JBPYFJ010000155.1:0-48967 GCA_051985675.1 Xanthobacteraceae bacterium | reverse complement strand
CCGGTTCTGGCAACACAAGTAATGCCCAAATTCCAACCCGCGACGCTGCCGTGGCCTCGCAACGTCGATGCCCTCAACTCGAGGCCGCGGGCGTCTTGAACATTTGCGGAAAGCCCGACGCCAGCGGTCCCATCGTGTCGTTCGTAACTTTCTGCACGAGTGCGGCCAGCTCTTGCGCTTGCGTCGAGCAAGCTTCGATCTGCTTGCGGGTATGGGTTCCGTAGAGAGCGGCTGCCTCCGGGAACGATTTCACTCCCGCAAGGTCCTGGGCGAACTCCAACGCGCTGTTGGTGTTCGCGGTCATGACCTCAATGACTTTGGTACCGACTTCCGCGCTGCCTTTCGCAAAGCTCGTGCAGGCGTGCTCGAACAGGTCACGAAATTCGTCCGACGCCTCAAACTTCGGCAGTTCGAACGGCGGAAAACGGAATCCCGCGCTCGCCGGCGCGCTCTGAGCACCGGCCGGAGTATCATATGTCCTGGCGGCTCCAGTCATGAGCTGTTCCTCGGTTACGGGCGACGAACGCGAGCGGGTTCGGCTCGACGACCGGCGCCCCGGTGTGGTTGGTTGCTTCGACTTCATGGTGATCTCCCGATCCGTACAAATTCGACGGATTCGGATACGCCCCAGCATGCGACCCGCCGTCCGATACTCATTGATATCGGTCAATTTGGCGATGTGGGTCAACATTGACGCGTGACCCTTAGATCACCTCAGGCCCCGGCAGGTTTCAACCGAACGACGACGCGACCCCTCGCCGCAGGAGTGCCGAGACCGATCAACCAACGAACAACAGAGCGCCGAAGGAGCCTGGGCAGCGTGCCACCTCTTCATGACAAGCGAACGAAGCGTCGACGCGCGACGGAGGACAATGTGACATGCAACTACCGCATCTCTGCTTCAGAAAATCGCCCCATCCCGTGCCGGGTATCATGCGACAGTCACGCCCCAGCCAAATACCGGCGCTGCCGCAACTCCAACACGCGTGTGGCGCAATGCCGCCGTCAGCTTGAACTACACATGAATTGCGGCTTCAGATCGCATTCAATGCGATGCGACCATGATGGGGCATATGGAGCCATGGAGGGTGGGAATATGAGCCGACGCAGTCGCACTGTTGTTTTGTTACTCGCAACCGCACTGTTTGGAACGTCGATCGTCGCCGCATCGGCGCAAAGCAACTGGGCGCAAAATCATCCGCGCCGCGAGCAGGTGAACGACCGGTTGCAGAATCAGAATCGCCGGATCAATCAGGAAGTTCGCGAAGGCGAAATCACCAAGGGGCAGGCCCAGCAATTGCACCAGGAAGATCGCGCCATTCGGCAAGAAGAGCGCGGGATGGCGAAACTCAACGGCGGCCACATCACGCCGGCGGAGCAGAAGGCGCTCAATCAGCAGGAAAACGCCGTCAGCCGCCAGATCGGCCGCTAATCGCAACGCATGCTGTCATCCCGGGGCGCCGCGCAGGCGGCGAACCCGGGATCCATTGCCCGTGCGTTTTGCCAACGGCGGGTGCCGATTCCAGACAGGGCGTATCGCGGCTTCTGGAACGACGCATCCTTATTCGGCGGCCGCCAGCTTGCCGTCCGCCGATCCTTCCTCGGTCATCAGGCGCCGAACGATGCGGCGCGCGGATTGACCGGCTCGATCGAATGGGAAGTTGACGAAGTAGGCGTCGTCCGGGTCCTGGCTGATCAGCCGCTGCTGGGCCTCGACGATCGCCTTGTCTTCATTGAACGCGAGTTCGATCATCGACCGGTAGAGTTCATCGACTTTCTTGTCACCGAGGCCCCACGGCCGCGTCGTCGACCAGAAATAGTGGGTGCGCGACTTGCTCTCCGGCGTGATGCCGTTGAGCACCATGTGGACAGGCTCGCCGAGCGGCGTCGAGGCGCCGGTCTCACGTGCGCCGAGCGTGATCTTCACGTGCGAGGGAGGTCGGCACTCGAAAATCTGCCAGCGGTCGATCTTGCCATGCAGACCGCGCGCGGCCCGGTAGATCGGCGCGGTGTCGACGTTGATCATCATGCGCTGGGCCAGGACCTTGTCGCCCTCGACCCGCACCTCGAGCGGCGTGTCGGTGACGCCGCCGCCGGCAAGCGTTGTCTTGTGCACGAACACCACGTGGGTGAGGTCGAGCAGGTTGTCGACCATAAGCTGATAGTTGCAGGCAATGTTAAGATAGCCAGGCACGCCCGCCCAAGCCGGATCGTCGTTCTCGTGATAGTCGGGGATGAGATCGGGATCAGCGGCCTTCTCGCCCATCCAAATCCAGACAAAGCCGTGACGCTCGAGCGCTGGGAAGTGCCTGACGCGAAAATCGTGTGGCACCGGCGCATCGCCCGGAATGTGAGTGCAGTGGCCGTCACGATCAAACCGGATGCCGTGGTAGCCGCACTGAATATCGTTGCCGCAGACCTCGCCCGAAGATAGCGGCGCGAACCGGTGCGGGCAGCGGTCGCTCAGAATGCCGACCTGGCCATCGTGGCCGCGGAATATCACAACCGCCTGGTCGCAGATCGTGCGTGCGATCGGCTTGCCGTCCGCGAGCTCGAACCCGTGCGCGACGACGTACCATTGATTGCGCAGATAGTAGGAGCCCGCCATGGCGCCCTCCCGAATTATTTTGCTTGCGAGTATACGCCCGCTCCCTGGCCCTGCAACGCCCGCTCTCCTGCGCGATTCGATGTTCTGTTATTCGTCCCGATGGACTATCGTGCGCGCCTCGCGGGGCTTTTCGAGGGATGGACATGCTGATCACACGTAAGGCGTTGTTGCGTTCGGCCGGCGCGCTCGCGCTTGCCGGGGCTGTCGGACGACCGACCAGGGCGCGCGCGGAGGATTATCCGAGCCAGGACATCCACCTTGTCTGCGGGTTTCCTCCCGGCAGCGGTGCCGACATCTTCGTGCGTTATTTCGGGGAAAAGCTGCGGCCGGTCGCCGGACGCACCGTGATCGTTGAAAACAAGGTCGGCGCCAACAGCAACATCGCGACCGAATATGTCGCGCGTTCAAAACCCGACGGCTATACGCTCTATCCGTTCGCCGGCACGACCGTCGCCGCCACCATGGCGTTGTTCAAGAATCCCCCGGTCGACGTCGGCAAGTCGATCGCGGTCGCCGCAACCACCAGCAACCTCGCTTTCATGCTCGTGGTCGACGCCAAGAGCCCGTATATGACGGTCGCCGATCTGACCGCGGCGATGAAGAAGAAGGGCGCAAGCGCGAGCTACGCCGTCGCCGCTAACCCCGGCATCATCATGGGCGCGCTCTACAAGAACGCCGCGGGGCTCGAAGCTGTCGAGGTCCTCTACAAGAACGCGCCGGACTCGCTCAACGAACTCCTGAGCGGCAAGCTCGATTATGGCATGCATGACCCGATCTTCGCGCTTGCGCAGCAGCGCGAGGGACGCCTGCGCATCCTTGCAGTCTCGACCGCAAAGCGGCTGCAGTCGGTGCCGGAGGTCCCGTCGATGGCCGAATCTGGCATTCCGATGAACCTCGACCTGTGGTGGGGCGTGATGCTGGCTGCCGGCACGCCAAAGCCAATCGTCGACAAGATCAACGGCTGGTTCTCCGACATCGTGCGCACCGAAGAGACCAAGAAATTCCTGGCGTTGTCCGGCGCCGATCCCATGATCCGAACCCCGGAAGAGGCGCAGGCCATGTTCCAAAAGGCCATCCCGGAATGGGCCGAGTACGTGCGCATCGCCAAGATCCCACAGACCTGAGCGTTTGCGCCCAGCTTTCGGGCTTTCCGGCCGCGGCCACGCCTGCTAGGGAGGGCGCGCGAATCTGCGCGGCCTCGGCATGAGGTTGCGGTGTTCCGGCGGGGTCATCCTCACAAGCGTTTCCCACCACATCCAGGCCTGAAAGGACATGCCAATGAAGCGATTGCTCGCGAGTGCCCTCCTTGCCGCTGCCACGCTGAACGCACCTTGCGCGTTTGCGGAAAAGATCGACCTCTCGACCTGGACCTGCAGCAAATTTCAGGGCAGCGACAAAGATACCATGGGCATCGTCCTGGCTTGGCTTGACGGCTACTATCAGGATGAAAACGCGCCGGCCGTGATCGACACGGAGAAGTTCGTCGCCAACGCCAAGAAGATCGGCGAATACTGCTCCTCGCACCCGACCGAAGGCCTGATCACCGCGACCGATAAGCTGTTTGGAAGCGACTGAGATCGCGCAGCGTCGCGCCTCATTATTTGGAGAAGATAACCGCCAGGATCGCAATCGCGAACACCGTGGGAACGGCGGCCGTCGCCACTGCGGGGCGACGCCACCTTAACCACAAGAACAGCCAGGGCAGGATCGCGCCGAGCAACGCCACCACCGGCAGCGCCCATATGCACCAGAACACGGCCCACAGAACTTCGTCCTGCTGACCGCCGGCGTCGAACATCATCGGCGACATCAAGGCCATCGAACCGCCGAACAGGATCAGTGCCACATTGGCAAGCGTCAGCGCGATGAGGATGAGCTTCATGGTTCATCCCCTACCCGCGACGCTCCGTCAGCAGGCGACCGCCCGCGGCAGTCAGTCGGCACTCGCCAGCATCACGGCTTCGCGCGGCACGGCCGTCGTGTCGAGCATGTCGACAAGGCCCTCGACCTTGTTCGCAACGAAACGCTGATGCATCAGGTTGGTCCAGACTTGCGCCAAACAGATGAGCGTCCGTTTCGCCCTGTCGTCGCTCGTTGTTTGCGCGAGTTCCAGGCATTCGGCTGCTGATCGCCGAAGCCGCTCGGTCCGATTGTTCTTCACGTTACGCCCCCCACGCCTACCCAAACCTTAACCCCGCATTAACCAAAGCAGACTGCGGCAGCGCTCGCGAGCATTTCCCTGTGGGCGGATTGCGTTTTGGCTGGGATGTTGCAAACGGGAGACAGGTGTGGCGCGGCCTGCACCGAAAACGAGCGAATTGCACAACTTAAACTGCCCCGCGCGCCCCGCAGAGCTCGCGTGCAATTCCGTCTCCCGCCACGGCGACCCGCGCCGTTGACGGGGGTCGCGCGGCGACCCTAGCTTACAACCTCCGATAGCGCATGGCCCGATCTCGTGGTTCCTCGCCGGCGCCGGCAACACCAGAACAGGAGGCCCGCTCGTGTCCATCGCCCAAGACAACGAGGATCTCACCCGCGTCGGCCCCGGCACTGTGATGGGGCAGTTCATGCGCCGGTTCTGGATTCCGGCGGCCATGTCGCATGAGCTGGTCGCGGACGATATCCCGATGCGACTGATGCTGCTGGGCGAGAAGCTGATTGCGTTTCGCGACACGTCCGGGCGGGTGGGCATCATGGATCACCGCTGCCCGCATCGCTGCGCATCGCTTTTTCTTGGACGCAACGAGCACGACGGCATCCGGTGCATCTATCACGGTTGGAAGTTCGACACGCAGGGCAATTGTGTCGATCAGGCTAACGTTCCGCCGGCGCAACAATTCAAGGACAAGGTGAAGGCCAAGGCCTACCCGGTGATCGAGCGCAACGGGCTCGTCTGGGTCTACATGGGCGCCGCGCAGGAGGCGCCGGGCCTTCCCGACATCGAGGCGACGCTAGTGCCCGAAGGTCAGGTACAGATCTCGTTTCTGCAGCGCGAGTGCAACTGGCTGCAGGGACTCGAAGGCGACATCGACACCTCGCATTTCGGCTTTCTGCACGCCGGTTCGCTCGAACTCGACGATTTCCCCGAGGACCATCCCGGGCGGCATACGATCGTGAACCGGACTCCCGAGTACAAGGTTGCCGACACTGACTGGGGCACGATGTACGGCGCCTACCGCGAGGACGAAGACGGGCAAATGTCCTGGCGGATTGCGCATTTCTCGTTCCCGTTCTGGGCGCACACGCCCAACCAGGAATTCACCAAACGGGTGGTCGGCAAGGCTTGGGTGCCGATGGATGACGCCCACACCATGCTGGTGAGCGTGTTTGGCGGCACCTCCGGATCGCGCAACATTTCCAACATTCCGCTCAAGAACGGCAAGCTGATGCCGGGCGGAGAGCCACTGGAATATCTGCCGAACTCGACCGATTGGTACGGTCGCTGGCGCCCGACCGCCAACGCAGCCAACGACTACCTGATCGACCGCGATGCGCAGCGCAAGAACCTGATTTACTCCGGCATTCGCGGCATCGTGATGCAGGATCAGGCAATCACCGAAAGCATGGGACCGATCACGGACCACACCTTCGAGCACCTCGCACCAACCGATCTGATGATCGCGCGAACGCGCCGGCGCCTGCTGCGTGCCGCACGCGCATTTGCCGAAAGTGGTCAGTTGCCGCCTGGGGCGCGCGACCCCCAGGTCTACCGGGGCATTCGCAGCGGCGCATTCCATGTCGATCCGGCGACAGACTGGCAGCAGGCCTACGCGGATCAGCTCAGGATCGCGACGCGCTGGGTGCCCCCGCACGCGCAAGCGGCCGAATAGCGAGCGGAACGGCAACGGCCATGCGACGGCCGTCGTGGTGTGCAATCACGATTGCGGCTACCGGATGGATGGCGGCGAGCATCGGCGCTGGCGCGGCGGAGCCAGATGACGCGCACTGGTCGCAGGTCGTTAGCGCGGCCAAACGGGAAGGCCGCGTCACGTTTTACAGCGCGTCGGTCGGCACGCAGGAGCACGTGGCGATCGCGCGCTCCTTCGAGACCAGATACGGCATCCCTGTCGACATTCTGGAGGCGCGCGCCAGCGAAATCCGCGAGCGCAACCGAGTCGAGGCGTCATCGGGCCGGCGCATCGCAGACGTGATGTGGAACGGCTCGACGTCCACCGGGATCGAGGAAGCCGCCGGAATGCTGGCGGCGATCGGCCCGCTGCCGCGACAAAGCGCGCTGCTTCCGCAATTCGCCGGCGGCGGTCTGAGCATCAAGCTCGCTCTGACGGTGTACGGGCTTCTCGTCAACACCAGTCTGGTGTCCGACGCCGCGGCGCCAAAGTCGTGGCGCGATCTTGCGGACCCGCGCTGGAAGGGAAAGATCCTTGCCGATGACATGCGCGCACTCGGCGGCGGAGCGGTGTTCTTCTTCGTCACCTACGAACATCTCGGCCGCGATTTTCACGAGGCGCTGGCGCGGCAACAACTGCAGTTTTCGCGCGCCCTGCCGGAAAACCAGCGCCGGGTCGCGCGCGGCGAGTTTGCCATTTATCTGCCGATGGTGCTGTCCGAGAGCCTGCGCCTCAAGGGCCTACCGGTGCGCGCAATCGTTCCCGAGGAGGGCGCACCGTATGTGCTGTTCAACCTGTCGCTGATGAAGGATGCGCCACACCCGAATGCCGCGCGCCTGCTGATCAATCATTTCCTGGAGCCGGAGTCGCGCGCCGTGTTCATGGCGACGGGACGGCCGGTTTCGATCGCAGGCGACGACAGCGCGCTCGCCCCGGACATGCGCGCCATCGCAAACCCGACGTTAATGGGAACGACGGATTGGACGAAGCAGGAGCGCATGCTGAGTCTCGCGGGGGAGATCTATAAGTAGAGGCCGGATCGCCGAAAATCTGCGGGCGCCCGAATTTTCCGCTGGCTTGGCCGGAATAAATCGGCGCCCCACGGGGTAGAAAATTACTTCCGTAACCGTACCCAAATCTCGGTCTCACATGCCACCCGACCAAGGCGTTCCTTGCTCCGACGCTGGTTTTGCGCAGAAAGGCGGTGTAAACGAACCTTTCAAGCCGCCGCCCCCGCTTTTGCGGGCAAGGCAACCGACCCGAAATGCGGCATGAACGCTAAATTGCAAATGGGGAGAAACGCGGAGTTTTCCGAGCGGCGCTACCTGGCCGGGATGGAGCGTCTGATCGGCGCTGTTCAGGAATTGTCGCTCGCGCGTGACCTCGCGACCGTCCAACGCATTGTGCGCACGACCGCCCGCGAACTGACCGGGGCGGACGGCGCCACTTTTGTGCTGCGCGACAATGGTTATTGCTATTACGCCGACGAAGACGCGATCTCCCCGCTGTGGAAGGGCCGCCGCTTTCCGATTGAAGCGTGCATCAGCGGCTGGGCCATGCTCAACCGTAAGCCGGCGGTGATCGAGGACATCTATCGGGATGCCCGCATCCCACACGAAGCCTATCGCCCGACGTTCGTAAAGAGTCTCGCGATGGTGCCGATCCGCACGCTCGACCCGGTAGGCGCCATCGGCAATTACTGGGCGGCGGTCCGTCAGCCCAGCGCGCTGGAGGTCCGACTGCTGCAGGCGCTTGCCGATTCAACCGCGGTGGCCATGGAGAACCAGCAGGTCTATCAGGAGCTTGAGCAGCGCGTTGCGGCCCGCACGGCAGAACTGCAAGCAGCGAACGAAGAGATCCGAAACCTGTCGCTCACCGACGAACTGACCGGGCTGCGCAACCGGCGCGGGTTCTTGCTGTTCGCCGACCAGGCCCGCCGGCTGGCGGTACGAGCCGGCAAGCAGGCCGCCATCGTCTATGTGGATGTCGATGGCCTGAAAACGGTGAACGACCGCCATGGCCACGGGGCCGGCGACACGCTGTTGCGGAATTTCGCCGGCGTGCTCACGAACACGTTCCGCGATTCCGACGTGATTGCGCGCATGGGCGGCGACGAGTTCTGCGTGTTCGGCGCCGAGCTTGACCTCAATGCCGACGTGCTGCTGGGGCGACTTGAGTACAATATTGCGCGTTTCAATGCCGAGCATCCGGGATCGTTCCCCCTCGCCGCCAGCGCCGGTGTATGGCGCTGTCCATTCCGGGGCGAGCAAACGCTGGAAGAGCTCATAGCCCGCGCCGATGAAGCGATGTATGCGAGCAAACGCGCCCGCCGCCAGGCTGGATAACTCGGTGAACTCAGGCCTTCTGCTCTAGCGCACCCGCATCCCGATACGCTCGAGCCGCGCCGGCGCTGCGCCGGCGCGCGCGTTAGGATTGACCGACCAGAAAATAGTCTCGACCCGGCCAATGAGGTTTTCGAACGGTACATAGCCGTGCGCGGCCATGCGACTATCCTGGGAATTATCGCGGTTGTCGCCCAGGACAAAGTAGGCGTCCGCCGGCACGACGTATATTTGCGTGTTGTCAAGAAAGCCGTTGTCCGTGAGGTCCAGCGTCTCGTAACTCGCACCGTTGGGCAGTGTTTCGCGCCAATGCTTTGCGGGCTTGCCCTCCTCGATGATGTCTGCGAGGCGCTCGCGCTTGACCGGCGTTCCATTGAGATAGAGCTGCCCCTGGATCATCTGGACGCGATCGCCCGGGAGCCCGACCACGCGCTTGACGTAGTCCACCGACGTATCCCTCGGATAGCGGTAGACGACGACATCGCCGTTGCGCGGCTGCGCCCCTAAGATCCGGCCGGAAAAAAGCGGTGGCGAAAAAGGCAGCGAGTAGCGGCTGTAGCCATATGCGTACTTTGACACGAAAATATAATCGCCGATCAGCAAAGTCGGCTGCATCGCGCCCGAAGGGATGTTGAACGGTTGGAACCCGAACGGCCGCACCAGCAGCGCCGCAACAAACAGCAACGAGCCGAGTGTCAGACACACCACAAGCCAGATCGGCGGGCGATGCGGGCGGAAGGTGGCGGACGTCATGAGCGCGGAGCGGACGGTAAAGGACGGTCGGGAACCCTCATCCTAGCAGGTTCCTTGGGATCTTCGTGAAAAACACCTCGTTGGTGGCAAGCCAGTAATCCATCGTACAGCGATACGCGGCGGCGAACTGGCGCGCGCTCGCAAACGCGGCGTGATCGTGATGCCCGGGCGGAAAAATCTCGGCGAACCGGTCCGGCGATAGGGCAAAGCGGCTGCCGTCTTCGAGCCGGCTGAGCATGTCCTTCAGAAAGTCGAGATCGAGCCTGTCCATGTCACCTTGACCGAAGTCCGAAGCCCGTGGGAATCTATGCCGCCCAGCATGTCGGGAGGGGCGCCATGAATACATTCGTGCAGACGCAGTTTGAGGGCAACCGAAGCGGGCTCAAAGATATCCTCCCGCTGCGCGAAAAGATTACGCCCGAGACCTTCGAGCGCGAGCGGGAAAAAATTTTCAAGAAATCCTGGCTGATGATCGGTCATGTGGCCGACCTGCCGGAGCCGGGCAGCTATTTCGTCCGCGAGTTGCCGGTGGTCAACGCCGTGCTGATCGTCATCCGCGGTCGCGACGGGGTGATCCGCAGCTTCCACAACATCTGCCGTCATCGCGGCAACAAGCTCATCCGCGGCGGCGAGGGCTGCAAGTCGACCATCACCTGCGGGTTTCACGGCTGGACCTGGTCGAACACCGGCGACCTGCTCGGGGTCACCGACGAAAGCCAATTCCACAATCTCGACAAGCCGAAGCTTGGGCTGCTCGAGGTCAAGACCGCGACCTGGCAGGATTTCATTTTTGTGAACTTCGACCCGGCGGCGGTGTCGCTCGGAGACTGGCTGGGTGAACTCGCGCACGGCTATGACGGCTACTTCCAGAGCCAACAGAAATATGCGCGCTATCGCATCCGAGTCCGTTGCAACTGGAACCTTGCGATCAACTCCTTCACCGAGGGCTATCACACGGCCTACATTCACCGGAACACCGCGCCGGATTATCAGGGCGGCAAGAAGAACCCGCAGCGGCACCGGCCGTTCATGCAATTGCTGGCGCGGCATGCGCGCTACACCGCACCGGCCAATCCCGAACATAAGCTGAGCCCGGCCGAGGCGATTGCCTGGAACTATGGCCCGACCCTGTTCCCGGCCGCCGACTTCGACTACACCGGCCTCGCTCCGGCGCTCAACCCGGGACGCACGGAATACTGGCTGTTCGACGTGATCGAATGGTTCCCCAACGTGCTGCTGCTGCCGGCCAAGCACTATCACGTGGAGCTCGAGTTCTGGCCGCTGTCGGCGAACGAGACCGACATCACCATGACGGCCTACGCCTATCCGCCGCAGAACTACGCGCAGCGCATCTCGCTTGAATTCTTCCGCACCCGCCTGCGCGAGGTCGCGCGCGAAGACATGAACACGCTCGAGGCTCAGCACGCGGCGATCTCCACCGGCGTGATGCCGGAGGTCTTTCTGTCGCAGCAGGAACTCGTGCTCGCGCATCATTACCGCGTGTCGGAGCAGATGCTGAGCGCCTGATTCTCATTATTCTGAAGGAACTGCCGCGATGCAGGAGTTGCCGGCCGGATTTGAAGAGCTCGCCCCATTCGTGGCCGAATGGGGCCTTGCAACCGAGAAGGAACGCCACCGCAAGCGCGTGAACTCACCGCTCGAGCAGGTGCGCGCATTCTATCACGCGATGACGCCGCGCATCCACGATGCGATCGCACACCTCTCAAGCTTTCCGGGTGCCGACCCTGCCGACCTGCCGCCGCCCGAGCGCAATCTCTACAACCTTGCGCTCGCCTTCATGGAGACCTCGCACCCGATCGATCTCAACTGGCAGCGGCCCGACATCGACGACGCCTTTCCGGTCGAACGGATGGAATACCTCGCGCCGATCGATATGCGGTAGTGCGCGTCGGTGCCGGCTGCAGGGCGACGTAACACGCCTTGTACGCTTCGCCGCTTGTCGATCGAACATGTTCGATTATAGACTGCAAATAAACGCGGGCCGACGCGACCCGCGGCGCACAAATTCAGGGAGGTTGCATCATGACATTGGTGGAACCGAAGACCGACAGCCCGCGCGTCTCGCACGTGCGCGCCCCGGGCGTCGACATCGCCACCACCCGCCCGGGAACGCCCGGCGGAACGTTCATGCGCCAGTTCTGGATGGCGCTTGACGCAAGCCCGAACCTCGCGCCCGGCCGCGCCAAGCCGATCCGGATCATGAGCGAGGACTACACGCTCTACCGCGGGGCGTCCGGCAAGGCGCAGGTGATCGCCCAGCGCTGCCCGCATCGCGGCGCCATGATGCATCTCGGCTGGGTCGAGGATGACGATATCCGCTGCGTCTATCACGGCTGGAAATACGATTGCAGCGGCCAATGTATCGAGCAGCCCGCGGAAGAAGCTGGCTACAACCGTAAGGTCAAGATCGCGACCTACCCGACCCGCGAGCACATGGGTCTGATCTTCGCCTACTTCGGCGAGGGCGAGCCGCCGCCATGGCCGCCCTATCCGGAGTCCGCAGGCGAAGGCATCGTCGATCCGTGGCCGGTCTACCAGGTGCCCTGCAACTATCTGCAGTGTTTCGAGAACAGCATGGACGAGGTGCACGTCGCCTTCACCCATGCGCCGGGCGGCTCGCATGCCAAGCTGTCGCACGATCTGCCGATCATCAGCGCCGAAGAAAAGGACTGGGGCATCCTGCGCTTCGGCAAGCGTGCAAGCGGCATGGTGCGCCACACGCTGCATTATGCGCCCAACATCGTGCGGGTGATCGTGCCCCCGCTCTTCGGCATGGACGGGATCGGCGGCTGGCCGGAAATCACCTTCAGCTTTACCCCGGTCGACGACGAGAACTGCCTCTGGGTCCTGACCAGCAAGGTTCGCGTCACCGGCAAAGACAAGGACGCGTTCCTGGCGAAACGTGCCGAACTCGACCGCAAGCGCGCCGAGGCGCCTCCGGTGATGGACGTCGTGCACGATCTGTGGAGCGGCAAGCTCCACTATGCCGACGTTCGCCATCCCGATCTCGCGGTCGTCCAGGACATCGCGGTGCAAGCGGGCCAGGGTCCAATCGAAGACCGCACACGCGAATTTCTCGGACGCTCCGACGCCGCGATCGTTCTGTGGCGGCGGATTCTGACCCGGGAGCTGCGTCTGATCGCGGAGGGCAAGCCGGCGAAGCGCTGGACCACGCCGCCGGCTGACGTGGTGCCGATCGTCGGGATTTAAACGGAGGCTGACGTCGGCCCTACTCACGTGGGAACAAGTCCAAATCAACAAAAACGCCGGCCGACGTGCCGGACAAGGAGGATGTCATGGGAGGATTCCTGGCCAACCGCTGGCTGGTCGTGATCGCGTCCATGCTGGGATTGCTGGTCGGCTCCGGCCCGATCCTCATTTTCTCGTTCGGCGTCTTCCTCAAGCCGGTAACTGCCGAGCTCGGCATCACCCGCGGGGATCTCTCCACGGCGGTACTGATCGCGACCCTCTTCAGCGCGGCAGGTTGTCCAGCGATCGGTTGGTTGCTCGACCGCTTCGGTGCGCGCAAAGTGATGATGCCGGGCATCATCCTCTACTCGCTCGTCGTCGCCGGTTTCGGGTTCATGCAGGCAAAGCCCGTCTATCTGATCCCGTTGATTTTTGCGTTGGTTGGCCTGATAGGCGCGGTACAAACACCGATCCCTTACGCTGCCGTCGTCGCACAGTGGTTCGATCGCCAGCGCGGATTGGCGCTCGGCATTGCGACCGCCGGTGTGGGCCTCGGCGTCGCGCTGTTACCCCCGTTCCTGGCACTTCTCATCGCTGGATTCGGCTGGCGTCATGCCTATTTCGGTCTTGGAATCGCAGTGCTGGTCCTGGCGTGGGTGCCGGTCGCCTTGTTCGTGCGCGAACCACCAGCACTGGCGCGGGCGGCGCAACGCCGGTCCGGCGTTGACCTCACGGCCGCTTTGCCCGGCGCGGCAGCCCACGAGGCCTATCGACAGTGGCGGTTCTGGGCGCTGACCATCGCGTTCTTCCTCGCCGTCATGGCGATCAACGGGACATTGACCCATGTCGTTCCGCTTCTGACCGATCGCGGGATTCCACCGCAGCAGGCCGCGGTCATGTTCTCGTTTGCGGGTTACGCGATCATTCTCGGGCGCATACTGGCGGGCTGGTGTCTCGACCGCATCTGGGGACCGTATGTGGCGATCTGCTTCTTTGCTGTACCGATGCTCGGCATCGCGCTGCTCGGTAGCGGCGCGGGCGGGCTCGTCCCGCTTGTCGGCGCCATCCTATGCGGGGCCGGCATCGGTGCCGAAATCGATCTGATGGCGTTCTTTATCAGCCGTTATTTCGGGCTCAAGGCTTACGGCAAGGTTTATGGACTGATGTTTGCCGTGTTCAACGTTGGCACCGGCATCGGCCCGGCGATCAGCGGCATCTCATTCGACCGCTTCCACTCCTACGGGCCGATCTTCATCGTGTACGAGGTGGCGCTCGCCATCACCTGTCTGTTGTTTGTGGGGCTTGGCCCTTATCCCTATCCGGCGCCCAAGCGCGAACAGGAATCGTCACTGGGACAGAAGGCGGCGGCATGAGCATGATCCCGAAAAATGGGATCATGCTCCAACAATACGCCGCTTACGCCGCCTTCGCCTGCCCCATCGCTTCCGCCTCGCGGCGCATCCGCACCGCGAGCGCACCGGCATCGACCGCAACGTCGGTCCAGCGCACAATGCCGCCGGCCGCGATGTCGTTTACGAGCCGCACCTTGTGGGCGAGCCCGAGCGGCAGCACCCGCTCGGCCAGGCTGCGCGCGGCTGGAATAAGCTTGCCGTAAACCGTGTAGCCGCCCTCGCCGTCCAGCGTCTCGCCGGCCTTGAGAGCGCGCTTGGCAACGGTCGCAACGTCGCCGCGCCACGCACGCGTGGCACCGGTTGCCTCGCCGCGCAACGCCGCGTTGAGAACGGAGATCGAGAGCTCGAGCCCGATCAGATGATACGGCTTGTACATCGCGGCGTAGCGGCCGGTCGCATCGGTCGGCAGCCTGTATTGCTTGAGGCACGCCGCAGCGTAGTCGTTGGGCGCCTTCAGCACCACGTAGACGCCCCAGCGCAGGTCGCGGTGCACCGGCCGGCCGTCGCGCTCGAGCGATGAAACAACCTCGACCATCCCGTCCTGCTCGATCACACCGCCGAGCGTGCGCGGGCGCAATACGTGTGCGAGATCGTCGACCCCGCACGGCGGAAACAGCAGGCCGTCAGACGGCACCTCGAGCGCACACGCGTTGGCGATTGCCGCCATCTCGATCGCCGACTTGGTGCCGTCGAGGAATGAATTGAACATCTGCGGATTCATGCCGGCCGCCTTGGCTTCGGCAGCGGTGAGGCCGTAGTGCGTCCAAACGTCGTCGGGCGTGACCGTGTGATAGAACGGCAGATATTTCGTGCCTTTGCCGGCAGCGGCGACCATGAAGCCGGCCGAGCGAGCCCAATCGACCATCTCGGAGACCAGCGCCGGCTGGTCTCCATAGGCCATCGAGTAGACGACGCCGCGTTCGCGTGCCTTCGCGGCCAGCAACCAGCCGCAGAGCGCGTCGGCCTCGACGTTGACCATCACGATATGCTTGCCGGCATCGATCGAGGCGAGCGCATGCGCAATTCCCGCGGCCGGATTGCCGGTCGCCTCGATCACGACCTCGGCTTCGCAGGCGTCGGTGCCGCGATCGGTGAAGCGCGTGCGCGCGATGCGTGCCGCATCCCAGCCGACCGTACGACAGGCTGCTTTGGCGCGATCGGGATCAAGATCGGCGATAACCGCGACCTCGAGGCCGGTGATCGTCGGCACCTGCGACAGAAACATCGAGCCGAACTTGCCGGCGCCGATCAATCCGACGCGCACCGGCTTGCCGGCGGCGTTGCGGGCCGCAAGCTTGTCGGCAAGGCTCATCGGCTATTCCGCAGCGACGCGATGCGCGCGCGCATAGTCGAGCAGCGCGTCGTCGGCGACCGGGACGATCGGCGCAAAATCACGATGGGCGATCCATTCCGGCCGC
Source organism: Xanthobacteraceae bacterium (assembly GCA_051985675.1). Taxonomy (GTDB): domain Bacteria; phylum Pseudomonadota; class Alphaproteobacteria; order Rhizobiales; family Xanthobacteraceae; genus JAFAXD01. Next base: position 33,376 of record JBPYFJ010000155.1, on the reverse strand, counting down.
GTGAACTTGGTGATGTGGTTGGAGACTGCGCACAGCGTCAGATAGACGATCTTGCGGGGATAAGGCGTGATGTTGGGCGGCGAGGCATGCACGAGATTGCCGTGGAACATCAGCACTGAGCCCGGCTTGCCGGTCGGTGCCACGATGCCAACTCCGTCGGCTCCGGCCGCTTCGGCGGCGAGCCGCGTTACCGTCTCCTGATCGAGCGTCCAGAGTGGGTAGGACGTCGTAGCTTTGTCGTGACCGGCGCTGAGAACCCCCTGCCGGTGGCTCTTTGGGATCAGCAGCAGCGGCCCATTAATCGGCAGCACCTCGTCGAGGAACACCGCGATGTTCATGGCACGCGGTTGCGGCATGCCGTCGTCGCGCGCCCAGGTGCCGTAGTCCTGATGCCACTGCCAAACGTCCCCCTCGAACGCCGCCTTGGCGTTGAGCTTGAATTGGTGAACGTAGACGCCTTCGCCGAAATATTGCTGCAGGGGCTCAACCAGGCGCGGATGGCACGCCAACAACCGAAACACCTCGCTGAACGTATGGGCCGCGAACGCCGTGCGCGGCGCGCCGGTCTTCTCGCGCCAGATTTCCTGCCGGCCGCTCTTCAGGATTGCTTCGCCTTCGGCACGCAGAAGCCCGATCTCTTCTTGTGAGAAACAGTTGGGCAGGAACACATAGCCCTGCTCATCGAACGCGGCGAGTTGCTGCGCCGTGAGTTTCATAGGGTTCCTCCGGGACGTGGCGGTACGACGAGTTGCCCCATCCTAGCGCCGAGTTACGGGATTTCATACACCGTGGTCTCGTCAGCGATCCCGCGTAACGCGGCACGCTGCACGGTCGGCGTCAGGCCGTTGGTCGCCAGGATCTTCGAAGACTTGGCGTCCTCGATCACCGGCTTGGTGGCAAAGATCGCCCGCGACTTGGCGAGACCCTGGACGCGCGCCGCCATGTTCACGGTCTGACCGAAATAGTCCTGGCGGTCGTTCAGGGTCACCGCGAGACAGGGGCCCTCATGAATCCCGATTTTGAGCAGCAGGTCCTCGCTGCCGCGGTCCTTGTTGATGCCGACCATCGCTTCGCGCATGCGCAGCGCCGCACTGAGCGCACGGTCGGGGGTTGGAAAGGTCGCCATCACAGCATCGCCGATCGTCTTCACCACCGCGCCGGCCTCCGCAGAGACGATGTCGTTCAGGACGTGGAAATGCTGGCGCACCAGATCGAAAGCGACGAGATCACCGACCCGCTCATAAAGCTGGGTCGAACCCTTGAGGTCGGTGAATAAGAACGTAAGGCTCGTGATCTTGAGCCGCTGATCGGCGTCGAGTGTGTCGGTGCGGTAAATGTCCCTGAATGTTTGGTTGGTCAGCAACCGCTTTGCGGTCAGGAATGGCCGGCGCTTGCCCAGAAGTTCGTGCAGCGTGTGACCGGCGACCCACAGACCGGGCAGCACGCGGCGATCGGTTTTGTTCTCCAGCGACAGCCGCAGCGGCCCGGGGCGCAATTCAACCGTGCCGGTCGGCGCCTTCACATTGTTGAAGACCAGCGCCAGCTGCTGGCGCTCGCGCGTCGGTTCACCTTTCACATCGATGAACTGGGTGCCATGAGTGACCGGATCGAAGACGATCACGAATTCGGCCGGCAGCTGCACCGAAAGGAGGGCCTTTTCCCCGGGCGGAAGCTCGATCGATTCAATCGTGATCTCTTCGAACAGCGCTTCGAGCCCCTCCTCCGGCAGGTCCAACCCCGACCCCCAGAAAATCTGGCGGAAGTAATCGACCGGCGGCAGCGTATCCGGACGGTGGGCCGCGATGTGACGCACACGCGGGGTGACCGTGAACGTCACCTCGACCATCTCGTCCAAGGTCGGCTCATAGGCGGACGCGCACAGAGCGCAATCGTATTTGTCGCGATCAAAGGTCTTGAGCGTGGCGCTGGCGTCCAGCACTCCGCCACATCCCGGACACAGCATGTTCCAAGAAAGATCGAAAATTCCGAGCCTTGCCGCATGCAAAAAAGCGGCAATCGCTCGTTCCTCGTCGACGTTGTTCTTGCGCGCAAAATCGAGCACGTTGATCCGGCAAAGGGCGCGATCGGGACCGTCGCGCACGAGGGTCTCAATGGCCGCCACCGCGTCAGGGGCGGCGGATTGCCGGAGAACCGAGAACAGGGCGTCGGATTCGCTCACGGTCGTAATGTAGGACAAAACGGCCCGGGCGGAAGGCTCGTCGAATGCGAGCGTCCCTGTTTGGCATCACATTTTGGTAAGTCTGCAAGCCCAGCCCGCACGGTCGCGCCGGTCGACGCGACCGGCGGCCCGCCTTTTCCGCATGCCGCAACGGTGATACCGTCCAGGCAATCTCACCGACGGCGCAAGCTTCAACCACGAAGGCGCCGGGAGAACCCGGGATGGAATTGCTCAGCTACGCGGATGCCGCGCGGGCGCACGATCCGGTACGCAGTCATATTCAGCGGCTGATCGAACTCGTCGGGACGCCGCGTTTTGAACCCGAATTCGTCAAGGCAATGAGCGACGCGACCCGCTCCGAGCATGTCACCGCCTATGCGTTTTCTCCGCACGCGCCGCCTCGCCTCCTGTTCGCCGGCACCAACGGTCCGCTGCCGGCCGCAAAGATGCGCGCGGTAAAATATTTGGCGCAATATTGGAGGCACGATCCGGCAAGTCTGTTCGAAGATGCCCACAATGGCAGCGCGATGGCACTGCGGACGCTGCCGCAAGACATCGACGACAGCCTCTATCGGCAGGATTGCTATACCTCGCTGCGCATCACCGATCGGTTCACGGTGATGCAACGCAACGGCGAGCATACCTATCGGGTTAACCTCTATCGCAGTGGGCGCGGCGGACGGTTCGCGCAGTCGGACGTCGACCACATCATGAATTCGGCCGACCTGCTGGTCGCTCTGCTCATCAAGCATGGTGCGACCGATCCGTTCAACGGACAGAAGCCGGCCCCGCAATTGTTTCAGGACCGGCTGCGGTTGATCGAACCGAACATGCCGACGCGGGAGGCGGAGGTTTGCGCCGCGATCATGTCCGGAATGACGTCCGAAGCGATCGCGCTGCACCTCGGCATCAGCGTCAATACCGTGCTGACCTACCGCAAGCGCGCCTACGGCCGACTGAAGATCTCCTGCCAGAATGAATTGCTGCGATTGATCTTGAATTGATCCGTGCGAAGCAGCCGGGAGTAACGCTATGCACAAGCTGCTAGTTCTCTACCCCAAGGGACAGGACGAGAAGAAGTTCCGCCCCTACTACGAGCGCGAGCACGCGGCCCTGGTGGCGAAGCTTCCGGGACTCAAAGCGTCCCGGTATAGCTTCGCGATCGGCGGGGCGCCCGGCGAGGCAGCGCCCTTTTACTGCATCTTCGAGGCAGAATTCGCTGATGAGGCTGCGATGGGCGCGTCTCTACAATCGCCCCAAGGACAGGCGGTGGTCGCGGACATTCCCAACTACGTGACCATCCCGCCGACGATCGTGCACTACGACCTGCAAGGTTGATCGCCGTTGCCGGTTATTCGTGTTTGACGTTGGCGGCCTTCACGACCTGGCCGAGCCGCGCGATCTCGCTCTTGATCATGGCGCGAAACTCATCGGGCGTGTTGGTGGTGATGTAAAGCCCAAGATCGGCCAGCCGCTTGACCACGTCGGGGTCATTGATCGCGGTGTTCACCCGGGCGTGGATGGTATTGATGATGTCGGGCGGGGTGCGCGGGGGCGCCACGAGGCCGAACCAAGTGTCGAGGAAGACCGACGGGTACCCGAGCTCCGTCATGGTCGGGACGTCGGGCATTTCCTTCAAGCGCTCCCTAGACGTGACGGCAAGCACGCGAACGCTGCCCGCATCGAGAAATTGTCTCACCGAACGAAGGCTCGCGAGGATAAGGTCGACGCGGCCGGACGCGACGTCCGGCATCGCTTGGCCAGCACCTTTGTAGGCCGCATACGTCATCGACACGCCGAGCGCGTTGGTCAGCATCATCCCAAGCAGGTGCCCGCTCGACCCGATTCCGGACGAGGCGTAGTTGAGCCCGCCGGGCTTGGTCTTTGCCAGCGCGAACAGGTCCGATGCGGATTGGGCCGGAAGGCTTGTCGGCACCGCCAGCAAGGTTGGGAAGCTCCACGTCTCCATGATGGGAGTGAAGTCATTGACCGGATCGTAGGGCAGATCAGGAAAGAGGGTGACGTTGATGGCGAACGAAGCGGCGTCGGCTTGCAGGATTGTGTAGCCGTCGGGGGGCGAATGGCGCACGACCTGGGCGGCCACCACGCCGCCGCCGGGCCGGTTTTCGATCACGACCGACGGCCAACCGCGCGCCATCAGCTTCTGCCCGACGATGCGGAGCGCGATTTCGGAGTCCCCGCCAGGCGCGAACGCGGAGACGAACTTGACCGGCTTGTTCGGATAGGTCTGTGCGTGCGCAGCGAGCGAAAGCACCGCGCAGGCCGCCAGCGCCGTCAATAGCCTCGTCATCACAGTCTCCCAGGCGTCCGCGGTGCCTCCTTCGTGAACGGGCGCAGCCCTGAACGCAATCAACTCACAAACCGGTAACGAAACCGAGCCCCGTCTTCTTCAATCCGGCCGGCGGTGGGGTGCGGAAAATGCACTGGCAGCACCAGGGCCGGGCTCCCTGCGTAGGTCGTGAGGAACTGGCGTCTGGACTTCGCCGCCTGCACCGGATCGGTGCAAAACCCCGTCGACCAGTCCGGCTCGCGACACTGCAGCGCGTGGTGCATCAGATCGCCGACGACAATCGCCTCCTGCCCCTTGGACCGGATGTGGACGCAGCAATGGTACGGCGTGTGTCCCGGGGTCAACGAAATGAACAGCGTGTCGTCAAGGCTATAGCTCTCGTCGATCAACAGCGCCTGCCCGGCCTCGACCACCGGTTCGCAATTCATCGTCCACACACCGGACTGACTACCCGGGGTCTTGCCGCTGCGCGCCTGCTCCTCCCAGTAGGCGTACTCCCGCCGATGGAAGATGTATTTGGCGTTCGGGAACGTCGGCACCCAGCGGCCATTGACGAGTTTGGTGTTCCAACCGGTGTGATCGATGTGGAGGTGGGTGCAAAAGACGTAGTCGATGTCCGCAGGCTTAAGGCCGAGCGCCCTGAAGCCATCGAGCCAAGCCGCCTTCGGGAAATCCCAGGGCGGCCCGTAGCCCTTGTCCTCGCCCGTACAGGTGTCGACCAGAATGGTGTGGCGCGGGGTGCGCACCACGAACGTCTGGTATGGCATCACCAGCTTGCCGGACGCTGGGTCCCAGAGGAACGGTTCCATTTCAGCGAGGTGCTTGCGCGCCAACGCTGGATCGCAGGTCGGAAAGAGGTTCTCAGGCAGCCGCCAGGGTCCGTCGCGCTCGATGATGCAGGCGATCGTTACGTCGCCGATCTGAAGCTTGTGCATGTCGCCACACCCCTGCCGCAGGCTCCCGCAAGCGTGTTGGTGGATCGAGCTTGCACCCATTCGACAGGCGGAACAACGTCAAGTCAATCGAGCCGACGTCAGCGCCGAACCGCACATCCGCAGTGCATGACAACAATGCGCGGAATGTGGATACCACAACCGCATTGGCGATTGCCCAGCCGCGGCGTTGACTCCATCATTGCTCAAAATAAGCGCACACTAGTGTGGCGGATTTGAAGTTCCTATCATGCTTGCGTCATAGGAACTTTAAATCCAAAGCCACACGAACTTCGGAATCGGGACGCTAGGAGGATGCGCCGCTTATGAACGACGTTATACACGGCGGCGACGGGGTGACGATCGCCGGCATCGAGCTCGAGCTCTTCGAGCGCGGCGGCGGATCGCCGATCTTGTTCCTGCATGGCGCCGGAGGGGTGCGGCCGGACGATCCGTTCGTTGACCTGCTGGCGCAGCGGCACCGCGTCATCGTGCCGTCGCATCCGGGATTCGGCAAATCGACGCTGCCCGACTGGCTCGACAGCGTGGACGACATCGCCCACATCCATCTCGAATTGCTCGACCGCCTGGGGCTGCGTCAGGTCGATCTGATCGGCACGTCGGTCGGCGGCTGGATCGCCGCGGAGATGGCCACCAAGACTCCGGAGCGGTTCGCGCACCTCGTCCTGATCGGGCCGGTCGGCGTGAAGACCGGTCCTGTCGACCGACTCGACGTTCCCGATATGTTTGCGATGCCGCAGGATAAGCTGCAGCGGTTGCTCTACCACGATCCGGATAAATTTCGGCCTGACGTAAAAGCGCTCACTGACGAGCAGATCGCCACCATGGCGCGCAATCGCGAGACGCTCGCGCTGATTGCGTGGGAACCCTACATGCACAACCCGAAGCTCAAGCATCGCCTGCACCGGGTGAGCGCACCGACCCTGTTCCTGCGTGGCGAGAGCGACGGCTTGGTATCGGCAGAATACCTGGAGCGCTATGCGCGCCTCATCCCCAACGCGCGCCTCGCGACGATCGGGCAAGCCGGCCATGCGCCGCAACTTGAGCAAGCGCAGGTCACGGCCGCGAAAGTGTTGGAGTTCCTGGGAGCGACGCGATGAAAGCCTGGCATTTCAGCGAAAACGCCTATCCGTATCTGCCGCCGGAGCAGGAATACGAATCCATCCGCGTGACGCTGCCCAACCGCAACTACGATCCCAAGCTTGGCGCCGCGCTCTACGACCGCTTCCTCGATGAATGGTGCATCGCCGAGGATGAAGGCGTGGAGATCATGCTCAATGAGCATCACCAGACCGCCACCTGCGTCGACCCAGCGGCGCCGATCGTACTTGGCGCGCTGGCGCGGCTGACCAAGAAGGCGCGGCTGCTGATCCTTGGAAATCCGGTGGCCAATCGTCGCCAGCCGGTGCGCGTGGCCGAAGAAATGGCGATGGTCGACGTGCTGTCAAAGGGCCGGCTTGAATGCGGCTTTGTTCGCGGCGTGCCATACGAGGTGCTGCCGGCCAATAGTAATCCGGTGCGGATGAACGAGCGCCAATGGGAGGCGATGGACCTGATCGTGAAAGCGTGGACGCATCACGACGGGCCATTCAGCCACGAGGGCCGCTTCTTCCATCACCGCAACGTCAACATCTGGCCGCGCTGCTATCAGCAGCCGCACCCCCCGGTCTGGGTGAGCACCACAAGCCCCGGAGGCGCCAAGCGCGTCGGCACGCGCGGCTACGTGCAGGCGACGTTTCTGACCGGCTACAGGGAGACGGCGGCAATCTACAACGCGTACCGCGCAGGTTGGCGCGAGGCCGGTCGCGGCCAGGATATTCCGGTCAACCGCCTGGCCTATGCGTGTCTCCTCTACGCCGGCGACACCGAGCAAAAGGCGCGCGCGGGCGCAGAAAAACTGCTGTGGTACATGACCTCCAACAAGGTGCCGCCGCACTTCCAATATCCACCCGGCTATCTGCCGCCCGCGGCCCAGGTCAACCTCATCCGCGGTGCCACTCTCGACCAGCATGCGGCCAACCGCGGCAACGCCACGGTTGACCGCGCGATCGAGGCCGGAATCATGTTTGCCGGCACGCCCGACCAAGTCTTCCTGCAGATCAAGAAGTTCTACGACCACGTCGGTGGCTTCGGCCACCTGCTGATCATGGGCCAAGCGGGCTTCTTGGAACATGACGAAACGGTCGCCGGCATCCGCTGCTTTGCCCGCAATGTGTACCCGCGCCTGAAAGACGCGTTTCCCGACCTGGCGATCTCGGGACCGGAGAAGGAGCGTGTGGTGGCGTAGCGCCAGACGCGCGGTTTGCAATATTTGTGCTCGACAGCCCGCCGCCGACACCCAACACTGCGTTCGATCATATGTTTGCCTGACCAGAGGGGCGACAATGATGCCAGGACGCGGTCAAGCTGCAGCGCTGTTGGCACTCGCCCTCGCGCTGCCCGTCGCATCCCGCGCACAAGATTATCCCACGCACGCCGTCACCATCGTGGTGGCGTTCGCCCCCGGGGCATCGTCCGATATCGTCGCGCGCACGTTCGGGGCGCGACTGGCGGAGCGGCTCGGCAAACCGTTCATCGTGGAAAACAAGCCTGGTGCCGGCAGCGTCATTGCGGCCGCAGCGGTCGCCAAAGCCCCGCCTGACGGCCACACAATGCTGATCGCACCCAGCGGCACGCTGACGATCAACCCGACCCTTTACCGGAGCCTGCCCTATGACCCGATGAAGGACTTTGCCTTCGTGGCGCACACCGCAAGCTTTCCGCTAGTGTTGGTGGTCAATCCGGCGCTGCCGGTGCGCTCAGTCGCCGACTTGATCCAACTTGCCAAGGCGAAGCCCGGCGAGCTGACGTTCGCATCGAGCGGTGCCGGCACGTCGATCCACCTCACCGGCGAATTGTTCAAGACCATGGCCGGCATTGAGCTAACGCACGTTCCCTACAAGGGCCCATCGCCGGCGCTGAGTGACATCATCGCCGGCCATGTGCAGATGATCTTCGCCGATCCGGATTCGGCGGTCCCGCTGGTGCGCGACGGCAAAGTGCGGGCGCTTGGCGTCTCTTCGGCCGCGCGGTTCGATGCGCTGCCGGATGTGCCGACCATCGCCGAAGCCGGGGTACCGGGCTTTGAAGCAGCGTCCTGGCACATGATCGTTACGCCGGCCGGGACGCCGGACCCGATCGTCAGCAAGCTGCGCGACGAGTTCAGACTCCTGGTCGCACCGCCGGAGGTGCAACAACAATTTCGCAATCTCGGCCTTGTGCCGGTGATCAGCCCGGGCGCCGAAGAGCTCCGCGCGTTCGTGACCGAACAAACCGTGCGATGGGGCGAGATCGTGCAACGGGCGGGGCTTGCGGGCAGCGAGTAGAGATCGTGGCTACGCGGTGAACCACGTGCCGCCGCGCTCACGGTTTTCGGCGGCTTTCCCCGACCTCAGCGGCGCCGACCCGACGCAGGCTTGTTGGCGGATTGATCCTTCGATTGATCGGTGGCCGAGGCAACCGGAGGGGTCGCGTCGCCACCGTCGAGGAAGACAACCTGCGCGCCTTTCGCGACCATGCCCGCGAGTTCCAGGGCGTCCCAGTTCGTCAGGCGGACACAACCGTGCGAATAGGACTTGCTGACCTTGGAGGGGTCCGGCGTGCCATGAATACCGTAGCTCGGGGCTGACAGGCCGATCCAAACGAGTCCGACCGGGTTGTTGGGGCCCGGCTTGATCTCGAACGGCTTTTTCGAGCTTACGCCCTTAAAGGCGAACTTCGGATCGTAGCGGTAGACGGGATTGCGTTCGATATCGATCACCTTGAACGTGCCGCTCGGCGCCGGCTTCTCTTCGCTGCCGACCGAAGCAGGGAAAAACGCGAGCTGCTGTCCGGATTTTCCAAGCGCCCTGACCGTCTTTTTGACCTTGTCGACTTCGACCTTGGTGGCTTTTTCGTCGGCCGGTTTGGCGCCCACGTTCGGCACCAGGATCACGGTGCCGGCCTTGTCCAACGGCCTTCCCGGATTGAGCCCCTTCAACACGTCTTCGCTCACGTGAAACCGTTCCGCCAGTTCCTCCGTCGGGCCTGTATAGCCCATCGAGTCGAGGTCCTTCATGTCCTCCATCTTGGCGGGACGCTTCTTGACAAACGGGCCTTTCTCATCGTCGGTCGTGATCGTGTACTGCTTGATGGCCGGATCGCTTGAGGTAGCGGCGAGTTTCGACCAGGTGTTCGCGTCGAGCTGAGAGTTATCAGGAAGGCCTTGTGCCACCTTGAACGCGGCAAGCGCCTTCTGGAAGTTTCCGCCAGCACGGCCGTCGATCTCGCCCGGCGAGAACCGCGCCCGGTCGAGAAGAATCTGCGCCTTGATCAGCAGCGGATCGGGGCCATTGACCTTTTTGCCGGGCTTGCTACCGACTTCGGCCGTGTTGATCGCGTTTGCGTCGAGGGCGAGCGCGCTGGTCGCGAGGGGAGGCAGGGATGCGAGAGCAAGAGCGATCACGAACCGGCATAGCATCGACTTCTCCCGGCTTTCTCCACCCCGTCCAATAAGAGCATGGCTCTGCAAAAGGGTCTACTAGTGTGGCGGATTTGACGTTCCTACCAGCATCGCGGCGAGTCCTTCGTAGGAACGTCAAATCCAAAGCCACACTAGAATCATTGAGTTGCTAGTGTCCCTTTCCTTCCGACGCTTGTAAAAGCGCCCGCCGCAAAGGGATACAAGCGTCGGAAGCGGAACACTAGCGCCTTGAAGATCTGATGACGCCGACAAACCGCGTCCACGGGAGGGACATTGATGGATCTGGGCCTGCGCGGACGACGCGTCCTGATCACCGGCGGATCGCAAGGCATCGGCTATGCGGTTGCGAAGGGTTTTCTGGACGAAGGCTGTGACGTCGTGATCGCGGCGCGTGACCAAACGCGGCTCGATCAGGCGGTTGCCACGCTGTCGGCGCAGGCAGCAGGGCGCATCGCGGCAAAGTCGATTGACCTCTCGCAGCGCGGCGCCGCCGAGGCGCTGGCCGATGCCTATCCGGAGACTGATATCCTGGTGAACAACGCGGGTGCGGTGCCGATCGGGGACATCTTTGAAATCGACGAAACGCGCTGGCGCGCGGCCTGGGACCTTAAGGTGTTCGGCTTTGTCAATCTGACCCGCGCCATGTATGCGCGCATGCGCGGACACCCACCCAAGGCCATCGTCAATATCCTGGGCACAGGAGCTGACAAGCCGCAATGGCGTTATGCCTGCGGCACGCCGGCCAATATCGCGCTCCTCGGCCTCACCAAGGCGCTGGGCGGCCGCAGCATCGACGACGGAATCCGCGTGGTGGCGGTCAGTCCGGGCGCGGTCGAAACCGAGCGCTGGCGGGCGATCCACATGCAGCGCGCGCGGGAGAAATTTGGCGATGAATCGCGCTGGCGCGAAGCTTTGCTCGATCAACCACAAAACCGCGCCGCACAGGTCGAGGAGGTCGCCAATGTCGTCGTGTTCCTCGCATCGGACCGCGCCAGTTGGGTCTGCGGTGAGTCGGTTGTCGTCGACGGCGGACGGCTTTACCGCGAACAGTGGTTCTAGGAGGTCGACTGTGACCATACGCGCTCTATGGCCGGTTCGCATCATTGCGGTCGCTAGCACGCTCCTGGGGGCATCGGCCATCGCGCAGCCCTATCCCAACAAGCCTATTCACGTCATCGTCCCAGTCACCGCCGGCGGGCTCACCGATGTGATCGCGCGTCGGATCGCGGCCGACGCCTCGGCGCGCCTGGGTCAGCCGTGGATCATGGAAAACAAGCCCGGTGCAAACTTCATCCCGGCTGCCGAGACCTGCCGGCACGCCAAGGCGGATGGCTACACACTGTGCGTCTTCACGACGTCTACGCTCACATTCAATCCGTTCCTCATCGATAACCTGCCGTTCGACCCCGCGCGCGACTTCAAGCCGATCATCAATCTTGGGATGTTTATCGGCGGGCTCGTGGCCTCGCCGAAGCTTGCCGTCAAGAACATCGAGGAGCTGCGCGCACTCACCGTCGCCAAAGCCGGCGCGTTCAATTTCGGGACCTACGGTCCGGCGAGCAGCGCCAATGTATTCCGCCACTATCTGGCGGAGCGCTGGAAGACCGATATCGTCGAGGTGGCCTACAAAGGTTCGAACGAGTTGATCACCGCGCTCGTCGGCGGCGAAATCCAGATGACCTGGACTGCGCTCGGCAGTTGGGCCGACAATCCGAACGATGCCAAGGGCCGCATCATGGCTGTCGATGGCGCCAAGCGGTGGCCCAAACTGCCCGATGTTCCAACCTATCCGGAGGCGGGACTGGGCAACTACCCAATCGATACCTGGATGGCGTTGTTCGCGCCGGCGGGAGTGCCTGACGCGATTGTGTCCCAGGTCAACGCCGCCGTCGGCGAAGCCATCAAGACGCCGAAGCTGACCGAGTTCCTTGTCGACCAGTTGATCGAACCGGCCGTAACAAGTCCGCAGGAGTTTGCCGCCTATGTGGCAAAGGAGCGGGAAGAGACCGGCGCGCTGCTGCGCAAGTTCAATATTCCGAAAATTCAGTAGAGCATTTTTTCGGGCAAAGCCGCCCTCTGACTCGGTCCTAGACGCCGGTTCTTTGCAGAAATGCGATACAACAAATCTACGGCACCTTCTCGAACACCAAGCGGTGGCGCGCCGGTCTCCCCGTCATCGGATTGACGATCTCAGCAGAGATCATCAGCCGATTGCCGACAAGCTCGAACGTCCGAACCTGACGGGTTCCGGTCCAGGATTCGTTCCAGCTGACGTCGAGGTCAAAGAATACTCGGTTGCCCGCCACGCCGAACGTGCCCGTGTAGGCGATCAGGCTCCGATAAAGCGCCTCGGCTTCCGCAGCCGTAGGGCGCGGGCCGGCTGGTTTGGGCCGCGCCGAATCGACGGTGAGGTTGAACATTCGGCCATCGCGCGCAAAATGGATGTAACCGTTGGGCGCCTTGCTGAGCCCCGGGCGCTCCTCCCCGGTCTCTAGATCAATATACGTGCCGGAGAGCTGCTTCCACGTGCCGAACAAGATGTCCGGCACCGCCGACAGATCGTTTGCCATAGGTCGCGCCTTGCAATGTACGCGCCGATACATCAATCCAAGAGGGCGGATCGTCAAGGCAGCCATGTTTCATGCACCTCCTGGCACTGCTCCAAATTCTAGTCCTGGTTAGCGTTGCGAACGCGACGCCAGTGATCGCAAAACGGATCTTTGGCAACCGACTTGCCTGTCCGCTCGATGGCAACGTCGTTTTTTGCGATCAGCGCCCGCTGCTGGGATCGTCGAAGACGGTTCGTGGGGCGTTGCTCGCACTTCTCGTAACGGCAGCCGCCGCGCCGCTGCTGAGGCTCGACGTAACAATCGGCCTGCTAATCGGCGCGACCGCCATGGCGGGTGATCTGCTATCGAGCTTCCTCAAGCGCCGGCTGGGCTTTGCACCGAGCAGCCGCGCGACCGGGATCGATCAGATCCCAGAAGTGCTATTTCCGTTGCTCGCCTGCCGGTCGGCACTCGGGTTGAATGCGATCGATATCCTGGCGGGAGCCGCGATCTTTCTGATCGGCGAAATTCTGATCTCGCGCGTATTGTTCCGATTGCGCTTGCGTGACCGGCCGTATTAGCCGTGGATATCGGTGGATCAGCTCCGTTGAGGGGCGCGACCGCTCACAGACGACGCAGAGCTTCCGCAGGAAGCATGCGAACGGCTCGCCAGGCCGGAAACAGCGATCCCAGAACGCAGAGCACAAAGGCAGTGATCAGCACCAAGACGATGAGACGAATGCTCGGCCTGAAGGAGACGAGATGGCCGATCGCCGGAATGTACGGGAAGGCCAGCGCGGCCAGGAAGCTCAGCGCCACTCCGAGCACGCAGCCGATGATACACATGAGAATCCCCTCGACCACGATCGAGGCCATGATCCGCTGTTGGCTCCAACCGATTGCCGTGAAGATGCCGATCTCGCGCGTACGCTCCTGAGTAGCCATCACTAGCGCGTTGAGCACGTAAATCGCACCCATGACGATCGCGATGATTGAAATCGCCAGCGATACGGCATCGAGGATTGCAAAATTTCGATCTTGATCCAGCATCTCATTGGCGGTCGAGGCCGACAGGCTCCCGAGCAATTCAATGGCGCTCTTGACCTGCTTGAGCCCGACTGGGGCGCCGCCACGTTCCACGTTGAGGTGGACCATCGTGACCTGCTCCGGCCGGTGGCTTATTTTCTGCAAGTCGGCCAACGGAAGCAGCGCCACGCCGCGATTGACGGCGGTCGTGTAGTTGGCAATGCCGATGATCTTGAACCTTTCACCAAGGATCACGACGTCGTCGCCGAGCTTTTTGCCGAGCGCGGCCGCGGCGGCATCGCCCAGCACCGCAACGTTGTGCTCTCCCGGAGCCGGCACGCGGCCCTCGCGCAGAGGAACCTTCTTCCAAAGGTAGCTCGTGTCGGACCAACCCTGCGCCAGCACGCTCTTGTCATCGGCGCTCGGCGCAAACATGAACAGTTCGCCTGACGCCCGCGCTACACCCGGAATTCCTGCAACGCGTTCGATCGTCTTCTCGGGGATGAAGCCCCCGAAGATATCCGAGGCACCCTTCTGCATCACCACCAGATCATCGCCCATCTCGTTGATGCCTTCACGCATGCCGTCCTGGATACTGTGCGAAAGCGACATGAGGGCGAGTGCACTCCCGACCGCTAACCCAATTCCAAGAATTGACAGACTCGTGCGGATCGGCCTTCGCCCGAGATTGCGCCGCGCGAGACCCGCGAGATTCATGACGCGGCCTCGCTGACAATCGACGGCGCTACCGACGTGGGGTAGACGTTTTCGACGATCCATCCGTCCTTGATGCGCACCCTGCGCGCGCATCTGGCCGCGAGCGCGTCGTCATGGGTCACGAGCACGATCGTCATATCGCGGTCCTCGCGCAGCTTGAACAGCAGATCGGTTACGATAGCCGCGCTCGCGCTGTCGAGATTCCCGGTTGGCTCGTCGGCGAGCAGCAGCCGCGGTTCGTTGGCGACGGCACGCGCAATCGCCACCCGCTGGCGTTCGCCGCCTGAAAGGGTGGTGACCAGGTTGTGCATGCGCGCCTCGAGCCCAACGCGCTCGAGCAGGATCGCCGCGCGCGTCTGGCGCCGCACTGCCGACAGGCCGCGCCCGAACAACGCGAGCTCGACATTCTCGAGCGCGGTGAGTGTTGGAATCAGATTAAATTCCTGAAATACGATGCCGATGCGCGCTCGCCGCAGCCGCGCCCATTCGCGCTGCGTGCGCACCGCCTTCCCTTCCCACAGCACCGTTCCTGCGCTCGGAAAGTCGATGCCGCACAGGAGGTTGACCAGGGTGCTCTTGCCGCTGCCGCTGGCACCGACGACCGCCACGCAATCGCCCGCCTCGATCGCCAGATCGACATTCGTGAGCGCAGCAATCGCACCGCCGTCGTAAAGGCGGCTGACGGCGCGCAATGCGATCAACGGCGTGGAACCCGACGGTTGCTCGGCATCAGAGTTTTGCACGCGCTCCTGAAGCATTCGGCCCGCCCGACGATTTTTGCGTTGCATCATGGATGTGCGCGCCTTCTCCCACGAGTATCGGCGAGCGCGGCAGAACAGCACAACCCTAATATAAATTAGCGAAATCGGGGCGCCGGACCAGGTTCGGACAAGAACTCTTGTAGTCGAAGGTTAACGCCGGCGCCTTGCGCTACGTTTTGTAACAGTGGAGTGCGATTTGTTACAGTAGAATCACTCGCGCTTGCGATGCGAAAATGTCGCGGTAGATTTACACCATCGCCGATTGTCGATATAAATTTTGTCCACCGACCACAATAAGGGGCGACATTGGGTCGGTGAGGGACGCCGTTAACTGGACGCGAAAATCCGCGATCCGCGCGCATTGCAGGTAGCCTCCTAGGTGTTGGCAGGCATCGCGAGCGCGGTCATTGGGATTTTTGCGCGTCGGTCTCCTAGGACATTGCCGCCTCGAAAACAAGAAAGGTGCTGGGCGTGAATGAACTTGTGGAACTGGCGAATTTCTTCGGATGGCAAGTACCGCATGTGCCGCTCGTGGTGGACAGTCTTCCGACGCCGACCTTCGAGGTGAAAGGCCAACCACAGGTCTCATTCAGCACCAACAACTATCTCGGGATCGCGACAAGCCCACGCCTGAAGGATGCCGCCATCCGCGGCATCAACAGGTACGGTGTTGGCAACAGCGACTCACGAATGCTCGGCGGCAATCTTGGACTCTACGGCGATCTCGAGCGCAAGATTGCGCGCTCGAAGGGCAAGACCCACGCGATCCTGTTTGCGACCGGTTATCTGACGAACATCGGCGCCCTGTCGACACTGCCGCGCGCCGGACAGCTCGCCCGCGCCGTCGGGTTCGCGTCGAGCCGAGACTATTCGTACGCCTATTTCAGCGACGAACTAAACCACATCAGCATTCGCGAGGGCATGCGCCTGTCGGGCGTTCGGCGCCACAGCTATCGCCACCTCGATCTCGATCATCTCGAGAAGCTGCTGCGCAAGTCGACCGACACCTGCAAGATCATCGTGACCGACGGCGTGTTCAGCCAGGACGGCGACATCGCGCCGATTCCGGAGCTGCTGCGGCTGGCGGAGCGGTGGGACGCCCTGCTCTACGTCGACGACGCCCACGGCACCGGCGTGCTCGGTGCCTCCGGCGGCGGTGTGCTCGAGCATTTCGAAGCGGCCAACGACCGGTTGATCTACATGGGGACGTTCAGCAAGGCTTATGGTTCGATCGGGGGCTATATCGCGGCGCACGGGTTGATCACCGAAGTGCTGCGCATTTCGTCGGCGGCGTACGGCTTCACCGCGACGCTACCGCCAGATCAGGCGATGATCATGTCGACCGCGATTGATGTCGTTCGCGACGAGCCGGAGCGCCGGCAGCGGCTGTGGGACAACCAGCGCTATTTCGTGAAACGCATGGCCGACTTGAATTTCACCCTGGTGTCGACCCAAACGCCGATCGTTCCGATCTGGCTCGGAGACGACGCCAAGGCGGAGCAGCTTGCGCGCGCGATACGCGCGGAAGGCATTCATGTCGATTTCATCAGATTCCCGGCGGTGCCGCTCAACTCTGCGCGGCTTCGCATCCAAATGAACGCGGGCCACCGTCGCGAAGACATCGATCATCTGATCGACATCCTACAGCGGAACCAGCACCTCGCCGAGCCTGCGCGCCGCTTCGTCGCTGCGGGTGTTCACGCCGAGCACCGGTCAAATGCCCGGCCGTCCGTTCCGATCCAGGCCCCCGGGCCGATGGTCGCGCTCGATTAGCGCTGCGATCCAGTCTTACCCAGTCGGTCGCCCTACACCGAAGCTAATGCCGCGCCCGCGAGATCACGGACCGCGCAGGTGATGCAGGGTGATCTCGGGTGGGCAATTGAGGCGCGCCGCGATGATCGACGACCCGAGCCCAACCGACGTGTACCCGGCCATGTCGTTGTAAATCCAGGGACCGGCCCCCATGCGCCGCGGCAATACCGAGTCGAGCGTGATCGGGATCGCACCGGGTAAACAGAGCTGGCCACCGTGCGTGTGTCCGCTCAAGGTGAGAGCGAATCCCGCGTGCGCCGCCTGCCGATAGACTTCCGGCGTATGGGACAAGAGAATCGAGAACGCATCGCCGGGGATACCCTCCGCCGCCTTCTCGATATTGTCGACGCGGAAGAAATGCGCGTCGTCGATGCCGGCGAGATAAATGCGCGCCTCACCACGCGCAATTGCCTCGCACTCGTTAAGCAGCATCTTGATGCCAAGGTCTTCAAGACCAGGCACCATGCGAATGGTATCGTGGTTGCCGAGCACGCCGTAGATGGGGGTTTTGATCCGGCTGCACAGTGCCGCCAAGCCTTCGAGCGCACCCTCGAACGGACCGGCGGTCGCCGCACGGTAGTCGCCGGTCAGCACGCACACATCGTAGGTTAACCCGGGCAAAAGCTCGATTGCGTGACGCATCGCGCCTTCGTTCATCTCGACGTGCGGATCGCTGATGTGCAGCAGTGTAAAACCGTCGAACGCGCGCGGAAGCGTCGCAGAGCGGACGTCGTTGTGGCGAATCTGGACGCGCGCCGCGTTGCGGCATGCGCGCCAATAAAGCCCGGTCGCCTTGAGTACGGCACGAATGAGCGACGGCGTCGCGTACCAATTCTCAGGATGGAAGAAATTTAATCCCTGTCCGAACACCTGCGCTTCATGATCGGTCTCGATGCCGAGGCGCTGGCGCGCATATAGCGTTCCGAGCCGCTCCTCTAACCGGCGGAGACCCGAGTCTTTCACGGTGCGTCACCAGGCGGGTAGACGGATTGTCTGCCGTTCGGATCATCGACTTCGTAATGAGCATCGCCGAGCGGCCGCAAATAGCTCGGACCCACCGGGACCTTGCCGGCGCCGCCCGGAATATCGAGCACGTAGGTCGGTTGGCACAATCCTGACAGTGCACCGTGCAGCGCGCGCATCAAGCGCTGGCCGTCCGCAATGGTGGTACGAAAATGCGCGGTTCCCGGCGCAAGGTCGGCGTGGTGCAGGTAGTAGGGCTTGATCCTGTTCTCGACCAACGTTCGAAACAGGTCGGCGAGCGTTGCTGGCGTGTCGTTGACCCCCTTGAGGAGGACGGTTTGGCTGAGCAGCGGAATGCCGGCATCGATGAGCCGCGCGCAGGCGGCCTGCGCCTGCTCAGTCAATTCGCGCGCGTGATTGATATGCAGCACCACGTAGGTCGCCTGCGCGCGGCTACGCAACGTCCGCGCAAGTTCGCGCGTGATCAGCGCAGGTGCCACCGCCGGCACGCGCGTATGCACGCGGATGATCTTCACGTGGTCGATCGCCGCCAGCTGACGCATCACCATACGCAGCCGACGCGCCGCCAGTACCAGCGGGTCGCCGCCGGTGAGGATAACCTCCCAGATGTGATCCTGCGTTCGAATGTACTCCAGCGCCGCTTCGAGCTCGTGCGGCGACAGCGTGCCGCGCCCGCGCGGGCCAACCATTTCGCGCCGGAAGCAGAAGCGGCAATAGACGGGACACACGTGCACCAGTTTCAGGAGCACGCGATCCTCGTAGCGATGTACGATCCCCTTGACCGGGCTATGGGCGTCGTCCCCGATTGGATCCGCGAGTTCCTCCGGCCGCACTACAAGTTCAGCGGGATCGGGGATGAATTGGCGCCCGATCGGGTCATCGGGGTTATTCGCATCGATAAGCCTGGCGACGACCGGCGTGACGGCGACCGCATAGCGCTCGGCGACGGCTGCGAGCGCCGCGCGCTGTTCAGCCGGCGCGAAACCCGCGTCGATCAGCTCGGCGGGTCGCTGCAAGCTTCGGGAAGCCCTCATAGTCGAACTCGCTATCGTTGTGGCGCAGCCGGGCGCCGCGCGGTTTTGCAGCCTTGCGCCCAAGCACGCCCCGGACAATAAAGCTTTTCGATGTTCGAGAGGACGGGATGTCAGTCAACGGTGCGCAAACCCCGGTTTTGGCCGGCGCGCTCGCCCGGCTTCCGCGAGCGTAACGGCGCCGGGGATTCGGCCAAACGATAATAACGAGGGGGAGACCATGAGGCGCGTTACTGCGATCACGATTGCCGCCGCGGTGGTGGCGTGCACCTCGCCGGGGTTCGCCAGCGAGACCTGGCCCGACCACACTGTCAAGTTCATCGTTCCGTTTGGTCCGGGCGCTGGCGCCGACATCGGCGCACGCTTGTTCGCGGAGCGGCTCTCCACCCGCTGGGGCAAGCCGGTCGTTGTCGAGAACCGGCCCGGCGGCGATGGTTTTGTCGCGATCACTGCTTTCGTCGGTGCCAATGACGATCACACGCTGCTGTTCGCCGCTGCCGGAAGCTTCACGGCGCACCCCTATCAACACGACAAGGTTCCCTACGACCTCCGCGACATCGTCCCGATCGCGCGCGTGTCCAATACCGTCATTACGATTGGGACGCCGGAAGCGATGAAATTCGGATCGCTTGCGGATCTGGTCGCGCGCGCCCGCGCACAGCCCGGCAAGCTCAATGCCGCACTTGTGCCCGGCATCACCGAGTTTGTTTGGGACGGGTTTGTCAACGAGGCCAAGCTCGACTTTGCGAAGGTGCCGTACCGGGACATTGTTCAGGCCGGCACCGATCTCGGTGAAGGCCGCATTCAGGTGATGATGACCGGCCTCGCAGTGATTCAGGCTCAGGTCCAAGCCGGACGCGTCAAATTGCTCGCGGTCACCAATCGGAAGCGGGCGGTCTCCTATCCGGATGTGCCAACCGCCACCGAGGCGGGGTTCCCGGCGCTCGAGGTCGATGGTCTGGTCGGTCTGTTCGGGCCGCGATCGATGGCAGCCGACCTGCGCGATCGAATAGCGGCAGACGTACGCGCGGTTGCGGCCGATCCGGTCGTGGTGGACCGGCTCACCACGACCGCGCAGGTGGTCAACCCGGGCACGCCGGCCGAATTCGCCGCTGCGATCGACGAGCAGCGCGCCAAGATGGCCGCGATCGCGGAGCGCCTCGGTCTCAAAGCGGCGGGCCAATGAGCGCCACCGACAGCCGCTCGCGCATGCTGCCGACCGATCGCATCAGCTATTCGGCGATTGCGGATAGGTCACCGCAGCGGCTTCCCGACGGGGCCCGCTTGGTGGTGTGGGTGATCGTCAATGTCGAGGAGTGGGATCCGACGCAGACGATGCCGCGCACAGTGCTCACGCCGCCGGCGGGCGGCGCGCCAATGCCGGACGTCCCCAACTGGGCCTGGCACGAATACGGCAACCGGGTCGGCTTCTGGCGCATTGTCAAAGTGTTCGACGAGTTCGCGATCCCGGGCGTGCTCGCCATCAACGGGTCTGCTCTCGCAGCCTACAAGCCGATCGTCGAGGCGGCGATCGCACGGCGGTGGGAGTTCATGGGTCACGGGTTCACTCAGCGCAACATGCAGAAAGTCGAGGACGAGCGCGCCGATATCCGCAAGACCCGCGCGGTGATCGAGCAGGCGACCGGCAAGGCGCCGCGCGGCTGGCTTGGGCCGGGGCTGACCGAAACCTGGGAGACGCCGGACATCCTCAAGGAGGAGGGATACGACTACGTCGCCGATTGGGTGCTCGACGACCAGCCGGTGCGGCTTAAAACCCGCACCCAGCCGATCGTCAACATTCCCTATACCCAGGAGTGCAACGATGTCGCCATGATGCTGATCCAGCATCACCCGGCCGCCGAATATTTCAATCGCGCCGTCGACCAGTTCGAGCAGATTTATGCGGATGCCGAAGGTTCGGCGCGCGTCATGGCACTCGTATTGCATCCCTACATCATGGGAGCGCCGCACCGTTTGAAGTACTTCCGGCGCGCAATCGAGATGATGCGGCAGAAGTCCGGCGTGCTGTTCTGGACGGGCGAGCAGATCTTGGATTGGTTCCTCGCCGCGTAAGGTACGCCAAACAGTCGCGGTGAGTCACGGCAAACGCAGCGGTGCCTGCCGGCGCAACCGAAAGCTTCCAGCGCACGACGTCACGATCGCGCAGGTTTCGGGTCAGGGCGTATGAATTGAGCCGCGTGTAGTAAAGATAAGGCTGCGCGCCACTGAACTGAAAGTTCAGATACGCGGAGCCGACCTTGCTCGGCCACGATCGGCCCCAGCCGTTAAGCCAGTTGATGCGCAGCAGACAGGTCTGTCGCCGTGCAACAGTGTTGCCGCCAGTACAAACAGGATTGTGTTGAGCTTGAGGCCAGACCGCGTGGCTAACAGTTCTGACATCGCGGAAGACTATCTGTGTTGCGCCAGGCGAAGGTCATCTCCCGGCACGGTCGATCCTAATCCGGTGTCCAAAGCACCTGTTCGATGCGTGTTGCACCGGTCGCAAGCATGACCAGCCGATCAAACCCCAGCGCGATTCCGCTTGCGGGGGGCATGACCGCGAGGGCCGCCAGGAAATCCTCATCGATTGGGTAGTGCTCGCCGTGCAGGCGCTCCTTCTCGGCCATCTCGGTCTCGAACCGCCGTCGCTGCTCGGAAGCATCGGTCAGTTCACCGAAGCCGTTAGCAAGTTCGATGCCGCAGACGTAAAGCTCGAACCGCTCGGCCACCCGCGGGTCGGAGGACTTGCGGCGCGCCAGGGCGGCCTCGACCACCGGATACTCGTCGAGAATGGTCGGCCGGCCGATGCCGAGGTTGGACTCGACGCGTTCGACCAAGATGCGGCTGAAAATGTCCGACCAGGTGTCGTCCGCAGCGAGGCGGATCTTTTCGGCTTCGGCCTGACGCGCCAACGCGTCGCGGTCCACCGCGTCTCCCGCAACGGTCGCCAGCAGATCGATGCCGGCGAAACGCTGGAACGCCTCCGCCACCGTCACGCGCTCAGGGACCGCGAACGGATCGGCATGCCGATCACGGAACGAGAACTGTCCCGCGCCGACTGCACGCGCCGCCATTGCCAGCAGTGTCGCACAATCGGCCATCAAGCTCCCGTAGGGCTCCCGTGCCCGGTACCATTCAAGCATCGTGAACTCGGGATGGTGCAACACGCCGCGTTCGCGATTACGGAATACGCGAGCGAATTCGAAGATCCGCGCTTCACCTGCGGCCAGCAATTTCTTACAGGCAAATTCCGGCGAGGTGTGCAGATAGCGCGTTGTCCGCTCGCCGGCCGGACCGACCTGTTGGGTTGCGAACGCATGCAGATGCGCCTCGTTGCCAGGCGATGCCTGGAGGATCGCGGCTTCGACCTCGACAAAACCCTGCGACTCGAACCATTCCCGCAACGCTGCTCGAATGAGCGAGCGCGCGCGCAGGAACGGCCGCCGGTCGGCATGGATATCGGGCGACCACCAGGGTGAAGGCGCGCGCATCGGTGCTGTCGTGAGCCCCCGATTAGGGTTTGGTCGGGTGCAAAATTGCTGGCGCAAGCCCGCAGGATCAGTATGTTGCCGCCCGAGCTTCCGGAATGGGGGCGGACAATCGGGCTTGCAGCCCCCCAGCGCTAGTTAGAGGACCCATGAAAGTCATCGCCAGTTCTCTGCGTAAAGGCAATATCGTCGAGATCGACGACAAGCTCTACGCAATTTTGAGCGCGGAAAACATCCATCCCGGCAAGGGCACACCGGTCACGCAGCTCGACATGCGTCGCCTGAGCGACGGGGTGAAATCCTCGCTCCGGTTCAAGACCACCGACCAGGTGGAACGCGCCCACGTGGAGGAGCGCGAATACCAGTATCTCTATGAGGACGGGGACGGCTTCCACTTCATGAACATGGAATCCTACGATCAGGTCGCGGTCCAATCCGACGTCATCGGCGAGCAGTCCGTCTATCTGCAACCCGAGATGAAGGTGAGGCTCAGTGTCTACGAGGGAACGCCGGTCGGTATCGAACTGCCGCAGCGCGCGACCCTCGAAGTGGTTGAGACCGAACCGACCGTCAAGGGACAGACTGCAGCCGGCTCCTACAAGCCGGCAATGCTGTCCAACGGCGTACGCACCATGGTGCCCGGCCATATCTCGGTCGGCACCCGCATCATTGTGATGACCGCGGACGGATCCTACGCGGAGCGCGCCAAGGATTAGGCCCGACGATTGCCGCTACCCTAGGTACCGATCCGGATGGGTGCGTGCAGCTTGCGCAACGCGGCCACGACCGAAAGCGCCGTGATACGCCCGGTCTTCGGGTTTTCCGACGGCACGTTTTCGATCGAAAATGAAAGCCGCGCCGAATCCGACTCCACCTCGATGGTATGACAGTTGCGGGTGAGTGCCGGATCCGCCCAGATTTCGATTTCGGTCCGATCCGGTCCAATTCCAGCAAGCGCCAACGCGGCTACGACGTTGACATTGGCCGGAAAGCCCTGCGCCGCTGCGCGCGCGCTGCCGGCAAACACCCGCTTGGCCGCGTTGAGCCCGACAACCGAGATGTCGTGTTCCACCAGATAGGGCGCCCCCGCAAGCCCGTTCGGCGGTTTACGGGTGATCATGCGCACCGAGTGGATATTGCCCTCGGCCGCGGCCGTTACCGCATCGAGGCCGAGCAGCGCGCCGGTCGGAACAATGATCTGGCCGCCGCCGGAGGCCGCGAGTTCGATCAGGTCGGCGCGCGGCAACAATGCGCCGACACTCAGCACCATCACCCGCTTGCCCGCCGCCAGCATCGGCCGGCAGATCGCGTCCAGAGCGGCGGCTGGCGCGCATTCGACCGCAAGATTGCAATGCTGCGGTAGCGTGTCGAGCTCGACCAATGGGACCGCTATCTGTTCGGCATCGAGCCAGGCTTGCGCTTTGGCACGATCTCGGGCTGCGACCGCGCTGAGGCGCAAGCCTGGAATCCCTGTGGCAAGTCGACGCGCCACGACCCGGCCGATGGCGCCGAGGCCCGCGATTGCGACCGGAACTGAGCTCACGGACACTTCCCCATGCGACGTGCTTACGCTGCCTCTAGGCTGCCAGCAACCTTGACCGGGGCCCCACGCCGGTCTCATTTGTTGAAGAAATCCAGGGAGGTAACGCATGCGCCACACTATAGCGGCGGCACTCGTCGCCACATGCGCGCTCACCAGCGCCGGGCGCACGCAGGACTATCCCGCGCAGCCAATCACGATGATCGTCCCATTCGCAGCCGGCGGCCCAACCGACGTGCTCGCCCGCTTGGTCGCGGACCGCATGGGTCAGTTGCTCGGCCAACAAGTGGTCGTCGAGAACGTCGGCGGCGCCGGCGGCATGACGGGGGCGCAACGCGTCGCGCAGGCTCCGCCCAACGGATACACCATCGGGCTGGGCACGGTGGGAACCCATGCGCAAAATCAGACGCTCTACAAGCGCCCGCTCTACAATGCGGCGACGGATTTCACCCCGGTTGCGCTGCTCGCGCAGGTGCCGCTGGTGCTGATCGCGCGTAAGGATCTGCCGGCCAATGATCTGCAGGAATTCATCGCCTACCTCAAAGCGAACCAGGACAAGATGACCTTTGGCTCGGCCGGAGCAGGCTCCGCGACTCATCTCGGCTGCGCGCTGCTCAACGCCGCCATCGGGGTGACGATCCAGCATGTGCCGTATCGTGGAACCGGGCCGGCCATGCAGGATCTCGCGGCCGGCCGCATCGACTATCTGTGTGAGATCGTCACAACCGCGCTGCCGCAGATCCAGGGCGGGACAGTAAAGCCGATCGCCATGCTCTCGTTGCAACGTTCGCCGGTTCTGCCAAACCTACCGACCGCTAACGAAAGCGGCCTGCCCAACTTCGAAGCCTACACCTGGAACGCGATCTTCCTGCCCAAGGGAGCGTCGGCAGCGATCGTCAAGAAGCTGCACGACGTGGCCGTCGAAACGATGAAAACCCCGGCCGTGAAGGCGCGGCTGGAAAGTCTCGGCGCGATCATCGTGCCGGAGGACAAGGCCACCCCCGAATATCTCGACAAGTTCGTGAAGAGCGAAATCGATAAATGGGCCGCGCCGATCCGCGCAAGCGGCGCAGTGATCGAGTAGTCACGCCGCGATCGGCGCCGCCCAGCGCTTCATTCCCGGCCGCCGGCCCCGAGTGGCTCCGTTGTCGGCGCCACGGATACGAGATTGCCTCTTGGATGAGAAAATTTGACCCCCTTGAATGAGAATTTGTCGGCGATTTCCGCATCCAAGCAACGCATTGATTAAACTCGATTTTTGCCTCCGCCGCGAGCTTCAGTGAGAATTGGGGAGGCAAGACGTGGGCGCGCGCATTTTTTATTGTGCAGATGACCTCTTGGCGCCCGTGCGTCTCAGCGTCTCGCGTTCAGGGGGCACATCTGTTACGGGGACGCGTGCACATTTTGCAGCGGAGACAGCATGATCGCAGCCGGCATGAGCGCATCAACACCGACGCGAGGTGCTTGATGTATCGTCGCCTGCGCGCCGCTGCACGGTTCGTCGACGAAACGATTGGTTGGAACAGGGTCGGGCTGGCGCTCAGCCTCGCGATCATCGCAACTGCGAGCTTCGTTCTTTACCGGACGCTGCGTGGCATCGACGTGCGCGAAGTGCTCAACGCGATCGAGACCACGCGCCCGCGCAACATTCTGTTCTCGGCCCTGTTCGTTGCGGCCGGCTACTTCACCCTGACGTTCTATGATCTGTTCGCATTGCGCACGATCGGAAAACCCAACATCTCGTATCGGGTGGCCGCCCTCGCCGGCTTCACCAGCTATGCGGTTGGCCACAATATCGGCGCCAGCGCATTCACGGGCGGTGCGGTGCGCTATCGCATCTACTCGCTCCACGGTCTGTCCGCGATCGATGTCGCGAAGCTCTGTTTCATTGCCGGGCTGACCTTCTGGCTCGGCAATGCGACGGTGCTGGGCCTCGGGGTGCTTTATACTCCGCGCTCCGCGAGCGCGATCGATCAACTCCCGATCTGGTTCAACCGCATTGCGGCGCTCGCAATCCTTGTCGCCCTCGTGTCATATATTGCGTGGGTCTGGCAAACGCCGCGCCGGATCGGACACGGCAGCTGGGACGTGGTCCTTCCTAACGGCCCCTTGACGCTGCTCCAGATCGGTATCGGCATCACCGACCTCGCCTGTTGCGCGCTTGCGATGTACATGCTGGTGCCGTTCGAACCCTACATCGGGTTCATTGAGCTCGCGGTCATCTTTGTCACGGCGACCTTGCTCGGATTTGCTAGTCACTCGCCCGGCGGGCTTGGTGTATTCGACGCCGCGATGCTGGTGGCGCTCTGGCAATATGACAAGGAGGATTTGCTCGCTGGTTTGCTGCTGTTCCGCCTGCTCTACTACATCGTTCCGTTCGCGCTCGCGCTCGCGTTGCTAGGTATCCGCGAGCTATGGCTGGGCTGGGCGCGGCCGAAAGTCGAGCCGGTGAAAGACCTTGTGTCCGACCCGTTGGATCGCCCATGACCGCCGCAGCGGCCTACGTTGCGCGTAGCGACCATATGGCCCTCCGGGCATCCGATTTCCCCTTGTCTTTTTCGTGCGTTTGACGGACAGCGTCTCCCTAGTGCCCCGAACCCGAAGTTCGCATCCCTATGCCGCGGGTCCGATTGCGAACTTCGCGTTCCAAAGGGGCACTAAAGTCAAAGATTTGCTAGTGTCCTTTCGATTCCGAAGTTCGCGTCGAGCGTGATGCAATGTGTGGCGAACTTCGGAATCGGGACACGAGCCCCCGCTATTGGGGGTTGACCTATGGCGATTGAAGCCGATCGAGCCTCGGCCCCGGCCGGTGACTTCTGGAACCGGCTCAAGCGAGCGCGTTTCGTTCTGATCGCAGCGGCGATCGTGTTTGCCGCGCTGGTGGCGTTTGACTCGATCACACCGATCGAGGGCCTGATCGCCTTTGCGGCCATTGCGCTCGCGTCGTTGATCGGCAGCGTCGACGATTCCGAAGTCGCCGGCGTTCCGCGCGCTCGCGACGCAAAGGCTCAGCTCGGCATCGACCGTGTTATCGACGCCGCGATTGCGGGTCTCCCCGACCCGGTGATCGTGCTTGATCACCAGGGCATCGTATTGGCGTTCAATCCACAGGCGCGCGGCATCGCGCGGGCGCTTGCGATTGGCGAACCGGTGTCATTCGCGCTGCGCATCCCGGACGTGCTCGACGCAATCCGTCGCACGACCGCAAGCCGGAAGGGGGAGCGGGTCGAGTTCCAGGTCCGCGTGCCCGACCGCTGGTTCGAGGGCTTCATTGAGCCGATCGTGCTGCCGGGCGACGGCGGTCGCGAGCTCGTCCTTGTGTCTCTGCACGATCTCACTCCGATCCGCCGGGTCGAAGAAATGCGCGCGGATTTCGTCGCCAATGCCAGCCACGAGCTGCGCACGCCGCTCGCCTCGCTTGCTGGATTTATCGAGACGCTGCAGGGATCCGCCCGCGACGACGCGCAAGCCCGCGAGCGCTTCCTGCACATCATGAAGGCCCAGGCCATGCGCATGGCGCGGCTGATCGACGATCTGCTGTCGTTGTCGCGCATTGAGCTCAAGGCGCACCTGCAACCGCAGACTTTTGTAGATCTGGTCGCAATCGTGCGCCAGGTCGCCGACAGCCTGCAGATGCTGGCGCGCGATCGCAACGTCGAGATCAAGATCGACATGCCGCCGCTGCCGCTTCCGGTCCGCGGCGACCGCGATGAGTTGATTCGTGTCTTTGAGAACCTGATTGAGAACGCGCTGAAGTACGGCGCCGCGGGAAGGCGCGTCGAGGTATCGGGAAGCAGCGAGCCGGGACCGGACGGCGAGCTTGAGGCGATCATTGCGGTGCGCGATTTCGGCCCGGGCATCGCGCCCGAGCATCTGCCGCGGCTGACCGAACGGTTTTATCGCGTGGACGTCGTGGAGAGCCGGGCGCAGGGTGGGACCGGGCTTGGATTGGCGCTCGTCAAGCACATCCTCAACCGTCATCGCGGACGACTCGCAATCGACAGCACCCCCGGCAAGGGCGCGACGTTCACCGCGCGTTTTCCCCTGGTCGAGAACGTGCTGGAAGCCAATCAGAAAGTAAAATCAGCATCTTAAGATGTCATCTGGTTGTCATCAAACCATCATAGAACGATGACGTCGCGAGCGTAGGGCTCCAACCAAGCTTCGGGCGGGTGCGCGGTGTGTGATGGGTTCTGCACCCGAGGAAGCCGCACTGACGTGCACAGCAACGAACCCCTTCAGTAGAAACGAACCGAGCGCCGAGCCGCGGGTTGTCGCCGCGTACCCTTTCGGCCGCACTCATGGAGAGAGCCAGTGAAGCTGATTAACACTCTCATCGCTGCAGGCGCGCTTGCCGCGTTGGCATTGCCCGCCTCCGCCATGGACATCTCGGGCGCGGGAGCGACTTTCCCGTATCCGATCTACGCGAAATGGGCTGATGCGTACAAAAAGCAGACCGGCAACGGCTTGAATTATCAGTCGATCGGTTCCGGCGGCGGAATCAAGCAGATCCAGGCCAAGACCGTCACGTTCGGTGCGTCCGATGCGCCGCTCAAACCCGCCGACCTTCAAAGCGGCGGACTCGTTCAGTTCCCGATGGTGATGGGCGGCATCGTTCCGGTGGTCAATCTGGCCGGCATCACGCCTGGACAGCTCGTACTCGACGGCCCGACTCTGGCGAAGATCTTTCTCGGCGAGATCAAGACCTGGAATGACCCGGCGATCGCAAAGCTGAACCCCGGCGCAAAACTGCCGTCGCAGGCAATTGCGGTCGTTCACCGGTCGGACGGCTCCGGCACCACGTTCAACTTCACCGATTATCTGCAGAAGGTCAGTGCCGACTGGAAATCCAAGGTCGGGTCCAATACGTCCGTTGAGTGGCCGGTTGGCATCGGCGCCAAGGGCAACGAAGGCGTCTCCAACAACGTTGGCCAGACCCAAGGTTCGATCGGCTACGTCGAGTACGCCTACGCCAAGCAGAACAAGCTGACCTACACCAAGATGATCAACAAGGACGGCAAGACGGTCGCGCCCACGATGGACGCGTTCCAGGCCGCCGCCGCCAATGCTGATTGGAACTCGGTTCCCGGCTATGGCGTGATCCTGAGCGACCAGCCGGGCGCCGCATCGTGGCCGATGACGGCGGCAACCTGGATCCTGATCCACAAGCAGCCGCAAGACCCGGCGGCTGCGAGCGAAGCGCTCAAGTTCTTCGCCTGGGCCTATGCCAACGGCGCCAAGATGGCCGAAGAGCTCGACTACGTGCCGATGCCGGCCAATGTCGTCAGCTCGGTGGAAAAGACTTGGGCAGGCGACATCAAAGATGCGAGCGGCAAGCCGCTCTATCCCATGACGCATTGAACCTGGCCGAAAGCTTATGCGAAAACCAGGGCGCATTGCGATCGGATGGTCGGGATGCGCTCTGTTCAATTCTGCGCTGCGTCCGCTTTTTTCCAAGCGCGCAGTGCATGAATGATCCTAACATCCGGACGGCGGTCCCGATCGGGACGCCAGATGTGCGGGTGACGACGGCGTGCAGCGTGCCGGGAGGCATCCCTTGGTAGATGTTGCGTTTGAGGCTCAGAACCTCGCGCATCCCCCTGTCGCGTCGCGCAGCAAGGCTCTTGCGAAATTGCGCCTCGCCGATGCTGCGTTTTTTCAGGCGACGCGGGGTTGTGCGCTCGCAGTCCTTATCATCCTAGGCGGCATTATCGTCTCGCTGATCTACGGCGCTACGCCGGCATTGCGCCAATTCGGCTTCGGGTTTCTGGTCAGCGAACGTTGGAACCCGGTCACGGAGAATTTCGGCGCCGCGGCACCCGTGTATGGCACCCTGGTTACCTCGTTCATCGCGATGCTGATCGCGGTCCCAATCGGCCTGCTGATCGCAACGTTTCTGACCGAGCTGTGCCCGATGTGGCTGCGCCGGCCGATCGGTATTGCGATCGAGTTGCTCGCCGGTATCCCGAGCATCATCTACGGCATCTGGGGCTTGTTCGTGTTCGCGCCGTTCCTGCAGCGCACGCTCCAGCCCGCACTGATCAGTGCGTTCGGCGACATTCCGGTGCTCTCGTCCCTGTTTGCCGGGCCGCCGTACGGCATTGGCGTTCTGACCGCCGGACTGATCCTGGCGATCATGGTGCTCCCGTTCATCACGTCGATCTCACGCGATGTGTTCGAGGCGGTACCTCCGGTACTCAAGGAAGCCGCGTACGGCATCGGCTGCACGACATGGGAGGTCGTCAGGAACGTCGTCTTGCCGTATGCGCGTACCGGTGTGATCGGCGGCGTCATGCTCGGCCTTGGGCGCGCACTCGGCGAGACCATGGCGGTCACGTTCGTCATCGGGAATGCCCACCGCATCTCGGCGTCCCTGCTGGCTCCCGGCACAACGATTTCGGCCACCATCGCCAACGAGTTCACCGAGGCGGTCGGCGACCTCTATACCTCTTCCCTGATCGCCCTCGGCCTCCTGCTGTTTGTAATCACCTTCATCGTTCTGGCTGCGGCGCGTTACCTGTTGCTGCGGCTCGATCAGCGGATCGGGTGACCTCGCAAATGACCCTCTATCGCCGCCGCCGCGTTCGCAACTTCGTCGTCATGGGGCTCTCGCTTGCGGCGACCGCAATCGGGCTCGGTTGGCTCGCATTGATCTTGGGCGCCTTGGTGTGGGAGGCATTTGTCGGGCTGTCGTTGAGCGTCTTCACCGAAATGACGCCGCCGCCCGGAGCCTCCGGCGGACTGCTCAATCCGATCGTCGGAAGCCTGATCATGACCGTGATCGCGGTCGTCATCGGAACGCCGCTCGGCATGCTGGCCGGGACCTACATGGCCGAGTACGGCCGTCACAGCCGCCTTACGCAGGTCGTGCGCTTCATCAACGACATTCTTCTGAGCGCGCCGTCGATCGTCGTCGGTCTCTTCGTGTACGAGATCTTGGTCTATCAGGCCGGGCATTTCTCCGCCTTGGCCGGGGCAGTCGCACTCGCCGTCATCGTGGTGCCCGTCGTCGTTCGTACGACTGAGGACATGCTGGTGCTGGTGCCGGATACCTTGCGCGAAGCCTGCGCCTCGATCGGGATGCCGCGTGCGCGCATGATCTCCCACGTCTGCTACCGGGCCGCTCGTGCCGGCCTGATCACCGGTGTCTTGCTGGCGGTTGCGCGCATCAGCGGCGAAACCGCGCCGCTGTTGTTCACCGCGCTGAACAACCAGTTCTTCAGCCTCGACCTCAACGCCCCGATGGCAAGCCTGCCGGTCGTGATCTTCCAGTTCGCGCTCAGCCCCTACAAGGAATGGCAAGCGCTGGCGTGGATCGGCGCTCTCATCATCACATTCGGCGTGCTCGCGTTGAGCATCGCGGCGCGTGCGCTAGGTACCAAGGAAACAGTGCTATGACGATGGCCGAGAATACGACGCCGCTGACCAGCCCGACCGTCGTCCAACGCGCTCCCCTGCCCGACGGCCCGCTCGACGAGAAGATTTCCGTCCGCAACCTGAGCTTTTTCTACGGCGACACCAAAGCGCTCAAGAACGTCAACGTGCCGCTCTATTCGGGCCATGTCACGGCCTTCATCGGCCCCTCCGGCTGCGGAAAATCAACCCTGCTGCGCGTCCTCAACCGGATCTACGATCTTTACCCCCATCAGCGCGCCGAGGGGCAGGTGCTGCTTGACAACGAAGATATCCTCAACCCCGCCTTGGACCTGAACCTGCTGCGGGCCCGCATCGGCATGGTGTTTCAGAAACCGACGCCGTTTCCGATGTCGATCTACGAGAACATTGCCTTCGGCATCAGGCTCTACGAAAGCCTGTCCAAGTCCGAGATGGACGCTCGGGTCGAGTCGGCGCTGCGACGAGCCGCGCTTTGGGACGAGGTCAAGGACAAGCTCGGGGCCAACGGATTGAGCCTGTCGGGTGGACAGCAGCAGCGTTTGTGCATTGCACGCACGGTGGCGGTGAAACCCGAAGTGATCCTGCTCGACGAGCCGTGCTCGGCGCTCGACCCGATTGCCACCGCCAAGATCGAAGAACTGATCGACGAGCTCAAAACCGACTACACGATCGCGATCGTCACGCATAATATGCAGCAGGCGGCGCGTGTGTCGGACTACACCGCGTTTATGTTCCTCGGCGAGCTGGTGGAGTTTGGTCCAACCACAAAGATCTTCACCTCGCCTTCAGAACGGCGCACGCAGGACTACATTACGGGACGGTTTGGGTGAGTCGTGCATCCTGAGTAAGGACAGCGGCCTGATCCGCCACGTCGTGAGGACAAACAGAGATGGAACAACATACGGCCCGAGCCTTCGACATTGACCTGCAAGACCTCGCCCGGCTGGTCGCGGAGATGGGGGGGCTTGCGGAAAAGCAGATCGGGGAATCGGTCGACGCGCTCAACAGCCATGACTTGGCGCTGGCGCAGCGCGTCATCGCGCTCGACGACAAGATCGATATGCTCCAGCGCGAGATCGAGGAAAAGGCGATTCTAACCATCGCGCGCCGGCAGCCGATGGCCGTCGATCTGCGTGACATCGTCGGCGCGCTGCGCGTCGCCAACGATCTGGAGCGCATCGGCGATCTCGCCAAGAACATTGCCAAGCGGGTCGGCGCCCTCGATGACGACATCGAGCTCACCAAGGTTCTGCGCGGCGTCGAACACATGGCCGATCTCGTGCTGTCCCAGATCAAGGACGTGCTCGACGCCTATACCCGGCGCGACGTCGAAAAGGCGCTCGCGGTCTGGCGCGGCGACGAGGAAGTTGACGCGGTCAACAACTCGCTGTTCCGCGAGCTTTTGACATACATGATGGAAGACCCGCGCAATATCAGCCTGTGCATCCACCTTCTGTTCTGCGCCAAGAACATCGAACGGATGGGCGACCATGCCACCAACATTGCCGAAACCGTCTACTACATCGTCGAAGGCCGTCCGCTCGCAGACGAGCGGCCAAAGGGCGACACGACCGCCTCCGCCACAGTTGCGTTTCCGAGCTAGCATGGCTTTTGGCCCATCATCGCTCTCGCAGACCGATGACCCTTCCGATCATGCTCAAGCCGGCCCGCGCCCATGACTCATAATTGGACATCAACGGCATCTTGTATGACGGCTCGCATTTTGATCATCGAGGACGAAGAACCTTTGACCCTTCTGCTGCGCTACAACCTCGAAGCCGAAGGCTACGAGGTCGACACCACCGCGCGCGGCGATGAGGGCGATCTCAAGCTGAAGGAAAGCGCGCCCGATCTCGCTGTGATTGACTGGATGTTGCCGGGCCTTTCCGGCATCGAGCTATGCCGCCGCTTGCGTGCGCGGCCGCAAACGCAGTCCTTGCCGATCATCATGTTGACGGCTCGCGGCGAGGAGAGCGAGCGCGTGCGCGGACTGGCGACCGGCGCCGACGATTACATCGTCAAGCCATTTTCGGTTCCGGAGCTGTTGGCGCGCATTCGCGCCCTGTTGCGGCGGGTCAAGCCCGAGCGCGTCGCCGAGGTTCTGGTTGCCGGCGACATTGAGCTCGATC
>JBPYFJ010000154.1:0-4387 GCA_051985675.1 Xanthobacteraceae bacterium | reverse complement strand
GCTGGTCTACCTCACGCAGGGGCTCACGCTTGAGCCCGGCGACATCATCTTCACCGGCACGCCGTCCGGCGTCGGCCACGCCCGCAAGCCCGATCCGGTCTGGATGCGCAACGGCGATGTGTGCGAGATCGAGATCGAGGGCGTGGGAACGCTGCGCAATCCGATCGCCGACGAACCGGCCTAGCGAGGCGCAACCGCGCTCTGCAAGTTTTGCTATTGCGCTGTGCGCGACGGGCCCTATGTCTGCCGCCGCCGTTGCGATGACGCGCGGATGTTCAGCATGCGAGGTTGAGGATGGCCGATACCCTAAACGTCATTACGATCCACGGGTCGCTCCGCAAGGGCTCGTTCAATGCCGCATTGGCGCGCACGCTGCCCAAGCTTGCGCCGCCCGGCATGACCATCGGTCCAGCACCTCCTTGGGGTGGCTTTCCGATCTACAACGCCGACGATCAGGCTGCCTCCGGATTCCCGGCCCCGGTCCAGACGCTGGCCGACGCTATCCGCAAGGCCGACGGCGTCATCATTGTTTCGCCGGAATACAACTACGGCCTGCCGGGCGGGTTGAAGAACGCGATCGACTGGCTCTCAAGGCTCGAGAATCAACCGTTCAAGGACAAGCCGATTGCAATCCAATCGGCGACCGGCGGGCCGCTGGGGGGATCGCGCGTCCAATATCAATGGCGTCAGGTCTTTGTATTTCTCGACGCGCACGTGTTCCTGCGACCGGAGGTGTTCGTCGGCATGGCACAGACCAAATTCGACGACAAGCTCGAGCTCAAGGACCAGCCGACGATCGACTTCGTCAAGCAGCAGCTCGCCGCTTTCGAAAAGTACATCCGCAAGGTCAGCGGCAAGAGTTGAGGATCGCTGAACTCAAATCCTGCGTACCCCGGACCGCGCGGCGCGCAGCGCCGTCGCGAGATCCGGGGTCCAGCACAAGACTCGCGGCGAAGCCGCGCATATCGTCGCTGCGCGAAGCTTTTGCGCTGGATCCCGGATCTGCGCGCCGTCTCGCTATGCTCGCCGGTGCTCGTCCGGGATACGCCAGTCTCGTCGCGGGTGCGCGCCGCGCAGTCCGGGGTACGCGAGGTTTGAACTAGCCCACGCGTTCGCCCCGCAGCCACGCCGCGCCACGTGCATAGAGCGCATCGAGCGCCGGCCCGGCGGGGCCCGGCATGTCGGGCTTCACCTTGAAGCCCTGCCGGGTCTGCTGGTAGGCGAGGTGCCGATAGCCTTCGGGAAAGCTTGCCAGGAGTTGTTTGTCGAGCCTCGGTGCCTCGGCCGGATCGACGGGGTCGATCCGGTCTTTCTCATAGATCGGCTGACGCAGTACGAGGCCCCAGCGATCCTGCCGCTTTTCCAGGAAGTCATAGAAGCGGCCGGTGCACACCACGTCGCACACGACGTTTTCGATCGGGCCGCGGGTGGCGATGGTCATCTTGGTCTGTGCGATTGCGCGCGCGCCGGCGAGTGCGATCGAGGTGCCGCCGAGGAAATGCTGGGCGCGCGCGCCGCGTGCGAAGGCTTCGGCGCTTTTGACAATGAACTCGGCGGCCGGGCCCTGAAACCAGGTCGCCATCATGTATCCGTCGGCGTGCCACACGGTGCGGAACCGCTCCCATTCGCCGGCGTCGCGCCAAAGCACCCAGTTTTCGATCAGGTCGCGAATGGCAAGGCGGTCGAAAATTGTCGGGTCAGTCATGCACGAATGTCCTCCTCACCCTGGGCTGGCACATAATCCGGCGAAGTGTTAGCGGTTCGCCGACAACATCATGCGATCAATCTATCGTGCGCTCGTTTTCAGGGCACTAGGGAGGACATAAGCAATGGGAAGATTGAGTGAGCGCACGGCGATCGTGACCGGAGGCGCGCGCGGCATCGGCCGCCATTATGCGGATGCGTTGGCCGCAGAGGGCGCGCAGGTCATGATCGGCGATGTTCTCGACGGCGCTCCGGCCGCCCAGGAGATCGCGACCCGCCACGGTCAGGGCGCCGCGATGTTCCGCAAACTCGACGTGAGCGACGAGGCATCCGTGAAAGCGTTCGTCGGCGAGACGATCGAACGCTTCGGCAAGATCGATATCCTGGTCAACAACGCGGCGGTGTTCGCCAACCTACCGCCGCAGCGCGTCGCCGACATCGACATTGCGAGCTGGGATCAGGTCATGGCGGTCAATATTCGCGGACCGTTCCTGATGGTGAAACACGTGGTTCCGCACATGATCGCTAGGCGCTACGGCAAGATCATCAACATCGGGTCCGGCACGGCGCACAAGGGTTTGGCCAACTTCTCCCATTACGTGACCTCGAAGGGCGCGATGACCAGCTTCTCGCGCGCGCTCTCGCGCGAACTCGGCGAGCATGGCATCTGCGTGAACACGCTCGCGCCCGGCTTCACGATCAGCGACGGCGTGCTGGCGAACGTCGAGTTTCATGAAAAGTGGCGCCAGCCGATCGTGCAGAGTCGCGCGATCAAGCGCGAGGAGCTGCCCGAGGACCTGCGTGGCGCGATCGTGTTCCTGTCGTCGGCGGAGAGCGATTTCATAACGGGGCAGACGCTCTCGGTGTGCGGCGGCTCGATCAACACGTGACGGATGAGGCCTGCGGCCCCGGGAGCGGGCCGCGCGGGCCATCAGCGAAGCGGCCCATTGACCCGCAATTTCTGCATGGCCGCTTCCTGAGCCCCGACTTCTGGTCCCTGCGCCCGCTTTGGACTATATTCCACGCAGCTTTCGGGATCCCCAACGGAGGAACGTCATGTCGGTCGCGGTTGCCAAGCACGCCAAGAGACCCGGCGCGGACGCCAAGCACAATCTGAAGGCGGTGCGGGAAGCCTACT
Organism: Xanthobacteraceae bacterium; assembly: GCA_051985675.1. Lineage (GTDB taxonomy): Bacteria > Pseudomonadota > Alphaproteobacteria > Rhizobiales > Xanthobacteraceae > JAFAXD01. Next base: position 1,545 of record JBPYFJ010000154.1, on the reverse strand, counting down.
ACGACAAGATTTCCAAGTACGACATGGCGCCCCTGTGGGAGGTGCTCAGGAACGTCGTGACCTCGGAGCCCAAGACCAAGTGCGTGCCGCAGCTGTGGAAGTTCGCCGACGTCAAGCGGCTGATGCTCGAGGCGGGCGACGTGATCACCGCCGAGGAAGCGGAGCGGCGCGTGCTGGTGCTGGAGAATCCGGCGCTGCACGGCCAGACTCGCATCACCAACACGCTGTTTGCCGGCATCCAGCTGATCCTTCCGGGTGAGGTAGCGCCGGCGCACCGCCACGTCGCGTCCGCAATCCGCTTCGTGCTCGACGGCGAGGGTGCCTATACGGCAGTGGAAGGCGAAAAGGCCAACATGTCGCCGGGAGACTTCATCCTCACCCCGAACTGGGCGCCGCACGATCACGGCAATCTGTCCGGCAAGCCGATGCTCTGGCTCGACGTGCTCGACATGCCGACGGTCAATCATTTCGAGACGTCGTTCTCGGAGCACTTCGACGAGCAGATGCAGAATACCTCGCGCGGCGAGGGCGATTCGCTCGAGCGCTACGGCTCCGGCGTGCTGCCGGATGGCGCGCCGGTCGAACTCAAGCGCAGTCCAGTGATCAACTACACCTATGCCCGCACGCGGCCGATTCTGGAGCGGCTGAAGAAGTCGGGCGACGTCGACAAGCGGCACGGCGCGCGGGTGCGCTACGCCAACCCGATCAACGGCGGCTGGGCGCTGCCTACCATGGGGGCATATCTGGCGCTGTTCCCGGCCGGCTTCAAAGGCGAGCCCTATCGTTCGACCGACGGCATGATCTTCGTGTGTGCGGAAGGTAAAGGCTCGACCAAGATCGGCGACAAGGTGTTCGAGTGGGGTCCCAACGACGTGTTCGTCGCGCCGCCTTGGACGCGCTACAGCCACAACGCCGCCAAGGAGTCGGTCCTGTTCTCGATCTCCGATCGCCCGATGCAGGAAGCGCTCGGGATCTGGCGCGAGGATACCGCGCACTGAATTAATCTAACGGCCCTGCGTACCCCGGACCGCGCGGCGCGCTGCGCCGTCGCGTGATCCGGGGTCCAGCACAAGATTTGCGGCGAAGCCGCCCAATATGGTCGCTTCGCGCTGGATCCCGGATCTGCGCGCCGTCTCGCTATCGCTCGCCGGTGATCGTCCGGGATACGCCAATCGGGTACGCGCGACACAACAATCCACGGGCGATCGGGATGCGCGCTGGCGCATTAACCGGTAGAAAACCAGCTGGGCTGAGATAAACTCAGCGCCCAAATAACATCGAGGGAGGATTTGCCATGCGGCCAGCCGGCTCAGGGATCGCATTATCGGGCGCGGCATGTGCGGCTTTGCTGTGCGCGCTACCGGCCGTCGCCCAGCAGCAACAAAAGGTCGGGGCGGCGCCGGAGGCGAACAACATGCGCCTCGTCGGCAGCAACGACCTGCAGGGACGCAGCGCCTATCAGCCGACGATCGCGCACCAGGGCAACCGCTACATCGCTTATATCGGCCACCACGGGGGCACCCCGGACGTTCCCAAGCCGATCAA
>JBPYFJ010000153.1:0-145834 GCA_051985675.1 Xanthobacteraceae bacterium | reverse complement strand
GTGGTTTCTTGTGCGATGCGGTTGAGGGCAAGCCGCAGCGCTCTTACGTCAGCTGGATTGCGGCCGGCCATAGTGACGACCATCACCTCGTCAGCGTGCAGCTCGCGTTGCGCTTGCCAAATCGCGTGTCCGTCCACGATGACGTTCTGATCGTCTACGATGATTGGCACGACTTGGCCGAAATGGCGGATCAGCGCCTTGAGTTTTTCAAGCTGTGACTTCTTATGGCGCCGCGCGTGATTTTTGTATGGTTTCACCCTATCGATCGATAGGTGCTTCAGTTCTGGGCAGTTGTGCAGGGTGTTCACGCTCATCCCCCCGATGCTAGTCGTTTTGCAGCACGGCGAGCGAGCGCGCGGTACAGCGGAGGAGCATCAAAAAATGCGAGTTCGTCGACATCGTGGTAGGCGCGGAAACGGGCGGGAATTTTGACGCCTGCGATCTCGAGAATTCCTTCCTGATGATAGAAAGCGTCGAATAGCGCATCGGCGGGGCCGTAAACGCGGCCCACCGCAGCCGGTTGGCCGCAGTAGTCTGCGTCAATCAAGATGGTCACGGGAGCGACGGTTTCTCGGACCCGAAGCGTGCCCTTTGCACGCACTTCGAAAGAGGGAAAGGATTTGGCTGGCATATTTCAGTCTCCGGTTCGCGCACGCCTAATGCGGCGGCGCGGACGCGCCATCACTGCTGGCGCGGGTTGTGGGCTTTGGGCTTACCGGGACTGTGCGGCCGGCCCTACGCGAGGCGGGCCGCGGTGCCGCTGAAGCGGCGCGATACTAAATAACGTCACGACATGTAATTCGACCTCGAGGCCGCACAAGGGAGGCCCAGGAAATATTTCAAGGGAAGGGCATCACCCGCTATTAGCGATGTGCACGTACCAATGGATGAGGCGCCGCAAATCCGTGCTAGCGGCGAAAAAATCCCTGCTTGATGCCTGCTTTGTCGCTGCGGTCGGCGGAAGGCAGAACAAGCTAAATAACTGATTTATCTCTAAAAACAGCAATGAATGGCCTGCAATAGGCCGGCAAATTCGCAAATTGCCTGCTTAATTCCCTGATATCAGGGAGTTCAGCCGACTCAACGTAGCCGGGAGCTCGCCGCGGCTGCGTGATTAGCCAAACAGCTATGGTGGCGCGATTTCGCGCTTCCGCCCGACAATAGGTCATATGCTCTCTCGCATCCTCACCGTCGGTGGACTGACGCTGCTCTCGCGCGTCACCGGTTTTGCGCGCGACATCGTGCTGGCCGCGATCCTGGGCGCCGGTCCGCTGGCAGACGCCTTCTTCATAGCGCTGCGCCTGCCCAATCATTTCCGGGCGATCTTTGCCGAGGGTGCCTTCAACGCAGCGTTCGTGCCGGCTTATGCGCGGGTCCGCGGCCAAGGCGGGGCGGAGGCGGCGAAATACTTCGCCGATCGCATCTTCACGCTGCTGTTTGCGGTCGAGCTCGTCCTGCTGGGGTTCGCGCTCGTGTTCACCCCGACGGTGATCTCTGTGCTCGCGCCAGGGCTCGATCCGGAGCGCTTCACGCTGGCGACCGCACTCACCCGCATCACCTTTCCGTATTTGTTGCTGGTGTCGATGGTCACGCTCTACGGCGGCATTCTCAACACGTTAGGACGCTTTGCGTCGCCGGCCGCCGCGCCGATCCTGCTCAACGTCGCAATGATGCTGACGCTCGGACTGGCGTGGCTGTTTCCGAGCGCCGGCTACGCGGCCGCCTGGGGCGTTCTGCTCGCGGGCTGTCTCGAGGCGCTGCTGGTCGGGTCCGATGCGTGCGTCCAGGGTGTGCTGCCCCGCTTTGCACGCGTCAGGTTTGACGACGATCTGAAACGCTTTTTCCGGGCGCTCGGCCCGGCGGTTCTGGGCTCCGCCGGAACGCAGATCGCGCTGTTCGCCGACACCATTATTGCAAGCTTTCTGCCCGCCGGCGCGCTCTCGGCGCTTTATTACGCCGACCGGCTCAATCAATTGCCGATCGGCGTGATCGGCATCGCGGTCGGCACGGTGCTGCTCCCCGAGATGGCCAGCCGACTTGCACGCGGCGACGAGGTCGGCGCACGCGGCGCGCAGGATCGGGCAGTCGAACTCACGCTGCTGATGTCGCTGCCCTGCTTTGTCGCCTTCCTCATGGTGCCAGATCTCATCATGCTGGCGCTGTTCGGGCACGGGAAATTCACCGCCGCCGATGCAGCCGCCGCCGGCGCGACGCTCGCGGCCTACACAGTCGGGCTGGTGCCATTTGTGCTCGCACGCGTACTGTCCGCCACGTTCCTCTCGCGCGGCGACACCGCGACCCCGGTAAAAGCGCTCGCTGTCGGTGTCGTGGTCAACGTTGCACTGAAGATCGTGCTGATGAAGCCGCTCGCGCAGGTCGGTCTCGCGTTCGCCACCTCGATGGGCGTCTGGATCAACGTCGCGCTGCTGCTGTGGTTTGCGTTGCGCGCGCGTCTGCTGTCATTCGACCAGCGCCTGAAGGCGTCGACCTTGAAATTGGTGGCGGCTGCTGTGGTCCTGGCGCTTTCCCTGTGGCTGGGCGGGCTAATCCTCGGCACGCTGCTCGCACCATTGCCGCGGTTCCGGCCAGAGGCGCTGCTACTTGTGCTCGCCCTCGTCGGCCTGATCGCCTACGTCGGCACGATCACGCTGTTGTTCGACCGCAAGTGGTTTTCGGCGTTCCGCGGCCGGCCCGCGCCCGAGGCTGTTCCGCCGAGCACGGCAGCCTGATCAATCGCGGCCGCCGCGCGGCCGCTCTTGCGCGGTCAAGGTGACGGTACGGCGCTCGCCCTTGCGCAGCGTCTCGACCAGAACCTCGCGACCGATCTTGTCCGCGGTCAATGTCCGCACGAGATCGTCGGCGCCGGTCACGACCGTTCCATCCATCGACAGAATGATATCGCCGGCGGCGAGACCGGCCCGGTCCGCCGGGCCACCCGTCTCGACGCTCGAGATCATCACCGCGTTGTCCTGCGCGACGCCGGCCACATGCCGCAGTCGGCGCGGTAGCGCCGTCTGCGCGGCCGCGATTCCCACGAACGAGCGGCGCACACGCCCGTGCCGCACCAGTTCGCCGAGCACGAAGTTCGCGGTGTTGGCGGCGACCGCAAAGCAGATGCCCTGGGTGCCGAGGATGATCGCGGTATTGATTCCGACCACCTCGCCGCGCGAGGACACGAGCGGCCCGCCGGAATTGCCGGGATTGAGCGCGGCGTCGGTCTGGATGATGTCGTCGATCAGCCGCCCGGTGTGCGCGCGCAGCGACCGGCCGAGCGCCGAGACGACGCCCGTCGTCACTGTCGATTCGAACCCGAGCGGGTTGCCGATCGCGATCACCAGCTGGCCGCGCTTGAGCGATTTGGAATCGCCCAGGCGCGCTGCGGGCAGGGCGACGTTCTCCTCGACCCGCACCAACGCCAGATCGGTATCGGGATCGTCGCCGACCACCCGGGCGTTGAGGCTGCGGCCGTCGGCGGTTGTCACCGCCATGCGGTTGGCGCCCCCGACCACGTGGCTGTTGGTCAGAATCAGTCCGTCCGGCGCCACAATAACGCCCGATCCGGAGCCGCCGCGCCGGTCGCCGCGGGTGTGCAGGCCGACGACGGCCGGACCGAGGCGCTCGACCACGTCAATCACGGCGCGCGAATAGGCGTCGAGCAATGTTCCGTCGACGGGTTGGACGGTATCGGGGGCGGGATCGGCGTGGGATTCGTCAAACATTGGGATTAGTCTTGTGCGGGCGATCGGACACGATTTGGCGGCCGCTCAGAGCGGCTGCCATCGGCCATGCGGTCAGGTTGCGATGAGGGGTTGGATATGGGGAAGCGGGCAGCGGCGCGGAAAGTCCAAGCTGCGGCTGCGGTCACGAACACGCGATCCAGGATGTGTGCCGCGCCGCACCACATATATAGGGGGGCACCAAGAGCGCCGGGAAGGGCCTGGTGGGGAGCATTTATGACGGTTTTTGCACGCTTTTTGGCAGCGGCCGCGGTTCTGGGAGTTGCGACCGCGGGGTGCAGCGAGGGCCAGCCGCAGCAGGCCAAGGGACCGCCGCCCCCGCCGGCCGTGACGGTTGCCAAGCCAGCCCGCAAACTGGTGGTCGACGAGGACGAGTACGTCGGACGCTTCGTTGCGGTCGATTCGGTCGAAATCCGCGCGCGCGTCGGCGGCTATCTCGAGAAGATCAACTTTACCGACGGCCAGATGGTGAAGGAGGGCGATGTCCTCTTTGTCATCGATCGGCGGCCGTACCGGCATGCGCTCGAGCAGGCCAAGGCCAACCTGGCGCAAGCCCGCGCCAACCTGGCTTACGCCCAGAGCGACCTCGATCGCGCTGCGCAGCTGGTCAAGGACAAGACTGTCACGCAGCAAACTTATGACCAGCGGCTGCAGACCAAGAACGTCGCGGAGGCCGCCGTCAAAGCCCAGGAAGAGGCCGTCGCCTCGGCCGAGCTCGACCATCAATTCACCGAGCTGAAAGCGCCGATCAGCGGCCGGATCGGCGATCGTCGTGTCTCCGTCGGAAACCTTGTGACCGGCGGGATCACCGGCAATTCGACGATGCTCGCCAACATCGTGTCGCTTGATCCGATCCGGTTCGAGTTCACCTTCGATGAGGCCGCTTATCTGCGCTACGAGCGGATGGCCAAGGAGGGCAAGGACGTCACGAGCCGCGAAGGCAGCGTGGTCGTCTCGGTCAAACTTCTCGATGAGAAGGATTTTCTACACCAGGGCCGTTTGGACTTTGTCGACAACGTCATCGACAAGGCGTCTGGCACCATCCGGGGGCGCGCGGTCCTTTCCAATCCCGACGGCGTTTTGACTCCCGGCATGTTCGGGCGCATCCGCGTCCCTGGAACGCCGCCCTATCTGGCGCTGCTGGTGCCGGAAGTGGCGATCGGCACTGATCAGGCGCGCAAATTCCTGCTGGTTGTCGCGTCCGACGGGACCGTCCACCAAAAGTTTGTCACGTTCGGTCAGGCGGTCGGCCAAATGCGGGTCGTCAAGGATGGGCTTTCACCCGACGATCGCGTCGTCGTCAACGGTTTGATGCGGGCACGGCCGGGTCAGAAGGTGACGCCACAGGAGGAGGGCGCCCCGCAGGTCGGTCCTGGGCAGCCTTCGGCTGACGCTGGCTCGAGCAAGACGGCGGATTGACTCGGCTGCGGCTGATCGAACCCGGGTCGCGGATATGATCGCATGAAGATCTCGCATTTTTTTATCGATCGGCCGATTTTTGCGTCCGTCGTCTCGATCGTGTTCGTGATCCTCGGCGCGGTGTCGTATGTGCGTTTGCCGGTCGCGCAGTATCCGGAGATCGCGCCCCCGGTCATCACCGTGACCGGTCAGTATCCCGGCGCGAGCGCCGAGACAGTAGCCGATACGGTGGTCGCCCCGATCGAGCAGCAGATCAATGGTGTCGAGCAGATGCTCTACATCTCCTCGAACTCGACCGCCGACGGCAAATTCACGATTTCGGTGACGTTCGACATTGGCGTCAATCTCGATATTGCACAGGTGCAAGTGCAGAACCGGGTGGCGATCGCGACCCCGCGACTGCCGCAGCAGGTACAGCAGATCGGCGTCGTGGTGGCGAAAAGTTCGCCCGATATTCTGATGGTGGTGAATCTCTACTCACCTGACAAAAGCCGCGATCCACTGTTCATCACCAACTACGCCAACATCCAGATCAAGGACGTGCTCACCCGCCTCGACGGCGTCGGGTCGATCACGGTGTTCGGCGCGCGCGACTACGCCATGCAGGTCTGGCTTGATCCGGACAAACTGCAATCGCTCAACCTCACCGCCCTCGATGTGACCCAGGCCCTCCAGGGCCAGAACGTGCAGGTCGCTTCCGGGGTGCTCAACCAGCCGCCAGTACCCAGTCAGCTTGCATTTCAGACAGCGGTACGCACGCTGGGACGTCTCTCGGATCCGGATGAGTTTGCTAACATCATCGTCAAGCAGACCGCCGACGCCGTCGTGCGTGTGCGCGACGTTGCGCGGGTGGAACTCACCGGCCAGGACTTTTCCACCAACTCTTATCTCGATCACGAGCCCGCGGTCGCCGTCGCGGTGTTCCAGCGGCCGGGCTCCAACGCGCTGGCAACCGGCAAGTCGGTGCGGGAAACCAGCGCCTTGTTGGCCAAGGATTTCCCGCCCGGAATCGCCTACGAGATCATCTATGACCCGACGCAGTTCATCGCCGAGTCGGTCAATGCGGTGATCGATACGATCTGGAAGGCGATCATATTGGTCGTGCTGGTCGTTCTGCTGTTCCTGCAAACCTGGCGCGCCGCGATCATTCCGATCATTGCCATTCCGATTTCGCTCGTCGGCACGTTTTTTGTGATGGCCATGGTCGGATTCTCGATCAACAACCTGTCCCTATTCGGGATTGTGCTCGCGATCGGCATTGTGGTCGACGATGCGATCGTCGTGGTCGAGAACGTCGAGCGCAATATCGCAGCCGGTCTTTCGCCGCGCGAGGCCGCCGTCCGCAGCATGGACGAGGTCGGCGCTGCGCTGGTCGCGATCGCTTTGGTGCTGTGCGCGGTGTTTATCCCGTCCGCGTTCATTACCGGCATCTCCGGTCAGTTCTACCGTCAGTTCGCGCTGACGATCGCTGGCGCGACCGTTATTTCGCTGATCGTGTCGTTGACCCTGTCGCCTGCGCTATGCGCGCTGCTGCTCAAACCGCACAATAAGGAACACCGCGACCGCTGGTGGGAGCGACCGGTTCACGGGGCGTTCGGCCTGTTCAATCGCGGCTTCACCGCTGCGACCAACGGCTATGGCTGGCTCGCGGGCAGGGTCGTGCGCATCGCCAGTCTCATGCTAGTGCTTTACGTCGGGATCATTGCAGCCGGCGGCTACATTTTCTCGCACGCACCTTCGGGTTTTATCCCGCAGCAGGACCGCAACTACCTGATCGGGGTGGCGCAGCTTCCCCCTGGTGCGTCCTTGTCGCGCACGGACGAGGTGGTGCGGCGCATGGTTGATATCGCCTTGAAGACCCCGGGCGTTAATCACGTGATCAACATAGTTGGGTTTTCTGGGGCGACGTTTACCAACGCCCCCAACGCTGCGGCGATGTTCGTCGTGCTTGATCCGTTCGACAAGCGTGCTGGCAATCCCAATCTGTCAGCTGACGCGATCCAGCGCACATTGTTCGGCAAGTTTGCGCCGATTCAGGAAGGGCTCGTTCTGGTCGTGCAGCCACCCGCCGTGCAGGGTATCGGCAATGCTGGCGGCTTCCGCATGATGGTCGAGGACCGAGCCGGCAAGGGGCCGGCTGCGCTGCAGAACGCCGCCTACGCGATGATGGGCAAGGCGGCGCAGACGGCGGGGCTTGTTCAAGTGTTCACTTTGTTTGAGAACCAGACGCCGCAGATCTACCTGGAGATCGATCGCACCAAGGTCGAGCTCCTTGGCATCAACGTGCCGGACGTTTTCAGCACCCTGCAGACCTACATCGGATCGTTGTATGTCAACGACTTCAACCTGTTCGGGCGAACCTTCCGGGTTCAGGCGCAGGCGGCGAGCCCCTATCGCCTCGATCCACAGGATGTCCTGAACCTGCGCGTGCGCAATTCTGCCGGCAATACGGTGCCGCTCGGGTCGTTCACGACGGTGCGCGACATCGCGGGACCCTACCGGGTGCCACGCTACAACATCTATCCGGCAGCCGAGCTCGACGGCCAGGCTGCCCCCGGCTTCTCGCAGGGTCAGGCGATCGAGATCATGGAGGGCCTCGCCAAGCAGGTCCTGCCGGAAGGTTTCAAGTTCGAGTGGACGACGCTCGCATTCCAGGAGATCCGTGCCGGCAGCACGGCGGCGTTCGCGTTCGGGCTTGGTGTGGTGTTCGTATTCCTGGTTCTGGCCGCGCAATTCGAAAGCCTCACGCTGCCGCTTGCTGTCGTGCTGATTGTGCCGATGTGCCTCGTATCTGCGATCATCGGCGTGCTGCTGCGCGGGCAGGATAACAACATTCTGACCCAGGTCGGCTTCGTGGTGCTGATCGCACTGGCGGCAAAGAATGCAATCCTGATCGTCGAGTTCGCACGCCAGCTGGAAGATCGGGGGCGCGATCGATTCGCGGCTGCGGTCGAAGCGGCGCATCTGCGCTTTCGGCCAATCCTGATGACCTCGCTTGCGTTCATCTTCGGCGTGGTTCCGCTGGTCTGGGCGATCGGCGCGGGATCTGAACTGCGCCGGACGCTGGGCACCACTGTGTTCTCGGGCATGATCGGGGTCACCCTGTTTGGCCTAATATTCACGCCGGTGTTCTACGTGCTGTGCCGGCGGCTTGCGTTGCGCGGTGGAAGGCGGCCGCAAGCATCAGCGGCTTCGACCCAGGCGGCGGAATAGCGCCACGGAGGCGACATTGGTCACTATTGCGGCCGGCGCACCAAGCCGCATCATTCGCTGGCACTACCTCTACTACGCCGGCCTCGCGCTTCTCGTCATGGTCGCGGCGATCGCCAGCCACGATCGCTGGTTTCTCAATTTTGTACATGTCATGTCCGGCGTGATGTGGACCGGCATTGATCTGTTCATGGGGTTTATTGTCGGGCCGGTTCTGCGGCGCATCCCGCTCGCTGCGCGCCGCGAGGTGATCACGCGCCTGGTACCCAGAACGTTGTTTCTGATGCCGACGCTGGCGATCATCACGGGCACCACGGGCTGGTTTCTGGCCAAGGACCTCGGCTTCACCGGGCTTCCGTGGCCGGAATACGGTTGGATCGCGGCGGCGCTGGTGCTCGTCGCGCTGATGACGGTCCTGGGGACCGGCTATCTGCTGCCCACCAATCTCTGGGTGTGTTTCCAGCTGCAGAAGGCGGTGCCTGATCATGAGAAGATCGGGCGTGTGATGCGCAACTTTTTCTATGCGGTTGCCGCGCAAGGCCTGATGCAAGTCACGACCATTGTCATCATGGCGCGCCTCGTATCCGGGATATGAGGCCGTTGAAGTTGCGCGGCGAGTTGACGCCTAACCGAGGTTCCGCAACAGGTCGCAGCCGGCACCCGTAACCGCATCATTGAGGTCAGTCAGGCAGATGAACCAGGTGAAGTTTGGCATTTCTCAGAGCGTCCCCCGCATGGAAGACGATCCGCTGTTGCGCGGCGCGGGGCGCTATACGTCGGACCACATGCCGGCCGGCACGCTGCACGCGGTGGTGCTGCGCTCGCCCCATGCCAATGCGGAATTTCGCATCGCCGATGTGAGCAAGGCGCGTGGCCTGCCGGGCGTGCGCCTGATCCTGACTGGCCAGGACACCGCCAGCCTCGGCAAACTACCGATGATGTTTGGAATTCCGGACCTGAACATCCCGGTGCCACCCTATGAGATCTTGGCGCGCGATGCCGTGCATCACGTCGGCGACGCCATCGCATTCGTGGTGGCCGACACCCCGGCGCAGGCCAAGGACGCGGCAGAGGCAATCGTTGTTGACTGGACGGCGCGGCCGGCGGTGGTCGACGCGGTCGCCGCGCTCGCGCCGGGCGCGCCGCTAGTGTGGCCGGATCGTCCCGGCAACTTGGCGTTCGAGAAATCGATCGGCGACAAGGAGAAGACCGACGCGGCCTTTGGCAAAGCCGCCAAGACCGTGTCCCTGACCATCGTCAATCAACGTCTCGTCACCAACTATCTCGATACCCGGGCAGCCGTGGCGGAATACGACGAGGCCAAGGATCGGCTCACGCTCACGCTGGGCAGCCAGGGCCCCCACCGCATCAGGGACGTGCTGTGCAAGATGATCCTGAATATCCCGGTCGAGAAGATGCGGGTGATCACGCCGGATACCGGCGGCGGGTTTGGCACCAAGCTGTTTCCGTATCGCGAATATGCGCTGGTCGCGGTCGCCGCCAGGACGCTCAGGCGTCCCGTCACCTGGGTCGCCGAGCGCACCGAGCATTTCCTTTGCGACGCGCAGGGCCGCGACAACGTCACCACCGCGGAACTCGCGCTCGACGCCAACAACAAATTCCTGGCGCTGCGGGTGGACACGGTTGCCGACATGGGCGGTTATTTGTCGGCGTTTGCGCCCTACATCCCCTACGGGGGCGCCGGCATGCTGCCCGGGGTCTACGATTTTCCGACCTGTTACGCGCGCGTGCGGGCCGCCTATACAAACACGCTGCCGGTCGACGCGTATCGGGGCGCAGGGCGGCCGGAGGCATCCTACGTGCTCGAGCGGCTGGTCGACGTGGCGGCGCGCGATCTCGGCGTCGAGCCCGATGCGCTGCGCAAGAAGAATTTCATCAAGCCCAGCCAGATGCCCTACGCAACCCCGACCGAGAAGGTCTACGATTCGGGCGAGTTCGCCGCACACATGGCGCGCGCGCAAGAGGTCGGCGACTGGAAGGGCTTTCGCAAGCGCTGGGCGCAAGCGCGCCGGCGCAACAAGCTGCGGGGTATCGGGCTTGCAACCTACATCGAAGTCTGCGGCGGCGCCGGTCCACAGCTCGCGGTCGTGCGGCTCGAGCGTGACGGCAACGCCAAGGTGGTGATTGGCTCGCAGTCGACAGGGCAGGGCCATCAGACCGCCTACGCGCAGTTGATCGCCGAACATCTGGATCTGCCGCCCGATCGCGTAAGCATCGTGCAGGGCGATACTGACTCGATTGCGTCGGGCTTCGGGACCGGGGGCTCAAGCTCGATTCCCGCGGGCGGCGCCTCGGTGTCGGTCGCCGCCAAGAAACTTGCCGACAACCTCAAGAAGCTCGCTGCCGATGCCCTTGAAGCCGGTGCCAGCGACCTCGAAATAGCCGATGGCCGCGTGCGCGTGGTCGGGACCGATCGCACAGTCAGTTTCAGCGAGCTCGCCGCGCGCGGAAAACCCGACCAGCTTACGGCTGAGGACGCCTGGACGCCGCAACCGACGTTTCCGAACGGAACGCATTTGGTCGAAGTCGAAATCGATCCCCTGACAGGACAGATAGAAATCGTGAGCTATGTCGTCGTCGATGATTTCGGCGTCACCATCAATCCGCTGTTGCTGGAAGGTCAGGTCGTGGGCGGCGCCGTGCAGGGCATCGGCCAAGCCCTGATGGAGCGCACCGTCTACGACAAGGACTCGGGCCAGCTGGTGACCGCCTCGCTGATGGACTATGCGCTGCCGCGCGCCGACGATGCACCGGCGTTCCATTTCGAGACCCGCAACATCCCCTGCACGGTCAACATCCTCGGCGTGAAGGGAGCCGGGGAGGCCGGCACGATCGGCGCGGCCCCGGCGGTTATGAATGCCGTCGCCGATGCGCTCTGGCGCGCTTATCGCATCCGTCACATCGACATGCCGGCGACGCCCGAGCGGGTGTGGGCGGCAATTCACGAGGGAATGCGCCTGCACACGCTGTGAGCGCGCCGGCAGGGGCGTAGCCTGCGGCCGGGGCGAACGGCGTGATCGGCGAGGCGTGCCTGGAATAGCGTCGTTAGATTGGTGTTTTACCTGGGGTCAGTCACCATGAGCACCCGCAGAGCTTGGGGAATTTCCTGCATCCGTTGAGAATCTGGACTCGGTGCCACGTTTTGTCACAATCACCATGCTCGGTATGAAACCAAAGGGAGAAGCAATGACCCGCACCGCAATCGTCGCATCTCTGCTCGCGGTTGGGCTTGTGGCTGCGCTTGCGCAGTCCGACCCGATCGCGGCGCGCAAGGAATTGATGACGTTGAACGGGAAAGCCTTCTATGGCGATCTTAACCGGATGGTGCGGGGACAGGCACCTTACGACCAGGCCAAAGTTGACGCCGCGTTCGCTCAACTCCTGACGTCGGCCAAGACGTTCACAAGCCTCTACCCTGACAATGCCAAGCCTGGTGCCAAGACCAGCGCGCCGCCTGAGGACAAGTACAGTGCGTCGCCCAAGGTTTGGGAGAACAAGGCCGATTTCGAAGCCAAGAATGCCGACGTGGTAAAGGTTGTCACGTCAGTTCGTGGCAACGTGAAAAATCTCGACTCACTCAAGGGCGCCTTCGCGGACGTCTCGAAGGCGTGCGACGCGTGCCACGAGACCTATCGGCTGCGCGCCAACTGATCTTGATCGAGCTGACTTTGGCCGCCGGACATGGTCCGGCAGTTTTTTTTGTGAGCTATGCGGCGATTATTTCGTCACTTGACCGCGAATTTCGCCGCCCGGATTGGCGGCCGTGTGTACGTTGACGTAGAGGCGGCCGGCCATCAGGTCGGCGGCCTGGCATCGGTGAGTGTCGCCGACCCTTCCGCCGGACTTGTAGCGATGTTCTGAATCGGAATCATGACGCCGGCGTTCTTGCCCGGCTCTGCGGGACCGTGAAAATGCGCCACGGTCGCCGGGCCGGTCAGCCCCGAGTATGAGACCTTCCAGCTGAGTTTCTTGCTCTGCGTGTCGTAGGTGACGTCGGCCGTGCCTGAACCGCTGCTCGCATTGGGTGGAACCTCGCTGGCACTCTTGAGGGCCACCTTGTAGGTCAACGTTTCGGCGCTCACATTACCCGCGTGGCCGAGGGTCATTGCGAGGGCAAGACCTGTAATGCCGATGCGGAATAAGATGGCGTCCATGGGAGTCTCCTTCCGTTGAGCCGAAGCGAAAGTCTGGCGACAGTCTGCCAAACCCCGCACTTGTCACGATATTCCGCGACTCTCGGTGTTAGCTCGGAGGGAGGACGTCACTCTTGCGCAAGCTTCTGATCGCGGCGGCGAGCGTTGTCGTCTTGGGGGTGGTCGCGTTTTGGATCATCACCGCGCCCGCAACGGTGCCGGCGAGCGCGCTGCCACCGTACATGCCCGATCTCGCGAACGGTAAGGTGATGTTCTATGCCGGCGGCTGCGCATCCTGTCATGCCAGCGTCCGGCAGCAAGAACCCACGCGTTTGGGTGGAGGGCTCGCGCTGGGCTCGCCGTTCGGCACGTTCTATGCGCCAAACATTTCGCCCGATCGCGACGCCGGCATCGGCCGTTGGAATGAAACCGATTTCGTAACGGCGCTGTGGAAAGGCACATCGCCCGACGGCCAGCACTTCTACCCGGCGTTTCCATATACGTCCTACCAGCGGATCGCGCTTAACGACGCGCGTGACCTGTTCGCCTATTTGCACACCCTGCCCGCCGTGACCGGCAAGGCACCGCCGCATCAGGTGCCGTTTCCGTTCAGCTGGCGGCGCTTGCTCGGCGGGTGGAAGTTCCTGTTTCTCGACGGCCAGCCGTTTCGACCAGATCCGTCCAAATCGGCGCAGTGGAACCGCGGCGCTTATCTCGTAAACGGCCCGGGGCACTGCGCCGAGTGCCACAGCCCGCGCAATGTCCTGGGCGGGATCGAGACCGGAAAGCGCTTCGCCGGCGGGCCGGACCTTGAGGGCAAAGGCTGGGTTCCCAACATTACGCAGAAGGGCTTGGCCGATTATTCCGAGAAGGACATCGCCTATCTGCTCGAGACCGGTCAAACCCCAGACGGCGACTCGGTTGGCGGCGCCATGACCGCGGTGATCCGCAACACGTCGCGGCTTCCGGCGACGGATCGCGAGGCGATGGCGGTTTATCTCAAATCGCTGCCTCCGGTTGAGGGTCCGCCGCGGCCGCAAAAGAAATAGGCAGCCCTGCGGCCGATTTGAAAACGGGCAGGCTGGCAACCCCGACACAAGTCTTACCCATCGGCCCCATTTTCCGCCGCCACGCCCGCTGCTACCGTGCTAACCGTGAGGCGGGAGGGCCGCACATCCATGAGTGCCGAGGTTATCCTCGCGACCGAAAACCTGACCAAAGAGTTCGCCGGCTTTGTTGCGGTCAACGGAGTCGATCTCAAGGTCGCGCGCGGGACGATTCACGCGTTGATCGGTCCGAACGGCGCCGGCAAGACCACCTGCTTCAATCTGCTGACCAAGTTTCTGCATCCGACGCGCGGTCGCATCGTCTACAACGGTCGCGACATCACGACGATGGCGCCAGCCGACGTCGCCCGGCTCGGGCTCGTACGTTCGTTCCAGATCTCGGCGGTGTTTCCCAACCTGACCGTGCTCGAAAACGTGCGCATCGCGCTGCAACGCCAGCGCGGCTCATCTTATGATTTCTGGCGGTCCAAGCGGGTCCTAGATCGCTTCAACGACGCCGCGCTGGCCCTGATCGGCGATGTTGGCCTGACCGAATTTGCGCACGTGCGCGCCGCGGAGCTTCCGTACGGCCGGAAACGCGCATTGGAAATCGCAACCACCTTGGCGCTCGACCCCGAGATGTTGTTGCTTGACGAGCCCATGGCCGGCATGGGGCACGAGGATATCGAACGCATCAGCGCGCTCATCAAATCGGTCGCGACCAAGCGCACCGTGCTGATGGTCGAGCACAACCTCAGCGTGGTTGCGAGCCTATCCCACCGCATCACAGTGCTGACGCGCGGACGCGTGCTCGCGGAGGGCGACTACGCGACCGTGTCGGCCGATCCGGGGGTGCGGGAGGCCTACCTGGGGACAGGCCATGCTTGACGGGACGCGCATGCCGCTGCTCGCGGTCAAGGACCTGCAGGCCTGGTACGGCGAATCCCACGTGCTGCATGGGGTTACGTTCGACGTCTTTGGCGGCGAAGTGGTAACGCTGCTCGGGCGCAACGGCGCCGGCAAGACCACCACGCTGAAATCCATCATGGGGATCATCGGAGCGCGCACGGGTTCGGTCGTCTACGAGACCAGCCAGCTGATCGGGCTCACCAGCGATCGCATCGCCCGGCTGGGTATTGCGTTTTGCCCGGAAGAGCGCGGCATCTTCGCGAGCCTGAGCGTCAGGGAGAATCTGCTGTTGCCGCCCAGGGTGCTTCCCGACGGGCTCGAGGTCGAGCGTGTGTTCGAGCTGTTTCCCAACCTCAGGGAGCGCCTGTCGAGCCAGGGAACCAAGCTTTCGGGCGGCGAGCAGCAGATGCTCGCCATCGGCCGCATCCTACGCACAGGTGCGCGCCTGTTGCTGCTCGACGAGCCGACCGAGGGGCTCGCGCCGGTCATCATCCAGCAGATCGGCAAGACCATCGGCCTGCTCAAGCAGCAGGGGTTCACGATCTTGCTGGTCGAGCAGAATTTTCAATTCGCCTCGACTATTGCGGATCGCTACTACGTGATGGAACATGGGCGCATCATCGACGCCTTCGCCAATACCGAGCTGGAGGCCAATCTCGACAAGCTCCACGACTATCTCGGCGTTTGAAGTCGGGGCGCAGCAACAGGGAGGAATGCCAATGCGAGAACTGATCCGTTACGCTGCCTTCGCGCTCGCGCTCGGATGCGCTGGCGCGCAGGCACAGAATTCCGACGGCACCATCAAGATCGGCGTGCTCAACGACATGTCGGGGCTTTATTCCGATCTATCAGGGCAGGGCTCGGTTGCCGCCGCCCGCATGGCGGTCGAGGATTTCGGTGCTGCCGCCAAAGGCATGAAGGTCGAAATCGTGAGTGCCGACCACCAGAACAAGCCGGACGTCGGCTCCAACATCGCGCGTACCTGGTTCGATGTCGACAAGGTCGACGTTATTGTCGACGTGCCGACGTCGTCGGTCGCGCTTGCGGTCAATGAGATCGCGCGCGAGAAGAACAAGGTGTTTCTGGTGTCGGGCGCCGCCGCCTCCGACCTCACTGGAGCAAAGTGCTCGCCCAACACGGTGCACTGGACCTACGACACCTGGGCGCTCGCCAACGGCACCGGCAAGGCGATGGTCAAGACCGGCGGCGATACCTGGTTCTTCATCACGGCCGATTATGCGTTCGGTAAGGCGCTCGAGCGCGACACCGCCGAGGTTGTGGTTGCCAATGGCGGCAAGGTGCTGGGCAGCGTGCGCCATCCGTTCCCCGGCACCGACTTTTCGTCGTTCCTGCTGCAGGCACAGGCCTCCAAGGCCAAGGTCATCGGCCTTGCCAACGCGGGCGGCGATACCATCAACTCGGTCAAACAGGCGGCCGAGTTCGGCATCACCCAGGGCGGCCAGAACCTCGCCGGTCTGCTGGTCTTCATCACCGATGTGCACGCGCTCGGTTTGCAGACCGCCCAAGGGCTGGCCCTGACCGAGTCGTTCTACTGGGACCAGAACGATGCGACGCGCGCGTTCGCCAAGCGCTTTGCCCCCCAGTTCAAGAACAACATGCCGACCATGGTGCAGGCCGGCGTCTATGCGGCCGTGCTGCACTATCTGAAAGCAGTCGAGGCCCTCAAGAGCGACGCCGACGGCAAGGCGGTAGTCGCCAAGATGAAGGAGATGCCGACGGATGATCCGCTGTTCGGCAAGGGTACGATCCGGGCCGACGGCCGGCACATCCACGACATGTATTTGTTCGAGGTCAAGAAGCCGAGCGAGTCAAAGGGACCTTGGGACTACTACAAATTGCGCGCCACGATTCCCGCCGCCGAGGCGTTCCGCCCGCTCAAGGACGGCGGCTGCCCGCTGGTCAGCGGGTAAGCCACGGCGGCTCGCAGGATGGCGCCGGCAGCGGTTGCCGGCGCACCGCACTAGGTTCTCTGCTCCTACCCGGGGACCGGCGGTCGCTCCGGGTCGTTAGTCGAGCGAACACATCATGTTCCAGATCCTCGGCATTCCATCGCAGGCGTTGTTCGGTCAGCTGCTGCTCGGACTGATCAACGGCTCGTTCTACGCCCTGCTCAGCCTCGGGCTCGCGGTCATCTTCGGGATGCTGAACGTGATCAACTTCACGCACGGCGCCCAGTATATGCTGGGCGCCTTCACGGCGTTTTTCCTGCTGCAATACCTGGGGCTCGGCTACTGGTGGGCGATTTTCATCGCGCCCATCGTTGTCGGCATCGTCGGCATGATCATCGAGCGCTTGTTCCTCAAGCGTCTGCAGAACCTCGATCATCTTTACGGGTTGTTGCTGACGTTCGGCCTCGCGCTCATCATCGAGGGCGTCTTTCGGAATTTCTTCGGTTCCTCCGGCTTGCCTTACGCCGTGCCGCCGTCACTGCAAGGCGGCACCAACCTCGGCTTCATGTTTCTGCCGAACTACCGCGCTTGGGTGGTGGTGTTCTCGCTTGCGGTCTGCCTTGCCACCTGGTTCCTGATAGAGCGCACCAAGCTCGGCGCGTATCTGCGAGCCGCGACCGAAAATCCGACCCTGGTCCGTGCGTTCGGCATCAACGTGCCGCGACTGATCACCGTCACCTATGGAGTTGGGGTCGGCCTTGCGGCGCTTGCCGGTGTCATGGCCGCACCGATCTACAACGTCAGCCCGCAGATGGGAGCCAATCTGATCATCGTGGTGTTCGCAGTCGTGGTGATCGGCGGCATGGGTTCGATCATGGGCGCGATCGTGACCGGCTTCGGACTCGGTCTCATCGAGGGGCTCACCAAGGTGTTCTTTCCGCAGGCCGCCAACACCGCGATCTTCGTGATCATGGCGATCGTGCTGCTGGTGCGGCCCGCGGGGCTGTTTGGGCGGCGGATCTGACATGGCGGTGAGCGTCACGAAACCGCAGGCCTTGTTCGCACGCGGGCGCAGCGAGGTCATTGCGTTTTTGGTGATGACCGCGATCTTCGTGGTCGCGCCGATGTTCGCCTATCCGGTATTTCTGATGAAGGTGCTGTGCTTTGCGCTGTTTGCGTGCGCCTTCAACCTGCTGATCGGCTACGTCGGACTGCTGTCGTTTGGGCATGCATTGTTCTTCGGCTGGGCAAGCTACGCCAGCGCGCACGCCGCCAAGGTCTGGGGCCTGTCGCCGGAACTTGCAATCCTCGCCGGTACCGTGACGGCGGCGGTGCTCGGCATCGTGGTCGGCGCGCTGGCGATCCGCCGCCAGGGAATTTACTTCGCGATGATCACGCTCGCGCTGGCTCAAATGATGTACTTCTTTGCCGTGCAGGCGCCGTTTACCCACGGCGAGGACGGCATCCAGGCGGTCCCGCGCGGACGATTGTTCGGCGTCATCGATCTGTCCAACCAGACCAACATGTACGCCCTCGTGCTGGTGATCTTCCTCGCCTGTTTTCTGCTGATTTACCGCATCATCAATTCACCGTTCGGGGAGGTACTCAAAGCGATTCGCGAAAACGAGCCGCGAGCGATTTCGCTCGGCTATCAAGTTGATCGCTACAAGCTCATGGCGTTTATCCTCTCCGCGACCTTTGCCGGCGTGGCCGGCGCCACCAAGGCATTGGTGTTTCAACTGGCCTCGCTCACAGACGTCGACTGGCCGATGTCGGGGGAGGTGGTGCTGATGACGCTGGTCGGCGGGTTGGGAACCGTGTTTGGGCCGGCGGCGGGCGCATTCTTCATGGTGACCCTTGAGAATTATCTCACCACCATCGGCCAGTGGGTGTTCGTGGTCCAGGGCGTGATTTTCGTCGTCTGCGTGATGGTGTTTCGTCGCGGCATCATCGGCGAAATCGCGCATTTGACCAGGGTCAAGCTCTAAACCGCGCTAGCCCAAGCGCGCCGACGGCGTGCCGTAGCGAGCCTCCCCTGCCAGGGTGATCGAGCCGACTCCGGAACGCATGCCTCACCTGCCTATTCCGGCGCGCGCCAGCGTGCGAAGAAGCATCCGTTCGTAATCCGGAAGTCCTTCCCGCGCCTCGATGAACATTCCCTTCGCCATTGCGATCAAGCTTGTCTCCGTGCTCCTGCTCGCGGTGATGAGCGCGCTCATCCGCGCGGCGGGGAGCAAGTTCCCGCTCGGCGAGATCGTGTTCTTTCGAAGCGCATTCGCGGTCTTGCCGATTTTTGCGATCTACGCTGTGCGCGGGCAACTCCTGGCCGCGGTGCGAACCGAACGTCCGTTCGGCCATCTCGGCCGCGGGGTGATGGGCATCGCGTCGATGTTCCTCAACTTTGCCGCGCTGGCGCGGCTGCCGCTAATGGATGCGACCGCAATCTCGTTTGCGGCCCCGCTCATCACCGTTGTGCTTGCGGCAATCGTGCTCAACGAGCACGTGCGCGCCTACCGCTGGTGGGCGGTGAGCCTTGGGTTTGGCGGGATTGTCGTGATGCTGTGGCCTTATCTCGACATCTGGAGCCTGTTCTATGTCGGCTCCCCGGCGCGTACGATCGGAGCTCTGTGCGCCACGGTGGCATGCTTCACCAATGCCGGTACGGTCATTCAGACTCGTCGCCTGACCGACAGCGAAAGCACGCCGGCGATCGTGTTATATTTTTCGCTGATCTGTGCGATTGCCGGCCTCGCAACCCTGCCGTTCGGATGGATCCTGCCGACGCGCATGGAGTTTCTCGGACTGGCCCTGATCGGCGTCCTGGGCGGGCTTTCCCACCTCCTGCTTACCGAAAGCTATCGCTACGCGCCGGCCTCGGTGGTGGCTCCGTTCGATTATACGGCGATGATTTGGGCTTTCCTGCTCGGCTACCTAGTGTTTGGCGAATTGCCGAGCGGGTTCGTGTTCGTGGGCGCCGCCATTGTGGTGGCGTGCGGACTGTTCGTGATTTGGCGCGAGCACAAGTTCGGGGTCGAGCGCCTGCGCAGCATCGAGGGGGCGCCGGCCGGAGAATAGGCGCTCCGCTAGAAAGCCTTGAACGTGATGATCGTGCGGGTGTCCTGGATGCCGGAAATCGTTTGCACCTTCTCGTTGACGAAATGCCCGATGTCGGTTGCCGGGTCGACGTAGAATTTGACCAACAGGTCGAAATCTCCCGCGGTGGAATAGATCTCGGAGGCGATCTCGGCGTCCGCGAGCGCGTCGGCGACCGCGTAAGACTTGCCGAGCTGGCATTTAATCTGAACGAAAAAAGGAACCATTATGCGCCTCCGTGCGGCGAACCTGCCGGCTGCAATTCAGCAAAAGCGCTACCCGCTGGCAAGGCGGAGGTGACGGAATCACCCCCTCAGCTTTGGCACGAGCCGCATTGCATTGCCGCTTTCGATCGCCTGTAGGTCGGGAGCCGACAGCCCGGATCGGGCGAGGGTGACGTGCTGATCGAGCGGAAAGTAGGGATAGTCGGTGCCGTAGGTGACCTGGGAGACCGGCACGAACTTGAGCAGCGCCGCCATAGCCGGCGCAGAGGTGGCGTTGGCCGTGTCGTAATGGAGCCGTTGCAGCTCGCCGAGGACCCCTGCCGGGGCGAACTCGGCCGCCTTCGGGCTTTTGCCATAAAACGCGTCGATGCGGCCCGCCATCATCGGCATCGTTCCGCCCGCGTGGGAGAACAGCCACGCGATGTCGCGCTGCCGCGCCAAGGTGCCGCTCAGCAGCAGGCTCGTGATGGTGCGCGTGGTGTCGTGCGGTACCTCGATCACCGCCGGGAACGTGCCGACGCTGAGATTTCCGCAGCAACTCGCGACCGACGGGTGCACATAGACCACGCTCTTGCGGCGATTGAGCTCTTCCAGGATGGGCTTGAAGGACGGATGTCCCAGCCATTTGTCGCCATAGCTGGTCTGCAACCCGACGCCGTCTGCCTTGAGCGTGTCGAACACGTATTCGATTTCTTTGAGTGTTGTGTCGGTGTCCAGCATCGACAGCGGGGCGAAGAAGCCGAAGCGGCCCGGAAAATCCCGCACCATCTGAGCGCCGTAGTCGTTGCAGATCCGCACCATGCGCGCCGCCGCTTCCGGTCCGCCGTCAAACCAAATTCCCCACGTTGATGGCAGCGACAGCATGGCCGTGCGAATGCCATTCTTGTCCATCTCAGCCACCGCTTTCTCACGCGCCCAGGCGGTTTGAGTCGGATAGTGCGGCACCTTGTGCGCATCCTCCCATTCCATCCACGCCTGCTGGTAGACCGGCGGATAGTAGTGGTGGTGGGTATCGATGATGGTGGCGCCCTGCGCGCGCGCGGCATCTCCGGGCAGGATCGCGGCGGCGCCGAGCGCCGTAGCGCCGGTCAAGAACGTTCGACGCGAGATATGGCTGCAGGTTGGCGCGTGCGCCAGCCGCCCGGTTACCGTCATGGCCTTCCTCCCAGCTAAGGGTTTTGCCTATTACAAGGCGTGCGGCGGCACCGTGGCAAGGGGCCACGCGGCTTGTACGCGGCCGGCCGCGGCGCTACATATCAGCTGCAATCTCAATGGGGTGCCTGGCGCGAGTCGGGCTGAGAGGCGGTCTGCCAACCCATCGAACCTGATCCGGATCATGCCGGCGGAGGGAGCTTGAGATGCGGGACGCCGCCACTTCCCGCCAACCCACATCCACCACTGCCCTTGCGAACGAGCTCGTCGCCGGCGCTGCCGCAGTCCTCGAGCGCGTGCGTACGCGCGCGCCGCGGGTGCACTGCATTACCAACGCGGTTGCGCAGAATATCTCCGCCAACATGCTGCTCGCGCTCGGCGCCGTGCCATCGATGACGATTGCGCCCGACGAGGTCGGCGAGTTTGTGGCTCGCGCCGACGCGCTCCTCGTCAACCTCGGCACATTTGATGCGGAACGCCGCGCGGCCGCCGAGATCGCAATCGGGAGCATCGCACAGGCTAATCGGCCATGGTTGCTCGACCCGGTCTTCATCGAGCGCTCGCAACCACGCACGGCGTTTGCCAGGACCTTGGCGGCCCGGCATCCAAGCGCGCTGCGGCTCAATTGGGCCGAGTTCACGGCGCTCGCGGGTGCGCCGTCGAGCGAAGGAGCGCTGCGCGCCTACGCTTTGGAGACCGATGCCGTTTTGGGACTGACGGGAGAAACCGACCTCGTCACCGACGGGGCGCGGCTCGCGCGTATCGCCAATGGGCATCCGCTGATGGCCAAGGTCACCGCCATGGGATGCTCGGCGTCGGCGGTCGTCGCCGCCTGCCTTGCGGTCGAAGCCGATGCGTGGCTTGCGACCGCTGCGGGGCTGATGGTGTTCGGCGTCGCGGGCGAACTCGCGGGCGCGCGAGCGACCGGCCCCGGCAGCTTTGCCGCCGCCATGCTCGATGCGATCTATGCGCTGGACGGCGACGTGCTGCTGCGCGAGGCGAGGATCGCATGCTAGATCAGCTCGATCTGCGGCTCTACGCCATCCTGGATCCAGAACAGGCGGGCGGCCACGCGCTGCCGGAGCTCGCGCGGATGATCGTGGCCGGCGGCGTCACGCTGGTGCAGCTGCGTGACAAAAAGGGCGACACCAAGCACCAGATCGAACTGGCGCGTGCCGTCAAGGCGGCGCTCGGGCCGGTGCCGCTGATCATCAACGATCGCGTGGATGTCGCAATCGAAGTTGGCGCCGACGGGGTTCATCTCGGCCAGGATGATCTCGACGTCATGACCGCGCGGGCGCAGCTCGGGCCGCTGCCGTTCATCGGGCTGACCGTCAAGACCGTGAAGCAGGCCTGGTCGGCGCCGTTGCGGGTGGTCGACTACGTCGGCATCGGCGGCGTCTTCAGCACTGCGTCCAAGAACAATCCCGATCCGCCGATCGGCCTCCTCGGGCTGCGTGAGATCGTGAAGGTCTTCCGCTATCGCATGGGCAATTTTCCCATGTGCGCGATCGCGGGGATCAATGCCGGCAACGCCGCCGACGTGATCTTGGCGGGGGTCGACGGGGTGTCCGTCGTCTCGGCGCTCTCGCACGCCCCCGATCCGCGCGCGGCCGCCCGCGCGCTGCGCGCGACCATCGATACGGCGCTCGCGCGCCGCGCGCCCCGGGTGCCGGCCGTCGGCGCAGCCGGGCATTGAGCCAATGACGGCGATTGCGCTCACCATCGCGGGCTCCGATTCCAGTGGCGGAGCCGGCATCCAGGCGGACCTCAAAACCTTCTCCGCGCTCGGCGTCTATGGGGCGAGCGTCATCACCGCGTTGACCGCGCAAAACACCCATGGCGTCGCCGGCATCCACGACGTTCCGCCCGAATTCGTCGCGGATCAGATCGACACCGTGTTCGCGGATCTCGCGGTTGCCGCGGTGAAGATCGGCATGCTGGCGCACGCGGACATCATCGACGCGGTGGCGCGCGGGCTCGATCGCAATGGGGCACGCAATGTCGTGCTCGATCCGGTTATGATCGCGGCGTCGGGGGATCGGCTGCTGCGGTCCGACGCTATCGATGCATTGCGCAACGAACTGATGCCACGCGCGCTCCTCATTACGCCGAATCTTCCCGAAGCCGCTGCGCTGCTCGACGCGGATATTGCCTCGGACGAGGCGGCAATGCGGGCGCAGGCCGAACGCCTGCTCGCGGCCGGCGCCAAGGCGGTGCTGATGAAAGGCGGGCACGGCACGGGGCCCGAAAGCGCCGACCTGCTGGTCGAACACACGGGGGTCACACGTTTTGCCGCCCGCCGGCTTGCGACACGCAACACGCATGGCACCGGCTGCACGCTGTCGTCCGCGATTGCGGCGGGCTTTGCTAAGGGCCTCGTGCTGGCCGACGCCGTCCGCGAAGCCAAGGCGTATGTCACGGCGGCTATCGCGTCGTCCGACCAATTGTCGGTGGGGCGAGGGCGCGGCCCACTGCATCATTTCCATGCCTGGTGGCCAACATGAACTCGCGGAGCCAAAACAATGCGCATCGATCGTCGTAGCCTTGTTGGAGGAACCGGCGTTGCGCTGGCCGGGACGCTCGCCGCGCCGGCGGTGGTGCGCGCGCAGACGCAGCGCTGGCGCATGGTCACGTCATGGCCAAAGCGCCTGCCCGGTCCGGGGATGTCGGCCGAACGGGTGGCCGAGCGTATTGGCGCGCTCTCCGGCGGCCGGCTGCAGGTCACGGTTTATGCGGCCGGCGAGCTGGTTCCGGCATTCGAAGTGCTCGACGCGGTCGGTGGCGGTGTCGCCGAGATGGGGCACACCGCGGCGTTCTATTGGCAGGGCAAGGAGCCGGCGGCGGCGTTCTACACGACCGTGCCGTTCGGGCTGACGCCTCTCGAGCACGTGGCCTGGGTCGATGCGGGCGGCGGGCAGGCGCTGTGGGATGAACTCTACGCGCCGTTCGGGGTCAAACCATTCATGGCCGGCAACACCGGCGTTTGCATGGGCGGCTGGTTTCGCCGCGACATGAACGGACCGGAGGATCTCAAGGGTCTGAAGATCCGCTCGCTCGGGCTGGGCGGTGAGGTCTTCCGTCGTTTGGGCGCGACCCCGCAGACAACGCCGGTCAGCGAGATCCTGACCAGCCTGCAGTCCGGCGTGCTCGATGCCGCGGAGTTCGTCGGTCCTGGGACCGACATTGCGTTGGGTCTCTATCGGGTTGCGACGCTCTACTACGGTCCCGGCTTCAACAAACCGAATGGGACCGGCGAATGTATTGTGTCGCGCAAAGTCTGGGACGCGGCGGACGCGGAAACCAAGGCGATCATTGCACATGCCTGCGCGGCGGAAGCCGCCTACGCGCTCTCCGAGATGGATCGGCTCAACGCCGAAGCCCTGGCGGTGTTGACGACACGCGACAACGTCAAGCTCAAAACTTTCCCCGCGGCACTCGTAACCGCGGCACGCAACGAGGCCACGGGCGTCGTTGGCGGTCTCGCCGAGCGCAGCGCGATCGCGCGCCGGGTGTACGACTCCTACAACGCATTTCGCGAGCGCACCGCCGCGTGGTCGCGCGTGTCGCTCAAAGCCGTGCTGGAGGCGCGCGAGGGGTAGGGCGCCGACGCTTCCGGAGGGCGGCGTCCGCGCCCGCTCAAGGTCCTATCTGGACGGCACGATTTTCTGCTGTTGTTCGCCGAGTCCCTCAATACCGAGGCGCACGACGTCGCCCGCTTTCAGGAACTTCGGCTGCGGCTTCATGCCCAATGCGACGCCGGGCGGAGTGCCGGTGGCGATGATGTCGCCGGGCTCCATGATGAAGAAATGCGAGCAGTACCAGACCAGGTGTTCGACGCCGAAGATCATGGTCTTGGTCGAGCCTTTCTGACGCGTCTCGCCGTTGACCGTGAGCCACATGTCGAGCGCCTGCGGATCCGGGATCTCGTCCTTGGTGACGAGCCACGGCCCGATCGGCCCGAAGGTCTCACACCCCTTGCCTTTGTCCCATTGGCCACCGGAGCGCGCGATCTGGAAATCACGTTCCGACACGTCATTGGCGAGGAAATAGCCGGCGACCGCTTCCATCGCCTTGCCCTTCTCCAGATAGCGCGCGCGACTTCCAATAACGATCCCGAGCTCAATCTCGTAATCGAGTTTGGTCGACTCTTTCGGGGTGATGGTGTCGTCGTTGGGGCCGCAGATCGAGGTCGGTGCTTTGCTGAAGATGATCGGTTCCTTCGGTAACGGCTGGCCTGCCTCGGCGGCGTGATCCGCGTAGTTGAGCCCGATCGCGATGTAGTGGCGCACCCGTCCGACGCAGGCTCCGAGCCTTGGATTGCCGGTGACCTTCGGCAATTGATCGATCTTTTGATTGCGGATCTTCGCGAGCCCGTCCGGCGTCAGCGCTTCGCCCGCGATGTCGGTCACGACGCTGGAGAGATCACGGATGCCACCCGTGGAATCGATGATGCCAGGCTTCTCTTGGCCGGCCGGGCCGAAACGAACCAGTTTCATGGCAAAAATCCTGCGTTGGGGTGAGAGATCACAATCATGCTGCGCGCGCGCTCGCTGAGCAAGCGCCTGTCAGGCGAAAGCGGCCGGAAAGGCTCCGCCGTCGATGAGCAGATTGTGGCCGGTGATGAAACCGGCGTAGGCGGAGCATAGAAACGCGCAGGCTGCGCCGAATTCCTCGGGCCGGCCCACCCGCTTGGCCGGGATGCTGGCCACCCGTTGCGCGCGAGCCGCCTGCGCCGTGGTGTCGTCGCGCTTGGCGGTGGTTTCGAAGATCGCGCGCAGCCGGTCGGTCTCGAACGCACCCGGAAGCAGAAAATTGATGGTGACATTATGCTGCGCGACTGCGCGCGCAACCGTCGTCAGGAACGCGGTCAGGCCGGCACGGGCCCCACAGGAGACTTCAAGATTCAGCTGTGGCATGAACACGCCGCCCGACGTGATATTGACGATGCGGCCGAATTTCTTCGCCACCATCGCGTCGATTGCCTTCTGGATCATTTCGATCGGGGTGACCATGCTGCCGATGACGCCGTCGAGGATCTGCTGCCGGCTGACATCGTGATAATCGCGCGGTGGCGGTCCCAGATTGTTGGTAACGAGGATATCGGGCTCGGGACAAGCCGCGAACAGCGCCGCCTGGCCTTCGGGGCTTGCGACGTCGGCGGCGACCGAGACCGCTTTGGTTCCGGTGGCCTTGCGGATCTCAGCCGCGGTCGCCTCCGCGCTTTCGCGGCTGCGACCGTTGATGACGACGTCACAGCCGGCTTCCGCCAGTTTCTCCGCGCAAGCACGGCCCAGACCTTTGCTTGATGCGCACACGATCGCCTTGCGGCCGGCAATTCCGAGATCCATAGACGTTCCTGCTGGCTAGTGTCCCGATTCCGAAGTTCAGCACGCTCGACGCGAACTTCGGAAGCGAAAGGACACTAGCAAATCCATGATTCTAGTGCCCCTTTTGAACCCGAAGTTCGCAATCGGACTTGCGGCATAGGCATGCGAACTTCGGGTTCAAAAGGGGCACTAGATGTTTAAGCGCGTGTTTTGGAGATTGCGCGCCGGTCAAGCCGCGGCAGAGGTTGAGAGTGCGTGATCAAGCCTGCGGCGATTCGCTGACGGTAACGCTGCTCATGGCGTTGCCGCGCCAGACAAAATCCGAACCCAGCCAGCCGGCCACCCACAGCGCCGGAAGCGCGAGGTCGCGCACCAGGGCATGCAGCGGATAGAGCCTGGATAGCGGCCAGCCCGCGGCACGTGCGAGCTTCACCTCGGTCCCATACCAGACGATGGTCACCGCCAGCACCGCCGGGATCCAGGACAGATCGAGCGCGGTCACGAGCGCCGCCGCCGCAATCGATGGAAGCAGCGCGCCGCCGATGATTTCGGGAATATAAAAATGCGGGAACGATGCCCTTCGCAGTTGGGCCCAGCGTACCTGCCGGTGCCAAACCTCGAGCGCGCTGCGATACCCGAGCGGTTGTGGGAACGGCGCATCGACGAGGCGCACGCGCAGCCCGGCCTCGCGCACGACCTTGGTCGACGCGGCGTCTTCGGCGGGCTCCAGTCCGAGCAGGCGGATGCCGCCGGCGTCCTCCAGTACGGAGCGCCGCCAGAACATCGTCTTGCCCTGCGCGAAACCGACGCCGAGGCTGTCGGCGACGTATTGCCAGCGCGCCTCATAGGCGTTGAGCATCGCGCATTCGACGTTGGCCCAGAATCCTTCCGGGGCTGTTCCCGAGGGCGGCGAGCAGACCAGCCCGGTGTCTTCTCGCCAGCCCTTCCACAAGCGCGTCAGGTAGTCGGGCGGCAACAGCACATTGCTGTCGGCGAGCACGATCCACTCGTGCGCGGCGGCGTCCCAGCCCTTGGCACAATTGTTAAGCTTGGGGTTGGCGCTGATGCGCTCGTCGCCGATCAATAGGCGGGCGCGCACGTGCGGATGTTCGTCGATGAGACGCTGGACGGTCGGCACCACCGGGTCGCGGGTGTTGGCGACACAGAACAGGAGTTCATAATCTGGGTAATGAAGTTCAAAACCTGAACGCAAAGTCGACTCGACAAAATTGTCGAGGCC
The DNA here is from genome assembly GCA_051985675.1 of Xanthobacteraceae bacterium. Classification (GTDB taxonomy): domain Bacteria; phylum Pseudomonadota; class Alphaproteobacteria; order Rhizobiales; family Xanthobacteraceae; genus JAFAXD01. The sequence continues at coordinate 118,410 of JBPYFJ010000153.1, read as the reverse complement.
GCATACCGGGCGCACGACACTGATCGACGGCGCGTCGGGCGGCGGCGGCTCGACGTGCGTACGCGCCCTACAACGATTGATTGCAACCGCGATGGTGGCGAGATGAGAACCAACGGTGATGCAGAGGATAATCGCTGCGGTCCAAATCACCGGTGCCATGGTCGCGACGCTAGTGCGGGGCAATGACACATTTGTGACCGGCGCATTGTCAGCACGCCCGCGTACGAATTTGCTGCTGACCGCCCGCCCACTTTTGTCATATAAGTGTTATCCGAGTCGGGCATAGCACTATTATCATGCGACAACAAGACCGGCCATCGTGACGGCAGATCCTCGGCACTTCCGCGCCCTTTTCATCTCTGACGTGCACCTCGGTGCGCGCGGATGCCAGGCTGACCGGCTGCTCGACTTTTTGCGCTGGCATGACGCCGACACGATCTATCTGGTCGGCGACATCGTCGACGGATGGGCGCTTCGTTCCAGCTGGTACTGGCCGCAAACCCACAACGACATCGTGCAGAAACTGCTGCGCAAGGCGCGCAAGGGCGCGCGCATCATCTACGCGCCCGGCAATCACGACGAGTTCATGCGCGACTACTATGGCACCCACTTTGGCGGTATCGAAGTGGTTGAGAACACCATTCATGTCGGATTGGACGGCCGGCGCTATCTCGTTATCCACGGCGATTTGTTTGATCTCGTCGTGACGCAAGCGCGCTGGCTCGCGCTGCTCGGCGACAAGGCCTACGACTTCGCCATCGTGGTGAACCGCGTGTTCAACGCGGTGCGCCGTAAACTCGGCTTCGGCTACTGGTCGTTGTCGCAATGGGCCAAGCTGAAGGTCAAGAACGCGGTCAGCTACATCGGCGAGTACGAGAAGACTCTGGTGTCGGAGGCGCAGCGCCATTCGGCCGACGGAGTGGTCTGCGGTCATATCCACCACGCCGCTATTCACGACGAATTCGGTATCCGATATATCAATTGCGGGGATTGGGTTGAAAGCTGCACGGCGATCGCAGAGCATCCCGATGGTCGATTTGAAATCATAACCTGGACGCACACGAGGCCGCTGCTAGAGCCGGTCGAAGCCGAGCCGGCGGTCGGCGCGCAAGCCGCGTGAGTCAACGTATCCGACAGTCATTCCAGCCCGCCGAACCGGGAGTCCCGCCATGTTAGAATCACGAACATCCGACCTTGATCGCCGGGAGGTCGAAACCGCCTATGCGCGCTGGGCTCCGGTCTACGACAAGGTGTGCGGGCCGATCTTCGAGCCGGGACGGCGCGGCGCCACCGGCGCGGCGATGCGGGTTGGCGGACGCATTCTGGAAGTGGGCGTCGGCACCGGGTTGTCGTTCGGCGACTACAACGATTCGACCGAAGTTGTCGGAATCGATTTTTCCGAACCAATGGTGGCCAAGGCGCGGCGGCGGATGGCGAGCGGTCGCTATCCGCACGTCAAGGACGTGTTGGTCATGGATGCGCACGAGCTCACATTCGAGGATGCGTCCTTTGACTGCGTGGTCGCGCAGTTCGTGATCACGCTGGTCGCCGATCCGGAGCGCGTGCTCTCGGAATGCGCGCGTGTGCTGCGCCCCGGCGGCGAAATCATCCTGGTCAATCATCTCTACTCGGAGCGCGGCATGCTGGCGGCCATCGAGCGCTGGGCCGCCAAGCCGACGCGGGCCCTTGGGCTGCGGCCGGAGTTCCCGTTTGCGCGGCTCCTCGCCTGGGCGCTGGCGCACGGCGGCGTCGAGTTAATCGAACGCCGGCGCATCGGACCGCTTGGCGCTTATACTCTGGTGCGGTTCCGGCGCGTCACCGCGCGCAGGCAAGCCGCATAGCTCAGTTCGCAACCCGCGCCGCGGTCGCCGTCACTATTTGCTAGGGCGGTGGCCTTCTCCGCTGTTGCGCTGTAGTCTGCGCGCCATGGCAGCGCCCAAGCCCACGACCACCCTGCCAACGTCCGCCGATGTCGATACGGCCGCGGCGCGACTCGACGGCGTTGCCCTGCATACCCCGCTGATTTCATCGCCGACGCTTGATGCGCTCACCGGCGGCCGGATCTTCCTCAAGGCCGAGACCCTGCAGCGCACGGGATCGTTCAAGTTCCGCGGCGCCTACAACAAGCTCTCCGCGCTGGCGCGCGAACAGCGCGCGGGCGGGGTCGTGGCATTTTCCTCCGGCAATCACGCTCAGGGTGTGGCCGCTGCAGCAAAGCTGCTCGGCATGCCGGCCGTCATCGTGATGCCGGCCGATGCCCCGCGCGCCAAGCGCGAGCGGACCGCCGCGCTCGGCGCCGAGATCGTCCTTTACAATCGCGGACGCGAAGATCGCGCGGCGATCGCGCGCGGCCTTGCCGATGAACGCGCCGCCGTGCTGGTGCCGCCATACGACGATCCGCTCATCATCGCCGGGCAGGGTACCGCCGGGCGCGAGATCGTGGAGGATTTGGCGGCACTCGGGCTTGTCCCGGAGGTGGTGATCATCAATGCGTCGGGCGGTGGGCTCGCCGCCGGCATTGCGCTCGCCGTTAAGGCGCGCGTTCCGGATGCCCGGCTGCTGACCGCCGAACCGGCGGGCTTTGACGATCATTTGCGGTCGTTCAAAACCGGCAAGCGCGAGCACAACGAGAAGATCAGCGGCTCGATCTGCGACGCGCTGATGGCCCAATCCCCGGGCGAACTGACCTTCGCGATCAATCGCTCGCTGATCGGCGAAGGTGTGACGGCCACCGACGAAGAAGCCGGCCGCGCAGTCGCCTTCGCATTTCACGAGCTCAAGCTCGTCGTCGAGCCCGGCGGCGCGGTCGCGCTCGCGGCCCTGCTCGCTGGAAAGATCGACGTGCGTCACAAGGTCGTGGCCGTGGTCCTGTCCGGCGGCAATATTGATCCGGAATTGTTTTCCCGACTGGTGGCGTAATAGGTATCAGTGATCAGGTCGCTGTCCGGCCGCTGAGCCTTGCCTCCAGGTTTGTCGCTTCTGATTCCCGGTCCCCGATGCTCGAAAACGACGCATTCGCGCCGCGCCTGGCGGCGTTCTACGCCACCTTGGGCATCGCGACCGGGTTTGGCATGCCGTTCTTTCCCTTGTGGCTCGAGTACAAGGGGCTTGATCCGTCGGCGATCGGCATCGTGCTGGCCACCCCGATGGTGGTGCGCATCGTGTGCGTGCCGCTCGTGACGCGGCTCGCGGATCGCTTCAACGCGTTGCGCGCCGCGATCCTGATCAGTTCCATCGGCAGCGCGCTCGGCAATTCGCTGATCGGTGTCAGCGCGGGCTTCACCGGCATCCTCAGTTCCATGGTGCTGGCGGCGCTGTTCTTCACACCCGGATTTCCGCTCACCGACGCCTACGCGCTGCGCGGCCTGGCGGAGCGCCGGCGCGCCTATGGGCCGGTGCGGCTGTGGTCGTCGGCCGCCTACATCGCCGCCAACATCGGCGGCGGCATAGTGATCGGCATGATCGCCCGCGCCAATATCATCTGGCTGATCGTCGCGGCATTCGTGCTGGGCACGATCTGCGCCGTCATGCTGATGCCGCTGCGGCCACACGAGCGGGTCAAAAGCGATCCGGCGCCCTCCGCCATGGTTCTCTGGCGATCGCCGGTGTTCGTGGCGGTGTTGATCGCGTGCAGCCTCGTGCAGGCGAGCCACGCGGTCTACTACGGATTTTCGACCATCGACTGGACCGCCAAGGGGCTCAGCGACACGGTTATTGGCTCGTTGTGGGCGCTGGGCGTGATTGCCGAAATTCTGCTGTTTGCGGCGTCCGGTTTCTTAAGCAAATTCATCAGCCCGCTGGCGTTCGTGGTGATCGGCGCCGGCGGTGCGACGTTGCGCTGGAGTATCATGGCGTGCGACCCCCCGCTGCTTCTGCTGCCGGCGCTGCAGTGCCTGCATGCGTTGTCGTTCACGTCGACCCATCTTGGCGCGATGCAGTACCTGGCCCGGGTGGTTCCAATCGGACTCGGGGCGACGGCGCAAGGTGACTTGGCGGCCGCGCAGGGCCTTGTGTTCAGCTTTGCGATGGCGTTCTCCGGCAGCCTGTTTCACGCCTATGGCGATCTCGCCTATGCGGTGATGGCCCTCATGGCCGCCATTGGTTTCGCGGTCGCGTGTGCGGCCCACTGGATCGGCCGCAGCCGAGGAGGTTTGTAGCGAGGTTCACCCCCACAAGGCCGCGTTCGGCGGATAAAGCGTGCTGCCCTCGTAGCGCAGCCCTTCCGGCCGGTCCGCGGCGAGCAGGAGCGGGCCGTCGAGATCGACCACGCGGGCGCGTTGCGCGACCAGCGTCGCCGGCGCAATCGCCAGCGAGGTCGAGACCATGCTGCCCACCATGATGGTAAACCCTAGCCGGCTGGCTTCGTCGGCCAGCGCCAGGGCCTCGGTCAGCCCCCCGGCCTTGTCGAGCTTGATGTTGACTGCCTCGTATTTGCCTTTGAGCCGGGTCAAGGTAGCCCGGTCATGTACGCTCTCGTCAGCGCACACGGGGATCGGATGCACAATCTCTGCGAGCGCCGCGTCATCCGCGGCCGGCAGCGGCTGCTCGATCAGGGTCACGCCCGCATCCGCGCAAGCCGCGAGATTTTCTACCAGATTCTGCCGCGACCAGCCCTCGTTCGCATCCACAATGAGTTCAGCGTCGGGCACAGCCCGCCGGATTGCACGGATGCGGTCGGGGTCTCCGGCACCCCCCAGCTTGATCTTCAGAAGCAATCTCGCCGCCTGGCGGGCGGCCTGCGCCATGTCGTCCGGAGCGCCGAGCGAGATCGTATAGACGGTCTGGAGCGGCCGCAGCGGCGGCAGCCCGCCCAACGCGTACGCCGGCTGGCTGCTACGTTTGGCCGCAAGATCCCACAGCGCGCAATCGAGGCCGTTGCGGGCGGCGCCGGCGGGCATAAGCCGCTGCAAGGCTGCGCGGTCAAGCCCGCGGGACATTGGCTCGCGGACGGCTTCGATAGCCGCGACAACCCCGGCGGCGGTCTCTCCATACCGCGGGTAGGGGACACATTCGCCCCGGCCGCGATACCGGCCGTCGGACATCTCGACCACGACCACCTCGGCGGCCCGCTTCGAGCCGCGGCTGATCGTGAACGTACCGGCGATCGGCCACGTCTCGATTGCCGCGCTAAGCGTGATAAAAGGCGGCCCATTCACGATTTTAAGCTCATCTGAAAAGCTCGACATGCCCGGCACTTATGGTCAGTATGGCGGTATGGGATGGCGATCCTCAAGGGCGCCCATGATGCGTCCGCCAGAGGATCGCACGGGCGGGGCAACACCTCCATGAGCGTGGCTTTGACCGGCGAACCGTTGCTTCGGAGCCTGGCCCAGGGTGACTACCTGCGCCTCGCGGCGGTCGGCTCGTGGACGGCGCAGCACGCCAGCGACCTGGAACGGCAGGTCGACAGTGCCGTCGCGCAGGGCAACTCGGTCAATCGTGTCGATCTCGATATGGCGGGGGTCGAAAATATCGACACTTTCGGCGCCTGGTTGCTGGAGCGCCTGTTGCGCGGCTTCGCCGAGACTGATCGCCGGATCACGGTCGTCGGCATGCCCGACCGCTTTCGCGGGTTGATCAACGAGGCCCACCAGTCGAACCGGGCCGCGCCGGAGGCCGCGCACGAGGACGTGCTGGCCTCCCTCTTTGCACTGCTGTGGCGGGCCTTCGGCCTGATGACGCGCGACGTCCTGCTCAACGTCGAGATGTTCGGCGCGCTTGTGCTCGCGATCCTGCGGGTGCTGGTCCGCCCCACGAGCTTCCGCCTGACCTCCATGGTGCATCAGCTCGACCGCGTGTGCTGGCGCGCGGTTCCGATCATATTGCTGATCACGGTGTTGATAGGGGCGATCATCGCGCAGCAGGGCATTTTCCACTTCCGCCGATTCGGTGCTGAAGTCTACGTGGTCGACATGCTTGGCATCCTGGTGATGCGCGAGATCGGCGTGCTGATCGTGGCGATCATGGTCGCGGGGCGCTCCGGATCGTCCTACACGGCCGAGCTCGGCTCGATGAAAATGCGCGAGGAAGTCGACGCGCTGCAGACGATGGGGCTCGACCCGATCGATGTTCTCATCTTGCCGCGTATTGTCGCGTTGATCATCGCGTTGCCGATCCTGACGTTTCTGGGATCGATGGCGGCGCTCTATGGCGGCGGCATGGTGTGCTGGCTGTACGCCGGCATGAATCCGGACATATTCATGGCGCGGCTGCAGGAGATCATCTCGATCAACCATTTCGAAGTCGGAATGAGCAAGGCGCCATTCATGGCGCTGGTGATCGGCATCGTCGCGAGCGTTGAAGGCCTGCAGGTCAAAGGTAGTGCGGAATCACTCGGCCTGCAGACGACCGCTTCGGTGGTCAAGTCGATCTTTCTGGTGATCGTTCTCGACGGCGTGTTCGCAATTTTCTTTGCGGCGATCGGGAAGTAGCGAATGCTCGCGCCAATCAACAGCAATGATCCGGTGATCAGCGTGCGCGACGTGGTCGTCGTGCTCAACAATCAGGCCGTGCTCGACCACGTGTCGCTCGACGTGGTGCGCGGCGAAGTGCTTGGCTTCGTCGGAGCCTCCGGCACCGGCAAGACCGTGCTGATGCGCACCATCCTGGGGCTGCTCCCCAAACGCGGGGGGACGATCGAGGTCCTCGGCGTCGACCTTGGCAAGGCAAGCGAAGAACAGCGCCGCGCGATCGAGCGCCGCTGGGGCGTGCTATTCCAGCAAGGCGCGCTGTTTTCTTCGTTGACGTGCATCCAAAACGTTCAGTTTCCCATGCGCGAATATCTCAAGCTCTCCGACCGGCTGATGGACGAGATCGCGATCACCAAGCTTGAGATGGTTGGGCTCAAGCCCGACGTGCGCGACAAGTTCCCGGCAGAGCTGTCCGGCGGCATGATCAAGCGCGTGGCGCTGGCCCGTGCGCTGGCGCTCGATCCCGAAGTCGTGTTTCTCGACGAGCCGACGTCGGGGCTCGATCCGATCGGCGCCGGAGATTTCGACGAGCTGATCCGCACCCTGCAACAGACTTTGGGTTTGACCGTGTACATGGTGACGCACGACCTCGACAGCTTGAACGAGATTTGCGATCGCATTGCGGTGCTGTCGGGAGGCAAGGTGATCGTGACCGGGACGATGGCCACCATGCTGGAATGCGAGCATCCATGGGTGAAGGAATACTTCCGCGGCAAGCGCGCCCGCGCGATCGGCGCGGCCCAAGCGCATGCGTGAGTGAGGGCCGGGTTCATGGAAACAAAAGCCAACTACGTCCTGATCGGATTTTTCACCCTGCTTGTGCTCGCGGGTGTATTCGGGTTCGTGCACTGGTTCCGCTCCAGCACGGTGACCGCTACGCGGGCGACCTACCACGTGGTGTTCACGGGATCGGTCGGCGGCCTGCAGAAAGGCTCGACGGTCGAATTCAATGGCGTGCGGATCGGCGAGGTCGCCAATTTGCAGCTCGACAAGGGCGATCCGAAACGGGTGATCGCGACCATTTCGGTCGACTCCAACGTCCCGATCCGCAAGGACACCTACGTTCGGCTCGAGTTCACGGGTTTGACCGGCGTCGCGTCGGTCTCGCTCAAGGGCGGCGACCCGCTGGCGGGGCCGCTGGCGGAGGGCGCCGACGGCGTTCCGATGATGATTGCGGACCCGAGCGCCACCCAGGATCTGTCGGGGGCGGCGCGTGAGCTCATCAGCAAACTCGACCGGCTGGTGAGTGATGATTCCGCGTTGCACCGCTCGCTCGGCAACATCGAGGCGTTTACGGTCTCGCTCAAGAACAATGCCGATCGATTCGATCGCATCATGTCCGGCCTTGAAGGCATGACCGGGTCCGCCGAAAAGCCGGGTGAGTTGGTGGAGGCGGTGAAGTCGATTCGCATGGCGGCCGACAACCTCGACAAGCGGATCGACGAAATGGCGCCGGGATTGACGCATTTCACCGGCGCGGGGTTGAAGAACCTCGAGGCGCTGATCTCGGATGCGCGGCGCGCGGTCTCGACCGCCGAGATCGTGTTTCGCAACATCGACCAGAATCCGTCCCGCCTGCTGTTTGGGGGCGCGCCGCCGCAACAGGTGTCGCCGGTCGTTCGGCAGCAACCGCAGCAACAGCGTGCCGTGGTGCGGTGACGGCCACGACGTCGTCGCGAACAACGACGCCTTAAATCAACGCGCCGGCCCTCAGACCTGAGAACCGGCGCGTGCGTTTGGCGTAGACTGTCGGTGTCGCCGAGCGCTTATTCGATGCGGCCAGCGGCGTGCGCCAGCATGGTGTAGACCTTCCCGGTCTCCGATGTCAGATAGGTGCGCACCACGACCTGGCCGCGATCGTCGCGCGCGACCTCCTCAAGCAGCCGTTCAAACTCGGCGATGTAGCGATCGACCGTCTGCTTGAATTCACGGTCTGCGCGATAGCGCCGCCGGATCTCGTCAAACGCCTTCTGCCCCTGCAAGGTGTAAAGACGCCGGGTGAAGACGTTGCGTTCGCCACGATTGTAACGATCCCACAATTCGGCGGCGGCGTCGTGGTCGATCATGCGGGCGATATCGACCGAGAGCGAATCTAGCGACTCGATCGTGTGCCGCGTCGGCCGTTCCTCCTGGCGTACTTGCCGGGCGTCATTGTTGCGCGGCTGCGGGGTTTCCGGTTGGGACGCCCGGTTCAGCAGGTCGGACAGCCAATTGGTCTGGCCCTGGCTGGCCGGCTGCGCGGCCGGACCGGGCGCAGGCGTTTCCGCGCGCCGCTGCGGTTGCGGCTGAGGCTGCGGCGCGATCGGCGGCGCACTGGTATGTTGCTCGGGCCGGGCGACCGGCCGCGGCGGGGGCGGCGCGTCGGCACGGCGCGCGACGCCGGGGGCGTCCGGGATCCGGCGGACCGGTTCCTCCGGCGCGCGCCGCGCGGGAGGCTCGTCGGAAGCGCGCCGCATGGTCGGCTCGTCCGCAGGCCGGCGCACGGGCTGCTCCTCGTGCGCCCGCCGCATCGGCTCGCGCGCGGGCTCCACGACTTCGAATTCGCGGCCGTGGCGCGCAACGATGCGGTTGAGTTCCGCCAGCGCCTCGATCTGATCGACGATCACCCGGCGCATCTGCGCTGCCGTTTCCGCAGTTTCCTGCGGCAGCTCCAAGATGCCGCGACGCAGCTCCTGGCGGGTGTTGTCGAGCTCGCGCTGCATCTCGGCAGCCATTTGCCGCATACTTTGCACGATTTCGGTGAAGCGTTCGGTCGCGCTCTGGAACATCACCTCCGAGTCGCCGATCGCCTGCTGATAGACGCCATGCAACGAGTCCATCGTGCGCTGCCGCTCTTGATCGGTTGCGGCGCGGACCTGTTCATATTGTTCGGTGATCGCCCGCGTCCCGTTGTTCATGCCTTCGGCGATGGTGCGTGCGATGTCGCGTGCGCGTCCCTCGGCGGCCACGAACGACTCGTCGAGCAGGGTCGCAAACCGTTTGAGCCGCTCATCGAGATCATTGGTGCGGCCGTCGAGCGCGGTGACCAGCGAGTCGAGCGTGGAGCGTTGCTCGGAGACGGTGGTCGCGGCTCGCCGGTTGGAGGATTCCAGCTCGGTCACCGCGCCCGAGAGCGCGCGGCCGTGGGCGTCGAACTGCTGAGCGAGATCGCCCAGGTTGCCGAGCACCTGCTGGGTCACGTCGTAGAACGAGCCGATATGCTCGTCCATGCTGGTGGTCGTGGCGCCGGTCCGTTCCAGCAGATTAGTCATGGTGGAGACGAAGTCCGCCACCCGCACCGACAGAATCTGCTCGATCGAATTCAGGTTGCTCTGCGCCCCGCCGACCACGTCCTGCAGCAGCCCGTTGGCCTCGCGCAGGCGCTCGAACAGCGCGGTGGTGTCCGAGCGCAGCATGCCGTGCGTTTCCATCATTTCGGAAACGGCGGCGGACGCGGTTCGCTTCGATTGCTCGATCGCCTCGTTGGCGGCATCCTGCAGGGTTTGCAGCCGATGGCTGATGGCCTGGGCAGAGCGCTCGCTGGTATCGGTGATTTGCGCGACGATCTCCTCGCCGCGCGAGGTCAGAATGTCGGTCAGCGCGGTGTTGTTGGACTGAATCGTTCGCGATGCCTCATCGGCGATGCGCGACAGCTCGTTTGCCAGCTCCGTGGTCTTGACCCCGATGGCGGCGACCAGGCCACCGCCGCGCTCGTCCAGGACGCGGGTGAGGTTGGCAGACCCGGTGCTGACCGCAGCGACAATCTCCTCGGCCTTGCCCTCGAAGTTGCGTGCGATCTGCGAGCTGACACCCGTCAACGTGCGCTCGACGTCGTCGGCGTTCTGCTTGAGGGCTTCGGCGACCCCGGATGACGCCAGCGTGAGCGCGCGCTCGGCCGCGGACGTCGAGTGCTCGATCGTGCGGGCGAGGCCGTTCGACGCCATCCCGAGCGTGCGTTCCGCTTCGGAGGCGCTGTCGCCGATTGTCTTGGCGAGGCCGGTCGAGGCGAAGCTCAGCGTACGTTCGGCCTCGGCTGCGTTCTGCTTGAGCGCCTCAGCCACGCCCGAGGAAACCAGCACAAGCGAGCGTTCCGCTTCGGAGGTGCTGAGTTCGATCGCCTTGCTGAACCCGGCCGATACCGACGACATGGTACGGTCGGCGCCGGCGGCACCGTCTTCGATCGCGCGAATGATCTCGGAGGACGCCGCGGTCAGCTGGCGCTCCGCATGCGACGCGCTCTGACCGATGGCGTTGGCCACTTCCGACGACAGCGTCGCAATGACGCGTTCGGCCTCGGTGCTGCTCTGGCTGACCGCGGTGGCGACCTGTGACGACAGCGCGGCAACCACGCGTTCGGCCTCCGCGCTGCTGTCCCGCACCGCAAGGCTCATCGTGGTTGCCAGGTCGGTGAGTGTCTCGCGGGCTTCGGAGGCGTTTTGCGTGATCGCCTGCGACACCTCGCTGGAGAGCATCGTGACCATGCGCTCCGCCTGCGCGGATGCCGCCGTCAGCGTGCGCTCGACGTCGGAGGTGCTCTGGCGGACCGTGTCGGTGACGCCCGAGGCCAGCGTTGTCAGCGATTGATGGGCCTGCGTTGCGCCCGAGGTAAGCGTTTCCAGGGCCGAACCCGCGATCTCCTCCAGCTTGGCAATGCTCTGCGTCAGCCGGTCGGCGGTGGCCTTGCCGCGCGTTTCGATATCGCGCGTGACGGCTTCCGCGCGGCCAACGAGCAGCGTCTCGAAGCGGTTTATGCGGGTATCGAAATTGCTGGCGATGTCGTTGGCACGGACGCCGAGCGCCTTGTCGATCTCCTCGGCTTTGTTGCTCAGTTCGTCGGCCTTCTCGCCGAGCACGTCGACCAGCCGGCTGGCACGCGCGCCGAGCGTCTGATCGATTTCGCGAACCTTGTCGCTGAGTGCGCCCACGAGCGCGCCGGCGCGCGCGTCGATGATGCCTGACACGGTGGACAGGCGTTCTTCGACCGAGTTGATGATGTTGTTGCCGCCGGCCGTGGCGCTCTCCACAACCGCCGAGATCCGGCGACTGAGCCCTTCCTGAAGCTCCTGCGTGCGCTGGTCGATCGCCGTCTCGAACGAGCCGAGCCGCTGATCGACCACGGACGTCATTCGCGAGGTTGAATCGGCGATGCGGTTGTCGAATCCGTCAACGTGATCCCGCAGCTCTTGGGTGCGCTGATCGATCACGGTCTGCAACCCGGCCAGGCGCTGATCGAGCACCGCGCTGACGTCGGAGGTTGCGGCGCCGACCCGGCTGTCGAACCCGTCGACGTAGGTCTTCAGGCTTTCACTCATATCCTGAGTACGTTGGCCCAGGCGCTCGACCAGCTCGCCGCCGTACGTCTTCAGCGTACGGTCGAACTCAGTGAGATTGCGCATGATGAGGTCGCCGAGCGTTTCGGAGTCATGCGCGATGCGGTCCGCGAGTTCGCCGCCGTTGCGGGTGAAGATCGCCTCGAACGCTTGCAGGCGTTCGGTGAGCAGGTCGCGCATCGTATCGCTGCGGTTGCCGATCGCGTCCGCCAGGCCGCTGGCATGCTGCTCGAACACGTCCGATACCCGCGCGCCGCTCGAGGTCAGGGTGCCCGCAATGGTCGAGCCCGTCTGCTCGAGTTTGGTGACGATGTCGCTGCCGCGCAGGCTCAGGTCCAGAACAAGGGAATCGCCGGTCGCTTTGAGCGTGTTGTTGACCTCGTCCACCCGGCTGGCGATGCTTTCGGTCAGGTTGCTCGAGGTTTCCAGCAGCGCGTCGGTGATCGTGCGCGAATGCTGATCCATGGTGTCGAGCACCGAGATCGATTTCTGTGAAAACTCGTCGGCCACCCGGTCGAGCCGATCCCGCATCACGCTCTGGATGTTATCGGCAATGCCGATGAACTCTTCCTCGATATGGTGATCCTTGAAGCTCAGGTTCGTGGTCATGCGCTCGGCGGCGTCCTGGATCGAGCGCGAGGTGTTGTCGCTCGCCAGTTCGAGCCGTTCGAGCAGGTCGCGCCCGCGTTCGGCCAGCATGCTGATCATGCCGTCGGCGGTGGTCTTCAGGCCGCTCGTGATTTCCTGACCCTTATCGGTCAGCGCTTCGGTCACCTGCGCGGCGGCCTCGTTGACCTGCTTCGACATCATCGCGCTGATCGCGCCGATCTCGCTCGAGAGATCGACGTGCACCGAACTGATTGCGTCGCGTACCTGCGCCGCATGGTTGACCAGGGTGTCGCGTTGCGATGCGATCGAATCCAGGAGCCCGCGGATGCGCACCTCGTTTTCGGTGTAGGCGCGCTCGAGCGTGGCAACCTCGTTATTGACCAGGCCCTCGAGCTCGGCGGCACGTGCCAGCGCGCGCTCGACGCCGTCGCCCATGGCGGCGATCTCGCGACGGACCGCGTGGCCGACGTTCACGATCGATTCGCTGGCGATCGATTCAGGTTCGGCCAGCCGGATTGCAATCTCGGCCATCGACTGACCAACGAGGCGAAGCTCCTGCGAGCGGCTCAGCATGTTGGCGAGCACGAAAACGAACGCGACCGGCCCCAGGAAGCCGGCGAGGAGACCGAGCCCCAGCGGGACCGACATGGTCGCCCCCTGGCCGAGCAAACCGGCGATCGTGGAACCGAAGCTTCCGAACACCAGCCCACAGGTGATCGCGAGCCAGACAACGGTGAACACCCACGCATAGATGTAGGGGCGCGAGGACGGCCGCCGCTGCAGCGCACGGAGCAGCTGGCCGATGCTCTCGCGGTCGTCATTGGCAGCCCGGCGGACGCGCTCGTCCGCGGCGGCGGCCGGCTCGAGGATCGGATCGTCGATGCGCGGCAAGCGCGGGGCACGCTGGGCGCCGGCGCTGCTGGAGCCGGAAGGAGCGGTTGGGGCCGTCACCATCACCGACGCGATCGGGGGTGGGAGCGGTGCTGCGTCCGCGGGTGCCGCGCGCTTTGCAGGCGCGGCGTCGAAATCGCGGAGATTGAGTGCCTCTTCGATCGCGGACAGCACATCCTGGTCCCGATCCTTGGACGTTTGCGGATTGTTCGCCATTGTCCAGCCCCTTCCTTACGCTTTCACGTGCTCGACGGCCCCATCGGCCGCAGACAGGCGGATGGGAGTGCGGGCCACGTCCCGGAAGAAAAAAACCTGTCCCCGCAGGACTTCCCCACCTTGCTGCGCTATCCTATCCGGCAGTAAGGCCGAAAAAAACCGTTTCGGTAACGACTTTTTAATCATCGTTAACGGCGGATAATCAATTCGGTACAATGATATGGGCGAAATTGCGGAGGAAGCAGGCGAACCAACGCCGGCCATCCGGCCCAGTGAGGCGCAGGTTCGCTACCTGGCACGGGGCCTCGAGGAGCCCGGCGGCAAGCTGCCTCTGTTCGACCGCGATGGGCGCGAAATTCCCCGGAAAACCGTCGAAGCCTGCATCGCGCACGGATGGGCCGAACCGTGGGTCGCCAATCCCATGAAGCCCGACTGGCTGGTCTGCCGGTTGACGCCGGCGGGGCACCGCGTGCTCCACCATGCCGGCCTGGACCGCACATCGCGCACTGGCATCGCGGGTCGCAAGCCGATATAGGAACGGCCGGGACGCGCACCCCCGCGGTCACGCATCGCGTCTCGTGTCCGACAATCGCTGCAATTCCAGAAACTGGGCGATTCCAGTTTCCACCGAAACTGAAATCGACTGGTCCCGCGCTTTCGTTCCTATGCCCAAGATCACATACATCGACGCATCCGGCACCGCCCGCACGGTCGACGCCGAAATCGGCGCAACCGTCATGGAAACCGCTATCCGCAACGGGATTCCCGGTATCGAAGCTGAATGCGGCGGCGCGTGTGCTTGCGCGACCTGCCATGTGTACGTCGACGAAGCTTGGCAAGCGAAGACAGGTGAAGCGTCCGCGATGGAACAGGACATGCTCGACTTCGGTTACGACGTACGACCGAACTCGCGGCTCTCCTGCCAGATCAAGGTGACGCCGGACATCGATGGCCTCGTCGTGCGCACGCCCGAGCGACAGGCCTAGTGCCGCCGATTTGAAGTTCCTGCATCACCTGCCGCAAGCTCGTTCAGGAACTTCAAATCGATAAGCGGCACTAGAATCAAATACTTGCTAGTGCCCTTTTGTTTCCGAAGTTCGTGGCAGAAGGTGCCGCGATGTATCACGAACTCCGGAAACGGGGCACTAGGAGCGAGCTCGATCAACCGAGCCGCGACTCTTTGTCCATGGATTAGGTATTTTGTTCTCTCATCCGCGCGCGCCAGGGACGATCATTGCAGCAGGCAGTTGATATTGACGATTGCGATCATGTGCGCGCGCCGCTAGACCCTGCCGGAACATTGCCAAAATCCGGCCCCGTGCGGCCGGCAACAAAGGGATTCGGATAGACTGAGTATGGCTGAACCAATCAAAACTGATGTGCTCATCATCGGGGCCGGCCCATGCGGGCTGTTCGCCGTTTTTGAACTGGGCCTGCTCGATATGAAGACCCATCTCGTCGATATTCTCGACAAGGTCGGCGGCCAATGCGCCGAGCTCTATCCGGAAAAACCGATCTACGACATCCCGGCTGTGCCCTACATTACCGGCGCCGGCCTGACCGACGCGCTGATGGCGCAGCTCAAGCCGTTCGGCCCGACGTTCCATCTCGGCGAGATGATCGAGACCATCGAGAAAATCGGCGATCCGCTGTTTCGCGTTCGGACCGACCAGGGCAAAGAGTTCGAAGCCAAGGTGATCGTGATCGCGGCCGGCGGCGGGTCGTTTCAACCCAAGCGACCGCCCGGCGTGCACGGCATCGAGGCCTACGAGGGCACCTCGGTCTTCTATGCGGTGCGCAAAATGGACGCGTTCCGCGACCAGCGGCTGCTGATCGTCGGCGGCGGCGACAGCGCGCTCGACTGGACGCTGAACCTGCAGCCGATCGCCAAGCACGTGACCCTGCTGCATCGGCGCAATGAGTTTCGCGCCGCGCCCGACAGCGTCAACAAGATGCGGGCGCTGGTCGCCGAGGGAAAGATGGACTTGAAGCTCGGGCAGATGGCGAAGCTCGAGGGCGAAGGCGCAAACGTGGCGGCCGTGCACGTCAAACCTGACAAGGGCGATCCCTATCGGATTGAGTGCGACGCCGTCCTCCCATTCTTTGGTCTGACCATGAAGCTGGGTCCGGTCGCCGATTGGGGCGTCAAACTCGAGGGCGAATTGATCCCCGTCGACACCGCGGCGTTCGAGACCAATGTGCCCGGCATATTCGCCATCGGCGACATCAACACCTACCCGGGCAAGCTCAAGCTCATTCTATCGGGTTTCCATGAGGCAGCGCTGATGGCGCAAAAGGCCTATCACTACGTGTACCCGGAGAAGCGGCTGGTGTTCCAATACACGACCTCGTCGACCAGCCTGCAGAAGAAACTCGGCGTCGCGTAGGCAATTACTCGCGCACCACAACGTGCACCGCAAACGTGCGCGCGGGCTCAACGTCTTTTTCCCACGGCCGCCGGTAGCCGAATTCGATCGCGCCTGCGCCGGGGCCCGTTGGTTCAAATACAAAGAGCTCGGTCGCCGGCCCACCCGGCAGATTGCCGGGGCCAGCCGGTTGCGTATTGGAACTCAGCAGGCGCACCGGTGCGCTCGGCGCGCGCGTCAGTTGCCAGGAAAAGCCGGTTCCTCCTTGCAGGGGAAGCCGGATGTACAGCTTTTGGTTCTTGGAAATCTGCGCGCTAGTGCCATTCTGACTCTCCGTCAGCGTGACCACACTGTCTTGCGCCGGCGCGGTGCCGCAGATCGACGCGGCGAGCGCGACACTCGCAAACGACCTGCAACCCAAGCCGCGCATGGCTGCGAACTTCCTCCTAGTGTGGCGGATTTGAAGTTCCTATCATTCGTGCGGCACGTTTGTCATAGGAACTTCAAATCCAAAAGCCACACTAGAATCATATATTTGCTAGTGTCCCTTTGATTCCGAAGTTCGCTACAGAGGCTGCGACAAGATAAAGCGAACTTCGGAATCGGGACACTAGTCGGCGGTTCCACACGCGCGGCTTTGTACGTTACAGTCCCGCCGCGGCGCAATGCCGTGGCATCTCAAACAAGCGGTCGATTCGAATGGCTCAAAATCTGACCACGCGATGTTGCATTGTCGGCGGCGGGCCTGCCGGGATGATGCTTGGCTTTCTGTTGGCACGCGCCGGTATCGCCGTGGTGGTGCTGGAAAAGCACGCGGACTTCCTGCGTGATTTCCGCGGCGACACGATCCATCCCTCAACGCTGCAATTCATGCACGAGCTCGGGTTGCTGGATGAATTTCTGAAGTTGCCGCATCAGCGGCTCGAGGAAGCTTCCGCGCAGATCGGCGAGGCCAGCGTGACTGTTGCGGATTTTCGCCATCTGCCGACCGTGTGCAAGTTCATCGCCCTCATGCCGCAATGGGATTTCCTCAACTTTCTGGCGGCGCAGGGCGCGCGCTTCAAGAGCTTTGGCCTGATGATGCGCGCCGACGTCACCGACGTGATATTTGACGGTGGCTGCGCGGTCGGGGTGCGGGTCAATACCCCGGAGGGTGCGCGCGAGGTGCGTGCTGATCTGGTTGTCGGCGCGGACGGGCGGCATTCGACGGTGCGCGAAAAGGCCGGCCTCAAGGTGCAGGATCTGGGCGCTCCAATGGACGTGTTGTGGATGCGAATTTCGCGACGGCCGGACGACCAAAACGAGACGCTCGGTCGCATCGAAGCCGGGCACGTGTTCATCAAGCTCAATCGCGGCGATTATTGGCAATGTGCGTTTGTCATTCCCAAGGGTGCGACCGAACAGGTGCACCGGGCGGGCCTGCCGGCGTTTCGGGCCAAGATCCGCGAGCTTTCGCCGGGGCTGGGCGATCGCGTCGAGGAGATCAAGAGTTGGGATGACGTCAAGCTGCTCACCGTGGCGGTTGACCGGGTGGAGCAGTGGCACCGGCCCGGCCTTCTGTGCATCGGCGATGCGGCGCACGCCATGTCGCCGATCGGCGGCGTCGGAATCAATTTGGCGGTTCAGGATGCGGTCGCCGCGGCGAACCTGCTTTACGAGCCGTTGCGCCGGGGCCGGCCGAGCGACGAAGAGCTTGCGGCCGTTCAGCGCCGACGCGTGTTCCCGATGCGCGCGATCCAGGGCATTCAGCTTTTTATCCAGGACAGGATCATCAGCCGCGTATTGGCCGGCACGCAGCGTCCGACCCCCCCGGCGGCGATCAAGGTCGTGGATTGGCTACCCGTCCTGCGGCGCATTCCGGCCTACATCATGGGAATCGGCGTCCAGCGCGAGCACGTGCGCACCCCGGATGCCGGACACGGCTGACCAACAGGGGAAGCTCACTTCTTGAGCCCGGCGGCCTCGGCGAGCACCTTTCCCTTCTTGATCTCGCTGTCGATGTAGCGCGCAAAATCCTCTGGGCTGCCGCCGAGCGGATCCTGGCCCTGCGCGCGCAGCACCGCGGCCACGTCGGGGGAGGCGAGCGCGTCGTTGATCGCGGCCGCGAGCTTGTCGATCACGTCGCGTGGCGTGCCGGCCGGCGCGAGCAGGCCGAACCAAAGACCGAGATCGAATCCGGGCAAACCCGCCTCCGACATGGTCGGAACATTGGGCGCGATGCTGGCGCGCTTGAGACTGGTCGCTGCGAGCGCCTTCAGGTCGCCCCTTTCCACGTACTGCATCGCCGCCGAGGCGGGCACGAAAACCAGCGGGATGCGCCCGGTCAGCACGTCGGTGATCGATTGCGCACTGCCCGGATAGGGGACGTGTACGAGCTTCACCCCGGCCATGACGTTGATCAGTTCGCCGGCCAGATGGGTTGAGGTGCCGACGCCGGAGGATCCGAACATGATCTCGCCCGGCTTCTTGCGGGCAAGTTCGATCAGCTGCTGCACGTTGTCGACGCCGAGCGAGGGATGCGCGACCAGAATGTTCGGTGCCGACGACACCAGTGCGATCGGCGCAAAGTCCTTGGCGAAGTCGAATGTGAGGTTTGGAAGGATCGAGACGTTCTGGGTGTTGGCAGCGGTCGCCAGGAGGAGGGTGTAACCGTCTTTGGGCGCGCGGGCCACGTAGTCGGCGGCGATGTTGGAGCCGGCACCCGGGCGGTTCTCGACAATGAACTGCTGATTGAACCGTTGGGAGAATTTCTGGGCCAGCAGCCGCGCGGGCGTATCGGCCGCGGCCCCGGCGCTGAACCCGATGATCATGTGCACGGGGCGTAAGGGATAATTGTCAGCGAACGCCGGCATGGCGCTCAGGACAAGCACGATCAGCGCGCCAAAGGGACCCAACCGCCGGGTGCGCCGTTTGCGAAATTCCTGATACATCGCGGCATCCTCTTAGACGAACTTCGGAAATGAAGTGCCGCCGATGGCCGGGAACGCAAAACCGGAGAATCGCAAACCGACATACATTTTGTTTATTTTTGCGCAAGCCCGTTCGCGCAGCCGCATGGATGCCTTTCCCGCGGATTTGGACATCCATGGTCAAAACACGGGAAAAAGCGCAGTCGCTTCAGCATATTGTCATGGATGCCCGGAATCGCCGAAATTGGGCATCCATGACGGCATCCATGGGCCGCCGCCGAGCTCTGCGATCATTATGAGGTCCTGGCCCGCTTCCTGAAACACGCTCTATCGGTTCACGGCGGCGGGGTGACCCGGTCGCGCGCCGCCCGTTGGGCAGCGTTGTCGCGCTCGCGACGCGCCGCCACCGATCGCAGGCTGAGCAACAGCTCACGCCCGCCGAGAAACGTAAGCGCCAGGGCGAATGGGGTGACGTAGTACAGGAGCCGAAACAGCAGGAGGGCGGCAAGCAGGGCCTCTTTGTCGTACTGCTGCAGGCCGACCAGCATCGCGGCGTCGAAAACGCCGATGCCGCCAGGCGCATGGCTCGCAAATCCAAGCAGGGTCGCGAGCACGAACACCACCATGACGTGGACAAAGCCGAGCGGGGGATCGCTTGGGACCAGGACATACATGGCGAGACCGCTGAACCCGAGATCGAAGATGCCGAGGCAGATCTGAACGATGGTCAGAGAAGCGTTCGGCAAGGTGACCAGCCAGCCGCTGCGGCCGATCACCCGCTTGCGGGGCAAAAGCCAGGCCAGATAGGCGACGATCGCAACGAGCCCGCCAAGACCGAGTAGCCGGTTGATGGCCGGCGGGAGGTGGTCGATAGCGCTGGCGACCTCGGGCTCGTAGGTCATGCCGAGCCCCAATACGAACGCGTTGCCCAGCCAGAAGGTCAATCCGGTCACAAACGCGATTTTGGTCACGTCGATGACGTTGAGACCCCACGCCGAATAGACCCGAAACCGCACCGCGCCCCCGGTGACAACCGTGGCACCGATATTGTGGCCGATCGAGTAACTGGTGAAGCTTGCGAATGCGGCGACCCGATAGGGCACTTCGGACTTGCCGATCGTGCGCAAGGCGAATAGGTCATAAAAGGTCAGCGTCAGATAGGCGGCAGCTACCAAAGCCGCAGCGAGTGTGATGTGTTGAGGGGGCGTCGCGCGTAGCGCCACCAGGACCTTGGCCAGGTCGACGTCTCGCAGGATGTGGAACAGGGTATGGGCGGCAATGGCGATGATGCCGCAGCTGAGAACGATGCCTACGAAGTGCCAGCTCAAGCGCTCTTGCAGGCCTCGCGCCGCGGTCGCCAGCAGTTTGCGCATTCACTCCCGCCTCGACCGGGGCTCGCCGGTCAGTGATTCGACCCTGAAATATCCCAGGAAGTTGCAACAGAAAGCTGACGGCATCAGTATGCCGCAAAAGCCGGTTTGAATCGTGCTACCCGGCTACGCTTGGGAATGGTCAGTGTGCACGGGCGGGCGGACACTCCAGCCGTCATGAATCTGAGACACGACTTGGTCATTGTCGAACCATGCGATTCGGCCTTGAGATAGACAACGACTGGTTGCCCCACCGGCCGCGCCGATATCGTGCGTTGTTCCTGTCGGACATGCACCTCGGGAACCGTGGCTGCCAGAGCGATCGCCTGATCGACTTCCTGCGTAACCATGAGGCCGAGACCATCTACCTGGTCGGCGATATTGTCGACGGGTGGCGGTTGGGTGCGAAATGGTACTGGCCGCCTGCGCATAACGACGTCGTCCAGATTCTGTTGCGCGCGGCGCACCGCGGGGTTCGCCTTGTCTACATCCCGGGCAACCACGACGCCTTCCTGCGCGAGTTCTACGGAACCCACTTCGGCGGCGTTGAGGTTGTGGAGCAGGCGGTCCACGTGGCGGCCGACGGCCGGCGCTACCTGGTGATCCACGGCGACAACTTCGATTCCGCCCTCAAGCACACCCAGCGTCTCGCGTTCCTGTCGGGCTCCGCCATCCGCGCGACCTCCGCGGTCAACGGGGTGCTCAACATCGCGCGCCGGTGCCTGGGCCTGTCGCATTGGTCGCTGTCCCAGTGGGCCAAGCTCAAGCTCAAGCACGCGACCAACTATCTGACCGATTTCGAACAAGGGTTGGCCGACTTGGCGCAGACGCATCAGGTCGACGGGGTGATTTGCGGGCACGTCCATCACGCTGCGATCCACGACGAGCTCGGCATCCGCTACATCAATTGCGGCGACTGGATCGAAAGCTGTACGGCGGTGGCCGAGCACGGCAACGGATCGTTCGAGATTGTGAGCTGGCAGGACGCCGGAGGATCGCGTAGCGATCGTGCGGTGATGGTGAGTGAGGCGCATCCTGCATGATGAATATCCTGGTCGCAACCGATGCCTGGGATCCGCAGGTCAACGGCGTCGTGCGCACCCTGAAATCGCTGGCCAAGACCGTCCGGAAATTCGACGCGACGATCACGTTCCTGACGCCGGACGGATTCCCGTCCGTGTCGTTGCCGACCTATCCGGGCCTGCGTTGCGCGCTTCCGATGCCGGGCGAGATCGCGCATCGAATCGAAACTGCGCGCCCTGACGCAATTCACATCGCGACCGAAGGGCCGATCGGGACCGTGGTCCGGCACTACTGCGTCAAGCGCAAGCTGCCGTTCACGACCAGCTTCATGACCCGGTTTCCCGAGTATATCGCGGCACGTCTGCCGATCCCCGAGGCCTGGAGCTACGCCGCGCTGCGCTACTTCCACGCCGCCGCGCGGGTCACCATGGTATCAACGCCGTCCCTGATGGCGGATCTGGCGGGCCGCGGGTTCAAGAACCTCGGCATGTGGACGCGCGGCGTCGACACCGATTTGTTTCGGCCGGAACGTGCGATCGATCTCGGTCTGCCGCGGCCGATCTTTTTGACGGTGGGGCGGGTGGCGGTGGAGAAGAACCTCGCCGCCTTTCTGTCGCTCGACCTGCCGGGCTCCAAGGTTGTGATCGGCACCGGCCCGCAGGAGTCAGAGCTGCGGCGGCGATTTCCCGAGGCGAAATTCCTGGGGGCGCTCAGGGATGAGCGCCTCGCCGCCCATATGGCGGCCGCGGACGTTCTGGTGTTTCCCTCGCGCACCGACACCTTCGGGGTCGTGCAGCTCGAGGCGCTCGCGTGCGGGGTTCCGGTCGCAGCCTACCCCGTCACCGGGCCGCGCGATGTGATCGCCAACAACCCGGTCGGCGTCCTCAATGAGGATCTGCGGGTGGCGTGCCTCCAGGCGCTCCACGTCTCGCGCGAGGCTTGCCGCGCTTTCGCGCTCACCCGTTCGTGGGACGCGAGTGCCAAGCAGTTCATCGCGCACTTGCGCGGCATCGCGGCCACCCGACCGCGCGGGGTCCAGGCCGCCTAGTTGCGATACGGCCAGGTTTGCGGCGCTACGCGAGCTTGACCCGTGACTGCGTTGCCCCAATGCTGAAGGCATGTTCGTCACCTTCTTCCACGAGCTCAGACAGGCCGGCGTTCCGGTGACGCTGCGCGAATACCTCACCTTGATGGAAGCGATGGAGCAAGACCTCGCTTCTCGGCGCGTCGAGGACTTCTACTATCTGTCGCGAGCGACGCTGGTGAAGGACGAGCGCAACCTCGACAAATTCGATCGCGTATTCGGACATGTATTCAAGGGCCTCGAAGGTGCCGCCGCGCTCGCCGCCGAGATCCCGATCGAATGGCTCAAGAAGCTCGCCGAGAAATATCTCACCGAGGAAGAGAAGGCGCAGATCGAAGCGCTCGGTGGCCTCGACAAGCTGCTTGAGACCTTGCGCCAGCGGCTCGAAGAACAAAAGGGCCGCCATCAGGGCGGCTCGAAGTGGATCGGGACCGCCGGGACCTCGCCGTTCGGCGCCTATGGTTACAACCCGGAAGGCGTGCGCATCGGTCAGGACAAAAACCGCAATTTCCGGGCGGTGAAGGTCTGGGACCGGCGCGACTTCAAGGATCTGGACGACGAGGTCGAACTCGGCACCCGCAACGTCAAGATCGCGCTGCGGCGGCTACGCAAGTTCGCGCGCACCGGCGCGCCCGAGGAGCTCGATCTCGACGGCACAATCAAGGGGACCGCGCACAAGGGCTATCTCGACATCATCATGCGGCCCGAGCGCCATAACGCCGTCAAGGTGCTGCTGTTCTTCGACGTCGGCGGCTCGATGGACTGGCATGTGCAAGCAACCGAGGAGTTGTTCTCGGCGGCCCGCAGCGAGTTCAAGCATATGGAGCATTTCTACTTCCACAACTGCCTGTACGAGCGTGTATGGAAAGAGAACCGCCGCCGCTACGACCACACCACGCCGACCTGGGACGTCCTGCACACGTTCCCCCATGACTACAAGGTGATCTTCGTCGGCGATGCTTCGATGTCGCCCTACGAGATCGCAATGCCCGGCGGTTCGGTTGAGCACATGAACGAGGAGCCCGGGCAAGTGTGGCTGGAGCGCGTCACGCGGACGTATCCGGCCTGCGTCTGGCTCAATCCGGTGGCGGAGGATCACTGGGACTACACCCAGTCGATTCGCATAGTTCGTCAGCTGCTCGGCGGCCGTATGTATCCGCTCACGCTTGAGGGGTTGGACCGGGCGATGCGCGAGTTGGTGAGGTAATCGTAATAGTCCGCCGCAGCCACCGTGTGGGCTCGACAACCGGAGTTCGACGAATGCGATTGCGACGTTGGGGCGTGCTTGCTGCGGTCTGCGTTGTCGTGTCGGCGTTGCCGGCGCCCGCCTTGGCGCAAGACTATCCGTCGCGTTCCGTGCGCATCGTCGTTCCGTTTCCGCCCGGTGGCACGGCGGATGCGATGCCGCGCATCATTGGCGACTGGCTGGCGCGCAAGTGGGGACAGGCGGTCGTCATCGAGAACAAGGCCGGGGCGGGCGGCAACGTCGGCGCTGAAGTCGTGGCCAATGCCGATCCCGACGGCTACACGCTGCTGTCCTCGCCGCCGCCTCCGCTTGTGATCAATCAGAACCTGTACCCGAAGCTCGGCTTCGATCCGCTGGCGTTTGTGCCGATTTCCGTGATGGCGATCGTGCCGAATGCTCTTGTCGTCAATCCGGTGAAGATCACAGCCAGCACGGTGCCGCAATTCATTGCGTTGGCGCGCGCGAATCCCGGCAAGATCACCTCCGCCACCCAGGGCAACGGCACGACCTCGCATCTCACCTCCGCGATGTTCCAGATGCTGGCGAACGTTAAGTTCGTGAACGTGCCGTATCGCGGCTCCGCTCCCGCCCTGCAGGGGCTCGTCGCCGGCGACGTCGACATCATGTTCGATAATCTCGGCGTGTCGCTTGCACTGGTACAGGGCGGCCAGTTGAAATTGATCGCGGTTGGAACTGAGCAGCGCATGACGTCGTTGCCGGAAATTCCGACGATCGCCGAGACGCTGCCGGGGTTCGTATCGTCGGCTTGGTTCGCGGTCGTGGCGCCGCCGAAGACGCCGCAGGCGATCGCCGCGAAGATCAACGCTGACATCAATGAAGCCTTGCGCCAGCCCGACATCGCCAAGCGGCTTGCGGATCTGTCCGCGGAGCCGGTCGGCGGAACGACCGCGGCTGCGGCCGAGTTCATGCGTCAGGAGACCGAGCGCTGGCGCGAGGTGATCAAGGCCACCGGCATTAGGCTCGAGTAACGAGCTCGCGGGATGCTCGCGCGTTGCCGAATGTCTCGACGCTAGCGAGGACGTTGCCCGGGGTTGTGTCATCGCATTGGGTCGCTGTGATCGCGTCCCCAATGACCCCCGCGTCACATTGCTGGTAGGCTCAGCGTCGATTTCGTGGGAGGAGTATGCAGACTGCGGTCGCAGCGGATTCGTCGGAACAGGCTGCGAGCCAGTGGGGATGACGCTAGAAAACGCGGCAGCGTTCGTGCGGACGGAGAACGAGCAATGAAGCAAGGTCGTCAAGTCCGACGACTTCAAGCTCGGCTGGGGCTTGTCGGGATTTGGCGCATGAGCGCCGTGCGCGCCCTATCCTTAGGGTTGTGTTTGGCGGCGTTTGCCACCGCGCACGCGCAGAATTTTCCGGGGCGGCCGGTCAAGCTGATTGTCAATTTCCCGGCCGGGTCGGGCACCGCCGATACGGTCGCGCGCGCGCTCGGAGAGTATCTGACCCGCAAATGGGGCCAGCCGGTCACCGTGGCTAATCTTCCCGGAGCAACCGGGCTCGTTGGCGCGGAAGCCGCGTATCGGGCCGAGCCCGACGGCTACACCCTGCTGGTCACTCCCGCTGGAGCCCTGACGGTTGCGCAGCATCTCCAGAAGCTCGCTTACGACCCGACCCTGTTTGTTCCGATCTCGATGCTGGAGACGAGTCCGATCGTGTTGGTCGCGTCGCCACATCTCGCGGCCAAGACCTTGCCCGAGTTGATCGCGCATGCGCGCGCCCATCCGGGCAAGGTGAGCGCTGCCAATCACGGCGCCGGATCGAGTTCGCATCTCGCTGCGGAATGGCTCCGCAGTGCGGCGGATATGAAGGTCACGCACGTCCCATTCCGCGGCTCCGTCGCCGCCCTGCAGGGCCTGAGCGACGGCCGCGTCGACATCATGTTCGACAATCTCGGAAGCGCGCTCGAGCCGATCCGCAACGGCCGGGTCAAGGCGCTCGCGGTCGCGTCGGAGAAGCCAGAGCCGTTGCTGCCGGGGGTGCCGACCATCGCGCAAACCCTGCCGGGGTTTGCAGCCTCGTCGTGGGTCGCGGTGGTCGCTCCACCCAAAACGCCGTCGGCCTTGGCCAAATGGCTCAGTGGGGAATTCGCCAACGCGCTGCATCAGCCGCAAATCAAGCAGGCGCTGGCCGACCTCGCCTGCGAGCCGGTCGGCAGCACGCCAGAGGCGACCGGTGCATTCATTCGCAAGGAACGCGAACGCTGGAAATCGGTCATCAAGGACGCCAAGATCAGCCTGTGAGCTCTTTTCGAGCGGCCAACGGTCTGCTGAACAACTCGATTGCGTCGTTCCGGGCCGGCCGGAACCATAACGTTCGTTCGCCGGTGCTCGTCCGGAATGGGCC
This sequence comes from Xanthobacteraceae bacterium, assembly GCA_051985675.1. GTDB lineage: Bacteria > Pseudomonadota > Alphaproteobacteria > Rhizobiales > Xanthobacteraceae > JAFAXD01. Next base: position 92,550 of record JBPYFJ010000153.1, on the reverse strand, counting down.
AGTCTCCGTTTAGGGTACGCGACCAGCCCGTTCGCGGTTCCCGGAATGGCTGCGCGCGTTTTTCCGCCGGTGTGCAACCGCCTGCCACGGCGTAATATCGATCCAGCTGACCTTTTGGACTGGAGTAGATCATGACGGTGCATACCGGCGTACGGCAGTGGCCCGGCGAGGGCCTGACTCGCGTGCCCTACTGGATCTATTCGGACCAGGATCTCTATGCGCAGGAGCAGGAGCGGATCTTTCGCGGTAACACCTGGAGCTTTCTCTGCCTCGAGGCGGAGCTGCCGCGCCCCAACACGTTCCGGACGTCCAATCTCGGCGACATGCCGGTCGTGGTGACGCGCGATGCCGACGGCAAACTGCATGCGTTCGAGAATCGCTGCGCCCACCGGGGCGCGCTGCTGTGTCTGCACCAGTCGGGCGAGCGCAAGGAGTTCGCCTGCGTCTATCACAACTGGACCTACGACCTTGCCGGCAACCTGACGGGCGTTGCCTTCCGGCGCGGCATCGCCGGGAAGGGCGGCATGCCGCCGGACGCGACGCCGGAGCGGCACGCGCCGCGCCAGCTGCGGCTCGAGACCCTGGCCGGGCTGGTGTTCGGGACGCTGGGGACCGATACGCCGCCGCTCGAAACTTATCTGGGGCCCGACATCACCCGCGGGATCCGCCGCGTCATGCGCGCACCGGTCAGGCTCATGGGCGGTTACAGCCAGGCGCTGCCCAGCAACTGGAAGCTCTACATGGAGAACACCAAGGATTCCTATCACGCAAGCCTGCTGCATATGTTCTTCACGACGTTCCGGCTCAACCGGCTGTCGCAGAAGGGCGGGCTCGTGGTCAGCGAGAACGGCGCCGGTCACATCAGCTATTCGATGGCGGCCGACGTCGCCGGCAAGGAGTATGAGCAGGCGAAGATGCGTACCGCCCAGGAGGGTTATGCGCTGGAGGCGCCCGAGCTGCTACAATCGGTCGATGAGTTCGGCGATGGGATCGGACTGCAGATCCTTGCGGTGTTCCCGGGATTCATCCTGCAGCAGATCAGGAACAGCCTTGCGGTGCGCCGCATCGTGCCGCAGGGGCTCGAGCGCAGCGAGCTGGTGTGGACTTGCTTCGGCTTTGAGGGCGACGACGATGCGCTCAACGCATTGCGCCTGCGCCAGGCCAACCTGATCGGCCCGGCTGGCTTCATCTCCATGGAAGACGGCGCGGCCGTCGGCTTCGTGCAGCGCGGATCGCACGCCGCGGCGCGCGAGCTTTCAGTCGTCGAGATGGGCGGGCAGGGCACCTCGTCGGAGGAAAGCCGCGTATCCGAGGCCGCCGTGCGCGGTTTTTGGAAATCTTATCGGACCCACATGCGGATGTGAGATGCCGGCAGAATTGGGCAAAATCGAACCCGCGCCGGGGCGTGATTGGGCCATGCTCGAGCAGCAATTCGCGGTGCAGGAACTCAATGCGCGCTATGCCGAGGCGATCGATGACGATCGCCTGGAGGAGTGGCCCGAATTCTTTCGCCCAGACGGGCGCTATCACATCACGACGGCGGAGAACCTCGCGCAGGGGTTTCCGATCGGCATCGTGTCGGCGACGTCGCGTGCGATGCTGCGCGACCGGATCAAGGCGCTGCGGCAGGCCAACGTCTATGAGGCGCAACGCTACCGGCACGTGCTGAGCACGCCGCGCGTCGTCGCCCGCAACGGCGAACTGGAAGCGCGCACCAGTTTCATGGTCGCGCGCATCATGCACACCGGCGAGACGACGCTGTTCGCGACCGGGTGCTACCGCGACCGCATCGTGCTCGACGCCGATGTCGCGACGTTTGCAGAAAAAGTCGTAGTGATCGACAGCCGCCTGATCGACACGCTGCTGGCGATTCCGCTCTGACGAGCGGCGGCCCGCGTCGGAGCGATTGTGCGCGCCCCGGGCTTACGCCCGGGGCTGCGCGTTCCCCTAGGACTTGTCGCGAACCCACTGGGTCTTGTTGGTATCGTATTTGTAGCCGGGCGCGCTTTTCAGAGCGTCCTTGGTCGTATTCATGACCAGCCACCACTTGTTGTCCTTCTTCTTGCCCTTGACCGCACTGAACGGCACGGCGACGTCCTTCTCTCCGGCGCCCAGAAAGCCGCCAACGGCGATGATAAGGGCGTTGACTCGTCCTTCTTGATCTACAAGTAGGTCGACGATCTCGCCGATCTTGTTGTCGGAAGGATCGTAAACACTTTGCTTGTAATAGTCGGTCACAGTTCCGGAATCGGCAGGCAGCGACGTCAATAGCCGGGCCGTTCCCGGCGCGGCAGTCTCCGAATAGGCGGATGAACTCGCAAGCAATGCGAGCGCGGCAGCAACGATAAGCTTTTGCATGGGAGGCTCCGGTCTCGATGATCGTGTCCAGCACAGGAACGCGCGCTTGTGACTGGAGTTCCGAAGCGCTCTACGAGTGCGACGACGAATGCGACGCGCTATGTCTTTTTTAAAACTGCAGGGCATTCGGGGGCAGCCGGCGTCGTACGGAGACTGCACACTCTGGAACTTCGACGAATATACAGCGTTAATTTTGTTGATTGCATTGCTTCCGATTGGGAGAAATCGATGCTGGGAACCATTCTGATCATCATTCTGATTATTGTTTTGATCGGCGCGCTTCCAACCTGGCCGTATAGCTCGGGCTGGGGCTATTACCCATCCGGCGGACTGGGGTTGGTTGTCGTGATCCTGCTCATTTTAATTCTGATGGGACGAATCTAGATCGGCGCTTGGAGCAGGCCCAAGCATCAACCTCAGACGTTGTGCGCTGAAAGCGAAACCGTCGCGGGGCTAGCCGGAACTTTTTTTGCCCACGTCTAGTTGTTTGCATGTCGATTAGCGCTCGCGCCAGCGAGTTTCCACCTAACAAACGCGGCGACGCCGCACGGAGAGAAACGTGAACGCTTCAACACATGGATCGAACAACCCGGGCTCGCGTTCGTCAGATTTCGCAAATACGCGAGATAATGTCACCGACGCGGTGAACCGCGGCAAGGAAGGCCTCTCGAACGCTGCATCCTCGCTCGCAAGCAACGCTTCAAATGACGTGGAAAGCCTGCGTAGAGATCTCAACAGCCTGAAGGACACAGTGTCGCGGTTCATCAGCCAGACCGGCGAAGTCTCCTCGTCGGTGGTCAATCAGGTCAGCGGTGCGGCCTCGGATCTTGCGGAACGCGGGGCGAATGTCGCGTCGGCCGCAAAAGACCAAGCCAGGTCATTTGCATCTGAACTCGAGGCCATGGGCCGCCGCAATCCCCTTGGCGCCCTCGCCGCGGCCGTGATGGTCGGCGTGCTGATCGGATTGATCAGCCGCGGGCGGAGCAATTCCTGATGTTCTTCAAGCTTCTGAAGCTTGCCGGCGTGGACGTCAACGCCAAGATCGCCGAGCTCAGGGCGGAGCTCGCGTTCAAGGTCGGGCAGGCTTCGGAGCATGTCACGCAGAAGGCCCGCGCCCTGGCAATGGTCGCGGGGCTTTTGTGGTGCGCCGGAATCATGGCGCTCCTGGCTCTCATCGTCGGTCTGGCCGCCCTCTACAAATTGGGCGAGATCCACTACGGCATATTTACCGGATTTAGCCTAGTGGCGGCCGTCCTGATCGCACTCACCGGCATACTGGCGATCGTAGCGTTCTTGATCGCAAGACAATCAGCGGCGTCCCCACCGGTGTGGCATATCGTCCGGGACCCCATCCCTCCGACGCAGGCGATGCAGATTACCGGAAACGAGCAGCGTACCGCCCAAGGCTTCGTGCCGCCGTCCCACCGCTCGCAGACGGCGAAGCCGGAAGACTTGGTTGAACCGATCATCGTGTTGCTTCGGCAATATCTCCGCCCGCCAGAGACGGGGTACCAAGCTGTCGACGATCTGTTGCGTCAGATCGGATTGCGCGCCCAGGGCACGACCGAGGAGGCAGTGGCGCGTGGATCAGAACTGGTACGCAACGGCAATCGGGCGACGATGCTGAGCGTTTTAGGTGCCGCAACGCTGTTCGGATTTCTGCTTGCCCGCTCAGCACCGTGACGTTCGGCACGGGTTGTGATTTTCCATATCGCCGGCTCGGCCGACCGGCGTCGGCCATGATGGCGCCGCGATCACCCAGCGGCTTTTGTTCAACTCGGCGTTGAGTTTCGCGCCGATCAATACAATGACTGCCGAGATCCACATCATCAATCCTATTACGGCACTCAGTGCCCCATAGCTTGCGGTGTAGTTGGCGACATGGCCGAGATACAAGGAGAATGTCGCCGACATTGTTAGCCACAGAAAAGCGGCAGCTAGCAGTTCAAGAACCCTGTCGGGTTGATGGCCTGCGCTGTTGCGGTAGCTGCAAGCGTTGAGGCGCCAAACAAAGTTCCATTATCCGCGCCTGGAACGAAGAACCCGTCATTTGCATTGTCGCTGTGCACGGGCGGTGCGCAGGGACAGGTGTGCGTGCGATGAAAAGCAAACTCATTATTGCAGCCGTCATTGTCGGCATTGCAGGAACAAGTGCTGCGTACGCTCGCGATGTGACCAGCGACCCTGATGCGACAATGACCAGCGAGCAGAAACTTGGGCCAAACGTGCGGTCGCAGCGAATAGGCAATCGTGTCATTACGACGAAGACTGGTCGGTACCACGGACATGCCTACTACCGCGCGAGGCGTTAGTGATCCTACGTAATCCTTTCCGCGTTAAGACGTCATGATCGACAATGTGACGAACCTCATTGACTGGCGAGTCCGACGTGAAATCGAGGCTCGACGCCGCGAGGGCGTCGTCGACAGGGGAGCCGGCGTTTCGATTGCTCCGACGGTCACGCGAAACGAGAGCAATCGCCCATTCGCGAGTGCACCTGTTTTTAACCTGATGGCTTACGCAGCATCGCGTCGCCTTCGTCGTCCCTAGGACGCACGCTTTGCCATGAAGGATGGACCGTCGATCGTGCATATTGAAAACGTCGGCCCAAGGACGCAGGGTGCTGGCGCGTCGGGGGATGTTGAAATCAAAGTCTTGGTGGTGACATCAGTTGCAAGCCTCGGCGCTGAGTCAAAATCGCTCTACATTACCAAGGACGCTGCCGATGACCTGGTGCAGATCCTCGGCAAATACCTGTTGGCACTCGACTAGATTGCGAGCGCGGCGTCAATGCGATGCAGCACTCGCTGCCTGCTGGATACCCCTGCTCATGATTTCTTTTTCGGAACTTTCTTTCCTTTCTTGCGCGCCTTGGACAGGCCGATGGCGATTGCCTGCTTTCGGCTCTTCACCTTTCCGCCTTTTCCGCCGCGACCACTCTTGGCTGTGCCGCGCTTGTATCGGCGCATTTCGCTTTCAACGTCCCGGCCGGCGCTGCGCGAATATCGGCGTTTTGCTGTCTTGGGCATGACCGCTCTCCTTATTGTGCATTTCCGCGCGGCGCTGCTGCGTGCGCCGGTCCGACGTTTTGAGGCGTGCCTCTAACGTCCATGCTCGCGATCACCCGAGCCAGGACCTGCTCGCGCCGCGCTTGCGAGCGGCACCCACGCAAGGTGGCAGCAAACCGTTCGAGCACGCCGTCCTCGAATGCCGTCACGACCGCTTCGTGCACGTAGCTCTTGCGACAGATCGCGGGCGTGTTGGCGAGCTGCTTGGCGGTGGCGCGGACCGCGTCCAGCACCTGGGTGCGGCGCTTGCGCGCACTCGCGGCCGGCGCCGTGCGGGCCAATACGTCCAGCGCGGCCACGGACGCCAACAACGTGCGAAAATCCTTTAGCGATATCTTCGCGCCCGCGATCTCCCGCAGAAACTGATTGACCTGCGCGGATTTGACCGGCTGAACGGCGCCGGCGTCGTCGCGATATTGGAACAATCGGCGGCCCGGCAGCTGCTGCAGCACGGTGATTGCAGCGGCGAGGTGCGGCGCAACGACGTCCTTTTGCACCAGTTTGTTGCCCTTGGCCCGGAACGTGAGTCTGAGCGCCGCACCGTCGACCGAGACGTGCGACCTGAGCAGGGTCGTCGCCCCATGCGAACGATGCTTCTTGGTGTAATCGTCGTTGCCCGGCCGGATTGCGCTGCGTGCGATCAGTTCAATGACGGCGGCGAATGCCAGCTCCCGGGTGGGTTCGCTGCCTGACAGGTGTTGTGCGACGCTGCGGCGGATTTTCGGCAGCGCCTCTGCGAGCCGCAGCAATCGGCGCGCTTTGCGGGTCTCGCGCACCTTCTGCCACGCGGGGTGATAACGGTATTGCAGGCGGCCCGCGGTGTCGCGTCCGATTGCCTGCAAATGCGCGGCGGCGTCGGCGGCGTAGCGCACATCGTCATAGGCGGGAGGAACCGCAAGCGCGGTCAGACGGCGTATGGTGAGCGAGTGTCGGATAACGGAGCCGTCCTCGCGCAAGTAGGCGAACCCTTTGCCCCGCCGCGCTCGCCGCCACGTCAGTTCGCCCTGCTCGACGTACCGTAATCCGAGCCGTCGAGCCACGGCTCTGGCAGGTGACAGCCGGTGAGGTGCGGGTTTGTCCCCCGCGCTGATGTTAGCTCCTGATGAAATGAGACTCACGGCGCGACCTCTGCGGCATTAGCAACTCAGGATCGGGACCAGAGTTCCCAAGAGAAACCGCTCGACCGCGGCGAGGCACGCCGCCTTTGCGCTCAGGATCGAGGAGGGAACGAGCTTGGAGCTGCGTTCTATGTCTTATTTAATAGGCATGCGCGCAGACCCGTGCCGAACGGGGAACTGCTCCGAGTTGCCGCTCGTTGGTGCTCCAGGGGCGAGACCACTAGCCAGGAGTTCTAAATGAAAAAGAAGCTTCTACTTGTCTCCGCACTTGCGACAATTGTTTCGAGCGCGGTGTGCGCGCAGACCATTAACAACGCACCGCAAAATTCACCTGCCGGCGCCGGGGATCAAGTCAAGCAAGCACCTCGTACCGGTGACAGCTCGCAAATCGGCGGAACACCTTCCGGTAACACCAAGGCGGTACAGGGCCAAGTTCAAGGTCAACGAAGCCCTAACCGGGCGGTGACGCTCGCTCCCGAACAACGTGTTCGGATCAAGCAATACGCTGCGCAACATCCGGTCAGGCCCTACCAGGCCAGGGAGCACATTTCCGTCGGGACCACTTTGCCGGCGGACGTCGAGTTGTCGGCTGTGCCAACCGAATGGGGCCCAGGTTTGAGCGAGTATCGTTACGTCTACTCAGACAACCATATCGGTCTTGTGGAACCGTCGTCGCGTCGAGTGATCGAAATCATCGAATAACGGCGGCGACGTGTGAATCCTGGGCGTCATTTCGCCCTATCTACCCTTGCGACCCAGTTGCCGACATGGATAAGACGGTCGTCATCAACCGCGACCGTGACGGAGATCGTCGGCCGGGAGTCGTGACACGACTGAATAGATCAGCGTGAATGGACTGGTCTCCGACGTTTGGCGTGCCGAACGTCGGAGACTCTGCGTTTGAAGACGTACGAATGGCTCCAACCTCTCCCGGGCGCGAAACCATTTGGAGTGGGTGAGGCAAGAGATTGCCTCCGCGGGACGTGAGCTCGATCCTTACGCGCGATCTCGCCACATCGCCCTCGCGAAAAATTACATGCGGCTTGCCGAGATGGAGCCGCTAGCCGTCATGCGCCGTCTTAGCGGACGCTGATTAGATCAACACCAAGACGGGCGCCGGCGAGCTGCAAGGCATTCTGGAAGTGGAACATGCCCCGCGCTTCAGTACTGGGAAAGGCACTACGGACTACCTTGCGACTTGCGTCGATTTTCGCGCGGCGCTCTTGGGCGCTGCAATCACCCCGTAGTCCTTGGACTTGCTTCCGCTCTCTGCCAGGGTGAAGCCTTCGGCCTGCAATCCCCGTTTCAGGAGTTCGCGCACCGCAGACGCGCGGCTTGGCATTCTCTTGCGGAAACGCCAGTCGTCGACTGCCGCCAATTCTCCGTTGGTCAGCATGATCTGCAGCCGTTCGCCACGAGTTAGTTCGCCCATGATGACCCTCGCCAAAGCGAATAATGAGTAAAATTATTCACTTACATTTTATAAGTCAATGGCACTAAGGGCACGCTAAACGCCTTTTAGGTCGTATACCTCCAATGAGTAGAATATGCCTTACGTTATCGAACAGTGAAACCAGTCAATTGAGCCATCGGCATTTTCTGCTGAATAGACGGACGATTATATGTTTGACCGACCGCCAAATAAGCCGTGTTATTTCTTTTTGGCGGTTCAGCCGCGCCAGCAGGGGCGTCGCGGGCGGCACGAAGAGATGATGGGAAATGGCAATTTATCGCCTGTTCAAGGATACCGCCTTCGATCCCGAGACCGTTGCATCCATGGGGCGCGCTTACGAGGACCTTCTGGACGACTTGAAGCTTACGGATCGCAACGACCCGATCACGGAGATCCTCGCCAAGGAGATCGTAAAGGTCGCAAGCAGGGGCGTGCGCAACGCCACCGAAATGCGCGCGCAAGTCCTCACCGGCCTCAAGAAGCCGGCGTGAGTCCGGATCGCAGCGATTGTGGACACGTCGTTCCGTTACTGCCTGCGGAAGGGTGCAGGGCAATGCCAGCGTCTTTCGCGCGCAAACTCGCGCACTTTATCCAGTTGTCTGAACCGGAAATCGATGTTTTGCAATCGATGCCTGCTCGATTGCGCAATGTGCAGGCAGGAACGGACATTGTCGCCGACGGCCATTGGCCTGACGAACTGAGCCTAATCACTGAAGGGTTTGCTTGCAGATATAAACTGTTGGGCGGGGGACGGCGCCAGATAATGGCTTTTCTGATCCCTGGCGACATCTGCGATCTGCGCGCGCTGTTGACCGGGAAAATGGATCACGCCGTGGCAGCGCTCAACAATACCCGGATAGCGGAGATCCCGCGTCCGAAAATCTTCGACGCAATGCGGAAGTATCCGCGCATCGAGCTTGCTCTTTGGCGGGACACGATGCTCGATGCGGCTCTCTATCGGCAATGGCTCATCAGTCTGGGACGGCGCACAGCCCAACAGCGCATCGCCCATCTGCTCTGCGAGATCTGGATCCGACTACAGGCGATTGGCCGAGCCCAAGGTGCAATCTATGAGTTGCCGATAACACAATCGGACCTGGCCGATGCGATCGGGTTGTCGCTGGTGCATGTGAACAAGAGTTTAAAACGTCTGCGCGAAGACGGCTTGATCACGTTCCGGGCGAACGAGGTCCGCGTGCACGATTGGGACCGGCTGCGGTCGGTTGCAGAGTTCGACCCGGCCTATTTGCAGCTGCGCCCCGAACCGTCAATTTTCCCGTCGAACTATGTCGAGGTTCCCGCGCAAATTGGTCTCACCAGCTGAGACGCGCGGGCATTCCGCCTCAATATGCGCCGGCTGATTTGTCAAATGACACGCCGTTTTCCGCACCGAAGATAGCAGCTCGGAGAAGCGCTAGTCCTGATACTGCGCCGGCTTGGTCTCCGGTAGAAGCATCCACACCATCGCCGTAGCCGCGGCCGCGACGGCGCCGATGACCAGGAAGCCGACCCCACGACCGAACGCGTCAAAAACGACACCGGTGAGGGCGATGCTGGTGGAAGCCGAAACTCCAATCATCGCTCCAAGGACGCCCTGCGCGAGATTGAACCGGCCGGTCCCGGCCGTCAGGTCGGCAATCACCAACACCGACAATACGTTGATGATCGAGCCACTCACGCCGTCCAGCAGCTGGATTGCCATCATCGCGGGAACGTCCGTCACAAAGCTGAACAATGCGGCGCGGATTGCCTCCAAGCCAATACCGACCAGGAGCAAGGGTTTGCGCCCCCAAGCTTCGGAGTAGTAGCCGATCCACGGCGCCAGAAGAGCGACGACGATTTGCGGCCCAACGATAAGGCTGGATGTCATCGCGGATCCCATGCCGGTTCCTCGCGCCGCAAGGCCCTCGCTCACAAGTGGCAAAATCGATGCGTTGGCGAATTGGAACAGGACGATGCAAGCGGCGAACAGCAGCAGGTTGCGGTTCTTGGCGAGATCGATCACGCGCGCGAATTTGACGACGTCCTGGCCCGCGGTCGCGTTCCGGGCGCGCCGGTAGTCGATTTCGTCGCTACGAATCTGACTGAGCGCGATCAACGCGGGCGCACACAGGGCGGCTGCCACCAGGAAAATGGCGCGCGCCGAAATCAGGCTGCCAATCGTTCCCAAGGCGAGGGCCGTCGTCGCTGTGCCGGCCGCTGAAAATCGAAAGTTCCGACCAGTCCGCAGCGACATCGCGCGCCGTCCTACCAAACCCAGACTGATGGCAGCGATGGTCGGCATGATCAGCCCGGAACTCAGGCCGTGCAGCGTCTCCGCCACAAACACCAGGACCGGTGTCGGCCAGAGGGCCAGGATGAGCGCCGCTGCGCAGATCATTGACACGCCGGCGGCGACGAGCGTGCGCTTCCAAGGCATGCCGTCAGCCAAGGCGCCGCCGGGGATTTGGCCGAACACGCCGGCAAATCCACTCAGCCCAAGCGCGAATCCAACATCGGCCTGTGACCATCCGAGACTGGCTAGGTAGAAGGCAACGAATGTCCCGAAACCCGTCTGCAGGTCGGCAATGAAGAAATTGGTCCAGTCCAGGCCGTGGCGGCTTTGACGGGAAGCCGGCGTCCGCAACGTCCTTCGCGCATGCCGGTAGCGCGCAATTGCACCGCGTACGGGTGATCGTTTTTTTGGCGCTGCGACCATGAGAGTAACCGCAGCGTTCGACATCTGACCTCCTGGCGTCGAAAAACAACGCGGGCTCAAGCAGCCGAGTTCCGACGGTCGCGTGTAGGCACCCATTGAGAATCGGCGCCGGCCTTCTCGAACCAAGTTTGGTGCCGATCGTTATGTCGACATGGTTGACCGTGGCGAATTCCGCCGGAAGGCGAAGGCGTGCTCTCGACTCGCGCAGGCGGCGAGCGATCCTGGCGTGAAGGTCAGATATCGGATCGTCGCCGACCAGTGGTCGAAGCTGGCCGAGACCAGGAAGTCGGCGAGGCAGGCGCGCCGACGCTCGTTTCCACACCGGTCGGGGTAGCGCGCTACTGCGCGCGTGTAATCACACGGCAACCCGCCCGATCCTCGCTCGCGCGTGGCCGTCCCCGACCAGGGCTATCGCCTCACCACCAGCACCGAACACTTGGCGTAGCGCACGACGTGCCCGGCGTTCGAGCCGAGGAAGTAGGTCTTCATCGCCGGCCGGTGCGAACTCATCACAATGAGATCGGCCGGCAACAGCTTCGCCTCCTCCAGCACTTCGTGATAAATGCCGCCTTGGCGCACGACGGTCGAGAAGCGCGCGGCCTCAAGCCCGCTCTCCTTGGCAAGCACCGCCATCGCTTCCTCCGCCGACTGCCGCTGCTGCTCGTCGAAATCAGCAGGTACATACTCGGCGAGCATCACCGGCGTCATCGGTAGAACGTTGACGACACGGACAACGCCGCCGGATGCGCGTGCGAGTTCGATGGCAGTGTCGATGGCCGGCTTGGCGAACTCGGGCTCGGTCAGGTCGACCGGAACCAGAATGCGTTTGAACATGGCTGACCTCCTCCCAGGTCACGACCGATATTGCCATGGATGGGCCTGGCGTCGAAAGCGGGCGCACCCCGCGTTCAGGCAAATGCCAACAAGTCGGCGAGGTAATGCGAAAGCACCGCCGGCCACAACGCGCCAGCGCGCCGGTAGAGCCACATCGCCCCAATCCCGAACAAACCGGCGGTGACCACGTTTCCAAGCCCGGTCCACCAGTGATAGCCGGCAAACAGCAGGGACGTGGCGATGACCATGCCAGCGCCGTCGCCAAGCCAGTTGCCGAACACGGCGCGGGCGCAGCGGCGAAAATACAGTTCCTCCTGGACCGCGACCAATGCCAGACCGAATGTGATGTCGACGGCGTGCAGAATGCCCGCCGAAGCCGGATAGGAGCTGATCCGGGTACTGGGAACCATCCCATCGATCACGCCGCGCAGCGGACTGTCGATGATCGTGTAGACGCTCGCGAGACCGATCGCCCACGCGACTGCTTCGAGAGCACTGATCTCGCGCCGTTGCGGCGTGAAGGCGATGGCACGGGCGGCGGGGCTGATCCACAGCACGGCCAGCGCGCCAAGCCGGCCCGCATAGTCGTAGCCAAGCCACGCCCACGGTGCCGTCTGCTGAAGCCGTAGCAGCTGCGAGGCGACCATCACCGCCAACGCCATGACGAACCAGAGCGGCATCGCCGGAGGCACAAACCGCCGCGACGGCATATCGCCAGCACCTACTCGGGCTCGACCGCCAACTGGCGCGGTGTGACGAATCGGTCGAGCCGGCCCGAGCGCGCGTGCAGCTTGGTCCATTCATCGAGCGCAAAGTCGATGACGGCGAGCCCTGAGGTCGGGAACTTCTCGTGCAGGCGCTCGCGCGCCTCGACGTCGCCCGACGCGATCAACGCCAGCGCGGCTTCGTGAATGCCGGGGTTGTGGCCGACGACCAGCAACGAGTGGACCTTCGGCGGGGTCTCGCGCAGGAGAGCCAGGATCGTCTGCGGCTCCGCCGCGTAGAGCCGCGCGTCGAAATCGACCGGTGGCCGCTTGGGCGGCCGGCTGGCTTTCTTACGCGCCGTCTTCGCGGGGCGTGCGCTAGGCGCCGCGGCGGAAGCGCTGGCGGGCGTGACGGCGTCCGCGAGCGAGCCGGCCACGAGATCCCAGGTCTCGCGCGTGCGTTCGGAGGTCGAGCACAGGACGCGGTCGGGAACCAGCCCGTTGTGCGCCAGGTAGGTGCCAACCAAGGGCGCCTCGTCCCGGCCGCGCCCGTTGAGCGGCCGGTCGTGGTCGGCCATTCCTGCTGGCCGGTCTGACTTGGCGTGGCGCAGGAGCATCAGGCGGCGCATTGGACCTCTTGACCTAAAGCGGTAAATGCGCGGACCTAGCGCGCTTTCCGCGGGCCCGCCCCGAACCGGATTGCTGTAACATATCCGAGGGATCGGAACACCGAATGACCAGCAGCGAAGCGACCGCGGCGCCACCTCAACCCGCGACCTGGTATGCAAAAACGGCGGCCGCCACCCGCGAGTGGCCGACGCTCACGTTCGATCTCGATACCGACGTCTGCGTGGTCGGGGGCGGGCTCGCCGGGATCACGATCGCGCGCGAAGTCGCCCGGCGCGGGTGGTCGGTCGTGCTGATCGAAGCCGGGCGGATCGCCGGCGAAGCGTCCGGCCGCAATACCGGCTTTGTCCTGCCCGGCTATGGGCAAAGCGCACACCGTCTGGTCGAGCGGTGTGGGCTCGATCACGCCAAGGCGTTATGGGGGCTGTCCGAAGAGGGCGTCGCTTACGTGCGCAACGCCATTCTCGGCCTCGCGATGCCAGGGGTCGATCCGGCCGACGGCTGGCTCAGCGTGTCCAAGGACGACAATGCCGACGACGCCCTGCGGACCCTGACGCTACTGGTGGAAGGCTTCGGCGCCGAGGTCGAAGGCTGGCCGGTCGAACGCGTGCGCGAGGCGCTGCGGACGGATTGCTATTTTCACGGCCTGCATTTCCCAAAAGCGTTTCACATCCACCCGCTCAACTATGCGCTCGGCCTTGCGGCCGACGCGGAACGTCGCGGCGCGCGCCTGTTCGAACAGACGACCGCCCTTGAAATGGATCCGCTCGGCGTCCGCAAACGCATCACGACCCCCTCGGCGAAGATTCGGGCAAGCCACATCGTGCTGGCCGGCAATGTCCGTCTCGGTCGCATTGCCCGCGATCTCGCGGCGACCGTCCTTCCGATGACGACCTATGTGGCGGTCACGGAGCCGGTTGGATATTTGACCGAGGCGGTGGCCTTTACCGGGGCCGTGAGCGATTCCCGCGGCACCGATCATCACTATCGGATTGTCGACTGGGACCGGCTGATGTGGAGCGCGGGCGCGACCGCCTGGGTCGGTGACCCGCGCCGCCATGGCGAACGCATCAAGGCGGCGATCGCGCGCGTCTACCCGCAGCTGCGCGACGTGAAACTCGCCCACGTTTGGCCGGGCACGAGCGGCCTTGCGGTGCACCGCATGCCGCAAATCGGGGAGATCGCGCCAGGGCTGTGGGTGGCGAGCGCGTTCGGCAGCCACGGCATCAACACAACCGCGATTGCAGGTGAATTGATTGCACGCGCCATAGTCGATCACGACGACGCCTGGCGGCTGTTTCTTCCCTACGACCTGGTTTGGGCCGGCGGCTCGCTCGGTCGCACGGTGCTGCAGGCCAATGCCTGGGGGCAGCGCGCTGCCGAGACCTTACGGGCGAATATCGCCCGCAGACGCCGGGCGGCGCGCGGGCCGAAAGCTGCCCCCGCGCCGGCGCCAGCCGCCGGCTAGGGACGCGGGCCTGCCCGCAACCAGGTGTTAACTACAACCGGGGGGCGTTTTACCCCCGTCGGCACCGCGATCAGTGCAAATGTGCCACATGTGGCCCAAAAGCAGCCCCGACAGGCTCTGAACCAGGCCAAAAGCGTTTACCGCCCCGGTGCATTATGGCCTTATCGGCGGCCTGGGTGTGAGGGGGCGTTGCAATGCGGTACCGGGTCGGTTCGCTTGGGGTCTTGCTCGTATTGGCGTCGCTGTCGCCGGTGCGAGCCGCCGATATGACGCTTCCCCCGGCGCCATCTGCTACGTCGGAATGGATCATCACGATCGGCGGTGACGTCCGCGGGATTCCGAGATATCCGGGCTCGAACGCCTTTGACACCGCAGGTGCCCCGTATTTCGACATGGCGCGCCCCGGATCGCCGGAGAAATTCCACGGTCCGATCGACGGGCTCGGCATGGCGGTGTTCGACAACCAAGTCCTCGCGTTCGGTCCGGTCGGCACCATCATCTGGCAGCGCGACCCGAATGACAGCTCGACGCTCAACGGGCTGCCCGGCGCCGGCACCACGGTCAACATCGGCGGCTTCGTGGATTATTGGGCGGTCCCTTGGCTGCGCTCGCGCGCCGAAGTGATGCAGGGATTTGGCGCCGACACCGGCGTGACGGGCCGATTCCTCATGGATGCCGTGATCCCGGTGACGCCGGCCGTCACGATCTCGGGCGGTCCGCGGGTGCGCTACGTCACCTCCGGGACGGCAAACCCCTATTTCGGCATTAGCCCGGCAGATTCGGTGGCCACCGGGTTGGCGGCCTATCATGCGGGCAGCGGCTGGCAGGCGCTCGGCGCCGGCACCCAATTGAAATATCGCTTCAACCCGACCTGGGCGACCTACACGTTTGTTGAATATGAAAAGCTGGTTGGCCCGAGCGCCAACTCGCCGATCGTAACCGGGCTCGGCGGTAATGCGAACCAGTGGACCTTCGGCCTCGGCCTGACCTACTCGTTCGCCGTGCGGGGCTTGCCGTTCTAAGCGCCGTCCGTTTTCGGAACCGTCAGCGACCCTCGCGCCGCGCCATGAAGGCAAGCCGCTCGAACAGGTGAACGTCCTGCTCGTTCTTGAGCAGCGCACCGTGCAGGGGTGGAATCAGTTTCTTCGGATCGCGCTCCCGCAGCGTCTCGGGTCCGATATCCTCGACCATCAGAAGCTTGAGCCAATCGAGCAGTTCCGACGTCGAAGGCTTCTTCTTGAGCCCCGGAACGTCACGGATCTCGTAGAAAATCGACAGTGCTTCCGAGACCAGCCGCTGCTTTATCGACGGAAAATGCACCCCGATAATCGCCCGCATGGTCTCGGCGTCCGGGAACCTGATGTAGTGAAAGAAGCACCGGCGTAAGAACGCGTCCGGCAGTTCCTTCTCGTTGTTTGACGTGATGATAACAATCGGCCGCCGGCGCGCGTGAACGGTTTCGCCGGTCTCGTAGACATAGAACTCCATGCGATCGAGTTCTTGCAGCAGATCGTTGGGAAACTCGATGTCGGCCTTGTCGATTTCGTCGATCAGCAAGACCGGCCGCTCGTCGGCGGTAAAGGCATCCCACAGCTTGCCGCGCTTGATGTAGTTGCGGATATCGCGCACGCGCTCGTCGCCGAGTTGGCTGTCGCGCAAGCGGGAGACCGCGTCATATTCGTAGAGCCCCTGCTGGGCCTTGGTGGTCGACTTGATGTGCCATTCGAGCAAAGGCGCCCCGATGCTGCGCGCTATTTCAATCGCAAGGACGGTCTTGCCGGTGCCGGGTTCGCCCTTGACCAGCAAGGGGCGCTCCAAGGTGATGGCCGCGTTGACCGCGACCTTGAGATCGGTGGTCGCGACGTAGGAGCTGGTGCCTTCGAATCGGGTCAAATCATTGCCTCGCCATTGCTGCGCACCCGACGTTGCCGCCGAGATTGACATCCTCGATAAGCCGTTGCGCCGGCCCTTTCAAAGCGCATTTTGGCCGCGTTCTCCGCTTGGCCGCGGCACACCCGGGCGCGGCCTCACGATGGTGTTGTAAGTGGCTGGACTCGCCGATATAAGGCGCGCGCGGTCACACCGCGCAAGGGGAAACAGGTGCATGGAGTAGGACTTGGATGAGCCTGGCTAAGGAGCCGAACTACCGGCCCTCCCAAAAAGAGCCCTTCATGAACGAGCGCCAGCGGGAATATTTCCGACAGAAGCTGCTCGACTGGAAAGAGGGTATTCTGAAGGAGGCCAAGGAGACCCTGCAGCATCTGCAGGACGAGAACCAAAATCACTCAGACTTGGCCGACCGTGCCTCGTCGGAGACCGACCGGGCGATCGAACTCAGGGCGCGCGATCGCCAGCGCAAGCTGATTGCCAAGATCGATGCCGCGATCCAGCGCATCGACGATGGAACCTACGGGTATTGCGAAGAGACCGGCGAGCCGATCGCGCTCAAGCGTCTTGAAGCGCGCCCGATCGCAACGCTGTCGCTCGAGGCGCAGGAGCGCCACGAACGGCGCGAACGGGTTTACCGCGACGACTAGTCCGTCACCTCGGAGGGCGGCCGAGCAGGCTCGCCATCTCGCGTTCGAGGCTTTCGAACGCGGGCTTGTCGGCGGGCGAACCGTCGGCCTTGGGTTCCGGCGCCGGACGCGGTTCCACGGGCGGCCGCGGTTCACCCAGTCGCGGTTCCAGTCGCAGCTCAGGCGTGACCTGGGGTTCGCTTGCAGGTGTCGGCTCCGCAGTTTGATGCGGTTCCGGGACCAGCCGCGGCGGCATGCGCGGCAGGTCGACCGTCGGGGTTGTGCGCGGGGGTGCGGGCGTCGCCGCGAATGACGGGGGCGGACGGCGCGGTTCAAGGCGCGGCGGCGGTAGGGTTACGCCCGACGCCGAGACCGGCCGGCGCAACGCAGCCTCGAGCCGGTGCGCCATGTCGGTCAGGTTAGTGTCCGCAGCGGCGCCACCCGGCGCGCTTGCGCGCATAGGAGCCGGCTTCGCCTCCGGTCCTGGGGGACGCTGCAGCGCGGCCGCGAGCTCGGCGAAATGGTCGGTCGGCAGGGCGGTATCCTCTTTGGTGTCCTCGGCGGCCGGCGCTGACGACTTCGCAGCCGCGGGCTCCGGCTCCGCAGCCGGCGCCAGCGCTGGCTCGGGCGCGCGTGGCTCGGCGGCAGGCGTTGTCGGCTCGCCCTGCGCCTCCAGCGGCCAGCGCATGCCGTCCTCGGACGCGCGCTTTGAGCGCTGCGCGGGTTCGGGCTGCAGCGGCCATTTGATGCCGTCGGTCAGCGGCAGCTTCTGTGGTTCCGGCGCCCGCGCAACCGGTTCTGGCGCATTGATGCGCGCGGGTATCTCAGGCTCGGGCGCGCGCACCGGCGCCTCGCTGATCTGAGGCGCGCCCGCGTGGGCGATGGCCGCCCCGCGAACGATGTTGCCCTCGACCAGCACGTCGGTCGCTCCGCCGATCAGCAAGAGGTGCTCGACGTTGTCACGTCGCACAATCACGAGCTTGCGCCCGTCGATGATTGACGTTGAATCGACCATGGCAAGCCGCGACACACGGCCACGCGTCGCGCCGTCGTGACGACCGCCTGCGCCGAATCGGCGAACAAGAAAAATGGCGCCGCCGGCGGCGACTAACACCACCAACAACGCAATGACGAGCATCGGCACGAGGCCGCCGAACGATCCTGACATTTGGCTTCTCCCCACGCGTACGGCCACTAACCCCAGAACCCGGTGGCCGACTTGCGAAAACCCATGATTATTAGCGCCAAAACACGGCAAGTTTGCGTCCAAACTTGGCCAACGCTCGCGGCTTGTCGATCCAAGTGCCTCAAGAAATTGCTGCTTTTGCCGTGCGGCTGAAGTAGTAGGAACTTCAAATCGACCGCACTGGCGCGATTCGGGATCATGGCGACGCACGACCTGAGCGAGGATCAGCCGGACGCCCACCGCATGGGCCGTCGCGGCAGCGTGCTGCTGGTCGTACTGATGGCGGTCGCCCTGACGGCAGCGGTTACCGCACTCCCGCTGACCGGGCATGAGCGCGCCGAACCCTACATCATGGTTCTGTTGGCCGCCGTTGGTGCGATGGGCGTATTCGCCTTGTTGGCGATGGCGACCGGGATCCTGCGCGTTGCCGGCGACGGCCGCGAGGAGTCCTGGTTCAAGGATGTAGTCGATGTGATCGATGGAGGCCTTGCTGTCACCGACGCAGCGGGCAACGTGGTCTATGCCAATTCGGCCTATCGCACGCTGGTCGGAGCGGACACCGTCCGCGACGTCCCCTCGGTCGAGCGCGCGTTTGGCCGCGATCCAACGGCCTCGGAGGCGATCTATCGGCTGTTCAAGGGCGCGCGCGAGGGGCGCACGCACCAGGAGGATATCTGCCTCACGTCTGCGGCGCCCGGGCGCCGGATCAGATTGAGTGTCCATCCGCTGCGTCGGCCCGGGAGGCGCTCGCGTCTCTCGCTGTGGACCGCGCGCGACCTCACGCAGGCGTCGGCCCACTCGGACGACGCTCTGCGCGACCTTGTGCACACGATCGATTGTCTCGATCGCGCGCCGGTCGGGATCTTGTCCGTCGACGCGGCCGGCAACGTCATCTATCTCAACGCGACACTGACGAACTGGCTTGGTTGCGGTGTCGCGCGCATCAAACCAGGCGATCTCAAACTCTCCGATTTGATGGCCGACGAAACCGCAGCCCGGCTCATCGCGCTCACAGACACGCGCCGTGAACCGCAACCCCAACCCATCGACCTCGATCTTAAGACTCGTTCCGGCGAAATCCTGCAGCTGCGCGCCTACCGGGGCGTAGCGCCCGCGGCGGGCGCACTCGGCCACTCGTGCGCTTTCGTGCTCGCGCAGGGTGCGCGGCAAGCGGAGCAGCGGCCGACTTCCGGCGTCAGCTTTATGCGGTTCTTTCAGAACACACCGATGGCGATCGCGACCGTCAAACGCGGAGGCACGATCGCGCGCACAAACGGCCTGTTTGCGCGACTGTTTCAATCGACGCGGCTCGGCGCGGACGTTCATTCGGAGGGCTCGTCCATCCTCGACATCGTGGCGGTTCGCGACCGCGCGGCGCTGGAGGCTCACATTGAACGCGCGGCCAGTCGACAGGGTGAGAGCGCGCCGCTCGACGCCGCGCTGGCCGGACAGGGTGAGCGCTGGGCGCGCTTCTACGTGACGCCGGTCGATCAGGACGACGAGGAGGCCGCGATCGTCTATGTGCTTGAGACCACCGAACAGCGCAGCCTTGAGAACCAGTTCCTGCAGTCGCAAAAGCTCGAGACCGTCGGCCAGCTTGCCGGCGGTCTTGCCCACGACTTCAACAACGTGTTGTCCGCCATCATGATGGCGACCGATTTTCTGCTCAACGCGCATCGGCCGAGCGATCCGTCGTTTGCGGACATCATGCAGATCAAACAGAACGCCAATCGCGCAGCCGGCCTGGTCCGGCAGCTGCTCGCGTTCTCGCGCCGTCAGACGTTGCGGCCGCAGGTGCTCGATCTCGGCGAG
Organism: Xanthobacteraceae bacterium; assembly: GCA_051985675.1. Taxonomy (GTDB): domain Bacteria; phylum Pseudomonadota; class Alphaproteobacteria; order Rhizobiales; family Xanthobacteraceae; genus JAFAXD01. The sequence continues at coordinate 72,708 of JBPYFJ010000153.1, read as the reverse complement.
GCGCTGGCCGATCTGTCAATCCTGCTCCGGCGCCTGATTGGCGAAAAGGTGACATTGGAGCTGCACGCTCGCGATGTCTGGCCGGTCAAAGCCGATCTGTCGCAGTTTGAACAGGTGATCGTGAACCTCGCGATCAACGCCCGCGATGCCATGCCCAACGGCGGCAAGCTCACGGTGCGCGCCGCTAACGTTACCCAGGCGGACACGCGCAAGTTCGAAGGCTGGAGCCTGCCGGCCGGCGATTACGTGTTGGTCGAGATTGCGGACACCGGCAGCGGAATCGCTCCGGAGATCATCAATCGCATTTTCGAGCCGTTTTTCTCGACCAAGGAGGTCGGCAAGGGAACCGGGCTCGGCCTCTCGACGGTCTATGGCATCGTCAAGCAAACCGGCGGTTTCATTTATCCGCAGTCGGAGGTCGGTCGCGGAACGGCGTTTCGGATCTTCCTGCCGCGCTATACTCCGACGTCGGACGACCTGGTCTCGCCGAGAGCCGCCGCCGCGGACAGCCGATCGCCCCGCGTGGCCGACGATACCGGTCAGGGCACGATCCTGCTGGTCGAGGACGAGGAGGGTCTGCGCGGCCTCAACGCGCGCGGGCTTGCGTCGCGCGGCTACAGCGTGCTCGAGGCGGGCAACGGCATCGAGGCGATCGAGGTGTTCGAGCGGCACCCAGGCGAAATCGATCTCGTCGTGTCCGACGTCGTCATGCCCGAGATGGACGGCCCCGCGTTGCTCAAGGAACTGCGCCAGCGCCGCCCGCAGCTGCGGATCATCTTTGTATCGGGCTATGCCGAGGAGGCGTTCGCCAAGAGCCTGCCGGACGGCGGCCAGTTCGAGTTCCTGCCCAAGCCGTTCACGCTCAAGCAGCTGATCGCGAAAGTGAAGGACACAATGGCGGAGCAGGCGCCGGCCCGCTCCGGGTGAGCGCGGTCGGATCAGCCTGGCTAATTCGGTTTTTGGAATTTCAGCACGAACTCGTCGACCTTGACGGGGGATTTGAACACGATCACGTCACGCGGGTCCTGCGGGTTGTGCAGGAAATCGCCTTCGGCGACGAGACGAAATCCCGCGGCCGCGAGCTCGTTCTTGACCACGCTCTCCTCGATTCGATGCAGGGTGCTGGCGACCGAGGTGCCATCGCCCGTGCGCGCCGAGTGGTCGGCGAGAACAAGGAAGCCGCCCGGCTTGAGCGCGTCGAACAACGCCTTGTTCATGCGGGCACGATCGACGTTTGCGAACGAGACATCGTGGTAGGCGAAAAAGAACGTGACCAGATCCAGATTGCGCACATCCGCCGGCACCGGATCGTCATACGCGCGCACCAGGTAGACGACGCCGGCCATCGCCGGGGTCTTGGCTCTTGCCTCGAATTTTTCGCGTGACTTGTCGTCCTGCCCGAACACCTTGCCGTTGGGAGCGGCGGCGCGCGCCATCAGCTCCGTGCTGTAGCCGGCGCCTGCGCCCATATCGAGCACGCTCATGCCGGGCCGAACGCCGGTGAACGCCAGGAGCTTGACCGGATCGCGCCGCTCGTCGGTCTTGCGGTCGGCATCACTGCGATCGGGCGCCGCAATGATCGCCGCGTAGTCGACGCTCTGGGCGACCGCGCCGCCCGCGCCGATCGCCGCCAGCGCTGCGGTACCAATGATCATGTTGCGAACAAACGCAAAGCCCGCGCGGTTCACCGGCATCGCATACCCTCCCTGGTCGCATTCGCTGCGGCGCCTCCTGGGAAAGCGCCGGCACACCGTCATGCGGAGGTTCCTGGCGGTTTTCAACCGAAATGCGACCGTGCGAGGACGTCCAACGAACTTGTGATTGATTGAATGGCGCGAGGCACGCGAAATATCGCGAGATATTACCTAGCGGCGCTCGCGGCGTTATGCTGTCGGCATGGACCAGCAAAAACCCCCTCCGGCCGACGACGAAGACGAGCGCGATCGCCGCGCGGCCAACATTTTCCTGGCGGTGTTCTTCGTCTTGATCGTTGGGGGCGGGATCTGGCTGGTCAACGCCATGGTGGCCCAGCGCGATATCGACAATTGCGTCGCCCAGGGCCGGCGCAACTGCGTGCCGATCGAAACGCCGGACCGCTGATCGCGCTCAGCGGATCGTTCGCCAGACCCAAAGCACCACCGCAGCTCCGACGATGGCGCCGACCAGGGCGGCGATGCCGAGCAGTCCAATGAGGACGGCGATATTGAAGCCGATGAACGCCCCGGCGACGCCGACCAGTGCGCTGGTGACGATGCTGCGGGTCGAACCGGCAATCTGGCGCGTCAGCCAGCCCGGGCCGGCGAAGCGGTCAAAGATCAACCCGGCCACAATGCCGATGGCGAGAACGATGAGAAACGTGATGGCCGGCGTCATACGCGATCGCCGCGTTGCCCGTTCAGTCTCGAGCTCGAAGGACGGGAAGGGATTGGTAGTAGCGCGCCTTCACCGGGTCGTAGCCGCGCGGAAATGCGCATACGAAGCCCACGTAGTCACCGTAGACCGGGTGAATGCTCGTAATGAACGCGACCTTGTTGTACCGCCAGCAATGAACGGCTGCGATCTCCTTATAGGAGTACGCGACCTCGGGATTCCAGGAAATGATCCCGCCGGTGTCGTTGCCTTTGAAGACGTAGCCCGCCTGTGCGCCGGAGGCGGCGAACAGCATGGCGCACGCGACAACCGCGGTTTTGAGTTGCATGGCCCGATCCCCTGGACTCGGCCCATCTAAGCATATTGCCGCCGCACTCTTAAGGGCGAAGTTGCCAAGCGCGGCCGCCGCGCGAACACAGTTTGCGAGTGTGTCGTTAGGGCAACGGTAAAGTGCGAAACCCGGTACCGGCCAAACTGTCCATTGCCTTGGGGCTCCAGGTTTTTGGTCATTGGGCTGGCGGACAAGAGAGGAAGGGGCGCGTCCCATGCGTTATGAGCTCTACTACTGGCCCGAGATCCAGGGCCGCGGCGAATTCGTTCGGCTGGCGCTTGAAGAGGCGGGCACCGATTACGTCGACGTCGCCCGCAGGCGCGGCGGCGAAAACAAGATGTTCGCCGTCATGCAGAGCGCGCGCCTCAGGCAGCTGCCGTTTGCGCCGCCGTTCTTAAAGGCCGGCAATCTTATGATCGGGCAAACAACAAACATCTTGATGTTTTTGGGGCGCCGCCACGGGCTGGTGCCGAGTTCCGAAGCCGGCCTGCTGTGGACGCATCAGCTCGAGCTTACAATCGCGGATTTCCTGGTCGAGATCCACGATACCCACCACCCGATCGGGTCGGGGCTCTATTACGAAGACCAGAAAAAAGAATCAAAACGGCGCGCACAGGACTTTTTGGAAAACCGGGTGCCCAAGTTCCTGAACTATTTCGAAACCGTACTGGCGCGCAACAAGAGCGGATTTCTTGCCAGTGGCCGGCTCGCGACACCCGATCTTTCGATGTTCCAGATCGTCGAGGGGCTGCGTTTTGCCTTCCCGCGCGCCATGCGGCGGTTCGAGAGGAAATGCCCGAAACTCGTTGCCCTCCACGACCGCGTCGCCCGGCGGCCGCGCATCGCTGATTACCTGAATTCCGAGCGGCGGATCCCGTTCAACCAGATGGGGATCTTTCGGCACTATCGCGAGCTTGATGCATAGCCGGTTTCACCGTGACCCTTGCAGCAAGCGCCGCACGATCTCGGCTCCCGCAGCGATCGGGGAGGTTGCTGCGGCGGTAGGCAGCGCCGGCGCCGCTGCCTGCGGGCTGCTGCCACCGGCTGCCACCAACGTGTCATCAAGGGCGTAGACGACGTCGCAATGCTGCACGCATTGCTCCCGCGCCGCCGCGAGCGCGGCATCGGTGCTGCTATACCCTGACGCCCAGCCGTAATAGCCGTCGGGGCCGACGAGAAACGCCTTTTCGTAATTTGGCGTCGCCAAGTAGTCCTGGAATGCCTGCGCCATCTCAGGCGTGGCCTGCGGTGGCGGCGCGAGCGTCGGCGCCGCGAAGGGCAGGTGGTTGCGCTTGAGGAAGCTATAGACCGCATCCCGCCAGAGCGGCTGCCCGAAGATCAGATTGTGCCCGTCGCGCTGGTAGGGCGGGGCAATGATCAATTCGGCAGGCGCGCCCGAGCTCGTGAACGCCGCAAACATCCGACGCGCGAGGTCCGGACTGAAGAAGCGGTCGTTCTTCGCGTAGATCCACAGCGAGGGAACACGCACGGTCTTGCCAAATGCAGCATAAGCCTCAACCAGCTCCTCGGGCTGGCAGACGATGTCGTTGGCGGTCGATCCACGCCCGCCCGCGAAATTGACGACGGCGACAAGTCCGGGCGGCGCGATCGACGCCGCGGCGATCGAACCAAATCCGCCCGCCGAAACACCGACCAGAAGCAGGCGCGTTGGATCAACGTAGGACTGCTTTTGAAAATAGCCGACGGCCTGAACGATATCTTCGGCGGTGGAAAGTCCGGCGGCGCGATAGTGCGGAGCACTGCAGCTGCCATAGGCGTCGGCAACCGCGCCGTCGGAATTCCCATATCCCCGCCGCAACACGGTTGCGGCCGCCCAGCCGCGCCGCGCGAAGTCGTCCGCAATCCAGTCGGCCCAGTCCAGACTGCGCTTCTTCGCCTCGGATATCCTGCGCGGCGAGCCGTGACTGATCAGAACCAGCGGAAAACGCCCCGGGTTGGCGGGCCGGGCGATAATCGCCTCGAGGCGCAGTGTTGCGCCGTCCGGCTGGCTGAATGGGACCGAAACGAGTTCGCGAACCAATCCGCGCGGCTGGACCACGTCAGCCGCGCAAGGGCTCGTTATGACCAAGATCGCTGCGGCAACAAGAACAGCGCGTCGACGCGGCCGTCGGCGGTACGTCGGGGCCACCGCGTTCATCCGTGCGCGTGCAGCACCTTGCCGCCGGCGTTGACCGGGTCGGCCGCAACCAGCGTGAATGCGATCACGCACGGCTCGCGGCCCTTGTTCACCCAATTGTGGATGGTGCCGCGCTGGACCATCACGTCGCCGGCCCGTAGGTGAACGGTCTCGCCGTCAAGCTCCATATCGATTTCGCCGGAAATCACGACTGCATAGTCGATCGAATCGGTGCGGTGGTTGCGCGGCGACACGCCCGGTCCGAAACTCACCACGCGGAATACGGTGCCGTTGTTGAGGGTTGTGCCGACCTTGCGCCCGGATTCGTCCGCGTCACCGTCGTTGTTGACCGGAAAGCCTTCGGTCGTCCAGATCACCGCCGCCTGTGCGCCGGGCCGCGCCGAAGCCACGTTCTTCACGGTCTCGTCGATTTTCACGGTGGCGCGGCCGCTCTTGTCGTGTCCGGTGACGACGCGGCGGATGTTGAGACTCATTGATATCCCTCCCGTATGGTTACGCGTTCAACGAAGCCTTTGTCGCGCTTGTCGCGATCGATTCTTGTACTGCCCTGTTTGCTGGTCGCGGTCAAACGCAGGCAAATGTCGGACCGGCGTCCGCAAAGGAGCGCAACGCCGCCGCCAGATCGTCATAGAGCGTCTGTCGCCCGCTCGCGTTGATCGAGATGTCGCGCAAACCGGTCAGCCAATGTGGAAAGGATCGGCGCATGCCGGCGAACGGAGATTTGCGAAGTCGTTGCTCGATAATCGCAACGAGCTCCCGGCGGTCGTCGCTGCGATAGCGCGCTCGCAGCAGATCGAGCACGTTGTGTTCCATGACGTCGGGATCGACGATCCCCGCAACAATTCCGTGACAGGGGCATGCGGGCGTATTTTCCGCAACGGCGCGCGCGCGTTGCCAAAGCGTCAGAAGCTCGTCGACGCGGTCCGGTGCAGGCGGCGCCACGAAGCCAAAGTCGATCGTCGCATCCGGCATGGTGAGGTCAAACTGGGGTTGAGCCACCGCCAACTCGATCGGTTCTATGCGCCATGCGAAGCGGGGAGATCAAGGCCGCAGCGGCGTGTATTTTCTTCGCCGGTCGAGCCGCTATGGTGACGCCGCGACCCTGCAATGAGCCGACTTTGAACGAAAACAGCCCCGCGCCGATTGCCGTTGTCGACATGCGACGTCGCCTGGTGACGGCGGCCTGCATGATGTCGGCATTCATGGTGGCGATCGAGGTCACGATCGTTGCAACCGCCATGCCGACCATCGTCGCCCAGCTCGGTCGTTTTGACTTGTTCACCTGGGTCTTCGCGGCCTACATCCTGACCAGCGCGGTGACCGCCCCAATTTACGGGCGGTTGGCGGACCTCTACGGGCGCAAGCGCGTCTACTACGCGGGTGCCGGCTTGTTCCTGTTCGGATCGGCGTTGTGCGGGTTCGCGCCCAGCATGGTTTGGTTGATCGCGTTTCGCACCTTGCAGGGGCTCGGAGCGGGTGCATTGCAGCCGCTGACGCTGACGATCCTTGGTGATCTCTATCGCGGCGGGGAACGCGCGCGCGTGCAAGCCTGGCAGTCGAGCGTCTGGGGATTGGCCGCGATCGCCGGCCCGATCGCCGGAGCGCTCATCGTCGAGCAGCTGTCCTGGGCCATCATATTCTGGATCAACATCCCGATCGGTATTCTGACGATTGGGATGCTGGCGTTCCTGTTCCATGAGCCGGTGACGCGTCGCGAGCATCGGATCGACTATCTCGGCTCTCTCCTGCTCATGCTTGGTGCCGGCGCAATCCTGCTGGCGCTGGTCCAGGCGAACGATCTGCCGCCCGAATGGTCGATCGGGCTGCTGGTGGTCGGTGTCGGCCTGCTTGGTTTGCTGACGATCAACGAGAGCCGGGCTCCCGAGCCGATCGTGCCGCTGGCACTTTGGCGGGTGCACAGCGTCGTGACGGCCAACCTGGGCGCATTCTGCATCGGCGTTGTGCTCTCCTGCACGACGCTGTTTCTACCGGCCTATGTCCAAGGCGTGCTCGGCTATGGGGCGAGGATCGCGGGAGCCGTGTACGCGGCGCAGTCGCTGGCCTGGAGCGCAGGCAGCGTGCTTGCCGCGAGCGTCATGACGCGGACGAGCTTTCGCGCGAGCGCTGCGATCGGCGCGCTGACGCTGATGGCAGGTGCCTTGCTGATGGCGATGAGCGGCGGCATTTGGGCGCTGACCGGCGGAGCCATCGTTGTCGGCATCGGCATGGGTCTCTGCAACACGACCTTCATCGTCGCGTGCCAGGCCGACGTTGGATCAGACAATCGCGGCGGCGCGGTATCGTCCAATATATTTCTACGCTCGATAGGAATGGCGATCGGGGCCGGTATCGGTGGAGCGGTGATCAATTTCGCGATCGCCCACGTCGCACCGACCGCGGGCGACGCGATGCGCCAGCTGCTGACCCAGGCGACGCGTATTCTTCTTGACGAGGCTGTCGCCGCGCAACTCGGCGACGCCATTGCTCGCGCGCTGCGCGACGTCTACCTCGCGGCGGCGATCGCCGCGGCGCTCGCCCTGTTCTTCAGCCTTCGCCTGTCCGGAGGGCTGTCGCCCAAGCACACATCCGGCGGCAGGTGAACGGCCAAACAAAAATCGTCGCGGCCCGAGCTGACGAACTCGCTACTTTGACTGATCGGTTGCGGGCGGTGTCGACGGCATGCCGGCGGGGTTGCCCACTGGCGCCCGCTCCGCAGGCGGCATCATGGTGCGCGAGGATGCCGGTGGCTGCGACACGTCGTTTGACGCTGTCCGCTGCCCGTCGTGTCCACTGGTGAATGCTATGAACAGCACGATGGCAACGAAAACCGCGGCCGCCACCCAGCCCCAGGTCGCGTTGTCGGAGCGCAAGTTATCTCGTTCGAATCCCTGCTGCTGCCAGTCGCGATGTGACGGATCGTTAGGATCCATGGCGTCCTCCTTTGCCTATGGGCTCGGAGGGAAAACCCGCACCCCGTCACGGAGGTTCCTCCAGCGTCGCTACCACAATAAGATTAAATTCCGTGAGCGGTTCTAGTCGTCAAAATCAGTTACCTGCGCAAGATTGTTCACCACACGGGCACCGCCGCCGTATTCATCGGGCAGTCGCGCGCGATTGACCCATGCGGTGCGGAACCCGAAGGTGTCCGCACCCATGACGTCCCAGCGGTTGGCAGAAACAAAGACAACGTCGGCGGCGGCGACGTTGAGCACATCACAAGCGAGCTGATAGACCTCGGGCCTCGGCTTGTAGATGCGCAGGCTGTCGACGGAAACAACGGCGTCAAGCTCCGATCCGAGCTTCGCCGCCTCGACGGCCGCCGCCAGCATGGCGGGTGTGCCGTTTGATAAAATCGCGGTGCGCCGGCCGCGTGCTTTGAGCTCGTGCAACACGCTGCGGGCATCCGGATAGGCATCTAGCGTTTGATAGGCTGCGAGATATTGCGGCTTGAGCCGCACGTCCACGGACGGCACGCGAGCGAGCGCAAAATCGAGCGCGCGCTCGGTCAAGGTCCAGAAATCGGCGTAGCGTCCGGCAAGCGTCAACGTCCAGGTATATTCCAGCTGCTTTGCTCGCCAGATTTCCGAAAGGCGATGGGCGTCCGGACCGGTGGCGGCGCGATGGCGCGTGATCGCGGCGTGCACGTCGAACAACGTGCCATAGGCATCGAACACGAAAATCGACACGACGGCCTCCTCTCGCCAGAGCGCCGAATTGCGGTGGAAGCTTAGCGCATGTTGGCGCCGTTGCCGGAACCTTCGTCCCGACGCTGGACCAGGACGTGGACCCATTATGGCGCACCCTCAACCGTATTGATGCGAGTTAGACGAAGGCAAACGGTCGCGCGGACCGGTGGTCACTCGAGCGCCCGACCACATCGATGATCTCTTGCAATGAGGGGATGATGACAGTTTTATGACAGGCGGTCGTGAGCTAGGGCGCGTCAATGGGATGGCAGCCGACCCGACCGTGTGTAGGCCATGGTGTCCCGATTCGTACCGCGTAGCCGTCCGTCGCCTATTGACGCGATCCACCGCCGAGATACGCCGGCGCTCTGCCTCGTTACACTCCTGAACGTGGCCGCACTGGTCATTATGGCCGCGACCGAAGTTGATCTGGTTGCCGATGCGACCTTCCTGCTGGCTTGGACGTTCCTTAATTTTTTCTGGCTTGCTCTGATGCGACGTCCGATCGCCGCGGCGGTCGTCTCGCTAGGGATCGTCATCGCGCTGATCCTGCTATCGCGATTCAAGCACGACAAGCTTTGGATGACGGTCGACTTCATCGACCTGATGATTATTGACCAAGACACGTCGTCATTCTTGCTGAAGGCGATTCCCTCGCTGCGCGTGCCGATAACGCTCGCTGCTACGGCTACGGCTGCGCTCTTGGTCGTGGCCTGGCGGCTTGATCCTTTCCGGATCCGAGTGCGCACGAGCGTCCTCGGAAGTTCGCTATGCATGGGCGCCCTCGTTGCGCTGTCGCTGTTGTTCCCGACTGGTCTCAACGAGAACTTCTTCAGCCAGAACTACGTTTCTAAATTCGCGCGCACCGGCGTTGAGGCCATGCGCGAACTCATCGCCCACGGATACTTGGAATCAGATGTGAGCGTAGCCGAGCATCTGAAAGGCCCAACGGCGACCTGCAAACCTTCACGCAAGCTGCCGCATGTTATCCTGGTCCATGACGAATCCAGTTTCGACGTTACCGTGGCCCCCGGAATACGAGTGCCATCAGGCTATCATCGTCATTTCCAGTCTTTCGACGGCAAATCGCGAAAGCTGGTCGTGGAAGGCGTGGGCGGTCCAAGCTGGTTCACTGAATACAACGTGCTCACCGGCCTCTCGGCCCGTTCCTACGGGCGCTTCGCTATGTCCGTGACCCGGATTGCTGCCGGCCGCGTTTGGCGTGGATTGGCGCATTCATTGCGCCGCTGCGGCTACAGGACGTTCAGCCTCTATCCGTTCTACGGCGCTTTTCTCGGTTCCCGTGCTTTCCAGACGACGGCTGGCATCGAGCACTATCTGGACATGCACGATCTCGGCACGCGTAATTTCGAGGCGGACGGCTTTTATTTCAATCATGCCGCCAAAATTATCGCCCGCGAGTGCAGCAACGGCCCGCTTTTCCTCTACGTTTACACCGTGGCCAATCATTTTCCGTGGGACACGCGTCTGCGTCCTCAGCTTACGCCGAGTTGGCGCGATCTTGGGAACGAGCCCAGCATCGATGAATATATTCGCCGTCAAGGGATGACGGCTCGCGACTACAGCGCGTTGCTGGACCGGCTGAAGCAGGAATTTCCGACTGAATCGTTCCTGATTGTTCGCTACGGCGATCATCAGCCGGAGTTCGGTCCGCGCGTGATCGATCCGTCGCTCAGCCGGGATGCGCTTGCGCGCCATCTGCAAGCGCTCGATACACGCTATCTCTCCACCTACTATGCGATCGATGCACTGAATTTTACACCCACAGATGTATCCTCGGCGCTTGACGAGCTCGATGCACCGTATCTGCCGCTGGTCGTACTGGAGGCGGCGGGAGTACCGCTTGGTCCGACCTTCTCCGAGCAGAAGAAGATCCTAAAACGCTGCGATGGTCGGTTCTATCGTTGTGCAGGCGGTGCGGAGGCGCGGCGGTTTAATCGGCTGTTGATCGAGGCCGGCTTGATCACGGGACTATAGCGCCGCACCGACCGCGGCAAGTGGTGCAAGAACTTCAAATCGGCGGCACTAGGTTTTGCTAGGGCGCCGGCAGTGCCAGCAGGCTGGGGATCGAACGGGCGCGGATGTCGTAGACGCGGGCGAATATGACGCCGTCGCGCTCGACTTCGACTAGAATGGGCGCGTTGAGCTTCAGGCAATAGAACTCGCCGAGCATCATCGCGAAATCAGCGCCAGCCGGGTCGCCGGTGGTGACGAAATCGGTTCCGAGCTCGGTCTGCGCCGGCCGTTGCGGGCCGCACACTGCGATGCGCCAGCGCGCTCGCGCAGTCGGCGCCTCCTGCCGTTCCGCGAGTTTTTCCCGCAGCTCATCGGCCGCCTGTTTGAAAGCGAGGCCCCAGTAGTCGAGCATGTAGCGCTCGTCGGCCGCGCGCACGCCGCCAGCAATCTTGTTGAAATGCGTGTACTCGTAGGGGTGCAACCGGATCATATCGACGATCGGCAGCAGGATGCCGCCAGCGATGATGGCAGCCGCGATCGCGGCGGCGGTGCGCGACGCGCTTACCGAACGGGCGATCACCCACGCGCCAGCCGCGCCTGCCAGCACAGCGAACGGCGGCGCCAGGAATACGAAATGCCGGATGCCGTTGTACATCGCCGGCCGGGTCAAGCAGGCAATGACGACGGGCGCGGTTGCTGCCAGGATAACAATGAGAATGGTGGCGCGCTTAACGACGGCTACTTGTCGCTGCGTGAGCGTGACTACGCCGGCCATGATGCCGGCGGTGCCGAGTAGCAGCAGACACACCGGCATCGTGAGCACGAACAGTTGCGGCACATAGCTGCGTGGCATGTCGGGCACCGCGACCGGCACCCCGGCAAACATCTCTTTCCACGGCTTCTCGAAGAAATGCGAGAAATACGCAACTGCGCGCAGCGGATTGAGCGGACTGACGACCGACCACGGCCAGATCAGCGCCATCACCGCATAAGCGAGCACCAGGCTTGGCAACAGCATCAGCACAAAACGCAAAGCACGGCTGCTGGCGTTGAGCCCGGTCTGACCGGCCTCCGCTATCATCACGAACGACAGCCCCGCGAGCGCGTAAAGCGGGGCAAGGTCGCCAAGCACCCTGGTCCCCATCGAAAGGCCGAGACCGAAGCCGAACAGCGCGACGGTAGATGCGGACGGCGCCGGATATTCCTCGAACGACCTGATCAGCCCCAGCAACATGACGACCATGGCGACCGCAAACGGAGAATCCTTGGCGTTGATGAACATGTGCCCGTAGTAGAGCGGGCATGTCGCGAGGAACAGGAGCGCAAGCAGACCGGCGAGTGAGCCGCCGAAGCGCCGGCCGATCCGCCAGGTGACCGCCAGTCCGATCAACCCGACCGCCGCGCCGCACAGCCGGCGGGTTTCGAACAAATCGAACGGCAGTATCTTGGCGGCGAGCGCGGCCAGCATGTCGAAGCCGCCGCCATAGGCGTACAAATTGACAAACGAGAGCGCGCGGCGATCGCCGAAACCGCTCTCGTAAAGTCTCAGAAGCAGGCCGCCGTACTCGGCATGGGTATAGTCATCCCAGCCGAGGCCATAATCGCGAAAGGTCAGGATCGCGATGACCGCGAGCGCGACAAGCACCCCGATTGCCAGTCTGTCAAACAGGCGCTCGGTGGAACGCGCCCAAGGCACCGAGGTCCCGAACATGGCTGCGGCAACAAACGGCGCTCGTTCCGGCGTCCGCTGCGCCGCATCCAAAGCACCCGTCTGCTCGAGGAGATCAGCCTGCGACATCGGTCCGACGTGATGCGCGAAGCGCGGTTGCACGGTCCGCCCGGTACCGGCAGCAGCGAGGCGCGGCTGCGAATTCACCGGACTGCCGATTGGGGCGATGTTTGGTTGCTGTCGGAGGAGCGGATCGTGATCCGCTATTGTTGCAGCGCATTATACCAACGCGCCGTTTGTGTGACCCGCGCGCCAACACGCGGCGTTGCGTTGCGCCAACGCGACACGAGTCATGCGTTTCCCCCGGCCTTCTTACTTGCTTCAAGCCCAGCATAACATTGTTTCCAGAACGCTGAAACAAAACGTTGGTGCGGGCGGTCGGTGGCAACAAAAAGGCGCGGCCGGTGGCCGCGCCGAAATTCGTCGCGGTACGATAACCCGCGCTGTCAGGCGGCTTTGCGCGCCGACGCGGCCTTGTACATCTCGGCGACGTACTCCCAGTTCACCAAGTGATCGAGGAACGCCTTGATGTAGTCCGGTCGCCGATTGCGATAGTCGATGTAGTAGGAATGCTCCCACACATCGCATCCCAGAATCGGCTGGGCGCCGTGCACCAGTGGGTTCTCGCCGTTCGGCGTCTTCATCACAACGATCTTGCCATCCTTGACCGCCAGCCACGCCCAACCGGATCCAAACTGCCCGACGCCTGCCGCCACGAACTCATCTTTCATCTTGTCGTAAGAGCCGAGGTCGTCGGTAATCTTCTTTTGCAGATCGCCGGGGAGCTTGCCGCCGCCGCCGCCGGGCTTCATCCATTTCCAAAAATGCAGGTGGTTGTAATGCTGGCCGGCGTTGTTGAAGAGACCCGCATTCTTGCCGAACGATCCGACCACGATCTGTTCAAGCGACTGTCCTTCCCACGGGCTGCCCTGGAGGAGCTTGTTGCCGTTGTCCACGTAGGCCTGATGATGCTTGTCGTGATGATATTCCAGCGTTTCGCGCGACATGTAGGGCGCCAGCGCGTCGTGAGCATAGGGCAGGGGCGGAAGCGTAAACGACATCTGATTTTCTCCGTCAAAACTGGGAGCCGACCACGAACGGGTCGTCGCGAGGTTCTGGAGGCGGGCCGGCACGTAACAATATCACCTCAAGCGACTGGATGGTTCCAAATCACGTCAAGCGACTGGATGGTTCCATTTGTGCAGCGATAACGCCCGGTAGCATCGTAGGGCGTTACTTTGCCTATGGTTAACGGCGTTAATGAAGTTTCGACTTAATTTCATTAGGATTACCGTCAGCTTGGGAGAAGAGGACTGGCCGCGGGTCACTGATCGCTTAGGAGAAGATACCTCTATGGCTCCCTTCTTGCTTTCCGTCGGCGTCGTTCTGATCGCTGCGGGCCTTGCCGCTATCGGTTTTGGCATTCCCTACAATGAATTCGGCACCGGCAACGCGCTGATCATGAGCGGCACCACCGGTGTCGTCGGGGGGCTGATCGTGTTCGCGCTGGGCGCCGTCGTGCGCGAGTTGCGGCGCCTCGGGCGATTGAGCGAACGGGCTGGGCCGCGACCCGCGCGGCCCATGGACGCCGAAGCTGTGAGCCGCGCCGCAGCACGCGGTGCGCTGCCGCCTCGACCACAGGCTGCCGGTCCGCCGCGGCGCCCCCCTGAGCAACGTCCCGAACCGATCTTGCCGCCCGACAGGCCGGCTCTCGAACCCGAGCGACCGCGCACCCCCAACATGCCTGCGGGCCGGGGAGCGGGCGGGGAACCGCCGGTCGTCGAGGAAGGCGATCTGGTTCCGTTGTCGCCGGCAGGCCTCGGGCGTCCGACCGCGAAGTCGCCACCGTCGGCCGGCACGCGCCCGCCGTCGCGCCTCGGAGCCGGGCGACCCCAAGAGCCATCGCGCCCCGCGAGCAACATGTTCGAGCCGGTGTGGCCCGCGGACGCGTCGGAACGCGCACTGCCCCACGAAGACTCCCCGCCGCCTGTGGCTGAGGCTCGCCCCGCCAGTGCCACGCACGCGACTACGCCGCCGGCGGACCAGAACCAGGCTCAACCGGTGCCGGTCGCGATCCTCAAGTCCGGCGTGATCGACGGAATGGGCTATACGCTTTACACCGACGGTTCGATTGAGGCGCAGCTATCCGAGGGCGTGATGCGGTTCGCGTCGATTGAAGAACTGCGCGTCCACCTTGAGAAGAACGGCTGACCGCCTCACGTCCGGGATGCGCCGCTGGCGGTTTGTTCGGGTGCATGTACCGCGCTAGCCGCGACGGCTTCCGGTAACGCGACCTTGACGGCGAACGCGTAAGCCAGCGCGACCTCCTTGAGGCGATGGAAGCGCCCGGACGCGCCCGCGTGTCCCGCATCCAGATTGGTGCGCAGTGCCAGCAAATTGTGATTGAGCCTGCGGGCGCGCAGCCGCGCGACCCATTTGGCCGGTTCCCAATACGTGACGCGCGGATCGGTTAGGCCGGCAAACGCCAGCACGGCCGGGTAGGGCTGCGCCCGGATGTTGTTATACGGATCGTAACTCAAGATCGTGCGGAAGAGCTCTGGGTCGCTGCGCGGGTTTCCCCACTCCGGCCACTCCGGCGGCGTGAGCGGAAGCGTCCCGTCAAGCATCGTGTTGAGGACGTCGACGAAAGGAACCTCCGCGATGATGCCGGCAAAGAGGTCGGGGCGTCTGTTGGCGATGGCACCCATCAACATGCCGCCGGCCGAACCGCCCTGCGCGATCACCTTCGTGCGCGCCGCCCACCGCTCGGCGATCAGGAATTCCACCACCGCGATGAAATCGTCGAACGTATTCGGTTTGTCGGCGAGCTTGCCGGTCCGATACCAGCGCCATCCTTTTTCGGTGCCGCCGCGGACATGCGCGATCGCAAAGACGAAGCCACGATCAACCAGCGAGAGCCTGTTGCTGCTGAAGGCAGCGGGAATCGAAACCCCGTAGGCGCCATAGCCATAGACCAGCGCGGGCGCTGTGCCGTCGATCGGCGTGTCCTTGTGATACAGCAGCGAAATCGGAATGGTTTCGCCGTCATTCGCTGGCGCGAAAAGGCGGCGGGTCACATAGGCTGCCGGATCGTGACCTGAGGGGATTTCCTGGCGTTTGCGCAGCTTGCGACCACGGTGCTCGAGGTCGTAATCCCACACCTCCGACGGCGTCGTCATCGACGAGTAGAAGAAACGCAAGACGTCGGTTTGGAATTCGAACCCCTCGCTGATCCCCAGTGAATAGTCTTCTTCCGCCAATGCAATCGCGTGCTGTTCGCCGGTCGACAGGCGCCGGACGACGATGCGGGGCAGCCCCTCCTCGCGTTCAAGCCAGACCAGCCAATCGGCAAAGACGGTGAAGGACAAGATGAAAATGCCCGGGCGATGCGTGACGAGGTCCTGCCAATGCGCCCGTCCCGGCGACGACAGCGGCGTCCATGCCAGCTTGAAGTCCTCGGCTCCGGCCGCGTTGGTCCGCAGGATCAGTGCCGGTAAGCCACCGAGTGAGGGGTGATGTTCGACCTCGTAGCGAACCAAGGGCTCGAGTGGCGCCACCAGTTGCGGCTCGGCCTCCGACATCGAAAGATCAATCAGCCACGCCTCGGAGGTTTCGTGATCGTGCACCGAAATGACGGCGAACCGTCGCGATTGGGTGTCCGACAGCGACACGAAGTATTGCGGATCGGTGCTCTCGAAGATCAGACGATCGTCGTTGGCCAATGTTCCAAGGCGATGGCGATAGACATACGAGGGACGATGTTCGCTATCCAGGCGGACGTAATAAAACGCCGAGCAATCGTGCATCCAGACCGGGGATCCCACCGTGTCGACAATGACGTCGTTGAGGTCGGTGCCGGTCGCAAGATCACGGACGCGCATCGTGAAGAGTTCGGAGCCGGCCTCGTCGGCGGACCATGCCAACAACTTGTGATCAGGCGAGTGGCGGCGAGCCCCGAGCTGGAAGAAGGATCGACCCTCCGCGAAGGCATCTCCGTCGAGCAGAACTTCGGCAACTCCTCCTCCGCGGGGCTCTCGGCAGATCAGAGGGTGTTGCCCGCCGTCGCGGTAACGCTCGAAATAGGCGAACGGACCGTCGGGAACCGGAACCGACGCATCGTCCTCTTTGATTCGCCCTTTCATCTCCGCCAGTATCGCGTCTTGGAGAGGCTCGATGTCGGCGAGCGCCGCGCTGGCGTAGGCGTTTTCGGCGTCCAGATACGCGCGGATGGCCGGGTCGAGTGCCGCTGGCTCGCGCATCACCTCCCGCCAGTTCGCGGCCTTCAACCAGGCGAATTCGTCGGTGAGCTTGATCCCATGCCACGATTGGATAACGGGTTGTTGCTGTGCGCGCGGTTCATCGATTGCAGTCCTTACCGGCGGCAGCTTGTGGTCCATGATCGAATATCCCGGGTGATCGGCGGCCGAGTCGGAGCCGCGCAACCTCACCTAGCTAGTCGTGCGGCCGGGATCGGGCGAGTGCGTCGCGTGCGCGCGGCCGGATTTTGATGGTAACGCGCGACCAGGAACGATAAAGTGTGATTCCTGCAGCTACAGCCATAGATTGACATGATGTTCCGAAGCAAGTTGATGAAAAGTATTTGACGCCCGTTTGACTGAATACCCCAAGAATTTTGATCGAATGACCAACTCTGTTCTTGCAGTTGTGAAGTTTAGGCAATAAAAGCATAAGTAGTTCTCGCCTTCTTATCTGTGCGGCGTTGCAAGCGGCGCGCCGCGCACTTGTGCTCGGGGCCTTCGGGTCATGCAACGAGCGGGGGGATTACGCGAATGGCGTCTGCTGGCGACCACGCGACGAGCTTCATTGAACTGACGGCGAATATCGTGTCGGCCTATGTCAGCAACAACCCGGTGTCGGCCGGCGACATTCCGGCGTTGATCAGCCAAGTCCATTCGGCGCTTCTGCAAGTGTCGGCCACTCCGGGCAACGCTGCGGCGGAGCCGCCCCGACCGGCCGTTTCGGTCAAGAAATCGATCACGCCGGATCACCTCGTCTGCCTGGAGGACGGCAAGAAGTTCAAATCCCTGCGGCGGCATTTGCGCAGTCAGTACAATATGACCCCGGAACAATACCGCGAAAAATGGGGATTGCCGGCGGACTACCCGATGGTGGCGCCGAACTACGCGGCGGCGCGCTCTCAGCTCGCAAAGCAGATGGGTCTCGGCCAGCAACGCCGACGCCGCTCGAGATAATCGCGGCGTATCGGGAACCGTCAGGCCCGCGCCAACGCGGCGTGGGCGTCGGACCGGATGCGGTCGACCATCGATCGGAACCCATTCGACCGCTGCGGCGTCAGATGCTCACGCAGGCCCATTCGCTCAAACAGCGCGATTGCATCGGTCGCCAGAATGTCTCGTGCCGGCTTACCCGAATAGATGGCGAACAGGATTGCGATCAGCCCGCGCACGATGTGGGCGTCGCTGTCGCCGCGGAAGGTCAGAACGGGGCCGGATCGCCCGTCTGGACGCACCGCAGTATCGAGCCACACCTGACTTGCGCACCCGCGGACCTTGTTGGCGTCGCTGTAATCGGCTGCCGGCAACGGAGCCAGGGTCCGCCCCAGTTCGATGATATAGCGATAGCGATCGTCCCAATCGTCGAGCAGGGACAAGTTCTCCACGATCTCGTCGATCGACGTTGCGATCGCGGTAGCGCCTTCGGTCATGCGCTTCATATGAGGTATCGGGCGCGGTTTCGCCAGCAAAAACCGCCAAAAATGGATTGAGAATGCCCCCCGCGGCCGATCGCCGGCTGCGTCGCGGACGACCGGGCTACTTGTGCGCGTTCGCGTTGTATTGCGCAACCGCGTTCGGAGCCGTCGGGAGCTGATAGTCGCCGAGCCTGCTGACGATGTCCTTGATCGGGTAGTCGACCCAGGCATGGGTCACATAGTCGCGATGCGGCACATCGGCCGAGATAAAGGCGACGCCGCCCCGTCCCAGATCCGGATTGAGTTCCCGGCTGAACGGCACGTCGTGCTCGGTCAAGATGCGCTCGAGCTCTTCGTTGTGGCGCTTGGTGGAATGCGTGTAGGAGCTGATGAAGAACGACGACCGATTGTTCTCGATCCAGTTCGCGAACTTGTCGAGCTGGCCGTAGACGCCATCGAGAAGAACCACGCCGCGGACCCGATTTTTCAAGCCGCCGCTGTAAAGCGAATAGGCCGTCGGCATGAAGCCGCCGCTGTAGCCGACGATGACGATTCGCATGTTTGCAAATGCCTTGGCGGTGAGCGGATCACCGTGCAGGCGTGCCAATTTGTCGGCGGCTTCCGCAACGAACCGGGCTACCGCTCCGGGCTGTGAAAAGCGGCCGACGCTCGAATCGGCGGCGTCGACTGCGAACTGCGGCGCGACCAGAACCGCATTCATGCCCGAGGCCGAAATCTGCTCCGGCACTTGCTGGCGATCGCGAACATCACGCTCGAGCGTCGCCCGGTGGCCATGAAAGAACAGCACCATTACGCCGGGCCGCCGGGCATCGAACCCCTTCGGGATATGCAACAAGACCCGGCGATCGTGATAGGAGTGTCCCCCGCCGTCATAGGGGAAGGGCGCGGCGTCGAATTCAACCAGCTTGGTGAGCGGTTCCTTGACCGGGAGGCTTTGCGGTCGGATTTGCTGGGCGCGCAGCGTATTCTCCAGCCGGCTTTGATCGAGCGCCGAATTGCGCTCAGTCGCGTAGGCAAGCTTCTGGCCGGAGCGATACATCGGGAACGAGTTGGTTTCCCGCGGCGCGTGATCGATTGTCAGCACACTGGAATCGTCCGTAAAGCGGTAGAGCGGAAAGTTCTTGTGGTCGCCGCCTGCGGGGCGCGAGGACGGCCTTTGATCATTGATCTGCACCGAAGCGACGTGATAGGCGCCGCCGCCGGCAGCCGCCTGGCCGCCTAGATCAGAATTGGCCAGCGCCGCAAACGCGGTTTCGGCGGTTTCCCACTTGTTGGACTTCAGTTCGGATGCGGACTCGGTCTTGTAGACGACGGTTTGACCTCCGCTGATAGCTTCCGGCGACTTGACGTTGTTGTTGAGCAACGACAAGCACGACGCCCCGCCCGCCACCATGAGCGCGGCGGTGACCACCATGACGGTTCCGCCTAATGTCATGCGTTATGGTCCCCACCCTTGCATCGGACGGCACGGGTTTGCGGGAAGCGCGCACTTCAGAGCGAAACCGGGAAATGGCGCAGCTACGTCGCTGTGAGCGTCGCAACACCTACAGTGCAGCGTGCACCCCGATGCCCCTGAAACCCCACGGCCCCCAAGCCGTCCCCAATCTAAAATCCCCAGGGTAAATAGCTTGCTAACTATGGCGAAAAGAGGATTGGCGGGGCATGGCGGCGTGGACGAAGTTTCGCGTGCTGCATGCAGTGGTCGTTGCGCATTCCGCTTGTGAGTCCGCCGTTTTCTAGATCACCAACGGGTTCTGCTGCCAAAAGCCCGTGCCGGTGTCTGCCCGGCAAAGCTCGACCGGTCGATGCGCTCGGTCCACAACGCGGTCCAAGGCTCAGGCAACCGAGCAGGGCGCGTGGCAGATTCGCCACACTCCGAACTTATTGCTCAGCGGCCGAAGAAAAACGGAAAATAAAACGGCGCGGGACGCGGCCCGGCGGCGCGCTTTTGGGTTTTGACAGTGCTTTTTGACGACGTTTTTTTGGCAGCAGCCTGATCATCCGCGGGCTGAGCGTCAGGTCCCTGGCTTGCGATCGATTCGATGGCCTCCGGCTGCGGCGCCTCCAGCCTGGTGGCGAGCAGCAGATTGGAGCCCAATACGCGCCATTGGTAGCCGAGACCGAAATCGAGCGGCTCGGTGCGGCCCTTTTGAAACAGCTGCGTCAGTCGAGGCTGATAGTTGCGGGCAAACATCGCGATCGGACCGGTGTAACGACCGAACGGGCGCAGCTGCCATTTATCCGGTGCGAAATAGCTGACCGGTATGCCGGTGTCGTCCTGCAGAACCTGTACGGCGTGCCGGAGCAGGAAATTGCGGACGTCGGAAAAACCATTGCTGTGGAGCAGATAAGACGCGCTCTTGATGAACGCGTCGCCGGTTCCAAGATGGTCGCAGAATTTCGCAAAGCCGCTCGCCTTGAAGCCGTCGTTCGCAATATTGGTGCCGAAGTAGTAGAGCGTCCGGATGCGGGCGTCGGCGCCGGCAAAGACGATTTTGACACCGTGCGCCGCGTTGCGCATTCCGGGACTGGACGGCGCGCTGACGGGCTGCGGCATGCCCTGCTCGTCGAGTTTGATCAGCGAGACGTCTTGGATCGTCTTTCCGGTGCGCGCCAGGAACACATAGAGGAGTGGCAGGGTTCCGCTCACCCGGCTGGCCCCCAGCGTCATGCGCATATCGTGGGTCTTGAAAAAGCTGATCGTGAGGATCGTGCTCAGCGAACCTTCGATGTGACGCAAGGCTTCCCCGATCGATCCGCGCGGCATGTGCAACAGATCCGGAATTGGACCCGTCGGCTCGAGCCCCGCCATCACGTAGGTCGTTGCGTTCGGAAAAAACGCGTTGGCATAGAGGAAGTCCGGCCCGCTGAACATGTAGAACAGGACCGGCTGCGGATCCGTCAGCTTGGCGCTCGACCAGGCGCGGATCTTGGCAAATTGGTTCTTGTCGAGCGTGCCGAATGCGGAATTGAAATAGCGGGCGTGTTGTTGCCAGGTCGGATCCTGGGTGAGCGGGGCGAGCGGCGAGCCGGCGGACGGCGGCATTCCGGCCAGAACTCGAGCGGTATCATCGGCGCTCGCGGTCTGGGCGCCGGCCGGATCGGCCGCTAAGAGCGTCATCCCGCTCGCGGCAAACGCAGCGATTGCAGCTTTTCGCAACATCCGGATCACATCTTGTACTGCGGTTTTGAAACGTCCTGTAGTCGAGAGGCGTAGTAGATCGCAAGCCCGGCGATCATCATGAGGAAACCGGCAAGCGACTGCACCGGCCGGGTCGTGACAAGATAGTACATCATGAAGCCGGCAACGCATAAAAAGATCACCGGCGTAACCGGATAGCCCCACGCCCGGTACGGCCGCGGCTGCGTCGGATGCGTGTACCGTAGCTTGATAACGCCGAGAACCGCGAAGAACGAACAGAAGATCAGGCTGAACTGGATGAATTCAAGCACGGCCTCGAAACTCTGCGTCAGCAATAACAAGCTGACGATCCCGAGCTGAAACAGAATGGCGACGGCCGGAACATCGTTCTTCGATTTGTGCGCGAACACCCTCAGCAGATGAAGATCCTCGCCCATCGCGACCGTCACGCGCGGGCCGATCCAAGTCATTGCGCTGATCGAGGAGACGAGCCCGATGCAGATCAGTGCACCGACGAGACGGCCGCCCCACTCGCCGAAAATATGTCTCCCGGCGATCACGGCGACGTCGATCTGTCCGACCAGTTGGTCAATCGGGGTCGTGTAGATAAAGACCGCATTGAGCCCGACATAAAGCACCGCGACGATCAGCGTTCCGGTGAACAACGCGCGCGGCAGACTGCGGTGGGGTTCGCGAATCTCGCCGACGATGTAGGCGGCCGCGTTCCAGCCGGAGTACGAATACATCACGAACACCAGGCTGATCGCGAAAGGTGCGCTGATCACCTGCGGCAAGTCCCCGGCGCTCGGAGCAAACGAGATCGGCTGAGCGCTGCCGAACACAAAGCCCGCAATCAGAAATCCGACAATGAGCAATAGCTTGAGAATCGTCCAGACGTTCTGAAAAGCGCTTCCGTCGCGAATGCCGCGCAAATGCACAAACGCGACGAGCCAGGTGACCGCGAGACCGAGGATCAACGGCGGAATTCCCGGAATGATTGCCTTGAAATATTCGCCAAACGCCATCGCAGCGAGCGCGATCGGCGCGGAGAAGCCAACCGTCGCGGAGACCCAGCCGGCGAGAAAGCCAAAGGCCGGATGATAGGAACGAGCGAGGAAATTGTACTCGCCGCTCGAGCGCGGAAACATGGCCCCGAGTTCGCCGTAGCAGAGCGCGCCACACAGCGCTGCAATTCCGCCGACGGTCCAGAGCAGCAGTATCGAAAACCCCGATGTGATGTCCTTCACCTGGAAACCCAGGCTGGTGAACACGCCGACGCCGATCATGTCGGCAATGACGATCGCGGTCGCCGTTGCCGTCGACACCATTGCCGGGCCGGGATTGCCGCTATTGGCGGGGGTCATCGGTTGCTGCCACGTGTCTGCCCGCGTATCGTTGCGGGCCCTTTGTGTCCCCAAGCGGGCAAAAGGTTTCCCGAACGAAAAAAATCGACGCGGCGCGCACGCCGTCCAGGCTGTCCGGCAACCGCAAAGCGGTCGAACTTGCGACCGTGGGGAGGCCGGATTCGGCCCACATGTGCCCCGCGTCCGAAGGTCGTGATCCACAGCGGCCACCGCCGCAGGAACTTCAAATCGGCGGCACGAGACTAGTGCGAGAATACAACACATAAAAAGAAAATGACGAGGAATTGGCGCAGGGAATTCTGTACCTGCAAGGTCCCGTTCACCATGCCTGCGATTGAACATTGAAAGGCTGGGAATGTCCCGCGTTGTCGCGGGGCGTCGAGGCCGGCTTTAGTGTTCGCTTAAGTCAGCTCTGACACGATCTCCGGGCGCGAGGGGGCGTCCGCAGAATCGGGCGTGGGGCAAGGTGAATCGGTTCAAGCCTGTTCGAGATCACATCGAGACGCTGATCAATGCGCTCTCGGCGCGCCGTGCTGCTCGTGCGCCAGCGCCTCCCTGCCCGACCGGTGACCGGCGATGGCTCGCCAACATCAGCCACGAACTGCGCACGCCGCTCAACGTCGTCATCGGTCTGTCGGACATGTTGATCAACGAGCATACGTTGAAGCTCGATGCCGCGCGGCGCAGCGACTACGCCCAGCTCATCCACGCGTCCGGACATCACCTCCTGTCGCTCATCGATGGGATTCTTGACATGGCCAAGCTCGACGCAGGTGCCGCCGAGCTGCGGCTTGAGGCATTTGCGCCCGGTCCGGTGATCACGCAGTGCGCCGCGATGCTGGCGCTCGACGCCAAGCAAGCCGGCCTCACTCTCGCTGTTGATCTGCCGTCCAATCTGCCCGACGTCGTTGCCGACTCGCGGGCGTTCAAACAAATCCTCATCAACCTCCTCTCAAACGCGATCAAGTTCACCGAGCGAGGCAGAATCAACTTGAGCGCTGCCGTCGAGGACAGCGAACTCGTGGTTGAGGTCGAAGACACCGGCGTCGGCATCGCCGCCGCCGACCTTCCGTTTGTCGGAAATGCATTTTTTCGGGCGGGTGTGTCGAAGGTGCAACGTCGCGATGGAACCGGGCTGGGACTGTCGATTGTGAAGGATCTGGTCCGCCGGCATGGCGGCGAGGTGGAGATGAGCAGCCGCGCCGGTGAAGGCACCCGCGTGAGGGTCAGGATGCCGATCGCACCAGCCGGCACCGCGCCGCGGCGCCGCAGCATTGATCAACGCGGGCACGGGGTCGGCGCGGCGCCGACGGCCGCCCGCTGCGCAAGTGGCGGCTGACTGTGGGCGCCCCCGAAATCAGGGTCCGGCGAACGCCAAGTGCCGATCGTGCGCGGCCGTTGCGGCTGCCGGCGGTCCTGCGCGTGTTCATGAGCCGGCCGCGCGAGTGCGTGCTCGCGCTTGCAGGAACGACAGCAACCGCGGCCGTCGTGATCAATGGGCTCTTCCTGCAGCCGGGGCCGCATCCGGCGCCGATCTTTGCGATTGCGACCCCGCCGGCGACGGTGGTTGCGAGCGCCCCTGCCGCGGCACGGCCGCGCGCCCCGGTCGCCGAAATCATGCGCTCGGATCCCGCCGCGCGCCCGCGCACCGAGATCATCGCCGACATCCAGCGCGAGCTGGCGCGCCGCGGGTTCTACGACGCCCCGGTCGACGGCACGCACGGCGCCAAGACCGACGCGGCGATCCGCGAGTTCGAGCAGTCCGCCGGCCTCAAGCCCACCGGCGAAGCCAGCGAGGCGATGTTGCAGGCCATTGCGAAAACGCCGGCTGCAACCCGATCAGTTTCCATGCGCAAGGATCCGATTGCGGGTCTGATCGCGTCCTCGCGCCAGTTGGCTGCAATCCAGCGTGCGCTGGCCGACGCCGGCTACGGCCCCCTTGATGCAAATGGGATACTCGGTGCGGATACGCGCGCCGTAATCGAACGATTTGAGCGCGATCGGAAGATGCCGGTCACGGGCCAGGTGTCCGAGCGCCTCGTGCGCGAACTGGCGGCGCAGACCGGAAGGCCGCTATAAGCCGCGTGCCGCCGATTTGAAGTTCCTGCACCACCTGCCGCAATCTCGTTCAGGAACTTCAAATCGATAAGCGGCACTAGAATCATATACTTGCTAGTGCCCCTTTGAACCCGAAGTTCGCATTCGGACTCGCCGCGTATTATGTGCGAACTTCGGGTTCGGGGCACTTAGGATGCGTCTCAAATCGTCGATCTGGACCTCGGCCTATCTGCGGCGCTGTCAGCACGAGGGGGCTTATGCGCTGGTGCGGCGACGCGGTGCCGAGGAAGCCGGCGCGATCTTCGTCAAGATCAACCGCCTCGACGGGACCGCAGATCTCTACGGTCCGGCGCCGCAATCCGCGTTTGACGGGGCGCACCCGAGCGAGCGGGTGTTCGCGGCCTGCCTTGCCGCGCAACCTGCCCCTGAGGCGGATATTGAGGCCTATTTGGTCCGCCAGCTGCGCTACGATCCCGACCTGTGGGTTATCGAAGTGGACGACCGCGGCGGCCGGCATTTCCTGGACCAGATTACCCGCTAAGACAGCCGACTTCCGGCCGGTATTGTGTTCGGGACGCTACACCGGGCTTGGAATCGTATTCCCATCGCTACACCGGCATTGCCGAATGAGCTATCAGTCGCCTGCGTTATCGCGCTGTTAACCAACTCATTGTCCTATCAACAGCGCGGCGCGAGGGGTGTGCCGCTGGGGTTCGCGGCGGGGGCGAAGACGATGGGGACGGTAATTGCCTTCCCGGCTGCGCGGCGCGCAGAACGGGCGAGTGAGCGGCAGATTGCGGAAGCGGGGGCGACCGCAACAATCATGATTCTTCCTGTCATCCGCATCGAGCGGATGAGCGACACGCCGGACGACGGCTTGAAGCGGCCACCTGCCGGTCGCGGACGTCGTCGCCGCGCGCGCCAATCCTGAGCCGGCGCTTGTCGCGCTGCACGGAGATCAAAAAAGGGCCGCGCTAGGACTGCGCCTGGCATTTCGCTCCGGCCAATGAGCGTTGCGCCATCGGCATCTGACTGGGCTCCGGCGCAAGCGCGCGCACGACGATCAACCCATTTGTGCTCGGCGATTCGACGATCAGGCGATCGGCCGCCGTCACTTCCTCGTCTTCCGGAAGCGCGCTTCGTTGCTTCTGGGTCATCAAATCAAGTTCGATCACGCGCCGCCCCGCCGCCTTGTCGGTGATCGCATAGTGGGCGGCGCCCTGGCGGGTATAGAACGACACCGACGTATAGGCCTGGGACACCGGAGCGGTGACCTTGAGGGGGCCTTTTGACAGGTCATAACGGCAGATTGAAATTGCGAACGCGGGATCCATGAACGGCACCACGGATCCGGTCGCGGTCGGCGCCGGCAACGGGACGAAACTGTTGACGGGCGTCATCGGCTCGAGCCGCGCGTAGGCATCGCGCGTGGCTGCGCGCGGCAGATACAGCACCATCGCGAGGTGAACGATCCCGCCGAGCACGAGCCCCGCCAACAACCACAGCAACCAGCGGATCATTGGCACCGTCCCGTCGCGACGGTCGGCATCGGCGTCTCGCGGCCGCCTTTTGTGGCGATGCCGACCGGCGTGTCATAGAGTCGAAGCAACAGCAAATAACGCTCAATTCCGCCGGTCGGCAGCCAGTTGCCCGGGCGGGCGCGTGGCCCGACGGCGACCTCGAAGCTGCCGTCCGATTGGCGGATCAACTCCTGGCTGGTGAAACCGTAGCGATTGATGGTGTTGCCGACGAGCTTCCCGCTCGGGTCGTACAGGGTGAGCGTGAAGAAACGGGCCTGCGGCGTGATTCCGCGAACCGTGACGTCACAACGCCCGTCGAGAGGGCGGTCCGCGTCGTCGGTTTGCGCCACGAACGCGACCCCGTCGCCGAGCGCGAGTTGTAATTCGCCGCGCCGTTCGATCTCGGCTCGCGCATAAGGGTCGATCTCCGCCGTACCGATTTTCGGTCGCGCGGTCCAGGCGCCGACGGTGAGCCCTTCAATCGTCACCCCGCGACTGACGGCGAGCCACGTTGAGCCGATGCCGACCGCCGCCGCGACCGCAAAACACAGCAATGCTCCAACCAGCAGGCGCATCAGGCTCGGATGATATGATGTTGAGGCATGTCCGATGAACGCGGCTCATCCGCACAGACCATTTGACCCCGCATGCTGGACCCGGTCGAGGCCAGCACCGCGGCCAGATCACTCGCTGTTCGCACCTGGGCGTCCGGATTGCGGTTCGGTAGCGGTCGCAACCGAGCGCGCCGGTTCGCCCGGCTGGGTCGGAGCCTCCGCCGACTGACCGGACGCCGGAAGCGTGCGGACCGCCTCCTCCATCGCCCGCTCAATTCGCAGCAGCACTTGCGCACCACGCTGCGTGAGCAGCGCCGGGCGCGGCAGCACGTCGCTCGAGTTGGGGCTCGCTTGCGATACCAGATCCGGCGGAGCGATGGTTGACGGGTTGGGCGGCAGGCCGGGGATATTCTTCAACTCGATCCCCTGGTGGGCATAAGCCATGATCTCGTGCCAGGTCTGGGCCGGCAGGGAGCCGCCGGTCATCCGATTGAGCGGCGCATAGTCGTCGTTGCCAAACCAGACGCCGCACACGTAGTTGCCGGTATAGCCAACGAACCAGGCGTCACGATAACCGTTGGTGGTTCCGGTCTTTCCCGCGGCTTTGACGCCGTTGAGCATGGCACGGCGGGCGGTGCCTTCCTCGACGACCTTATTCATCATGAAGACCATGTCGGCGGCCACGCGCTCGCTGATCGCTTGTCGTGGCTTCGGCCCGTCGCGGTCGAAACGCCAGATCGTTTCGCCATTCGCGGCACGGACCTCAAGGATGGTGTGCGGGGTAACCGCCATGCCCTTGTTCGGGAAGGTCGCATAGGCCACCGCGTGCTCATACACCGTGACGGCGTCGGCGCCGATGGGGAGCGACGGCGTATCGGGTAGGGGCGTGGTGATACCCATGCGCCGCGCTGTCTCCACGATCATGTTGCGGCCGAGCTTGGCGGCGTTGATCTCGGTGCCTTTGGACGCTTTCTTGCCGATCTCAACCGAGAGGCGCACGGCGACCGTATTGAGCGACCGGGTAAGGGCCTGAACAAGCGTCACCCGGCCGGCAAAACCTCCGCCATAGTTGTGCGGGCACCAGTTGCCGAGACAGATCGGCGCGTCGACGACAATCGAATTTGGGGTGAAGCCGTTGGCGAGCGCGGTCGAATAGACGTACGGCTTGAACGACGAGCCGGGCTGGCGCATCGCGTCGGTCGCGCGGTTGAACTGGCTCGTTCCGTAGTCCCGCCCGCCGACGATCGCACGCACGCCGCCGTCGAGATCGGCGAGCACCGCGGCCGCCTGGTGCGCGTTGTACTCGCGGCCGTAATTCTTGAGCGAACTTTCGACGGCGTTTTCGGCCGCGCGCTGCAGGTTCATGTCGAGCGCGAGGCGCGCCGTAAACGTGCGTTCGGTGATGGTCTTGGGAAGCCTGGCGACGAGCTTCGCCATCTCGTCGAAGGCCTTGTCCAGATAGTAGTTGGGAGCAGTGTCGTCGCGCCGATCGACCGGGGTCGCCGGGTTGCGCCGTGCGCCGAACACTTGGCCTTCGGTCATGAAGCCGGCTTCGACCAGATTGTCGAGCACGGTGTTGGCGCGCGCCCTGGCGGCCGGCAGGTTAATGTGTGGGGCAAACTTCGTCGGTGCTTTGAACAGGCCCGCCAGCATCGCAGCCTCGGCCAGGTTCACGTCGCGCGCCGACTTGCCGAAATAATACTGCGCGGCGGCGTTCACGCCGAACGTTCCGCCGCCCATGTAGGCGCGATCGAGGTAAAGCTTGAGAATTTCACTCTTGGTCAGGCGCGACTCGAGCCAAAGCGCGAGAAACGCCTCGGTAATCTTGCGCTCGATGGTCCGTTCGTTGTTGAGGAAGATGTTCTTAGCGAGCTGCTGCGTGATCGACGAGCCGCCCTGCCGGACGCCGCCGGCACGCGCGTTGGTGACGAGCGCGCGCAGTGTGCCGGGCACGTCGATGCCGAAATGGTCGTAGAAACGCCGATCTTCCGTTGCGAGCACGGCCTTGAGCAGATGATCGGGCATCTCCTCGAGCGCGATCGAATCGTTCTGCTTGACCCCGCGGCTGCCGACTTCGTTGCCATAGCGGTCGAGGAAGACCACGGCGATTTCCGACTTGCGCAACCAATCGGGATCCGCCGTGTCGAGGAACGCCGGAGAGGCGAGCGTCAGCATCAAGACAAGCCCGCAGGCTCCGAACGTGGCGGCCTCCGAGAACGGTTCGATCAGGAGCCAACGCCGCCATCCGGCGACGTGAAAACGATCCATAAAATCGGAAAACCGCTCGAACAGCTCGCGGCTCCAGCTGCCGCCCTGGAACACGCCGAAGTCCAGCCGCGAGTCGAGGTCCAGCAGCAAGCGCCGGAACCGCGTTTTCCATCCCAATCCGCCGCCGGAAAGCCGCATGTAATTTCACCCGTGTCGCCGACACGCTTAGCCGGCGGCAGGTTTCATATCGAAAGCGCCACCGCCGGCCAATGGCCCAGGCGTTCGACCGCAATATGGCGCGGTTCCCCGGTTTTTGCACGTGCCACCAAGCCTCAGCCAAAAAACATTGTCGATCAGCCACTTAGTTTAAGCGGGCAATCCGTTAAGCAGCCGGCCTTGAAGCCGCCGCGGCGCCTGCACGAAAAAAAGCGCGGACCCACGCATGATTCTTGACGGACAGGCTCGCCCCGCGCGTTTAACCTGGTTTACAACCGCGGCAAGGAGCGTGCATGGACGAGATTCCTTTCTGGCGGCGCAAAGCCCTCGCGGACATGACGCAGGAGGAATGGGAAAGTCTGTGCGACGGTTGCGGCCGCTGCTGCCTCAACAAGCTCGAGGACGAGGACACGGGCCGCATCTACTTCACCGACGTCGGGTGCCGCCTCCTCGACGGCCAGACCTGCCGTTGCCGCGACTACGAACATCGGATGGACAAGGTCGCGGATTGTTTGCAATTGAACCCGCAGAACGTGAAGGACCTGAGTTGGCTGCCGCCGACCTGCGGGTATCGACTGGTCGCGCAGGGGCGCGACCTCTACTGGTGGCATCCTTTGGTGTCGGGGGACCCTGAGACGGTGCACATTGCCGGGGTCTCCGTGCGCGGTCGCGTATCCGCGTTTGAACAAGACGTGCCCGACGAACAACTGGAAGACCATCTGGTCGATTGGCCGATGCAGGTGCCAACCTCCGCGCGTGCAAAAAAAGTCAGCGGCCAAACCGTCGATCCGGCTTCGACGCTCGCGCGAGGCAAGAAGCGCGGCACACTGCGATCGCGCTGACCCGAATTACGGCTAAATCTGGGTGCCGCGTCGGCAGGCGGCGCTGACCTCTCAACTCATAGCAGCCCCGCACCACTGGCCATTGAAATATCGCGCCGCGCGCGCGATTTCTGATCTGCATTTCCTCGGACGATTCCGATTCAGTTTTGTCCTCGCGAGACGAACCATTCGTAATGCCATCTTCGAAAGTAACAGAGCGCGCGCAACAGCGAGATTTGGTCGATGCGCACGATCCGGAGGCGCAAGAAGCTGCGCTCAATCTGCAGATCGCGCGACATGAGGATCGCCATCCGGACGCGGTCAGATCAGGCGCGAAAGCGGTCGGCACTCTCACGATAGTTCCGAAGGCGGCGGACGGGATCTCGCCCGGCGATCTCGACCACGACGAGCGGCGCGATCCGGAAGCGTTGGAGGCGGCGCTCACCAATCAGATCGCAGTCGCCGGCGGCGCGGATCCCGCCAGCGCGGAATTGCTCGAAGCCGCCGTTGCGCCGGTCGGCGTCGCGCCCGTCGATTTGGTGGCGACGCCGCCGTCAACTGGCGCGGCTCCGGCG
This sequence comes from Xanthobacteraceae bacterium, assembly GCA_051985675.1. Classification (GTDB taxonomy): domain Bacteria; phylum Pseudomonadota; class Alphaproteobacteria; order Rhizobiales; family Xanthobacteraceae; genus JAFAXD01. Next base: position 42,307 of record JBPYFJ010000153.1, on the reverse strand, counting down.
CCGGGCGGGCCGCTGCCTGGACGCTGGGTGCTTACGGATGCCGAGATTCGGCCGATCGTGCTGGGCGTTTGCCTTGCGATGTTTGTGTCGGCGCTCAATCAGACCATCGTTGCAACGGCGCTTCCGACGATCGGGCGCGACTTCAACGATTTCGAGAACCTGTCCTGGCTGATAACGGCCTATCTGCTGATGTCGACCGTCGCGGCGCCGCTGTTCGGCAAACTCTCCGACATCTATGGGCGCCGCAAGGTTATGCTGCTTGCGCTCGGCATTTTCACCTTCGGCTCCATTGCCTGCGCGTTTGCCCCGAACATGCTGCTTCTCATCCTGTGCCGCGGCCTGCAAGGGCTCGGTGGCGGCGGGATCGTACCGCTGGTGCAGGCGACCGTTGCCGACGCGGTCGCGCCACGCGAACGCGGGCGCTATCAGGCCTATATCGGTACGGTTTGGATTGCCGCCGGTACCGCCGGGCCGGTGGCAGGTGGCTACGTCGCAGATCATCTGCACTGGTCGGTGATATTCTGGCTGAACGTTCCCCTCGGCCTCGCGGCCGCGTTCATGATTTATCGCAACCTCGCGCGGCTCCCCCGGCACGAGCGCAAGCACAAGCTCGATTTGATCGGCGCGCTGCTGATGATGTCGGCCGCGATCCTGCTGTTGCTGGTGTTGACCTGGGGCGGCGCGCGATTTGCCTGGACCTCGCCGCAGATCATCGGATTGCTGATCGGGTCCGGCCTGCTCTGGCTTGCCTTCAACTGGCGACTGACACACACCGACGAGCCGTTTCTGCCGCTCACGGTGCTGTCCAATCCGGTCGTGCGCGCTGGAACCCTCGCTGCGTCCTTCGCAGTCGGCTCGCAGATCGGGCTCACGATCTACATGCCGCTTTACTATGAGAATGTGTACGGGCTGTCGGCGAGCAACGCCGGATGGGCGTTGATCCCGATCGCCGTCATGACGACGCCCGGTTCGGTATTGTCCGGCCAGGTCATGGTTCGGTTCAGGCGTTACAAATGGTTGCCCATGATCGGGCTGTCCGTTGCCGCACTCACGCACGTCTTTCTGGCGTGCTGGCCGACAGCGCCGTTGTGGCTTGTCGTCAGCGCATTGTGCGTGATCGGTGTCGGTGTCGGGACCGTGTTCTCGGTTGCGACCGTGAGCATCCAGAATGCCGTTTCGCGCTTCCAGGTCGGCGTGGCGACCGGCGTGATGAATTTCTTTCGCGCACTAATGTCGGCCCTGGTGGTGGCGGTGATGGGCGCGATCGTGCTCGCGTATGTAGGCGGGGAGGGGCGGGCGGTCGACGCACTCGCGACCGCAGAGGCCGGCGGCATCGATCTCGCCGGCGCGTTCCGCTGGGTGTTTGTTTGCGGGGCGGTCTTCCTGATGTTGTCGCTGATCGCGCTCCTGATCATGGAGGAACGCCCGTTACGCGGTCGCAGCGAGATGCCGACGGGTCGGCCCGGCTCGACCTGACGGTTTGGGCCTTGGATAAGGGGGGGATTTACGGCAATGGGCTTCCGAGCCTGGCGGCTTGCTCGACGATCCATCCACGGTAGCGTGCAAGCGGAGTGACGCCGGTCAGCCCCCCGCAGCCTCCGGTCAACCCGGGGCCGGTGGACCAGCTTACAAGCCCGATGACGATGAGCGGTTCGGACGGCACGAAGACCGGCGCCCCCGAATCCCCGGTACAGGCGCCGAGCCCGCCGGCGGCGGTGGCGGCCGGGTCGAGCAGGCGAATCTGAAGACTGCCGGGCTGGCCGGTCGCGCTCAGGGTCGCGGCGCGGACTTGTCCACCCGTGCGGCCGTCACCGCGCACCGCAACCCCGTAGCCGGCCACAAGAAAGCGGTCGCCGACCGCAACCGGTTGCGAGGATGGCGCGAGCCGGGCCGGGGCGAGGTCGGCCGGCCGTGCCAACTTGAGCAGGGCGATATCGGCGGTCGCGCGGTGCGCCAGCAACGCCTTGAGCTCGAACTGCGGGTGACGCGCGATGTCGGTGACATCGCGGAGAATGGGCTCGCGGTTCGCGTCATACTCGACGAGCTTGTAGTCGGCGCCCGGCGTCACGCAGTGGGCGGCGGTCAGCAGGAGATCGCGCGCCAGCGCGACACCGCTGCAGAAGTTTCCGCGCGAGCCTACGATCAGCGCGACCCGGTGCGCGACTGCGTCGCTCGCCGGCGGCGCGCCACCGACCATGGCAAGCGCCAGGGAAGCCGCACTCGCAAAAGCGAGAGAGAGGAGGACCCGCCGCATTGAACGATCAGCGACGGCCGATCACCCGTTGTCAACGGTGCCCTGTGCAAGACCCTTGACGGGCTCGTCAGTTACGGCGATGCCGGCGGCCGATGCGCCATCGATTCGCTATTCTGATCATCCTCACCCTCGCGGCGATCGGGCAAGCCGCCGCCGAACCGCGTCATTGCCTCTCCTCCGATGAGCGGCGGCAAGCCATCAAGGCCCACAAGCTGGTGCCCGTGGGCAGGGCCATCCGCCGGGTGAAGGCGCACTACCCGGGCGAATTGCTTGCGGTCGGCCTGTGCGAGCAGGGAAAGCGGCTTCTCTACGTGCTGACAGTGTTGCCGCGCAGTGGCAAAGTAGTCCATGCATCGGTGGATGCCGCCACCGGCGCCATGGTGGGCGGGTCCTGACCGGCAGGAGAATGCATGCGCCTCCTCGTCATCGAGGATGATCCGGATCTCAACCGCCAGCTCGCGACGGCCTTGACCGAGGCGGGCTATGTGGTCGATCGCGCGTTTGATGGCGAGGAAGGGCACTACCTCGGCGAGTCGGAGCCGTACGACGCCGTCATTCTCGACATCGGCCTTCCCAAGATGGACGGTATTTCGGTTCTGGAAGCATGGCGGCGCGCGGGCCGTGCCATGCCGGTGCTGCTGCTCACGGCGCGCGATCGCTGGAGCGACAAGGTTCAGGGCTTCGATGCCGGCGCCGACGACTACGTGGCCAAGCCATTTCATCTCGAAGAGGTGCTCGCGCGCATTCGCGCGTTGCTGCGCCGCTCGGTCGGCCACGCCAAAAGCGAGTTCACCTGCGGGCCGGTGCGTCTCGACTCACGCACCGGCCGCGTTACCGTTGACGGCAATCCCGTCAAGCTGACGTCGCACGAATACCGGCTGTTGTCTTATTTGATGCATCACACCGGACGCGTGGTCTCGCGCACTGAACTGGTGGAACATCTCTACGATCAGGATTTCGACCGCGACTCCAACACCATCGAAGTGTTCGTAGGTCGTATCCGCAAGAAGCTCGGCGTTGACGTTATTCAGACCGTACGCGGTCTGGGTTATCTGCTCACGCCCCCGAGCGAAACGCGTCCGGGTGATGCGCGCTAACTCACTGGCGCTGCGGCTCTTCCTGTCCGCGACAGTCTGGACCGTGCTGATTCTGTTCGCCACCGGCGTCGTGCTCTCCACGCTCAATCGCCAGGCAGTGGAACGTTCGTTTGACCGGCGGCTGAGCGTCTACCTGCGCACGCTCGTGGCCGAAGTCGCCGCGCCGGATGAAGGCGGTGAGCGCCAGCCGCAGTCGCTCGGCGAGCCGCTGTTCGAACTGCCGCTGTCGGGATGGTATTGGCAGGTCACCAAGCTCAACGCCCCCAAGCCCGAGGTTCGCTCCTCGCGATCGCTGTGGGATGGCGGGCTGCCGCATCCAAGCGATCAGGACGCCCCGGTCGCCGCCGACGGCACCCGCCGGACCTACGTGGACGGGCCCGAAGACCAGCGACTGCGCCTGATCGAGCGCACCGTCGATCTCGGCGACGACGGACGCTACCTGATCGCGGTCGCGGGCGACTCGCAGGAGATTGAGGAGGAGACGCGCTCCTTCGACCGCGTCCTGGTAGTCACCTTCGGCACGTTGATCGTTGCGCTCCTGCTCACCACCATGTTCCAGGTTCGGTTCGGCCTCGCGCCGCTCAAGCGCATTTCGGAGGGCTTGGCTGCGATCCGGGGAGGGACGGCGGAACGGTTGGAGGGGCAGTTCCCGTTTGAAATCGCGCCGCTGGCGCGCGAGACGAACGCGCTGATCGACGCCAACCGGGAGATCGTCGAGCGTGCCCGCACCCATGTCGGCAATCTCGCGCATGCCTTGAAGACGCCGCTATCGGTAATGGTCAATGAAGCGACGGCGCGCGGGGGCGATCCGCTCGCCAACAAGGTGCTGGAGCAGGCAGATATTATGCGCGATCAGGTGGCTCGCCACCTCGAACGTGCCCGGCTTGCCGCCCGCCTGACGGTTGTCGGCGGCGTTACCGACGTGCCGCCCGTGGTGTCGGCGCTCGCGCGTACCATGGAGAAGATTTATCACGATCGTGGCATCGCGATCGATGTCGATGCTCCGACGCCGGTGCGGTTCAAGGGCGAGCAACCCGATCTCGAGGAGATGGTCGGCAACCTGGTCGACAACGCCTGCAAATGGGCGCACGCGCGCGTGAGCATCGAGGTGTTGGCCAAGACCGACGGCGCCCAGTCACTCGCGCACATCCTGGTCGATGACGACGGCCCAGGGCTCGACGCCGATCAACGCGAGCAGGTCACGCACCGCGGCCAGCGGTTGGACGAAACCAAGCCGGGCTCGGGGCTTGGATTGTCTATTGTCGTCGAACTTGCGGCGCTTTACGGCGGAAGCTTGACGCTCGATACGGCGCCGATCGGCGGGTTGCGCGCGGAGCTGGTGCTCCCGGCGGCGTAACGACGGAGAGAACCCCGATGAGCTCACCCGACGCGCCACGGCCGCAGGGCTTGGGCTTGCGCAATGGTTTTGTGCTCGCGGCCGTTGTCGTTGGTGTGCTGTGCCATGGCTCAAACTGCGCGGCAGATAACGTCACGCTCGAGGACATCCGGTTCCAGATCGGCCGCATGAGCTACCGCGCACCGCGCCTGGAATTCGTGGGCGCAAACCTCGACCGCCAGCAACTGAGCGCACTGTTCGCCCCGGACGGGGCGCAGCCCCTGCACGAACGACTTGCGGCGCTGTCGGCGCAGGCGGTGAACGTTCCGGAACTGACGGCCGAGTGGCCCTCCGCCGATGGTCGCCAAGCGATGAGCGTTCGTGATCTCCGCCTGCAGAACGTCGTTGCCGGCAAGGCTGCGCGTGTGACGGCGAGCGAGGTTACGAGCGAGGGGGCGTTTGTGGCCCTTTCTCACCATCGGCTCGCTCGCTCTGACGGATCTCAATTTCGCCCGGGCGGCGCGTGTTTACACCGACGGGCCTAAACCCGGCGACAAGGACGCTGACGCAATCGCGGGCTCGCTTGATCTCAACGCGATCGACATGCGCACGAAAAAAGGATCGACCGTGCACGCGGATCGATTTTCGGTGAACACGCTGCGGGCGTTGCCGAGGTCAAGCCCCGAGGGTGAAGCAGATCCCGGCGACGTGCAGCACTACATATCCGGCGTTGGTACAGCGTCGTTGACCGGCCTGAACGCCGACCTCGCAAGCGGGGAAGCAGTCGGTGACCGCTTCAAGACGTCGGTGAAGCGCGCCTCGCTCACGACCGAGCGCCCCTACAACGGGATGCCCACCGACGTTGCCCTCACGATCGATGACGTCGAAGTTGCGCTGCCGCGGAACGCCGAGACGGCAAGCGCCCGCGACTTGCGCGAGATGGGGTACGAGACGATGCACGGTTCGCTGCAGGCTGCCGGGTCGTGGAATGAGGCTAAAAGCGAAATGGTCGGCGATATCACGCTGCGAGTTCGTGAGGCCGGTTCAATTGGACTGCGCGCCACGATCGGAAACGTGACCAAGGAGACGTTTGCAAGTACGCCGGCGGTCGCGGAGGCGGCCAGCAATAACGCAGCGTTCAAGGCGTTCGCCGTTTCGGTCAGCAACAACGGTTTGTTCGAACGCTATGTCGCCAATGAAGCGCGCAAGCAAAACCGGTCGCCGGACGACATCCGCGCCGACCTCGCCGTTCAATCGGCAGCAGCCGTCGCGTCCATTTTGAGCGTCTTTCCCGATGCGCTCGCTGTTGCAAGAGCGATCGTGGATTTCATCAAGCGGCCGGGCGAGCTTGACATCGCGGTCAAAGCGAAAGCGCGCGATGGAATCGCGTGGGCGGATTTGATCGCGGCTTTGCCGGTACCCTCCGAGATCGCGGCCAAGCTCAGCGTGGCCGCGCACGCGCGGTAACGGCCGGCGCTGGGCGAACCGCCGGTTCTCGGCCACCGTCTTCGCGCGTGGCGGCTGCTCGAGCGAATTCGCGGTGTGGCCGCATCGACATGCATAACGGCCATGAGGCGCCTGCCGACCTGCTGAAGTGTCGGAGAAATGCCCGTGGAATGCGTACTTCTTGCACCTCGTCGCGCCACGCGCGCGCCTTCGCTCGAAACCTTACCAAATTGCAATGATCGTGCCCTTGGGTCGGGTGTTAGCGTTTCATGAGGGGCGAAAGTTGCTAGGGAGTTCGCGATGAACAGGATTTTGATGACTGTTGCCGCGGCCGCGTTGATGGGCGCGGGCGGCGTGGCGTGGGCTCAGGAAGATGCCGTCAATCCAGCGCCGAAGTACGCGCCAACGCCTGCGGTTCAGAACCATCAAGTCAAACACATCGAGGACGGGATCAACTCGGCACCGCGCTATCCGACGGTGCCCCCGGTCCACAGCACCAACACGGCGCCGATCCAGGATGCCAACAACCCGGCGCCAATCGTGCAATCCGCTTCCACCAACACACAGGCGGCGCAACCGCGGCACGCGAGGACGACCGCGAAGGCGGCCGGACCGCAGCACGCGCGCCGTCACATCCGCAGCGCCAGCCACGGCTGATCGCGCCTGGGTGACGCGCAGCCCCGCGGACCGGTTCGGACGGTCGGACGCCGGTTGATGGAGCCAGCCATGGCCCCCGCTTCACTGCTGGGGCCTGCGGCGGGGCGGTCGAAACTCATACCAACGTATAGTTGCGTCCGACGCCTCGACATGGCTGGTGGCCGCGCTCTTGCCCCATCAAGAGCTTCGGTCCCGATCGCTGCCCCCCACCCCACCCAATGGCGGTCGGGACCGTTAGCTCCTCGGCACTCCGTCTCCCCGCAATTGAGCGTGCCTGACGTGCCCGCTGGTAGCCGCAACCCGTTGAATTTGTTGATTGGCCGCGCTTTCGCCCCATTCCTGACTTTTTGCTGATCGGCTGTCGCGGCAGACTGCCGATGAGGGGGAGGATCGCCGGGATTCGCGCGGCGATCCGCTGATGGGGGATGGGATGTCTCCAGCCAAAGTTGCGATTGTTTTGCTGATCGCCGGAAGTGTCGGTGCGTGCGCCGCCACGCCCGAGACCGGGCAAGGCGCCAAAGAGAACACCGGGACCGCGGTCGGCGCCATCGCGGGAGGTCTCCTCGGTTCGACGATCGGCGGCAATGTGGCGACCAAGCTCGCCGCCGGCGTTGCCGGCGCGGCCATCGGCGGCCTGATCGGTAATCGAATCGGGGCCGCAATGGACGAAGAAGACAAGCGGCGCGCCTATGCGGCCCAGGTGCAGGCCCTGGAAAGCGGACGATCAGGGGCGCCGGTGACGTGGAAAAATCCGGATACGGGCCGTTACGGCACGATCGTTCCGGGCCCGGCCTATCAACAGGCCGGCGGCACCTGCCGGCAGTACACCCACACGATTTACATCGACGGACAGCCGCAAACCGCACGTGGGGCCGCTTGCCGCAATCCGGACGGGACCTGGACCCCGATCAGCTGAATACCCGTACGGCCATCATGTCGCGGGCGGACCCGTTGCGAGCGATAGAGGGCCGTGATGTAACGCCGCTATCACCGGGCGCTCGCGTGTGGCCCGCAGGTGGGTCGCCCGCAAGCGCCCGGCGAGACAAAATCCGGCGGTGAGGGTGAATGCTCTGGCTGGTGTTGGCGCTGATGACCGCGGCGGCCGTGTTCGCGGTGCTCTGGCCGCTGGCTCGCAGCCCGCGGGGGGATCGCGGCGCGTCGGATGCTGTGGTCTATCGCGATCAGCTCGACGAAATCGAGCGGGATCGGGCGAGCGGAACAATCGGCGCTGCGGAAGCGGAGGCTGCTCGCGCGGAGGTCTCGCGCCGCCTGCTTGCGGCCGCGGATGCCGGGACGGCGCCGGCGGCCGACCCAACCTTGCGATTGCGGCATCGCCGCTGGGCCGCGGTTTTTGCGCTCGCATTCATTCCGCTCGGCGCGATCTGCATCTATCTCGCGCTTGGTTCACCCAATCAGCCCGGACAGCCGCTGGCGCAGCGCTTCGCTGCGGCTCCGGACGCCAACTCCGTCGCGGGTCTGATTGCGCGCGTCGAGTCGCATCTCGAGCGCAGTCCGGACGACGGCCGAGGCTGGGAGGTGATCGCACCGGTTTACATGCGGCTCGGCCGCTTCGACGACGCCGTTCGCGCCTACCGCAGCGCGCTCAAGCTCGAAGGTGAAACGGCCGATCGTCAGGCCAGTCTCGGCGAGGCGCTCGCGGGCGCCGGCGGCGGCGTCATCACGGCGGACGCCAAGAGCGCGTTTGAGCGGGCTCTGGTGCTCGATAAAACCAATCCCAGGGCGCAGTTTTATCTCGGGCTTGCGGCCGAGCAGGATGGCCGCACCGGGGAAGCGGTCGAGCGTTGGCAGAGCCTGATTGCACACGCGCCCGCCGACGCTCCCTGGGTCACCTACGTGCGCGAGGCACTCGCGCGTGTCGAACCAGCGCGCCCGCCGGCACCGCCGTCGGGCACACCCGCGGTCGCGGGCCCGACGGCGCGCGACGTCGCCAGCGCCGCCGATATGTCGTCCACCGAACGCGAACAGATGGTTCGCGGCATGGTCGAGCGGCTCGCAGCGCGGCTGTCTGCCGACGGTTCCGACGTCGAAGGCTGGCTGCGTCTCATGCGCGCCTACATGGTGCTCGGTGAGCTCGGCAAGGCGCGCGCGGCTGCGGCCGATGCGCGCCGCGCGCTCGCGACCGACCCCGGCAAGCTCCGTCGCATCGAAGAGGGTGCCAAAAACATTGGTCTCGACGGATGACGCGCAAACAGCGTCGGCTCGTCTTGATCGGCGCGGCGGCCGTCGTGCTCGCGATCGCAACCGCGCTCGTACTGTTCGCACTCAGGGATTCGATCGTGTTCTTCAATTCACCGAGTGATGTGATCGCCAAGGAGATAAAACCCGGCACCCGGCTGCGCCTGGGCGGCCTAGTGGCGCCGGGCAGCATCGTGCGCGACAACCAACTCGACATGCACTTTGAGGTCACCGACGGCAACCGATCCATCAAGGTCGCCTATCACGGAATTCTTCCCGACCTCTTCCGTGAAGGGCAGGGCGTGGTGGCGGAGGGCGTGCTGGAGCCGGGCGGAGACTTTCGTGCCGAGACGGTATTGGCCAAACATGATGAAAGGTACATGCCTAAGGAGGTCGCGGACGCACTCAAGAAACAGGGCCACTGGAAGGACGATTACGGCAAGCCCACTGCGCGGCGCACGATGCAGTGATTGGATGCGTTGCGCGCCCCGTCCATCTCCCACTAATGTTTGCTAAATTCGCGTTGCAATTTCGAGAGCGCCAGACCTGATGCCAATGTTGCCTGAGATCGGCCACTTCGCCCTCGTCCTTGCACTCGCGATCGGGCTTGTTCAGGCGAGCGCGCCGCTGATCGGTGCGCGCCGCAACGACCCCACGCTTATGGGGGTTGCCGACTCGACGGCGCTCGCCCAGTTCGGCTTCGTTGCGGTGGCGTTCGCCGCGCTGACGACCTGCTACGCCACATCCGATTTCTCCGTTGTCACCGTGTTCGAGAATTCGCATTCGGCGATGCCGCGGGTCTACAAATTCACCAGCGTGTGGGGAAACCACGAAGGCTCGATGCTGTTGTGGGTGCTCATTCTGACCGTGTTCGGCGCGCTGATGGCCGCGTTTGGGCGCAACATGCCGGCGAGCTTCAAGGCGACCGTGTTGGCGGTGCAGGCCTGGATCGCGGTTGCGTTCTATCTGTTCATTCTGGTCACCTCGAACCCGTTCCTGCGGCTCCTGCCGGCGCCGTTCGAGGGGCGCGATCTCAATCCGATCCTGCAGGACCTCGGCCTCGCAATCCATCCGCCGCTGCTTTACCTGGGGTACGTGGGCTTCTCGATTACATTCTCTTTTGCGATCGCGGCGCTGATCGAAGGGCGCATCAATGCCGCGTGGGCGCGCTGGGTGCGGCCGTGGGCGCTCGCAGCCTGGATGTGCCTCACCCTCGGCATCGCGATGGGTTCGTACTGGGCGTATTACGAGCTCGGCTGGGGCGGCTGGTGGTTCTGGGATCCGGTTGAGAACGCCTCGCTCATGCCATGGCTCGCGGGCACCGCGCTGCTGCACTCGGCGGTGGTGATGGAAAAGCGCGAGGCGCTCAAAGTCTGGACCATTCTGCTCGCCATCCTGACGTTTTCACTGTCGTTGATCGGCACGTTCCTGGTGCGCTCGGGCGTGCTGACATCGGTGCACGCATTCGCATCCGATCCGATGCGTGGGGTGTTCATCCTCGCGATCCTGGTCCTGTTCATCGGCGGGGCGCTCGCCCTGTTTGCCTGGCGGGCGCCGCTGCTGCGGCAGGGTGGACTGTTCGCGCCGATCTCGCGCGAAGGGGCGCTTGTCCTCAATAATTTGCTGATCACGACCGCTTGCGCGACCGTATTCGTCGGCACCCTCTACCCGCTCGCGCTCGAGGCCGCCACCGGTGAAAAGATTTCTGTCGGCGCCCCGTTCTTCAACCTGACGTTCGCGCCGCTATTCATTCCGCTGCTGATCGCGGTGCCGTTCGGTCCGCTGCTGCCGTGGAAGCGTGGCGATCTCGCCGGCGTCAGCCAGCGGCTGAGCGGTGCATTCGCGGTGGCGCTGGTCGGCATCGGAGCGTGCTTCGCCATCGAGGGTCGCCCGGTCGTGTCCGCGTTCGGGATCGGGCTTGCCCTGTTCGTGATGGCTGGCGCGATCACCGACATCGCGGAACGCAGCGGGGTGCTGCGGGTTCCGGTTGGGACGGTCATGACCCGCGCGCGCGGCCTGCCGCGCTCCAATTGGGGCACGGCCTTCGCACATTTCGGCCTGGGAGTGGTGCTGCTCGGGATCGTTGGGGAGACGCAATGGGGTGCCGAACGGATCGTCACGATGAAGCCCTCGGAGCGCGTCACGCTGCGTCACTATGATTTTAGTTTTGACGGCATGGTGCCGCGCGGGGGACCGAACTACCGCGACCTCGTCGCGCACTTCACGGTCCGACGCGACGGCGACGTCATCGGCACGATGGAGCCTGCGAAGCGCACGTTCCTGTCGCGCAATTCCTCGACCACGGAAGCCGCGCTCATGGCGCGCGGACTGAGCCAGCTCTACGTTTCACTTGGCGATCCTGGTCCCGACGGCTCCGTCGTGGTGCGGATCTATCACAAGCCGATGGTGCTGATGATCTGGCTCGGCGCCGTGGTGATGGTCATCGGCGGCGCGTTTTCGTTGTCGGATCGCCGCTTGCGCGTCGGCGCGCCCAAGCCGGCGCGCCGGGCTGGCGCGATCGTACCGGCGGAGTAGCACGCGGTGCGCTGGTTCTGCGCCATTGCGGTGAGCCTCCTTCTTTCGACGCAGATCGCGTTCGCCGTGCAGCCCGACGAAATGCTGGGAGATCCGCAGCTTGAGGCACGCGCCCGCGCGCTGTCGCGCGAACTGCGCTGCATGGTGTGCCAGAACCAATCAATTGATGACTCAGAGGCACCGCTGGCGCGCGATCTGCGACTCCTGGTGCGCGAGCGCCTTCGCGCCGGTGACAGCGATCAGAAAGTGCTCGATTTCCTGGTCGATCGCTACGGCGAATTCGTGCTGCTGCGCCCACGCCTGCAATGGCACACGGCGTTGCTGTGGTTGACGCCGTTGGTACTGCTGATCGGCGGTGCGATTGTGCTCATCGTCTTGGCCGGACAGCGCAAGCGCACGCAGGAATCAGCACTGCTCTCCGACGACGAGCAGGCCAAACTCGCGCGGCTGCTCGCCAACGATCCGCGCATCGATGGTTAAGCGTCTATAAATCAACGGTAATTCCACTTTTCCCAGCTTACCAAAGTTTAATCCGGCTGTCAGGCGCCGGTAAGGCTTCTCCCCCCATCCTTGCCGCCAACGCACTGAGCTTGTGCCTTTTGCACCAAGCCTGAGAGCTCGATGGAGGGCCTACTACAATGAACAACGAAACTGCCCGGCCGCGGATTTTGTCGGCGCGCCGCATCGCCCTGATGGCGACCACCGTTGCGGGTCTGGGTGTTCTGGCACTCGCCGGCCAGCCGCTGCTGACTCCGGCCGATAGCCTGCCGGGCCTGACCGCCGCTCACGCGCAGACGACGAACGCCGCGCGACCGGTCGGGTTCGCGGACATCGTCGAAAAGGTCAAGCCGGCCGTGGTGTCGGTCCGCGTCAAGATGGACGCCGGCCCGCAGCTGAGCAGCGACAATTTCCAGATGCCGCAGGGTCGAGGTCAGGGCCAGGGTCAAGGTTCGCCGTTCGAGTTTTTCTTCAAGCGGTTCGGGATGCCTGACGGACAGGGTGGACCTGGGATGGGCGGGCCGGGCGCGCCGCAGCGTCATAACTTCACCATGGGTCAGGGCTCGGGCTTCTTCATTTCGCCCGACGGCTTCGCGGTGACCAACAATCACGTGGTCGATAAGGCCGAAACCGTCGAGGTCACGACCGACGAGGGCAAGACCTATACCGCCAAGGTGATCGGCACCGATCCGCGCACCGATCTCGCGCTGATCAAGATCGAGGGCCGCAACGATTTCCCGTACGTCCGGCTCGCCGACGCGTCTCCGCGCATCGGTGACTGGGTGCTGGCGGTCGGCAATCCGTTCGGTCTCGGCGGCACCGTCACGGCCGGCATCGTGTCGGCGCGCGGTCGCGACATCGGCGCTGGGCCCTACGACGACTTCATCCAGATCGACGCTCCGGTGAACAAGGGCAACTCCGGCGGTCCGACGTTCGACGTCGACGGCAACGTGATCGGCGTCAACACGGCGATCTTCTCGCCATCCGGCGGTTCGGTCGGCATCGCATTCGCGATCCCGTCCGAGACCGTGAAGACGGTGGTCGCCCAGCTCAAGGACAAGGGCTCGGTGACGCGCGGGTGGCTCGGCGTGCAGATTCAGCCGGTCACCACCGAGATCGCCGACAGCATGGGCCTCAAGAGCGACAAGGGCGCTCTCGTCGCCGAACCGCAGGCCAACAGCCCGGCCGTGAAGGCCGGCATCAAGTCCGGCGATGTGATCACCAAGGTCAACGGCGAGGTCGTGAACGACGCCCGCTCGCTGGCTCGCCGCATCAGCACGCTCTCGCCTGGTGCGTCGGTCAAGCTCACGCTGGTGCGCGGCGGCAAGGAAGAAGTCGTGACCATCACGCTGGCCGAGATGCCCAAGGAGCGCCAGGCGAACGCCGGCACCCAGGAGCGCGAGCTCAACGGGGCCGATGTGCCCAAGCTCGGCCTCTCGCTGGCGCCCGCCAGTCAGGTGGCCGGTTCGTCCGGTGAAGGCGTGGTGGTGACGCAGGTCGACCCTGACGGTCCGGCAGCGGAGCGTGGCTTCAAGACCGGCGACATCATCCTCGACGTCGCAGGCGCCACGGTCTCCACGCCCAGCGAAGTCAAGAAGGCCCTCGCCGACGCCAAGGGCGCCGGCAAGAAAACGGTGCTGATGCGGGTCAAGTCCGAGGGCGGCACTCGGTTTGTCGCACTCCCGATCGGCAACGCCTGAGTTGGGAGTGTATCGCCGGCATCCGTCGCCCCCGCCGGTGGTTCATTCTCACGGGGACGGGCCTCGTGCTCGTCCCCACATTTTCGGAAGGTCCGCGGGCGCTGGGTATCGATCGCCCGGAGGATGCGAGCAGAAGACAACGAACAGCGGCAGGCCAGGCGGTTGCAAGCCACCGCCGAACGTCCGGGAAGGAACCCACACACGCCGTCGAACGCCCCGCACAGGAACCATCGGTCACCGGGCTCGGATCACGTCGCCCCCTCCGGGCCCGGCTTAGGGTGGCGGGAGTGTTCCCGCCACCCTATTTTTTTGGTTTGATATGAATCACGAGCTTACCACCGCCGACGCTTGGACATTACCGCGGGACGCCATGCGCCTCCTCATCATCGAAGACGACCGCGACGTCGCGGGTTATCTCGCCAAGGCCTTCAACGAGGTCGGCCACGTGGCCGACGTTGCGTCCGACGGCGAGGACGGCCTCAACCTCGCGCTCGACGGCGCCTACGATGTCTTGATCGTCGACCGCATGCTGCCGAAGCTCGACGGGCTCTCGGTCATCGGCAAGCTGCGCGCCGACGGGATTTCCACTCCGGCGCTGATCTTGTCGGCGCTTGGGCAAGTCGATGACCGGGTCAAAGGGTTGCGCGCTGGCGGCGACGATTATCTCGCCAAGCCGTACGCGTTTTCCGAGCTGCTCGCCCGCGTCGAGGTGCTGGCGCGCCGGCGTGTCGGTCCGGGCGAAGAGACGGTCTACCGGGTCGCCGATCTCGAGCTTGACCGCCTGTCGCACCGCGTCGTGCGCGGCAAGGACGAGATCGTGCTGCAGCCGCGCGAGTTCCGCCTGCTCGAGTATCTGATGAAGCATGCCGGGCAGGTGGTGACCCGGACGATGTTGTTGGAAAACGTCTGGGACTACCATTTTGATCCGCAGACCAACGTCATCGATGTCCATATCTCGCGGCTGCGTTCCAAGATTGACAAGGGGTTCTCGCAACCGTTGCTGCATACGGTACGAGGTGCTGGGTACATGATCCGCGACGGCGCTCGCTAACTACGTCGTTGAGCCAGCTCGCCCGTTCCTTGTCGGTCGCGGCCGGTTCTTGGTCCTAAGACTGCGACCCCAGCCGTTATCCGATCCTCGTCACGCGTATAGATACGCGTTGTATCCGGCTCGGAATGCCGAAGCACCTCCTGGTTGCATTCAATCGCATCTCCTCCATCACCATCTGATAGAGGCTCAGGTCGAAGTGCTTGACCTTGGCAGCTCCAGCCGGTTCCGTTGGCCGACTCGCACGGGAGTTGGCACCATCTCGATCCGGTCAAGGAGTTTTGCATTCAATGTCACTTATCATTCGGCCACCACGCGCTGACGAATTGGCGGGGGCAGAAGAGCTCGTCGCTCGCAGTATTAACAACCTGACCGAACGCCACGGCTTCGGGTCTGTCGCCACCTTGCGGCCACCAGACTTCCAATTGTTTTCCCTAAAGGATGATCCTGACGGGTTATGGGTGGCCGAGGTTGATGGGGAGATCGTCGGCTTCGCCCTAAGTTGGGTGTGCGGGAGCCTGTGGTTTCTGGCTGAATTGTTTGTCTCACCTGGTGTTCAAAGCCGCGGCGTCGGTAAGGAGCTTCTGGAGCGAACCTTTGAACACGCCAGGAAAGCAGGTGCCATCAACAAAAGCCTCATCACCTTCCCGTTCAACGTCGTATCGCAAGGACTGTATATCCGTCATGGACTACTTCCGCGGCTGCCAATCTATTTGGTTAGTGTCCCACGTGACACCCTGACGACGCGCCTGTCGGGCGAAAAGCTCCGCACCACTCCCGTCGAGCCGACCGCAGCACACCTCGACATTTTGAATCAATTCGACGTCGGTACTCTGGGCATATCGCGCGAGAAGCACCACCGTTACCTCCGCGGCGACGGCACCATGAAGGGACACTTCTTGCACGATGCGAACGAATGCATCGGCTACGCTTACGTTTCCACGATCGGTCACGTCGGCCCGCTTGCGGTTGCAGAAGCACATCAGATGGGTGCCGCATTCAGGAGTGCACTGCATCTTGCCGCAGCAGACGGAGCTGCGCAGGTGTCGGCCTTCCTTCCAGGTATCAGCGAAGCCCTTCGAATTTCAATGGAACACCAGATGCGCATTGCGTTTCCAATGGTGCTCCTGTCAACGCGCGATTTCGGCGACTGGAACCGCTACCTCCCCCGCAATCCAGGCTTTATGTGATAACTCGGGCAAGAAACGATATCTGCCGCCGTGCCCTCTCCAAACATTAACTTGACCATCCTATATCAAACGGACATCAATAAAACCAACGACTTAGGGTATGATCCGTGACGGCGCTCGCTAAGCTGTTTCGCGCGACGGCGTTTCGACTAACGCTCGTCTATCTGCTGGTGTTTGCGCTGTTTGCCGCCTTCCTGCTCGGCTATTTCGCCCTCAACACGCGCCGTCTCATCACCGAAGAGATCACCAGCACGGTCGACGCTGAAATCGCCGGCCTGTCGGAGCAGTACAACCAGGGTGGCATCCGGCGGCTGGTGTTCGTGATCGAAACACGCTCGCGCCGCCCCGGCTCGAGCCTCTATCTGGTGACGACCCCGAGCGGGGAGGGATTGGCCGGTAATATCGGTTCGCTGGTGCCGGGCGTGCTGGCCAAGCCGGGTTGGATGGAAACCGTCTATCGTCGCCTCGAGGAGCCGGAAACCGCCGAACATCGCGCGTTGGTGCGGGTGCTGCAGCTGCCCGGCGGCTTCCACCTTCTGGTCGGCCGCGATCTGGAAGAGCGCGAACGGCTGTTCGACATCATCGCCAATGCCGGACGCTGGTCGCTTGCGATCGTGATGATCCTGGGGATTGCCGGCGGCGTGTTTGTCAGCCGACGCGTGCTCAACCGGGTCGATGCGATGACGCATACGGCGCAGACCATCATGGCGGGCGACCTCTCCGGCCGCCTCCCAATCGCCGGGTCGGGCGACGAGCTCGACCGGCTGGCATCCAACCTCAACGCCATGTTGGAGCGCATCGAAGCGTTGATGCGCGGGCTCAAGGAGGTTTCCGACAACGTCGCACATGACCTGCGCACGCCGCTGACGCGCTTGCGCAACCATGCCGAGGAGGCGTTGCGAACCGCCAAGGACGAAGCCGGCTACCGCGGGGCGCTAGAAGCCACGATCGAGGAGTCCGACGGGCTCATTCGCACGTTCAACGCGCTCCTGATGATCGCGCGCGCCGAATCGGGTGAAGCGCGGGAAGGGATGTCCGAGTTCGACGCCGCCGAGGTCGCCCATGACGTCAGCGAACTTTATGAACCGCTGGCCGACGACAAGGGCCTCGCGCTGCGCGTGGAGACGACGTCGGCGCCCGTCAAAGGCAACCGCGAGCTGGTCAGCCAGGCGCTCGCGAACCTCGTCGACAATGCGATCAAATACGCGGCCGAGCCCGGAGCGAACGGCGCCAACGGCGTGGTCTCCGAGATCGTGGTGACGGCCGGCGCGGAGGGCGATCGCATCAAGCTCGCGGTTCGCGACGGCGGCCCCGGCATCCCGGCATCGGATCGCGCCCACGTGGTGGAGCGTTTCGTCCGCCTCGAGCAGAGCCGGACCAAACCCGGCTCAGGGCTCGGGCTGAGCCTCGCCGCGGCGGTCGCCAGGTTGCACGGGGGTGAACTCAAGCTTGAGGACAATGCCCCGGGCCTGAAGGCGATCCTTGACTTGCCGCGGGTCGCGGCCTGACGTTGGGGCGTGACAGAAGCCTTTGCACTGCCGCAACATTTAGCCGGCCCATCGCCGACGCTCGTTGAGCGCCTGACGTTGCTGCCCGCGCCCCCGACCGGGCGGCCGCGGGTCGAGGCATTGCTGCATGCCCTTGGCGATGCGCCCGAACGCGAAGCGCTGGCGACGCTGTTTGAAGACCACCCGCGCGCCCGCGCGCTGACTGACGTCATCGCCGATGGCTCACCCTATCTCTTTGATCTGATCGTTGAGTCGCCGGCCCGCTGGCTTGCGCTCTTGACCTGCGATCCGCAGGCTCGACTTGCAACGCTCCTCACCGACATGGCCGCCGGAGCGGCCGAGGAGCAGGCCGCCGCAATGCGGATCTGGCGCCAGGGCAAAGCGGAAGCGTCTCTCCTGATCGCAGCCGCAGACATCGGCGGCGTGTGGGACCTTCCGACGATCACGCACGCGCTCACGCAGATCAGCGATGCCGCGGTCGCAGCGGCCGTGCGCCACGTACTGGCCGAGGCCGTGCGTGAGGACGGGCTTTTGGTTCCCGATCCCGCGCGGCCCGAGCCCGGGTCCGGGTATTTCGTGCTGGCACTCGGCAAGATGGGCGCGCACGAGCTCAACTATTCGAGCGACATTGATCTGATCGTGATGTTCGACCCCGACGTCGCCCGGGTGGCGCGCGCGGAGCCGGCCATGCTGTTCGTGCGCATGACCCGCAGGCTCATCAAGCTGCTGCAGGAACGCACCAGCGACGGCTATGTGTTTCGCGTGGATGTTCGGTTGCGGCCGGATCCGTCGTCGACCCAGATCGCCGTATCGGTGCCGTTTGCGCTCGATTACTACGAACGCCGCGGCCAGAACTGGGAGCGCGCGGCGATGATCAAGGCACGCGTCGCCGCCGGTGACCGCGCGGCAGGGGACGCGCTGTTGTCAGATCTGCAGCCGTTCGTCTGGCGCAAGTATCTCGATTACGCGGCGCTCGCCGACGTCCATGCGATGAAACAGCAGATCCACGTCTATCGTGGTCACGGCGAGATCGCAGTCGAAGGCCACAACGTGAAGCTCGGGCGCGGCGGCATCCGCGAGATCGAATTTTTCGTCCAGACTCAGCAATTGATTGCCGGCGGTCGCAACCCGGAGCTGCGCTCCCGCGCAACCCTGCCGACGCTCGCCGCATTGGCCCAACACGGCTGGATCAAGCCCGGTGCCTGCGCGGAGCTCGACGCCGCCTATCGGTTCCTGCGCACTGTCGAGCACCGGCTGCAGATGGTGGCGGATGAGCAAACCCATACGTTGCCGACCGAACGCGCCGCCCTGGAACACTTCGCACGGTTCATGGGATTCACCGGTCGCGATGCGTTCGCGAGCGTCCTGTTGACGCACTTGCGCAATGTCCAGCGGCACTACGCCAACCTGTTCGAGGCGCCGCCGTCGCCGCCGGGCGCGCGTGGCGTGTTCGATCCAGGCAACATGCGCGCGACGGTTGATCGGCTTGCCGCGCTGGGCTTCCGGCAGCCGGTGGAAGTCGCCGCAATCATCACACATTGGCTGAACCGCGAATATCGCTCGCTGCGGGGCGAGTTCGCACGCCAGCACTTCGTCGAGCTGCTGCCGCTTTTGCTCGAGCAGTTCGCGCAGGCCGACAACCCGGACAGCGCGGTCGCGGCGTTCGACCGGTTCCTCAGCGCGCTGCACGGCGGTGCGCGCTTCTATTCGATGCTGCTGCAGAACCAGGCGATGGTGGCGCTGCTGGCCGCGATCCTGGCCACCGCCCCCCGTCTCGCCGACATTCTGGCGCAACAGCCGGACGTAGCCGATGCGGTGCTCGACCCCGCGTTCTTCGGCGCCTTGCCCGACGCGCCCATGCTCGAGCAGAAGCTCACGGTCTTTATCGATCAGGCCTCCTCATTCGAGGATTTCCTCGACCGCGGACGGGTGTTTGGCCTGGAGCACATGTTCCTGATCGGTGTACGCGTGATCTCCGGGACGATCACGGCCGAACAGGCCGGAGACGCGTTCGCACAGCTCGCCGAAATACTGATCCGCGCGATGCTGCGGGCAACCCAGGAGCGCTTCGCCGCGGAGCATGGCCGCATCGCGGGTCAGGAGATCGCGATCCTCGCCGTGGGCAAGCTCGGCGGACGCGAGATGACCGCCGGTTCGGACCTCGACCTGATCCTCGTCTACGATTTCGACGACGAACGTCCGGTGTCGGACGGGCCGCGGCCGCTGATCGGAAGCCAGTATTTTGCGCGCCTCACCCAGCGGCTGATCAACGCGCTGACCTCGCCCACCAACTACGGCCGGCTCTACGCCGTCGACATGCGGCTGCGGCCGTCCGGCCGGTCGGGCCCGCTGGCGACGTCATTTGCATCGTTCAGCAACTACCAGAACAACGAGGCCTGGACCTGGGAGCACATGGCGCTGACGCGGGCGCGCGTCATATCCGGTTCGCCGGTATTTAAAGCGCGCATCGAAGCGCTGATCGGCAGCGTGCTGCGGCGGCCGCGGGATCCGGCGCCGGTCGCCTCCGACGTCGTGGACATGCGGCGGGCGATCGCGGCCGAGCGTGGCGAGCAGGATCATTGGAATCTCAAGGACGCCGCCGGCGGGTTGATCGACATCGAGTTCATTGCCCAGTACCTGCAGTTGATGCACGCCGCATCCGTCCCCGAGCTTCTGGACACCTCGACGGTGCGCGTCCTCGAAAAGGCCGCGCGCGCCGGCGTCCTCGCGCCGGCTGACGCCGAGGTGCTGCGGCCGGCGGCCGGGCTCTATCACGACCTCACCCAGGTCCTTCGCCTGTGCGTTAGCGGCCCGTTCGATCCAAGGACGGCCGGCGCGGGGCTGCTTCGCCTCCTGGCCAGAGCGGGCGACGTGCCGGACTTTGCAACGCTGGAGGCGGATCTCATTGAAACGCAGGCGCGGGTCCGCAAAAGCTTCGAGGGGATCATCGGAACGCCTTAGACCGGCAACGCCTTGATCGGGCGGCGGAACATGGGCTTGCCCGGCCGGTCCGCGGATCCGCCCCAGCTCGTTTTTTGGCCGTAATTCTGCGGAAAAAAGCCTAGGCGATTGGGGACCGTAAATCGGCGCTACTGGGGGCGATGGCATGAGGGGCTTTGTTTCTGGGCTGATCAACCGCAAGCGCGACCTGCGCGCGATTCGCATCTACATCAGCGCACAAGCCGTCAGTGCCGTAGTCTTGGGTGCCCACGTGCGGCGCCTGAACGCCGGGCGCTTCGGGCGGGGCGGGGCCTGCGAGATCGACGGCTTCAACGATTTGCCGTTGTTCAGCAAACTGATCATCTGGTCGGCGGGCCGTGCGACCCGGTCGAGAACCGGCCTGAGCGCCGATGACAGCGCTCACCTCGAGCGCGCGAGCACATTAGCCGCGAGCGTCGCTCCGTCGCACCGGGAGGCGCAGCAACTCGTGCGCCTGGCGCGTGAGGAAGCGGATCGGATCGTTAAAGACCGCTGGGCAATCATGGTGCGGCTTGCCGATGCCCTGGAGCAGCGCGGCCACCTGCAGAGCGACCAGATCGTGAAGATCGTGTTGCAACCCAAGGCGGCGCAAGCGCGGCGGCGCCGCCGCGCCGCGCTGCGCCCCGCGCATACCGATCGAAAATCACGGCCCGCCGTTTCGTGGGTCGCGATACTCAAGCGGTGCAGTGCCGCAATCGGCGCGGTGGCCACGCGCAGCCGCGCGCGCCTGTCAGCAGCCGCAAGCGATGCGAAGCCTAGCGCTCCGATCCGAGAAACTGTTTGACCGCCGCGACGCTTCGGGCGGGATCTTCCTCTTCCGGGGCATGCCCGAGATCATCGAAGACGACGAGCTTGCTGCCCGCAATATCACGATGAAACCGTTCGGCGTCTGACGGCACAATCAGCCGGTCACGTCCGCCCCAGATGATCAGGGTCGGCAGCTTCAGATCGGCGATGCGGTCGGTCATGGCGCCCGGCCTGCGCTGCCTGGCGCGATCGATCAAGGCACGGCGGTTGCCCGCGCGCTGGGTGAGTTCGACCGAGCGCTCGATTTGTTCCTGCGTGACCTTGTTCGGATCGCCGTAGATGTTGCGGTAGCCCTGCTCGACCAGGAAGCGCGGCAGCGTATGCTCCAAAAGCGCGCCGGCGAGCGGCAGGCGCATCAGCCAGACGCCGAGCGGCACTGAGGTTGGTTGCGAAGGATAACCGCCGGCATCGACCAGAATGAGCTTGTCGACGCGACCGGGTTCGGCGAGGGCCGTCCGCCAGGCGATCGCGCCGCCGAGCGAGTTACCGCCCAGAACGCAGTGGGCGACGGCGAGCTTGTCGAGCACCCCGGTCACGAGCTTGACGTCGCGGTCCAGGGAATAGAGCCCGTCCGGCGAAGGACCCGTGAGTCCGAACCCGACGATGTCGAAGCGAATGACGCGCCGCTCACCCTTGAGCGCGTCCGCCCAGCCATCCCATGCATGCAGCGATGACCCGGAGCCGTGCAGGAGCACGATCGGGCTGTCATCGGTGCGCGGTCCTTCGTCGCGCACGTGCACGCTCAGACCGCCGACATCGATGAACGTCGAGGGCGGCGGCGCCCAGCGGGCACGCAGATCCTCGACGCTGCGTTCGGGCGCCCAATTGGCGGCGATGAAGATCGCGGCGCCAACCACGGCGATCAACACGACGGCGGCACTGACGACGAGCGCGGACAGAATGATTGTTCGCATGGTAACCGGCGGTTCATTGCGCAACCGGCCGGGCAACGGGCCCTGGCCGCGCCCGATGCTACAACATCGGACGCGGCCCAGCCCACCCCAAGCACCCCACCCAAAGCTTGCGACGAACTCAGGACGCGAGCGCGATCTCCACCGGTCCGCGCACTCGGCGATCACTCGGCAGTCGCACCACCACCATGGTGCCGATCCCCACGGTCGAGCGAATCCGCATGGCGCCGCCATGCAGCTCGATCAGTGATTTTGCAATCGCAAGGCCGAGGCCCGAACCGTGGTAGCTCTTGGTCAACTGGCTCTCGACCTGCTCGAACGGGCGGCCGAGCTTGGTCAGCGCCGCCGGCGGAATGCCGATGCCGGTATCGTGGATACCGATGAACACGCTGCCGGCCGCGGCGCGCCCGCGCAAGGTGATCCGGCCGCCTTCCGGGGTAAACTTGACGGCGTTGGTCAGCAGGTTGAGCAGGATCTGCTTGACGGCGCGCCGGTCTGCCATGAAGGCGACGCTGGGCGCGATCTCCGGGTTGAGCGTGACGTTCTTGTCCTGCGCGCGCGCCGAGACTACGCGCATGGCGTCGTGAAGAATATCGTCGAGCTCGACGGTCTCGTAGGTGAGACGCAGCCGGCCAGCCTCGATCTTCGACATGTCGAGGATGTCGTTGATGACGTCGAGCAGATATTGCCCGCTCTGGCGGATGTCGGTGCAGTATTCGGCATATTTCTCGGCGCCGAGCGGGCCGAACATGCCGGATTCCATAATCTCGGAGAAACCGATGATGGCGTTGAGCGGCGTGCGCAGCTCGTGGCTCATGTTCGCCAGGAATTTCGACTTGGCCTGGTTGGCGTCCTCGGCCCGTCGCTTTTCGTCGGCGTATTTCTGGGCGAGATCGGCGAGCTCGAGCGTCTGCGATTTGAGCGCCTGCTGGGAGGCGCGCAGATCCGCGATGGTCGCCATCTGGCGCCGCTCGCCCTCGAGCAGTTTTTCTTCGTGCAGCTTCAGCGTGGTGATGTCGGTTCCGACCGAAACGTAGCCGCCGTCCTTGGTGCGGCGCTCGCTGATGTGCAGCCAGCGCCCGTCGTCGAGCCGTGCTTCGAACGTGCGGGCGCCCGGATGATCGGCGTTCTCGACCTTCTTGTGCACTACCGGCTTGCGCCCGGCCGCCACCACCGTCTCGTAGGGAATGCCGTGCGCAATCGCGCTGTCAGGCAGGTTGTGCAGCTCCTGGAAGTTGGAGTTGCACAGCACCAGGCGGTTCTCCGAGTCCCACAGCACGAACGCTTCTGGAATGGTCTCGATCGCGTCGCGCAGGCGGATGTCGGCGGCGACGGTCTGCTGCACCAGTTGCTTCTGCTCGGTCACGTCGACTGCGATGCCGATCAGGTGCAGGCCCGGCTCATTGGGGTGGCTCGCGATCTCGCAGCGCGCCCGCAGCCACACCCACTGTCCGCGCGCGTGGCGCATGCGGAAATCGTGATCGACCGACTTGGTCTGACCGTCGGCGAGCTTGGTCGCAATCTCGTAGAGCTTGATGTCGTCCGGGTGGACGAGCGCGTTGACCTCGCCGAAAGTCAGCAACTCGTCGCGCGGATCGAGCCCGAGAATCGCGAACATCGAATGCGACCAGAAGATGCGGCCACGGGCGAGATCCCAGTCCCACAGCCCGCAGCGGCCGCGGTTGAGCGCGGTGTCGATGCGACCGCGCACCATGTCGTAGATCATGTCGGCTTCGCGCGCGCGCGTCGCCTGCCAGTGAAAAGCGAACCCGAGAATCAGCACCACGAAGCCGGTGGTCGCGGAGAGCGTGACGGTCAGCGCGGTGTCGGAGCGCGAGAAGTTGAGCGCCGCAGCATGCGGCTCGATCAGGGCGATCTGGCCGAGCGGCGCATTGAGCGAGCGCACGGTGGCGAAGACCTCGGTACCGTCAGCCAGCGAAATTTCGAGGACGCCGGCGGATGCGCCGAATGTGGTCAGCGGCTGTCCGGCTCCCAGGATATCGAGCAGAGGGCGCCCGACCGTGGGCGTCTTCGGGGCGCCGGCGATGACGACGCCATCCGCATCGGTGACCAGAAATTGGACACCGGCATCGCCCGGATGTTGCTGATGCATCTGATCGAGGATGCCGCCGACCTTGCGGGCGAGCTCGCCGTTGGTCAGACGGTTGTCGCCGCCAAGCCGTTCGGCCAGAAGATCGGCGGTGAGGTCGAGATCGCGGACGATGTTGGAGATGGCCTGCCGGCGATGATCGTTGACCTGCACCAGCGCGCTGACCGCCATGGTGAGCAGGAATGCAATGATCAAAACAGGAACCGCGCGCCGCAGCGCGGGTTCGGCATTGAGCAGGCGACGATATGCCGGCTTCGCGATAGATTGCGCGAGCCCCTTGATCGAATCCGCACCTGCTGACGCGCTCGCTGAATGAGCGGGCGCCATTGCTGGCCTCCGTTCGGATCGTCCCCTTCGCGTTGACCGGAAGGATGTGCCGCATCTCTCCGAATCAAGGGTATTTGAATCCAATCGGCGACCCTTGTCGAGAGTCGCCGGCTCGGATTTTATAATTTTGTTAACCTGTGACAGTGCGGCAAAAGCCGCGTCCAACGCGGGTTTTCTGTCCCCCGTTCAGGGGAGGAGCGCCCTCAAGTTTGCGCCAGCGAGCGATCCACGATGTCGCGAACGTCGCGCGAAAGCCCGGCATTCCGCGCGACGCGTCGCAGCGTCGCCTCGGCTTTGGCGCGCCGCACCGGCTCGAGCGCGCGCCAGCTCCGAAATGCCGTCATCAGGCGTGCCGCAACTTGCGGGTTCTTCGGATCGAGCGCGAGCACGCAGTCGGCCACGAAGTCGTAGCCCAAGCCGTCGACGCGGTTGAACTGTGTCTGGTTCGCTTGCGCGAACGCGCCGATCAGGCTGCGCACCCGGTTCGGGTTGCTGAACGAAAATGCCTTGTGGGAGGTCAGCGCGCGCACCCGGTCGAGCGTCCCGGCTTCCGGGATCGCCGCCTGCAACGCCAGCCATTTATCGATGACCAGCGCGTCGGACTGATAGCGCGCGTAGAACGCTTCCAACGCGGTGTGGCGCTCCGGCACGTCCTGCAGCGACAGCGTTGCGAGCGCCGCCAGCCGGTCGGTCATATTGTCGGCGGCGGTAAATTGCTCGACCGCCAAGGCGCGCGCCGTCTTGTCTCCGGTCGCCACCAGCAGATCGAGGCAACTGTTGCGCAGCGCGCGGCGGCCGGCGCTGGCGGCGTCCGGCGAATAGGGTTGCGACGAGGTCATGCGCCGGTAGGTCAGCCGCAGCGCTTCGGCAAGCTCGCCGCCCATCAAGGCCCGCAAGCTCGTGCGTTCGCGGAAAATTGCACCGGGATCGACGTCCTTGCCGATGTCGCGCGCGATGTCGGCCTCCGACGGCAAGGTGAGCGCCAGCGCCGCGAACGCAGGTTCCAGCGCGTGATCGGCGAGCACGGAGGCAAGCGCCTCGATCAGGCCCTTGTTGCGCGAAGCCCCGCGGTCGGGACGCTTTCCCACGTTGTCGATCAGCACGCCGGTGGCGAATGTCTGCAGCGCCTGCCAGCGGTTGAACGGATCGGTGTCGTGGGCCGCCAGGAAGCGCAGATCATCCGCCGTCCGCTCGATGGCGAGCTTGATCGGAGCCGAGAAGGAGCGATTGAGCGACGGCACCGGACGCTCGGTAATCCCGGTGAACACGAATGTTTCGGCCGGCTTGGTCAGCGTCAGCACGCTGCGTTGCGGCGCAGCGCCGTCCGCCACGACCAGTGGCAGCTCGCGTCCGTTCGAATCGAGCAGCGCGACTGCCAGCGGTATCACCATCGGCTGCTTGGCCTGCTGCCCGGGCGTCGGCGGGACCGTTTGCCGGATCTCGAGCGCACAGGTTCGCGCGGCCTGGTCGTGGCGAACCGTAACGGTGACCTCGGGCGTGCCGGCCTGGCGATACCAGCGCATGAACTGACCGAGGTCGGCGCCGGTCGCGTCCGCGAAGCTCTGCACGAAATCCTCGATGGTGACGGCCTGCCCGTCGTGGCGCTCGAAGTAGCGATCCATGCCGCGCCGGAAGCCCTCCGGCCCGAGCAGGGTCTTGAGCATGCGCACGACTTCGGCGCCCTTTTCATACACCGTCGCGGTGTAGAAATTGCTGATCTCGTGATAGACCTCCGGCCGCACCGGATGGGCGAGGGGGCCGGCGTCCTCCACGAATTGCTGTGCGCGCAGCGCGCGCACATCGGCGATCCGCTTGACCGGCCGCGAGCGCTGGTCGGAAGTGAATTCCTGGTCGCGAAAGACGGTCAGGCCTTCCTTCAAGCACAGCTGAAACCAGTCGCGGCAGGTGATGCGGTCGCCGGTCCAGTTGTGGAAATATTCGTGCGCGATCACCCCCTCGATGCTGGCATAGTCCGCGTCGGTCGCCGTCTGCGCCGAGGCCAGCACGTACTTGTCGTTGAAGATGTTGAGGCCCTTGTTCTCCATCGCCCCCATGTTGAAGTCGGACACCGCGACGATCATGAAGATGTCGAGATCGTATTCGCGCCCGAACGCCTGCTCGTCCCAGCGCATGGCGCGCTTGAGCGAATCCATGGCGTAGCCGGCGCGATCCTCCTTGCCGGGCTCGACAAAGATCTTGAGCGCGACCGTGCGGCCCGAGCGGGTGGTGAAGGTATCGGCGATCGAGCCGAGCTTGCCGCCGACCATCGCGAACAGATAGCTCGGCTTGCGGAAAGGATCGGACCAGACCGCGAAATGCCGATTGGTCCCGGCGATCTCGCCCGACTCGATCAGGTTGCCGTTCGCCAGCAGGACCGGGGCCTCGTCTTTGTCGGCCTCGATGCGGGTGGTGTAGACCGCCATCACGTCCGGCCGATCCGGGAAATAGGTGATGCGGCGAAATCCCTCGGGCTCGCACTGGGTGCAATAGGTTCCGCTCGAGCGGAAGAGCCCCATCAGCTGCGTGTTGTTGGTGGGATCAACCACGGTCTCGATCTCGAGCACACATTCGCGCTGCGGCGGCTGCGGGATGGTGAGGCCGTCGGGCGTGGCGGTGAATGTGTCGGCGGCAAGCGCCTTGCCGTCGAGCTTGACCGAAACGAGCGTCAGCTCGTCGCCGTCGAGCACCAGTGGGGCCGCCGCGGCATCCGGATTTGGCTTGAGCCTGAGCGTGCTGCGGACCCGGCTGCGCGCGGGGTCGAGCGAGATATCGAGCGCGACGGTCTCGACCAGCCAGTCGGGCGGGCGATAATTCTCGAGGCGGACGGGACGGGCTTGTTCGGTACGCATCGGGTTTCTCTCATTTAACGTTATGGTTCGGCATGCCCGATCACCCGCTTGATGGCCGGAAAACTCCGGCGCAGGCCGCGCTCGAGTTCGTCCACCTTCTCGTGCACGTCGTGAACCGAAAGCGCGGGATCGACGTGGCAGTGAAAGTTGACGATCGCCCCGTCCGGGGTCTCGCGCATGCGGACATCGTGCACTTCCCGGACCGAGCCGAGCTTCGCCGCGATCTCGCTCAACATGGCGCTCACCGCGCCGGTACGCTCGGCCGGGGCGTCGCTGCCGGCGATATCGTGGGTCTGCAGCGGTTCGATATGGGTCTCGACCTCGACGTCGGTGCCCAGCTCCTCCTCAATCGCGCTTTCCAGCCGGCTCGCGATCTCGTGCGCGGTCCCGAGCGGCAGATCGCCGTCGACCTCGAGGTCGAGGGAGACGGAGAGGCGGTTGGAGATCGCATGCACGGTGACATGATGCACGGCGAGCGCGAGGTTACGCGCGATCACCATGACGCGCTCGAGCACGGTTTCGCTGTCGAGCGCGCGCGGAACGACGGTCACGGCGATCTCTGAGTCGCCGAGCTCGGCCCGCAGCCGCGCGATGATCTCGTCCTTGATGGCGGCGACCCGGTCGAGCGGCAGGGTCCGGCTGGTTGCGACCTCGAGCTCGACGAACGTGGTCGGGCCGACCTTGCGGGCGCGCACACGCTCGACCGCGACCACGCCTTTGACGGCCGCGAGCGCCGTCTCGACCCGCGCGGTGATGCCGGCCGGCGCGGTGTCGGTGAGCGTGTCGATGGTGCGCCGACCGAGCTGCCAGGCGGCAACGCAGATGAACACCGCGACCACGATGGCGGCAACCGAGTCGGCCCACTGATAGCCGAGCGCGATGCCGGCAAGCCCGATCAAGACGGCGACCGAAGCCCACAGGTCCGAGCTGAAGTGCAGGGCGTCGGCGTGCAGCGCCTCGCTCGAGGTCTTGTTGGCGACGCGGGTCAGGAGCCGCGAGCGGAAGAAATCGACCACGATGGCGCCCGCCACAACCGCGAACGCGATCGGCGTGGCCTTGACCGTGCCGCTGTTCTCCAACGCCAACCGGTGTCCGGCTTCCCAGATCACGATTGCCGAGAGGACGAACAGCAGCGCGGTTTCCGCCAGCGCCGACATGCTCTCGATCTTGCCGTGGCCGTAATGATGCTCATCGTCGGCAGGCTTGCCGCCGATTCGAACCGCGAAATAGGTCATGACGGTCGCGAGCAGGTCGATCAGCGAATGCGCCGCATCGGTCAGGATCGCAAGCGAGCCGGTGGCAAAGCCCACGATCGCCTTGGCGGCGGTCAAACCGCCTGAGGCCACGATCGAGCCGAGCGCGACGTGTTCTTTCTCGCTTGCCATGTCGGGTTCCCGCGCTTTCGATACTCAGCGGGCACGGCGGCGTCAATGTTCGCTGGTTCTAGTCGCCGGCGTCGCGGCTCTGCGCAAGTTCAAGCCGGCTCTGGCCGCGATAGGTCGCTTCCCGCGCGCACTTGGCGGTGTGAACGTCGCGGTTGATGACCTGCAGATTGGGCAAGCCCCAGAACGCCAGCAGGGCCGGCCACGGCGTGTCGCGATGCTCGCCCCAGACCCGGAACAGCGGGACGCGGTGGTCGACCTCGGCGCTCCGCAGCAGGCGGCGCCCGGACTGCGCGCAGCGACGGACCTGCAGCCGCTTGAGCACGCGCACCTGATCGCTGGGCGCATTCCAGAATTGCCACGCGATGACGCAGGCCGCGTGCCATGTCGCGTTGGCGTTGGGTCCGGCTTCCCACAAATCGCGATGCCAGCCAAAGCGGAACACCGGCTGACCGCAGACGCAGCAGAAACCCGGGCCGCGCGCGAACTTGCGCTCGCGGTAGGGCGCGGGCGGCGCCCTGAAGGTCGCGGGCAGGCCAAGCTTGGGATTGCTGCCGAGCCGCCAGGTCCAGCCGGACGGTGCGCCGGTCTCGGCCGCGAGCGCGCGCGCCAGACGCTCGGCGCGAACCGGGTGGTTGCGCCAATAGGAATCGACCGCAAGCCGCGGCATCGGTGGAATGAACCGGCGCGCGAGCGCGTGGTGGAGCACGGTCGCCGGAAACACCTTCGGCAACGCCTTGTCGAGGCGCGCCAGCGCGCGGCGGTTTTGCTCGTCTCGCCAATCCGACATGATGACCCGGCCTTTCGGCTCATCATGGCGGCTGAACGTAAACGCTTCGTCAGCGCTGCCCGGCAGCGCACGGCATAGCTTGTGGCCATCCTTCGAGACGCTCGGCCTTCGGCCTCGCTCCTCAGGATGAGGTCGGAGTGTGCTGCACGCGAAGAATTTGGGTCTGAGCTTGTTTGACTGGTTGCTGCCACAAACTCCGTCCTCGTCCTGAGGAGCGTCGCGCAGCGACGCGTCTCGAAGGACGGCCACGCGCATAGGGGTTCACGATCTCAAACAGCAGCGAGCCAACGCTCCGCATCCCGGTGAAAGCGGGCGCCGGGCCGCCCTCCGTTCTCTTTTTCCGTCCCCACGATAAGGGGGGTGGAGCGCCGAGACGGCGCTAAGCAATATTTCTGTCCGCGCTCAAGGCGCGGAACGCACCCTTGCGATCGGGTGCGTCGGCGCCGTTCGGCGCTCCACGGCGGCGATTTTTGGCCGGAGGTCGCTTCCGTGACCGGTCATGGTGCCGGCGCTGGCGGTTGTCCCCGGGCCCCCTGGGATCCTGGCTGCGAACCAGGCGTTCTCGGACGCCGCTGGCCTGCTCCGCTCCAGGATCGCCTCATGAAAGCGCCCCTCATTGAGCAGACTGCATCCCTCGATACATTTTGCCTATTATTTGTCAATAACTTTAATTCTTGCGCCGCGCGACGGCTTGCTGGGTTCCCCCTGGCCGGCGGCATTCGGCCCGGCCAAGGGGTTGCGGAAATCCCGGCAAGTTGTGCTACGATCAAACAACTCGATTCATTGGGACCCTCCAGTGGTTTCGGGCCAGGCCCGCAAGCATCGTCAGCAACGGCTTGCGGGCCGCTTTATTTGGCGACTGCCGGTTAGTAGCTGTTGCCAACGCTTCGCAACAACCGCGGCGTGATCGTTCGGTCACACCACGATTATATTTGCCCCGCGGTAGCGGCGTGAAAACTGCCGCCCATGCCCCCGAGGTAAAATTACCAATCTGGCAGACCGTGGGGGCGTGTCATGCCGAAATCCGATCTAACAGGTTCATCGCTGGCGAAGGGCGCGATCGCATCGCTCATGGCCTTCGGCGCCTTCTTTGCTCCGAGCGCGTCGTTCGCCGACGAGGGCGGCGTCAGTTTCTGGCTGCCGGGCCTGTTCGGGAGCCTCGCGGCGACCCCGCAGCAACCTGGATGGTCGCTCGCCACCATCTACTGGCACGACAGCGTGACTGCGGGAGCCAGCGTTGGTCGCGCCCGCGAGTTCACGATTGGCAATCTCCCCGTCACTGCGAGCGCGAACCTCAGTGCAAGCCTTCGCTCGAACCTTGATTTCGCGCTGGTCATACCGAGCTACACGTTTGCCAACTCGTTTTTAGGCGGCCAGGCGCAGATCAGCCTGCTGGGCATATATGGCGGCGTGAACACGTCCTTGGCAGGAACGCTCTCGGGCACATTGGGGACACCCTTTGGCGCAGTTTCGTTTTTGCGCTCCCCGACGATCAGCGACTCAGTGATGGGCTTCGGCGATCTCTACCCGATGTTCACTGTGCGTTGGAACGCGGGCGTCAACAACTACATGACCTACATCACCGGGGATATACCGGTCGGAGCCTATGACCCGAGCCGTCTGTCAAATATCGGCATCGGGCACGGGGCAGTGGATGGCGGGTTTGGCTATACGTATTTTGATCCCAAGACCGGACATGAAATATCAGGGGTGCTCGGCTTTACCTACAACACGATCAATCCAGATACCCAATATCAGAACGGCGTTGACATGCATTTCGACTGGGGCGCGTCGCAGTTCTTGACGAAGCAGCTTCAGATTGGGGTGGTTGGCTACGTCTATAACGAGATCGGCTGTGACAGCGGATCAGGTGACCGGGTCGGCTGCTTCCAATCACGCGTCGTCGGCGTCGGGCCGCAACTAGGCTACATTATCCCGCTAGGAACAATGCAAGCCTACATCAATATCAAGGGCTACGGGGAATTCGACGCCCAGAACCGAGCGCATGGCTGGAACACGTGGCTCACGGTCTCGCTAGCGCCCGCGGCACAAAGCCCCGAGCCGCCGCCCGCGCCGATGCGCCGGATGTACACGAAGTAGCAGCGCTCCCGCACGCACTTACTCAAGTGGCGCGTATTCCGCGATACGCGCCGGCTGGACAGCCGGTGGCGGCGTGGAATGGATGTTCATGTCGAACTGGATCGCGAAGTCCGAATACTTGCGCTACGATCTTAGCGCTAGTTACAGTGCTGGAACTCGCAGAACTATCCAGCTTCCACCTGCTCTGGACCCATATGGCAGCACGTTTCTACCGCCACAACGCATTTCAGCGGTGACGTCGTGCGCCCCATGGACCTGGCGCCGAGTGCGGTTTGGGTCACTAGCGGAAACCCTCGGAACGAGCATGCATGTCCGCTTTGCATTCGGTACCGTGATCCGATCCTTTGGATGCTCGTATGTGATCGGTCCGACAATGACAGCGGGCGCAGGCGCGAATCGTCCTTCATCGATGCAGCAAATGCGCAGAGTGTCGGCTTGGCTCGGGTTGTCCCTTTGCGCCGGATTGCTAGCCGCGATCGCGGATGCCGCGCAAACTGAGCGTCTAATCTTTCTGTCGACGCAATTGCGACCGATCGAGGAGGCGCAGAAGATGCGCAACTCGATCCTCAAGGATTTTTCGCAGGAGATCGACTACATCACCGAACTGCCGCAGCGATTTCCGATGCGCGTACAGGCAGAGCGACAGACCGGCATCCACACGATAGACGTTGTCGGCGCGCTGCATGGCGAACTGCAGCCGTTGGTGCCGCTCGACGTATTGGTCCCGCTTGATGACCTCGCCGGCAAGCTCAGCGCCCGCGGCATTCCGAGTCCGCTGCTGACGCTCGGCAAACTCGGCACGGCGCACCAGCTCTATATCCCCTGGATGCAGGCGAGCTACGTCATGGTCGCCAACAAAAAAGCGCTGCCCTATCTGCCCAGTGGGGCGGAGATCAACGCACTTAGCTACGACCAACTCGCGACCTGGGCGAGCACGCTCCAGGAGCAGACTGGCAAGCGGCTGCTCGGCTTCCCGGCAGGCCCACAAGGACTGATGCATCGCTTCTTCGAGGGATTCCTTTACCCATCCTACACCGGCGGGGTCGTGGTTCCTTTCCGCTCGGAGGCCGCCGAAGCGATGTGGATCCAGTTCGCGTCGTTGTGGAGGAGCGTCAACTCGAATTCGACCAGATACAATTTCATGGAGGAGCCGTTGCTTTCCGGCGACGTCTGGATCGGATTCGACCACGTTGCCCGCGTACTCAACGCGCTGCGCCAGAAGCCGGACGAATTTGTCGCCTTCCCCGCTCCGGCCGGGCCCAAGGGGCGCGCCTACATGACGGTGCTCGCCGGCCTAGCGGTAATGAAGAGCGCGCCCGACATGGGCAAGGCGATAGCGCTGATCGACTATCTGACCCAGCCTAAAACCCAAATCGCCATGGCCCGTGCCGTCGGCTTTTTCCCGGTGGTGAGCGCGAAGCTGCCGCCTGATCTGGACCCTGGCCTCAAGATGGGCGCCGCTGCAATTGCCAGGATGCAGTCGGCGAATGACGCACTGCCCACGCTGCCGCCGATCGGCTTCGGCCCGCGCGACGCCGACTTCGACAAAGTGTTTTTGGACACGTTCCAGCTGATCGTTCTACGTGGGCAGACGCCGCGCGCTGTGCTCGACCGCGAAGCCGAGACGCTGAACCGCCTGATGACCGAGTCCGGTGTGCCGTGCTGGCAGCCCGATCCTCCCAGTACCGGCCCGTGCCAAGTCCAATAGTTGGTATCGACAAAAGGCGATCCAACCGCAAGCTGCCGGCAACGGTCCGCAGCACAGGGCGTTCTTATGCGACTTCTTCAACCAACTCATAGACGCGAGTTTCCGTCGTCATCCCCTTGGCTGTAACCGAGGCGATAGGATTGAATCGAAAGCGGCGCTCGACGCGTTCGCGCACAGCCTCGCTGGCGAGGATCGTCGTCCCATACCCCTTGTTCAGACCCTCGAGGCGAGCAGCAAGATTCACGCTGTTGCCGAGTACGGTATAGTTCATGCGTTCTGTCGAGCCCACATTTCCCACCACAGCGTCCCCACAATGAATGCCGATGCGAATGGCGAAAGGAGGCAGCCCCTCGGCTTCAAATCGAGCATTGAGCGCGTCGCTTGCCGCCCTGGCCGAAAGGGCGGCCCGACAGGCCCGCTCAACATGATCGGGCTGCAAATGGGGAGCGTTCCAAAACACCATCACCGAGTCCCCTATAAACTTGTCCACTGTCCCGCCCTGGGCAAGGAACGCTTCCGTCAGCGCTGCAAAATGACGCGACGTCTGGCGCATCAAACTGTCGGGGTCGGCCGCTTCGGAGATGCCCGTAAAGTTCGAGACGTCGGTAAACAGGATGGTGACCTCTCGCCTTATTCCGCCAAGCTCGGTGGAAATCGAGCCATCAACGATTCCCCCAACGATATCCTTCGGAACAAAACGAGCGAAGGACCAGATGCTGCGCCGGGCGACCGCCACGGTCCTGCCGAGTTCGTTGATCTCCTTAATACCCGAAGTGACTGTCGCTTCGTCGGGTGCAGCCAACGTCTGGAGTCCGCTCGCCTGGGCGGTTATCCGTTTCAGCCGAGTCGACATCCGTCCACCGAAGATCCAGGCGGCGGGTATGAAGCAGGCACCCACGATCAGGGCAATAACTATTCCTCTGATCTGTAACTTCCGCACGTTCTGTGCAAAATCGTCCTCAGCCGCAAACAACAGAGAGTAGCCGCTGTATTCGTCTCCTTGAGAAAATTTCTGCAAGCGAAAGAGGTAGTCGCGCCCATCTTCGCCCCGCACACTGCCGTCAAAGCGCTCACGGCCATCCCACTTCGGCATGATTGCGCCAACCAGCCCGGTCCGGATCTCCGAAACTTCGGGGAGTTGCGGATGTGCAGAATC
Source organism: Xanthobacteraceae bacterium (assembly GCA_051985675.1). Lineage (GTDB taxonomy): Bacteria > Pseudomonadota > Alphaproteobacteria > Rhizobiales > Xanthobacteraceae > JAFAXD01. Next base: position 7,723 of record JBPYFJ010000153.1, on the reverse strand, counting down.
CGTTCTCGCATTCTCGAGGAGCCGGGCGTAGTCGGGGTGCGCGATGAGTACGCCGAACGAGTCGAAGATGATGGCTGTTCCATGTTCCCCGGGGCGCTGCGCGTGGACCAACTCGCTGAACTTATCAAGCTTGAGGTCGGCGGCGATGACACCGCGGACGTGCCCATGCAGAGGTGCGCTCAAAGTGATCATCGGTGTGCCGATGCTGAATGAAGCATATGGCGACGAAACGAGAGCCCTGTTCGCCTGCATCGTATCGAGATACCAGGATCGGCTTCGTGCATCGTAACCGGAGTTGGGCAGATCGAGCTGATCAGTCTTGTTGCCTTGTTCGTCTTCGAAGATTCGCCGCATCGGTAGTGCTCCGCCAGGGGTCGGGCGGACCAAATTGATATTGTAGACGGCCCCCGGGGGTGCCCCCAGCTTTTGGCGCTCCAGCGGGCCCAGGACATCGAGGCGCCGGACTTGAAGCCAGCGTCCGTTTTCGTACCCGACATAGAAGCTATCCGCCTGCGGCAGTTTGTGCAGCGCAGCTTTGAAGAGGACGATTGCACTATCTTCCTCGTTCCTGTCATCGGAGTCGGCGAGAGAGGGATTCGATGACAGCACGTCAACGACGGAACTCAGCCCCGAGACCTGAGCCTCAAGGCGGCTGAGGGTGTTCGTACTGGCGGCGTCCATGGCAGAAGACGCCGCTGCTCTCGCTGCCGCGTGAAAAGTCTCCAGCTGGATAAGTACCAGACATGCCGTGAGAGCTGTAATGAAGGCTATCACGGCCGTCGTTATCGCGATCCTGAACGTGAGCATCTCAAACACCTAGCTGGCGCTCTTTCGGAGCGTTGGCGGCGCTTCCAACTGTCGGCCAACATGGATTTTGTGCCGCGGGTCGCCAAATTGAGCGATGGACGGCTATCAATCCATGTAGGCCGACGCGGCTTCCCGCGTCGCCAAAGAGAGAGACCGGGCCTGGATGGCAATCAGCAAGGGGCCAAGGCGACGATCAACGCCATCACCGCGAAGGTGATCGAGGTTCGGAACGTCACCATTCGCGATGTGCGCTCCGTTTATGGAACAGAGCGGAGGGCGTGTGCACACGCGTCCTCTCGCGCGGCGCGACCCAGATGGCTCACGCATAGCGATGATTGTCTTCACAAACCCGCGAGTCGCTCCCAGGTCATTGTAGCCGAAGTCACTGATCAGAAACACCGTCTGTGCGGTATCCGGGCGCGCAGTCTGCGGTTCGAGTTGATCCGCTAGGTCGCGCTCGCGCCGTAGGTGTCGTTCCAGCCGGGCACTTCGCGATGGGTCAAAGGTGCGCAGGCGCCCACCGCAAATGGGCGCCCGCTAATAGCGCTTCGAGCGTCTCGCTGCGCTAGTCGCCCACGGCATTGGCGGCGGCCTTCTTGACCTCCGCGATGATCCCACTGAGGTTGTAGGCTTCCGGCGCCTGCAACGGCGGGAACTTTTCAAATGTTTCCAGGTGCTTTAGCCACAACTGCTGCCCGATGGGCAGCATGTTCCAGTCGTAGATGAAAGCAGTAGTCGGCCCACCGAGCGCACCGCCGATGCTCATAGCGGTTTTCTGATCGATGCCGACCGCCTGTTCAAACGGGTCGCGTTTGATGTTCTGTACCAACGTGAAGTGGAAGGGTACGAGCGGCATGATCCAGCCCGCAGGGCCAGGCTGCGACATGGTGTAGTACATCTTCCAGTTCTTGTAGCGCACGGCCGAGGGGGTCGCGCCCGAATAGTAGAAGAAGTAATCGCGCGCTGACTTCTCCGACGTGCCTTCCAAGTACGCGCGCTGGTCAAAACCGTCGAGTGTGGTCTTGACGATGCCTGGATACTGTCCGACCTCGATCTGCTGTTTCAGCCCGTCACCCTTGGGGCCGCCGGCTATATCGACGAACGTCGGCAGCCAATCGAGGGCTGCAAACAGCTGGTTTTTAACCGTGCCAGGCCTGATATGCCCCGGCCAGCGGATCACGAGTGGAGCGCGGTAGCCGCCTTCCCAGGCCTCGCCTTTCTGGCCCTTGAACGGTGTCACGCCGCCGTCCGGGAAGGAGATCGCCTCTGCACCGTTATCGGTGGTGAACACAACGATGGTGTTGTTGGTCTGGCCCATGTCGTCGAGCTTCTTGAGGACGAGGCCGATATTGTCGTCGAGTTGCTTCATGCCGGCTTCTTGGATGCCCCAGTCCTTGCCGCCCGGCTCGCCCAACATCGCTTCGTACTTGGGCGACAGCACGGTCGTGACATGCATGCGAGCGGGGTTGTACCAGACGAAGAACGGCTTGTTGGTCTTAGCCGGATCATTGCGGTCCAGGAAGTCGATGACCTTGGCCGAAATCTCCTCGTCGACCGTTTTCGAGCGCTCCAGCGTCAGCGGGCCTTCGTCGTGGCACATTTGATTTTTCTCGCTGCCATCCGAAGACTTGCAGAACAGGACGTCGCGCGGAGGCGTCAAGCAAGTCGTTGTTGCCGGGTCCACCGCTCCGGGTACTTCCGGGACGCCCGGTATCGGCGTGTTCTTGCAAGGCGGGGCAATGGTCTGCGTGGTCGGGTTCTTGTTGATGTCGGGGAAGCTCACCCCCTGCATCGCATCGAGGTGGTAGAGATAGCCCCAATACTCTTGGAACCCATGCGCCGTGGGCAAAGCCGCGGTGTGGTCGCCCAGGTGGTTCTTGCCGAACTCGCCGGTATTGTAGCCGAGATCAAGCAGGAACTTGGCGAGCGCCGGGGTGCCGGGTCGTAGGTACGAAGGGCTGCCCGGCAGTTGGGGCGGGACCATGCCAGTGCGCACCGGGTACATCCCGGTGAAGAAGGCGTTGCGCCCAGATGTGCAGCTCTGCATGGCGACGTAGTCCATGAAGATTGCACCCTCGTTTCCGATGCGATCGATGTTCGGCGTCTCTCCAACCATCAGACCGCGGTGATAGATGCTCGGCTGCATCCAGCCGATGTCATCACCCATGATGAAGAGGATGTTGGGCTTTGCCGCCGGCTGCTGCGGCTGTTGCGCGGAAGCCGATGTGCTGGCCGTCAGAAACGCTATGGAGAATCCGAACAAGCCAAGCACTAAGCTCAAAGCTGGTTTCACGGTATTCCTCCTTCAATTCGCGTGTCGCTGACTCAAGTTCAAAACGGCGGGCTTTGCGATCGCCGCTTGGCGTTGAAGTCGTCCTAGGTGGATCACCTCCTATTGTCTGGCTTTACTGCGCGTCAGTTGCACGACAAGTTCTCAAGATTTGTGGTGCGCACCTCTGCACCAGCGCCGCCGACTTACTGATTGGCCCAGTCGTTGAACGAATCCTGGAAATTTTCGGCGGCGGTTGTATCTGCGGCGGCGCCGGGGGCGTACATGTACATCTTTCCGCCCTGCTTGTAGAGCACAGCGCCTTTTGGGATTTCCTTTGCGCCGCCAGCGAGAGCAGCCTGATGCCTGGCCGCCGTTATCTTGGCGTTGGATTTGTCCAACTTGCCGGTTTTCGGATTAAGCCAGACGGCGTCGCCCTCGTCGACCTGCGTGACGGTCTTTGATTTCTGCTTGCTGGCTTGCGCGAGCGCGCCGGTGGACAGCGCCGCGGCCGCCAATGTGGTGCCGACCAGAAGCTTTCGTTTGGACATCGACATAAGCGTTCCTCCTTTCTTTTGCGAACCGACTGGGCGCTCGCGAATGCGCGCCTACTGCCCCTCGTGGGCCTTCAACATCTCGTCGACCTGGCGCTTGACCGCTTCGAGATTGAATGAGGCCGGCGCCTGCATCGGCGGGTAATCGACCGCCGTCGCCGCCAGCTTGGCCACCTCCCCCTGCACCAGCACGAAGCGCCAGAACTCACGTGCGTAGAAGTCGTTCATGTAGCCGCCGCCCATATTGTTGAGCGTCTCGCCGCGGATCGACGGCGTGCGCTCGAACGGATCCTGGCGCAGGTTGACGATGCCCGGCATGTCCGTCGTCGTCTTTTCGCCCGGCCAGCCGTAGGGCTGCTGGTAGAACTGGAACTTGAAGTCGTCGATCCGCAGCGCCCCGAGGGTCGCGCCGCCGAAGTAGAACAATTCGTGCCGCACCGACGGCCCCTTGCCGGTCAAGAGGTCCATCTGGTTGTAGCCGTCGAGGTGGTTCTTGTAGGTGCGGTCGCCGAGCCGCACGCCCTGCAGCAGCTGCTGCGTGATGTTCGGGTTGCCGGCGGCGGCGGTCAGCGTCGGCAGCCAGTCGAGGCCGGAGAACAGACTGTTCTCGACCGTCCCCGGCTTGACCTTGCCGGGCCAGCGGATCATCGCCGGCACCCGGAAGCCGCCTTCGAACACGGTGCCCTTGGTGGCGCGGAACGGCGTCATGCCGCCGTCCGGCCAGGTAAACACTTCGGCGCCGTTGTCGGTCGTGAAGATGACGATGGTGTTGTTGGCTTCGCCGATATCATCCAGGTGCTTGAGCAGCGCGCCGACCGCATCATCGAGCTGCGTCATGCCGGCCTCTTCCAGGCCGTAGTTGGTCTGGTAGTTCATCATCGCCTGATACTTCGGCGCGATATAGGTAAACACATGCATGCGCGTCGGGTTGTGCCAGATGAAGAACGGCTTGCCGTCGCGCTTGGCCTTGTCCATGAAATCGGAGCTGGCTTTGACGAGAACCTCGTCGAAGGTCTCCATATCGTATTTGGCCTTGCGGCCTTCCTGCCAGTTCTGCCGTCCGGCCATGTTCGGGAACGGCGCGAGCGGCCCTTCATCCACGATCCGCTGCTTGCCGACCTTGCCCCAGCGCGGCATCACCGTCGCATCGTCGGTGTCGGTTGCATAAGAGTGCACGAGGTTGCGCGGCCCGTACTTGTCGATCCAGTCCTGCGGATAGTCGAACCAATAGGGGTCCGACATCGCGTCGAGGTGATAGAGGTAGCCGAAATACTCGTCGAACCCGTGCACGGTCGGCAGATATTTGTTCAGGTCGCCGAGGTGGTTCTTGCCGAACTGCCCGGTCTCATAACCGAGCGACTTCAAGACGGTTGCCAGCGTCACCGCCTCATCCGGGATCCCGACGTCGGCGCCGGCCTGGCCGACCGTCGTCATGCCGGTGCGGATCGGCAGCTCGCCGGTGATGAAATTGGCGCGGCCGGCGGTGCAGCTCGCCTCCGCGTAGTAATCGGTGAAGCGCATGCCCTCGCTGGCGAGCCGATCGAGGTTCGGCGTTTTGCCCGACATGATGCCCTGATGATAGGCGCCGATGTTGAACCAGCCGATATCGTCGCCCATGATGACGAGGATGTTGGGCGGCTTCGCCTGCGGCTGTTGTGCGGACGCCAGGGTGCCGGCTGCCAGCAGAGCCAATAGTCCGAACAAGCAAGACAACAAGCGAACGAGCTTCATGTTTGCCTCCTTCGGGGTGCTTCCTTTTACAACGCGTAAGGCAGCTTCACCCTCAATTTCTGGTCCGACAAGACGGAGTTTATTGCGCGGGCGGAGGCGGTGGCTCAGGCCGCGCAATCGTGTCGGGGAGCCAACTTTGCTGCATGACCGACTTCGTTAATTCCGGATCGAGATTAGGCTTTATCAGGTGTTGGAACGCAAAATTGAGCTCGCCGTACTCGGTCCGACATCCCTTGGCGCGCGCTTGCGGCAAGTACCCTTTGGCTACGAGATCGGCGAATGTATCGCTGTCCGCTCCATAAGCCATGCATAAGAGATTGTAGAAGCGCTGCGCCGGAGCCCCGTGCACGTCCGAGAAGGCGGCGATCGGAGCGGTCACCTTCGTGCCCTGTATGTCGTTCTTGTAGGTGTAGGCTGCGCCTGTAATTAGACGACGGGCATCGTCTTTGGAGCCCAGGTGCAGCATGAGGTAGGCGGCAAACTCATCGGCAGCATCCTCGGGGCGGCCAAACAGCGGCACGTTGAGCGCGTCGAACATGGCGTGTCCCATCTCATGGAACACCACGTAGTAGAACTGCCCCAATATCGCGTCGGTCGGGGTGATGCCTGATGGCGCGTCGTCCTTGGGAAGGTTCTTCAGGATGTCCGCCAGGTATTCGTAACAGATTGTCAAGGTCGGGCGCTGGTACCAGGCGTTCGACATCCCGCACTGCTTCGTCTTGATTGTCATGTCGAATGGCAATCGAAACGGGCTGAGAATTTGTTGCAGCTTTTCGAGTGTGTGGTTCTGCTTGAGCGCATCGTAGATGGGCTGAAACGCCGGGTCCGTTGGGGGGACATATTCAATTTGCATCCGGTTCGTGCGTGCCTCTTGGGCAACCGCCGAGGCTCCTGCACCGAAAAATGCAAGGAAAAGCCCAGCGCACAGACCGATCACGGTCAGAACGTGTTGTTCAACTTGGGTACGACGACAGACAGTCCTCATGGCACGCCCCCGAGCAAACGCAATTGGTGGTCAAAGGAAGTCGCGAGCGGGTATTCCGCTCGCGCTTTTGTCGAAGGAGAGGTGGCCACGATCCGTGGCGGCCTTACATCGGCATCACTTCATGTAGGAGACGTTCCAGTTGTCCTGGAAGTTCTTCATGTAGCTGACGTTCCAGTTGTCCTGGAAATCCTTCATGGCCTGCGGCGGAAGGTTGGCGGGCGGGGTGCCGTCGACGATGTAGAGCTTGTCGCCCGAACGGAAGATGATCGCGCCAGCCGAGACTTCGCGCGCGCCCATTTTTTCGAGAGCCGCCAGCGGATCGCTCTTCGCGCTCGCACCCTTGACGACGTCAAAACTCTTCTTGTCGACAAAGATGCCCTGGTTGTTGTCGAGCTTGCTGATGACTTCTTGCGAGGCCGGTGCCTGGGCGATGGCGAACGTCACAGCGCCGGAAAACAAACCGGCCGTGGCAAGGCCGGCGACAAACCACGTACCTTTTGAGAGCGACATTGCGATCCTCCTTCGCTTACTGGGTCGGTCGATTACTTCATGTAGGACGTATCCCAATTGTCTTGGAAGCTTTTCACACTATTCATGTAAGACGTATTCCGATCATCCTGGAAAGTCTTCGTCGCCTGAGTATCCGCACCCGGGGACGTGTTCTCCACAAAGTAGAGCTTGTCGCGGTACCGGAAGATGATTGCGCCCGGCCCGGCTTCCTTCGCGCCCAGCCGTGCAATCTGAACGGACGGATCCCCCTTCGCTTTGCCCTTCGCGATCTTGAAGGTCTTTCCATCGACGAAGATGCCTTCGTCAGCGGCGAGTTCTCCAATCACATCCCGCTGCGACTCGGCAGCCGCAAATTGCTCGACGCCGATGACAGTCCCGACGGCAACAGCAACCAACACACTTGCAACGACGGGGTTCAAAACGTTCACCGCTTTTCTCCCGGCCTGAAAGCGACGTTTGCGTGCTAGGCTTCTCTCCGTCCTGTGAAGCTATAACGACAGCAATTTTTTGGGGCGCTCGCCTGCGGCGCTTTTCGGCGAACCCCGCTGGTGATCCTAGTCCAAGGGAGCGGCTGCCGTCCTTGAGGAGCGGGCAACCCTCACGCGCATTTGATGCATGGTTGCGGGAACTCAAGCCGGCACGCGTGATCGGCGTGTGCAGCTCAATTCGCTTGGGAGGTATCTTTAGCCCCCTGACGAACAGCACATCACTCCGCGCGGGCGCCGGAAAACTTCACCACCTTGGTCCATTTCTCGGTTTCGTCGGCAATGAACTTGGTGAAGTCGGCGGACGAGCCCGGAAGTACCACCCCGCCGATGGCAGCGATCTTCGCCGCGATCGTGGGATCGGCAAGACCGGCGTTGATCT
>JBPYFJ010000152.1:0-97392 GCA_051985675.1 Xanthobacteraceae bacterium | reverse complement strand
TGATCGCCGCGAGCTGAGTTAGCAAACCGCCGCCTTCAGCCACTTGGCCACTCCGGCGGCGCCATATCTGCCGGAGGCTCCCACGCTTGGCAAGGTGATCCGCGGCTCTGGCTAGGCCAGCCGCATGCTGGTCGCTGGTCGATACCCCGCGCGCGTCACGAGGCTTCATCCGGGAGGTTCCGGTCCCAGGCGGGCGTTGCGGCCGTGATGTCGGCGGACGAGCCAAGCCGATCGCGCGCCAATGCCCAGCGCTCGCAGGTCAGCCGTGCCATCGGGGCGTCGAGCCCGACGGCCTGGATCAGGCCGGCAGCCTGTTTGACGTCCTTGGCAAACAGGCCGACCGAGAAGCCGGCCGTGAAACTCGGATTTTCAATCTGCTTGCGGAACAGGACTTCGGACACAAAGCTGCGACCGGTTGAAGCATTGATCACGTCGACGCAGGTCGCGGGATCAAGCCCGAATCTTTGCGCCGCCAGCAGGGCCTCGGCGAGCGCGACGTGCGAGGCGGCCGACGCATAATTGTTGAGCGCCTTGAGCGCGTGCGCCGTGCCGAGCGCACCGGTTTCGAACAGCGTGTCGCCGATATCGGCCAGCAGCGGCCGGGCGCGCGCCACGGCATTCTGGTCGCCGCCGATCATGATCACCATCGGAATCGCGGTCGTGCTCGCCACCGGGATGCCGCTCGATGTGAAGGCTGAAACCCGTTTCGACACCGGCGCGTCGACGAGAAGCACGCCCAATGGGCGCAGGTCCGCGCCGAGAGCCCGGGTGCCCAGCGGGTCGGACGAGCCCATATCGATCACGACGGTGCCGGGACGCACCGCTTTGCGGAACGCACCGTGCTCCTGCGCGGTCAGAACCTCGCGCACGATCTCGCCGGTCGGCAGCATCGCGATCACAAACTCGTTGGCGGCAATCTCGGCGAGACCGGGCGCCAGCCGGCAGCCAAATTCACCGGCAAACCGCGCGCCGCGCTCCTTATCCGTATCGAACACGGTGACGTCGTGACCGGCTTTGATCAACGTGCCGGCCACGGGCCATCCGATCGCCCCGATGCCGATGAATCCGACCCGCATGGCGTCTCCGTTTCGCTCCAGCTTCAGCTAGCAGGTCGAAACGAACGCAGCGATGCGCGCGATGACGTCAGCTTCTGCTAGCAGCGGTGTGTGGCCCTGATCACGAACCTCGATGCTTTCCATCCGCTGGCGGCGTACGCGCATTGCGTCCACCGTGGCGGCGCTCAGAATATCGGAATTGGCCCCGCGAACGACCATCAGCGGCGTTCGGGCGAGCGCGTCGAACTGGTCCCAGATCGGGGGCGGCGCGGCATCGGGGGTGAACGCGGCGAAGGCCTCGGCCAGACGCGGGTCATAGGTCAACGCGAGGCCGTTTGCACCCTGGCGCCAGGTACGCCCGGCGGCCGCGAGCCAATCGGCGTCGGTGAGTTTTGGAAACTGATCGACGGACATACGGCGCAGGATGTCGGCCCCGTCCCGCAGGCTGCGCGGCGTCGGCAGCTTGCCCAGGTAGCCTTTGATACGCAGCAGTCCGCTGGTTTCGATCACGGGGCCGATGTCGTTGAGGATCGCGCCTGCGATAGCGGTCGGGCGCGCCGCGGCTAGGAGCATGATCAACAGCCCGCCGCGCGAGCTTCCGACCAGCACCGCGGGCATGGCCTCGGCGGCGGTCAGCAAAGTGATGAGGTCCGCGAGTTCGACGGCGAGGGAGTATTTGGCGGGATCGGGATCGAACTGCGAGCGCCCGCGGCCGCGCGAATCGAGCGCCAGCACGCGCCGGCCGTCGGCTGCGAGCGCGCCCGCAAGCGTGGTGAAATCCTCCGCTGTGCGGCTGAACCCGGGCAGGCACACGACCGGCGTGAGCGCGCTCGCCCGCGATCCAAACTCCAGCGCATGCAGCAACAGGCCGTCCTGCGCGGTGACAAACGTACTCTTGGATTGCGGAGGCGTCGGCATGACCGATCTCATGCTGGCTTTCGCCAATCAGATCGTAGGATCAAACCGGACCGGGTGGGAAACCGTGCCCACGCCCCTGGACCAATCACGGTCCAGGGTTTGTTCGCGGCGATCTAGAATATCCGCCTAGTTGTTGTCGCCGTTCCCGCCCCGCCGGATATCGGCCTCGATCGTGAGCCGCGCATTGTTGGCAAAGCGGCTCCGATAGACCTGATAGTTCTCCATCACGCGCTGAACGTAGTTGCGCGTTTCCTGGAACGGAATGCGCTCGACCCAGTCGATCGGGTCGACGCGTGGATCGCGCGGATCGCCGTAACGCTCGATCCATTCCTTCACGCGCCCGCGGCCCGCGTTGTAGGCAGCGAACGCAAGGATAAGATTGCCCCGGTAATCCTGGATCACCCCGGCGATCTCCGCCGCGCCGAGCTGCAGGTTGTAAGGCGTATCGTTCTTCAGGCGCTTGACGTCGTAGGTGCAGCCGAAGCGCTTGCAGGTATCCTTCGCTGCGACCGGCGTCACCTGCATCAGGCCCATGGCATTGGCGGCCGAGTAGTCGGCCGGATTGAACATGCTCTCCTGGCGAATAATGGCGAACAGGGTCGCATTGTCGAGCTCGGGGCCGATCGGGGAATAGTCCGGCACGCCCACGGTCGGGAACGCGTAGTAGTCGAGCGGGAGCCCGCGCGCGAGCGCGGCCTTGCCAAGATGCAGCATTCCGCGCGGATCCCGGTATTCCTCCGCGAGCTCGCCCAATGCGGCCAGAATGCCGGCGTCGTCGAGCTTGTCACCGAGGTCGGCCATCAACGGGATGACTAGGTTGCGCTCGTTCAACGCATAGAGCATGTGAAGCGCACGCACGAGCTCGAGACGCTCGGCGCTGGCGCGCTTATCGGGGGTTATAGGCGGTGGTGCGAGTGCCAGTGCGTTTAGCCCGAGGCGTGCGCGCGCGAGCTGGCCGTAGTAGGCGGCCGAAGAACTCGCCGCCGCCCGATATTCGGCGTGCGCCTCGCTCTGCTTGTTCGCAGCCTCAGCCGCGCGCCCGAGCCAATAGTGGGACCGCCCGAGCGACGTCGGATGAATACCGAGCTCCTGGATGCGGGCGAAGTGCCGCGTCGCCGTGGCGGGCTCGTTGAGGAACCGCAACGCGATCCAGCCCGCCATGAACTGGCGCTCGATGCGGGAGTTTTCCTTTACCGGTTCGACCGCGTCACGCATGACGAGATAGGCGGTCTTGGGATCGCCGATGTCGAGCAGTTTGCGCGCGAGCACCCGGCGCTCGACCCACCATTCTTCCGCATTGTGGATTTGAGCGGCATCGCGCGGGGCCGAAATCATCAGCTGTCCCGCCTCGGCGATCTTTTCAGAACGACGCAGCACCTGCGCCTTCGCGAAAATATATCCAGGGTCGCGCCGGGCCTCTTCCGGCACCTGCTCGAGCAACTTGGTCGCGTTGCCCGACTTGCTGCTGAGCGCGAGCCGCGCGCGCGCGATCGCCACCTCTGCACTGCCGAGCCGGCGAGCCGCGCGCATGGCGGCTTCACTTTCGCCTGCGTCGAGGCACATCTCCAGGCGAACCTTGTGATCCGCCCGCGTCAGAACGTCTGGGTATTGGTCGAGCACCTGGCTCTCGACGTCGGCCGAAAACGGCTCGCTGCGCCAAGCCTGGCGAACCTGTGCTTGTGCACCGGAACTATCGCCCAGCGCCGACAACGCCCGCGCCAGCACGAGCCGACCCTTGGCCGACTGCGGCGGCGAAGCGTTGAAGAAGGTGCGGACCTGCACCGGGGACGTGTCTTCCACCCACAGCATGGCTTCGGCGCGGCGCCGGAACATCGTCACGCTCGGCCAGCTCGGGTTGGCTGCGATGAACGCGGCGTAGCGCGCGAATTGCGCGCCGTTGTCGCCGTCCCGCAGGATGACCCATTCGACGAGCTTGCGCGCCACCGGATCCGAGATCTGGGCTTCGATTCGCGTTGCCTCCCCGGCGCCGGAGCTGCGTACCGCGTCGATTGCCTGCTGGACCAGCGCGATATCCGCTTCCGGTGTCTCGGGCGTGGGCGCCTGCGCCAGCGGAACCTTCGAGGGCGAAATGCGCCGAACCGGGGGCGTCGCGGCGACCTGCGGGGCCGTGTCCGTGCCGTCGGAAGCACCCGGGCGGGCGCGCGGCAGGGGCACGTCCTTCGCCGCAGCGTGCTTGGACGACTTGTCCTTGTGTTTGGCCGCCTTCTTGCCGGCTTTTGCGGCCTTGACCGCCGTCCGGGACGAGCTGATTCCACTGTGGGAAGCCGTGGCCTCGGCCGCGGCGGAATGAACGAGTGCCAACAAGCTCACAGAAGCGAGTGCAGCGACAAGCGCTGATCGATGTTGTGGTGTCAAAATTGGATCCCCCACCAAGCGAATCGCACCACCCCTAGCGCCATTCGCATTCTCGAATGACTCAAAGTCGCATCGAATTTTGGCGGAAAAGCGCCCAATACCGGCAGCAAGGGCGGTTTTACCACCCCGTTGGTAGGGCTTTCGTCGCCCTGCCTTAAGCGATATCAATTGGACCCTGTGGGCCGTCGCGCCGCGAGCCGAGGATCATGCCATGACCGCCAAGACGAGCTTTCGGGGATCGTTTACCGCGCTCATTACCCCGTTCAAGAACGGCTCGCTTGACGAGAAGACGTTTCGTGACCTTGTCGATTGGCAGATCGCCGAGGGCACCAATGGTCTGGTGCCGGTCGGCACCACGGGCGAAAGCCCGACGCTGTCCCATGACGAGCATATGCACGTGGTGGAATGGTGCGTCGACCAGGCTAAGGGACGCGTCCCGGTGATTGCCGGTGCCGGCTCGAACTCGACCAAGGAAGCGGTCAATCTCGCCCAACATGCCGAGCAGGCGGGCGCCGATGCCGTGCTGGTGGTTTCCCCCTATTACAACAAGCCGACGCAGGAAGGGCTTTATCAGCACTTCAAGGCGATCAACGACGCCATTGGCATCCCGATCATCATGTACAACATTCCGTCGCGCTCGGTGATCGACATCTCGGTCGACACGATGAAGCGCCTTTACGAACTCAAGAATATCGCGGGGGTGAAGGACGCGACCGCCAACATGACCCGCGTTTCACAGCAACGCGCCGCGGTCGGAGCCGACTTCAACCAACTCTCGGGCGAAGACATCACAGCGCTTGGCTTCATGGCCCACGGCGGTCACGGCTGCATTTCGGTGACGTCCAACGTGGCGCCGCGGCTATGTGCGCAGTTCCAGAGCGCCTGCCTGCGCGGCGATTACGCCACCGCATTGACCTTGCAGGACAAGCTGGCGCCGCTGCATCTCAACCTGTTTGTCGAAACCAGCCCGGCGCCGATCAAGTATGCGATGTCGTTGCTCGGAAAGTGCAACAACGTCTTGCGACTGCCGATGGTGCCGGCCAGCGAAAAGGCGCAGTCGGCGGTGCGCGACGCGATGGTGCACGCGGGACTGATCAACTAGCGGGATTGATCAACTGGATCCTGGCGACTGGACTTACGCCGTCACCGCATCGTCGCGCGTGGGCGACGCCATCAGCTTCATCAGGATGAACATCACGGCCAGCGTCGCGCCATAACCCGTGAGCTGCATCACGGTCGGATGATCGTTGTAGCCGATCAGCGTGCGCAGCACGCGCCCCAGGATGCTGCCGTCGGACAGTAGCCACGAACTGTCCCAGACCGTTTGATCGAGCGCGACCACAACGTTGGCTTGTTCGAGGAACCCGATCGCCTGTGCGGCCATGCCGGCAGCCAGAAATGCGATCATGAAGCTGGTCACCCCGAACAGGTAGCGCTGGGGAATATTCAGGATGCCGAAATAGGTCGCTGCGCAAACCGCCGCCCCAAGCAGCAGCCCGAGCACGCCGCCGGCGAACACTTCGACCGCCGAGGCGCCTTCGCTGGCGAGTACGCCGTAGAGAAACATCACCACTTCGAAGCCTTCGCGCAGAACCGCGACGCACACGACAACCGCAAGCGCGAACAGCGATTTTGCACCGGCGGCAACGGCCTGGCCCGCTGCCCGGAATTCGGCGGCGAGTTCGCGTCCATGGCGTGCCATCCATACGTTGTGCCAGGTGAGCATGACCACGGCGATCGACAGCACCGTGGCGTTGACCAGTTCCTGACCGGCACCGGCGAACGCTTGTGAGATGAGGCCGGCAAATGCGGCCATCACGCACGACCCGAGCACGCCGGCGGCCACACCGGCGCTGATCCAAACACCGCGCCGTGCGACCCCGTGGGTGACCGCCAGCACGATGCCAACGATCAGGCCCGCCTCGAACACCTCACGGAAAACGATGATCAGCGCGGCGATCACTCAGGGCCTCATTTCACGACAACGACGCCTTTGGTCGTGGCGGCATGAAAATCGTCGAAAAACTCGTAGCGGCCCGGCTTCTGCGGCCGAATGTTGATGACGGCCTCGCCGTTGCCGGTGAGGACCTTCTCAACCCGCAGGCTCTTGCTTTCAAACTCCATCGGACTCGAATCGAGGTTCTTGACGCGCAGCGCGACCGGCTTGCCGGCCGGGATCTCGACCTGGGCCGGATCGAAGGCGTGGTCCTTGACGGTGATCGTGACCTCCACGGCGTCCTGCGCGTGGGCCGGCGCGATCGCCCAGCACCAGGCGAGCGCGGCGGCGGCCACTCCGGCAAAGGATGCGGTCGGCCACGACGCCCCCGGCCAGATCGATGCCATATTGAGTCTCCCGACAGATCGCTACTATGTGAGCGCTTATGGGATCGCGAACAACCGCTTATCCTTAGAACTTCTGTAAAGTGCAGAATGCGTTAGGTCGCATTGCGCAAGATCAAGTCGAAGCCTGGGTGACGTCGCGGCGATGGCAGAGAAAAAAACCTCGTTCAAGGTCGTGGCCGACAATCGCAAGGCGCGATTCCACTACGAGATCGGCGAGACCTTCGAAGCTGGAATTGCGCTCACCGGCACCGAGGTCAAGTCGCTGCGCGCCGGCAAGGCGACGATCGCCGAGTCCTACGCGGACGCGCGCGCCGGTGAGATCTGGCTCGTCAACGCCAACATCCCGGAGTATCAGCAGGCTGGTCGCTTCAACCACGCGCCCAAGCGTCCGCGCAAGCTGCTGCTGCACAAACGCCAGATCGGGAAGCTCGCTGGTGCGGTGGAGCGCGAGGGCATGACAATCGTTCCGCTCAAGCTCTACTTCAATGACAAGGGCCGGGCCAAACTCGAGATCGCGGTCGCGCGGGGCAAGAAGCTGCATGACAAGCGCGAGACCGAGCGCAAACGCAGCTGGGAGCGTGAGCGTGGCAGGCTGATGCGCATGAAGGGATGAGCCGATGCCGAGGGTGAAACTCGACCACTGCGTGATCCACGTGTCCGACTGGGAGCGGTCAAACGCGTTTTATCGCGACGTGCTGGGCGCCGAGGTCGTAAAGCAGGGCGTACGCGTCGCCTACCGCTTTGGCGACACCCAGCTCAATCTGCACGGTCCTGGCGTCTCCGGCGGCCCGGTGGCGCGCCTTCCCGTTCAGCCCGGCAACAGCGATCTTTGCTTCGAGTGGCACGGTCCGATCGCGGGTGCGATCGAGCACCTCGAGCGCTGCGGCGTAGCGATCGAGGAGGGCCCAGTCCAGCGATCGGGCGCGAAGGGGCAGGGGACCAGCGTCTATTTTCGCGATCCGGACGGCTCGCTGCTGGAGTTCATGTCGTATCGGGAGGCCGCCCAATGACGCTGCCACGGGACTGGACCACGCTGCCGGGCGGTCTGCCGGTGCCGCACGACGACGGCGCCGCCCGCCATCTCACCGGCTGCAAACTGCCATCGCTCGCCCTCGTTGCGACCGACGGCGCGCGCGTGGACCTGTCGCGCCTTCCAGGCCGGAACGTCGTCTACGTCTATCCGCGCACTGGACAGCCCGGGCAGCCCAATCTCGAGGGCTGGGATGCGATCCCGGGCGCGCGCGGCTGCACGCCGCAGAGCTGTGGATTTCGCGACCATCTCGCCGAGCTGACGGCACTCGGTGTTCGCCGGCTGTTCGGGCTTTCCACCCAGGACACGGATTACCAGCGCGAGGCGGTTGAGCGCTTGCACCTGCCGTTCCCGATCCTGTCCGATCAGGAACTGAAACTGACCCGCGCAATCAATATGCCGACGTTCGAAATCGCCGGCATGACATTGCTCAAGCGCATGGCGCTGGTGATCGACGACGGCGTCGTGACGAAAGTGTTCTATCCGGTATTCCCGCCCGATCAGAATGCGGCCGAAGTGATCGATTGGCTGCGCCAGGCGCACTAGGGCGTGTACTCATTAACACCCGATGTCCGCTTTCGGGGGTGAAGCGGACATTCGGAAGTGCGTCGGCAATGTCGGCTAATGACCCGAAGCCGACATGGACGCGCTGGATCCCGCATCATTTGGATCGGTCAAAGGTGAGGATGCTGCGGGTCATCCCTTTGTTGGGCCAATTCGGCATCACCCGCCACGGTGACAACACCTTAAGCCGATCGTCGTCCAGCTTAAAAAACCGGGTTTGCTCGGAACCAACCCATTCTGGATTCCACGCTACTTCGACTTTGGTGATCCACTTGTCGCCTTCAACGCGATAAGGTCCGGTATAAGCAACGAGCGTGTTTAACAGCCCGGCGCGTTCCTCGTCGTTCGTTGCAGGCTTACGCAACTCTCCGGTGAGAATAAAGAACGCCCGCCCTTCCTGGGTAAAGACGGCGTAGCCGGTCGGTTTTTCTCCCATCGGCGGTTCCATTTGGCTTGTCCCCTGAACTTCAATCTCCAGCGAGACGAGTTTCCAAATACCAAGAACTTTTGCGCTGTCGGTAGCGAAATTCGGTTGCGCAGTTAGGCAAGCCACGATGATCCATCCGATAGTCTGAGCATGAGACTCCCTCTGGATTAGACAGTCTTCCCGCGGGTGTGCACCGGGTCACTCGCCCTTGATGTTCGCAGCCTTGATGATCGGCCACCATTTTTCAATTTCCGCTTTCTGTAGCGCGGCCAGCGCTTCGGGCGTCTGCTGCTCGTGCGGGAAAATCTCCTGTCCAATATCGGCAAGGCGTTGACGTGCTGATAGATCGTCAAGGGCTTCGATGGCGGCCCTATTAAGCTTGCTGACGATTTTTCTGGGCGTGTTCGCAGGCGCCCAAAGGCCGTGCCAAAACAGCATGTGAAGCCCGGGTACTCCCGCCTCGTCGATGGTCGGAATGTCGGTGGCTGGTCCCCAGTGGGTGTCGGCCAAAATCGCGTACGCCTTGATGTTGCCGCTGCGC
Source organism: Xanthobacteraceae bacterium (assembly GCA_051985675.1). Lineage (GTDB taxonomy): Bacteria > Pseudomonadota > Alphaproteobacteria > Rhizobiales > Xanthobacteraceae > JAFAXD01. Next base: position 88,138 of record JBPYFJ010000152.1, on the reverse strand, counting down.
ACTTGAGGCAGGAGGTCAGACGCCTGAAGACAGGTCAGATCGATCTGCCCGGCCAATACGGCCTGAAGGGCCGGCGAGCCGCCCCGATAGGGCACGAATTGGAAGCGAGTGCCTGTGTTGTTCTGGAAGTAAATCCCCCAAACATGGGCTGGGCTGCCGACTCCGGGGATCGCAAAAGATGCCCTGTCCGGATTTGCCTTCAGCCATGCGACCAGTTCCCTGATATTCTCGGCTGGCAAATCCTTTCTTCCAACGATCATCAGTGGATTGGTTGTGAGCAAAGCGACCGGAGCAAGGTCCCTTAGAAGATCGTACGATGTGCTGTAGACTGCGCCGCTGAACACGTGCGAGTTCAACTGGCCGATGCTCAATGTGTAACCATCGGGCGCCGCGCGCGCGACGCGACCGACGCCGATGGTGCCGCCGGCCCCCGACACGTTCTCAACGATAACTGGCTGATCGAGACTGACCCTCATGCGTTCGCCGACGATACGCGCTATTGCGTCCGCCGGGCCGCCTGCCGGGTAGGGCACCACCATGGTGATCAGACGCGCCGGAAATTGCTGCGCGCGGGCAATGCGGGAGGCGACAGTCAGCGCGGCTGCGCTCCCTACAAGATGCAAAAACCGGCGGCGGCCAACCTGCATGATGTCCTCCTCTTCGGAAGGTCGAGTCATCCAATAGCATTCCGCAGCAAGTCGATCCATAATATGATAGAGACGAAATCCATATTTACCTGGATATGTCATGGAACTCTGGCACTTGAAGTATTTCATCGCTGTTGCCGAGGAAGGGCACATCACACGGGCTGCGGAGCGGCTTGGTATGCAGCAACCACCGCTCAGTCAACGCATCAAGGCGATCGAACGCGAACTTGATGTGCAGCTCTTTCGCCGAAAGGCGCGCGGTGTCGAGCTGACCGACGCCGGGCACGCCTTTCTCAACAATGCCCGCGCGGTCCTTGCTCAGCTCGATCATGCTTTTGATACGACACGGCGCACGGCGCGAGGTGAGGAGGGCCGAATCAGCATCGGGATTGTGCCCGCGAGTCCATTTCATCCGTTAGTGCCGCGTGCCATTCGCGCGTTTCGTGAAGCCTATCCGCTGGTATCCGTGAGATTGGAAGAGCGCCTCGGCGGGGAACTGCTCGAACTGCTGCGAAGCGAACAAATTGATGTCGCCTTCATCCGATCGCCCCATGCAAATCAGGAAGGGCTCGTTATCAACCGGTTGCTTGAGGAGCCGATGCTGGTGGCATTACCCAGTGCGCACGCACTGGCTCGGAGCGGCGACGAAGGCGAAAACCCGCTCTTGTTGGAACATCTTGCCCGCGAAACGTTCATCCTTTACGGCCCCCCCGGGATAGGCCTCCGTGAGGTGACGACGGCAGCATGCCGCGCCGCAGGTTTTAGTCCACGTGCCGGGCAGGAAGCGCCTCGCATCGCGTCAACGCTCAGCCTTGTGGCCGTCGGGCTCGGGATTTCGCTGGTTCCCGCGTCCTTGCGTCATCTATACGTGGACGGCGTTGCGTACCGTCGTCTTAGGGGCCCTATCCAACCAAAAGCACCCCTGGACCTCGCATCGCGCCGCGGTGATTCTTCGGTCGTGGTTCGACATTTTCTCAAATTGGTCAGACAAGCAGCGAAGAATTCTCGCTTCGACGAGTTTGAACGACGCGGTCGAACACGCTGAGCCCCGGACGGTCAGAATATCATCATTTCCGACTATCTATAAATGTCGCCTTTTGGCACAAAGCGGACATCACTCTCGCGACCGGGAATGTCCGCTTTTGAGGGAAAAGCAGACTTTCAGAAAGCTGAGACGAACGGGCCGATTTTATGAGTACGCGCCCTAGTGCCGGGGGGGACGGAGCCCTCGTGCGCTGTGCTACGCGGCCTTGTCGACGCCGTCCAAGTACTCGCGCGCCGCTCTGAATACCGCTTCGAACATCTCAGGCGTCAGCACCCCGGTGTTCGTGTTGTAGCGCGAGCAGTGATAGCTCGCGAGCAGTTGCAGGTTGCCGACCCGATGCGACGCGCCGTGGGCGAACGGGGTTGCGGCCGGACGTGCGCCCAGCGCGCGCACGACGCTGTCGTGGGCAATGCGGCCGAGCGACACGATCATCGCCAGCCGCGGCATGTCGGCGAGCGTCGCCGCCAGGTAGTCGCGGCAGGTCGAGATTTCCTGTGGCGTGGGCTTGTTCTCGGGCGGGACGCAGCGCACCGCGTTGCTGATGCGGGCATCGACGAGGGTCAGTCCGTCATCCGGGCGGGCCTGATACGTGCCGCGTGCGAAGCCGAACCGTTCGAGCGTCTGGTAGAGCAGGACGCCCGCGTAGTCGCCGGTGAACGGCCGCCCGGTGCGGTTGGCGCCCTGCAGCCCGGGGGCGAGGCCGACGATCAAGAGCCGCGCATCGCGCGGCCCGAAAGAACTGACCGGCGCGTTGAACCAGGTTGGCTCTTTGGCCCGCCAGCTTTGTCGGAACGCGACAAGGCGCGGGCAGCGCGGACAGTCGTGCGACGGCTCAAGCGCTGACATTGTCGCGCGGCGCGATCAATCCTCGTCGAAATCGTCGTCGGCGGTTCCGACCGGAGCGCGACTTGGCGCAGGTCCGCGTTGCAGGAACTGCGGCGTGTGGCGCTCGCGCGGCTCGCGACCTTCGCGCGGTTCACGCGGCGGCCGCTCGGGTCGCTCGCCCGGATCGCGTCCGATCTTGTTCTGCAATTCGACAATATCGAGGAAGACGTCGGCTTGGCGGCGCAGCTCGTCGGCCACCATGGGCGGCTGCGTGGAAACGGTGGAGACGACCGTGACGCGCACGCCACGACGTTGCACCGCCTCGACCAGCGAGCGGAAATCGCCGTCGCCGGAAAACAGCACCATGTGATCGATCGTGCCGGCGAGCTCCATGGCATCGACCGCAAGTTCGATATCCATGTTGCCTTTCACTTTGCGCCGCCCGGTCTGGTCGACGAACTCTTTGGTCGCCTTGGTGACCACCGTGTAGCCGTTGTAGTCGAGCCAGTCGATCAGCGGACGGATCGAGGAGTATTCCTGATCTTCAATGACCGCTGTGTAGTAGAAGGCGCGCAGAAGGTAGCCACGGGACTGAAACTCGCGCAGGAGTCGCTTGTAATCGATGTCAAAACCCAGGGATTTCGCGGTGGCGTAGAGGTTGGCGCCATCAATGAATAGAGCGATCTTTTCTCCGGGGACGGTCATGATTCTCCTTTTTGGTTCTCTTTCGTTGAAACCGGATCGGTGTTGGGTCGCCGACAATTCCGGCGTTGCAATGGCAACTCGTTATCGATAGGGGGCCGACCAAGGAAAAGCAGCGGGTCTCAAATTACTGCGACCGGTCGTCGCAGCACCCGTATAATCGATGACTGCGGACCCCGCGCGTTGCCTAACAGAGCTTGGCACGGCCGCCAAGTTAATAATGGATCATGGCGGATCGTGAAAATCCGTCTTGCGTTTTTGCAACCTAGGGCGTAGCTAAGCCGCAATCACAACATTCTACCATTATGGAGTGACGAGCCGATGGCCCGTGTCACCGTTGAGGATTGCATCGACAAGGTCGAGAACCGTTTCGACCTGGTGTTGTTGGCGGCGCATCGCGCCCGCATGATTTCGTCTGGCTCCCCGATCACGCTCGATCGCGATAACGACAAGAACCCCGTCGTCGCGTTGCGCGAGATCGCCGACGAGACAATCTCGCCCGGCGACCTGAAGGAGGAACTCCTTCATTCCCTCCAGAAGTACGTCGAGGTGGACGAGCCCGAGCCGGAGGTGCCGCTGATCGGCGCGACCGGCGAGCGCGCCGACGCCGACGACACCGAGGTGGTGACCGATCGGATGACCGAAGAGGAACTGCTCAAGGGCCTGGAAGGCTTGGCCCCGCCCGAAGAGCGGCCCGAGCCGGTCGAGCCGGACGACGACGAGGAATAGCCTCGACGGGTGCCGTCCTGTCTGCGCGCTTGTAAGCCTCGAAACGGTTTACAAGTGCGGCTGTCCACAAGCTTTTCCGGCCGCCTTGCGGTATGATCTGGCATGCCTTCCGTGCAGGCCTTGCCGCTGTTTCACTTGTACGGCGATCCACCCGACGCCGATGCGTTCGATTTCATTCACATCGAGACCATCTCCTCACGCTCTTCAATTCACGATTGGACAATTCGGGCGCATCGCCACGGCAACCTGTTCCAGATTCTGATCATCACGCAGGGCGGCGGCGAGATGACCTACGAAGCCGCGACGTTGCCATTCGAGGCGCCGTGCGCGCTGTTGACGCCTGCAACCGTTGCGCACGGCTACCGGTTCCAGCCGTCCGTGACTGAAGGCTGGGTGGTTAGCTTTACCGAGGACGTAACCCACGCGCTCGGCGATCATTCCGGCGAGGCGTTGGCGCGTTTGCGGAGCCTCGCCGAGCAGCCGGTCGTGCCGCTCGGCGAACCCGAAGTGACGCGACTCGACCGGCTGTGCGGCGAATTGCACGAGGAACGGTTCCTGGCGCGCGAAGGGTATCGCTACGCGATGCGCGGCTATTTGGCCCTGATCGCCATCGAAGTGGTGCGGCTTGCCGCCAGCCGCGCGCGCTCCGGAACGGTGACGCTGACGCCGGCCGACCCTTCCGTCGAGACGCTGCGGGTTCTTGTGGAGGAGCACTTTCGCAAGCAGCGCTTGCTCAGCTTCTACGCCGATAGACTCGCAATGACGCCCGACCGACTCAACGATCACGTCAAGCGGGCGACCGGCGTCACCGCGGGGCACCTCATCCGCCAGCGTGTGTTGACCGAGGCCAAGCGCCAGCTGGTGTTTACCGGTGCGCCCATCCACGAGATCGCCTATGACCTCGCGTTCTCGGATCCCTCGCACTTCACGCGCTTCTTCCGCAAGCAGACCGGAACGACTCCGCAGGAATTTCGGGCGCGCCGCGGCGGGTAAAGCGAACGTCGTCAGGCCTTGAGGAAGTTCAAGACGGCGGCGGTATAATTCTCCGCCTGCTCGACGTTGGATATGTGGGCCGCGTCGAGCACGACCAGCTTGGCGCCCGAAACGCGGTCGCGGATGAACTCGGCGTTCTCGACCGTCGTCGCCGGGTCGTGACGGCCGGCGATCAGCAGGGTCGGCGCTTTGATCTTATGCAACAGCTCGCGGTGGTCCATGTCACGCACCGCTTCGCAACAAGCCACGTAACCGTCGGGCGAGGTTGCCGCCAACGCGGCGGTCATTTTGGCGATGATCGCGGGCTCGCGCTCGCGGAACGGCTTGGTAAACCAGCGCTCCATCACGAACGGACCAATCGACCCCATGCCGACCTTGCGCACGGCGTCGATGCGGTCGTTCCAGGAATCCTTGTTGGCGTAGTAGCAGGAGCTGCTCGAGAGCACGAGCCGCTCGATGCGCTCGGGCGCATTGGCGCCGAGCCATTGCCCGACCATGCTGCCCATCGAGAGCCCGCACCAGTGCGTCCGCCGGATGCCCAGACCATCCATCACCGCCAGCGCATCGCGCCCAAGCTGCGCCATGCTGTAAGGGCCTTTGGTGACGCCCGAGCGGCCGTGTCCGCGCCGGTCGTAACGCACCAGGCGGAAGTGCTGCGTCAAGGGCTTCACCTGCGGGTCCCACATGCGGTGATCGGTGCCCAGCGAGTTGCACAGCATGAGGACGGGCGCGCGTTCCGGACCTTCGACCACAACGTTGATCGGGCATCGGTTCGCGTCTATCACCGGCATTAGCATTTCCTCCAAGGATCACGGTACTTGGCGTTGGTGCAGAGGACGCAGCAGGGCAACGTTAGCATGCCGTCCCGCAGCCGACCTATGTGGCGCCCCGCGAGGCTGATAGAATAACAGGCTTAGGCTTAGGAGTGCATGCAATGGCGATGACGATGTCCGGCGAGGTTCAACTGAATGCGCCGCGCGCAGAGGTATACAAGAAGCTCAACGATCCGGAAGTGCTGAAAGCCTGTATCCCCGGCTGCGAGCAGCTCGATAAGCTGTCCGATCACGAGTTTCACGCGGTCTCCACCATGCGGGTCGGCCCGGTCAAGGCGCGCTGGAAAGGCAAGGTGACGCTGTCGGATCTCGATCCGCCCAACGGTTACAAGATCTCGGGCGAAGGAGAGGGTGGCGTCGCCGGATTTGCCAAGGGGGGTGCCAGTGTTGCGCTCACCGACAAGGACGGCGGCACGCTCCTGACCTACAACGTCGAGGCCCAGATCGGCGGCAAGCTCGCGCAACTTGGGCAACGCCTGATCGCCGGCGCGGCCAAGAAAATGGCCGACGAGTTCTTTGAGAAATTCGCGCAGACGGTCGCTGCGCCGGCTTGATCGGCCTAGCGGCGCAGGTTGGTTGCAACCAGCTCGAGGATTTCATCGCCGCGGCCGCTCATGATCGCCTTGAGCAGGAACAGGCTGAAGCCCTTGGCCTGCTCGAGTGCAATCTTGGGCGGCATGGCGAGTTCCTGCTTGGCTGTCACCGCGTCGACCAGCACCGGCCCGTCATGGGCGAAGGCGCGCCGCAACGCCGGTTCGACTTCAGCGGAAGCCTCAACCCGGATACCGAGCAGCCCCATTGCGTTTGCCATTTCGGCGAAGTTGGGGTTCTCCAGATTGGTGCCGGTGTCGAGATAGCCGCCGGCTTTCATCTCCATGGCGACGAACGCGAGCGAGCTGTTGTTGTAGACGATCACCTTGACGGGCAATCGCAGCTGCACGAGCGAGATCAGATCACCCATCAGCATGGTGAAGCCGCCGTCGCCCGAGAGCGACACCACTTGCCGGCCCGGGAATGCCGCCTGTGCGCCCAGCGCCATCGGCATCGCATTCGCCATGGAGCCGTGGTTGTACGATCCGATCAGCCGGCGCTTGCCGTTCATCGTGAGGTACCGGGCTGCCCAGACCGTCGGCGTTCCGACGTCGGAGGTGAAGATCGCATCATCGGATGCGATCTCGCTGACCAGTTTGGTCAGATATTGCGGATGAATAAGCTTGCGATCCGGCGTGGCGAGATCATCGAGAGCCTTGCGCGCACCTGCGTAATTCTTGCGGGCGGCGTCAAGGAATCGCCGATCGGACTTTCGCTTGATCCGCGGAAGCAGTCCCTGGATCGTTTCGGCGACGTCTCCAATCAGCCCGAGCTCGAGGGGCGCACGTCGGCCGAGCGCTTCCGGGCGCCGATCGACCTGAATGATCTTGGCTTTGGTCGGATAGAAGTTTCGATATGGGAAGTCGGTGCCGAGCATGACGAGCGCATCGCACGAGAGCATCGCGTCGTAGCCCGAGCTGAAGCCGATCAATCCCGTCATGCCGACGTCGAACGGGTTGTCCCATTCGATGAACTCCTTTCCGCGCAGCGCATGCACGACCGGGGCCGCCAGCGCATCGGCGAACGAAACCACGTCCTTGTGCGCGCCGGCGCACCCGCTCCCGCACAGGAGCGTCACCGCCTGGGCGCTGTTGAGAATAGCGGCCATGCGGTCCAGTTCCTGATCGGTGGGGATCATCCTGGGCGCCGCGATCTCCGCCCACGCGCCGTCGGCGCCGTCGGGCGCCTGCGCAAGCGCCACGTTTCCCGGCAGCACGATGACCGCGACGCCGCGCTTGAGGATGGCCGTGCGCATGGCGGTCTCCAGCAAGCGCGGCATCTGCTCCGGGGTCGAGACCAATTCAACGTAATAGCTGCATTCCTTGAACAGCTCCTGCGGGTGCGTTTCCTGAAAATAGTCGAGCCCGATCTCGGAGGATGGAATATGCGCGGCGATCGCGAGCACCGGCTCGTGATTGCGATGGCAGTTATAAAGACCGTTGATCAGATGCAAGTTGCCCGGGCCACAGCTGCCGGCACACACCGCAAGACGTCCGGTGGTCGCGGCCTCGGCACCGGCCGCGAACGCCGCCACCTCCTCATGACGCACGTGCATCCACGCGATCTTGCCGAGGCGGCGGAGGCTGTCGCTTAGGCCGTTCAGGCTGTCGCCGGTAACGCCCCAGATGCGGCTCACGCCGGCGTTGGCGAGGGTCGTGGCGAGAAGATCGGCGATCGTGGACATCGGATTCTCCGGCGGAATGCTGGCGGCGAGCGGCGTGGCGCGATCACGGAGGGTGCGTGAAGTCGCAGCGTCGACTTTTTCACCGCCGCGGTCAAAAGGCTATTTCGGCGCGCAGCTGGAACACGAGCGCATCCTTGACGGTCGGATCGGTGTTGGGGCGGACCACATATTGAACATCCGGCTGGATCGCCAGCCAGTCGTTGATCTGGGCGAGATAGGTCGCCTCGATGGCGGTCTCGGCCCGGTTGACTGGGATTCCTTGTTGCAGCTGAGACTGCATGTAGCTGTAGGCATTGCGGCCGATCGCGACCGCAATGCCGATTTCGTCTTTCGGGCGGCCAGGAACGAGCCCCGCCGCCGCCAGGCCGGCGCCGTAATAGGACCCAAAGCGATCGACTTGTTGGCCGGCGACGCCGACTTGCAGAAAGGCTGCCACCTGCTTCTTCGCGTCGCCGTGTTGTTCCCACAGCACCTTGTCGACCAGCGCGTACGCCCCGGTGCTGTCGCGCTTCTGCAGCGGATTTCCGTCCTGGCCGACTTCCGCGAAGGCGTCGAATTTGGCGGTGTAGTGCCAGCCGCCCAGGGCCACCTTGTCGTCATAGGGCGGCAGGTTGGAAAAACGGCCGATGCGGAAGCGCGAATGGGTCGGATGTTCGTCCGCATGTTCGGGCGTATCGCGTCTCGTCCATGCGGCTTCCGACACAATCAGGAGCCCATCGCCGCTGCGAAACGGGGAGATCTTGTCGTTCGGGCGGTAGAGCGGCACGCCGTCGAGGATTGCGGTTCTAAACACGACATTGTTCAGCGGCTTGTAAGCGATCCGTCCGCCCAGCGCGGTGTAGGGGTAGATCGACGGTCCCTCGAGACCACTCAATCCGAACTCGGTACCGGTGCCGAACGCGCTGTTGAAAAACAGGCCGGCGGTCTGCGATCGATAGAATTCGGTGGCGAGGTCGTATTGTCCAACCAGAACCGACCAGCGATTGTCGAGGAAATTGTACTGCACCCAGCCCTCGTAACTGCGAAAGCCCGGCCGCACGGTCAGATTGCTCACACCCTGCGCATCGCCGACAAGACCATCTTCCGGATTGGGCCCATGGCTGATGAGTTCGCTGAGATAGACCTTCATGCCCGGGAAGCCGAAGGCTTTCTCGCTGTCGATCCGCAGCTGCAGATAAAGGTTGCCCTGCAATATCGACTCCCGTTTGAGACCCCCGGCCGCATCGGTCAACAGGTTGCCGTCGTAGACCAGCGACGGCGTGATCCCGCGCGAGGCGAGCTCTTCCTTCGTTTTGTCCCAGGTTTGCGCAGAGGACGGATGGCAGCTGTTGGCGAACGCGAACGCCGCAAACGCCCATATCGGGGCGCATGCAAACATGCGCGCGCGCTTACTAGCGGCGCGGCGTCGGTCGCTGGATCCGTTCACCCCTGTCCGCATGGTCGGACGCCCCCTGCGACCATGTGATTGTCGGGATTGCAATTTTGTGACCGTGCGGAGGCCGGCCAGAGATCGCGGGCGACTGTGCCCCGCCCGTCACAGACCGGGGGCGCGCAATGCGAAGGCGGCTGTCCGGGCCGCCAATCAGCCTGCAAATCCCTTGACCGCGCTCACCCGACGGGTAGACACTCGATGAGTTCCAAACTAGAAAAACGAGCCGAAACGCCCGGATTTCACCTCAGGACAAGCCGGCCGGTCCGGCAAGCGGTCAAAATGCGACGATTGTCGCGCGCAAGAAGGGGAGAAGCGTTATGCCCAGTGTTTCCATGAAGGTGAACGGCAAGGACGTCAAAGCCGATGTCGATCCGCGCACCCTGCTGGTGCAGTTCTTGCGCGAGAACCTCCGGCTCACCGGAACCCATGTCGGTTGCGACACGTCGCAATGCGGCGCGTGCGTGGTTCACGTCAACGGCAAAGCGGTCAAATCCTGCACGATGCTGGCGCTGAGCGCGCAAGGCGCCGACGTGTTGACCATCGAGGGCCTGGCCCACGGCGCCCAACTGCATCCGATGCAGGAAGCGTTCCGCGAGCACCACGGATTGCAGTGCGGCTTCTGTACGCCTGGCATGATCATGACCGCCGTCGATCTGGTGAACCGAAAGGGGAACGACCTTGCGGAGCGCATCATTCGCGAGGAGCTCGAAGGCAATATCTGCCGGTGCACCGGCTACCATAACATCGTGAAGGCCATTGCGGCCGGCGCCAAGGCGATGGGCAGCGGCGTATCACGGCAAGCCGCCGAATAGAGCGGTCTAAGCGGGAGGTTCAACGAACTCCGGGAGGAAGCGCTATGAGTGCTACCGGAATCGGCGCCGCGGTGCGCCGCAAAGAAGATCTCCGTTTCGTGACCGGCAAAGGTCAATACACCGACGACGTCAGTCGGCCCGGTCAAACGCACATCTACTTCATCCGCTCGCCGCACGCGCACGCCAAGCTCAAACGCATTGATACCAAGGCAGCAGCTGCGATGCCGGGCGTGGTCGCGGTTGCCACCGGGGCGGAATTTGCCGAGAGCAAGCTCGGCGGCTTGATCTGCGGCTGGACCGTGCTGTCGAAGGACGGCTCGCCAATGAAGATGGCGCCGCATCCGGCGCTCGCCGTCGGCAAAGCCTGCCACGTGGGCGACCCGGTCGCGGTCGTGATCGCGGAAACGCTGGCGCAAGCCAAGGACGCGGCCGAAAAAGTTGCCATCGACTACGAGGTCCTCCCGTCGGTGGTTGATCCGGCAAAGGCGGCGGCCAAGGGCGCTCCCCAGATCCACGACATCGCTCCCAACAATACGATCTACAACTGGCATCTCGGAGACGCCGATGCGACCGCGGCCGCGTTCAAGGCGGCCAAGCACGTCACTAGACTCGAGTTCGTGAACAACCGCCTGGTCCCGAACGCAATGGAACCGCGTGCGGCATTGGCCGAGTACGATTCCGGCAGCGAGAGCCTCACGCTCTGGAATGCGACCCAAAATCCGCACGTGGCGCGGCTCGTGATCTCGGCATTTGTCGGCATGGCGCCCGAAAACAAGCTGCGGGTGATCGCTCCGGACGTCGGTGGCGGTTTCGGGTCCAAGATCTTCATTTATCCCGAAGAGGTTGTGTGTCTGTGGGCGGCGCGAAAGGTCAACCGCCCGGTGAAGTGGACCGCCGAGCGCTCGGAGAGCTTCATCTCCGACGCCCACGGCCGCGATCACGTCACCCGGGCGGAGATGGCCTTCGACGCCGACAATAGGATCACAGGCCTCAAGGTGCATACCGTCGCCAATCTCGGCGCCTACATGTCGACCTTCTCGTCGGCGGTGCCGACGTTTCTCTATGCAACCCTGCTCTCGGGCCAATACGCGATCCCGCACATCTATTGCGAGGTCGATGCGGTCTACACCAACACCGTACCGGTCGACGCTTATCGGGGCGCCGGGCGTCCCGAGGCGACCTACGTGGTCGAAAGATTGGTGGAAGCCGCGGCGCGCGAGCTCAGCATCGAGCCGGCGGATTTACGCAGGAAAAATTTCGTCAAGGCGTTCCCCTATCAGACGTCGGTTGCCTCGCTCTACGACGCCGGCGACTACAATGCTTCGCTGGCGAAAGCGCTGCAGATTCACGACTACAAGGGTTTCGGCAAACGCAAGCGCGAGTCCGAGAAGCTCGGAAAGCTGCGCGGCATCGGCTTCGCGACCTACATCGAAGCGTGCGGCGTGGCGCCGTCGGCGCTCGTCGGGCAGCTTGGCGCCGGCGTTGGGCTGTGGGAATCGGCCGAGGTGCGGGTCAACCCGACCGGGTCGGTCGAACTTCTGACCGGCTGCCATCAGCACGGTCAGGGCCACGAAACCACGTTCGCCCAGCTCGTGGCCGAACGGCTCGGCATCTCGATCGATCAGGTGACGGTCGTCCATGGCGACACCGACAAGGTGCAGTTCGGCATGGGAACCTATGGCTCCCGCTCCGGCGCGGTCGGCATGTCGGCGATCGTGAAGGCGCTCGACAAGGTCGAGGCCAAAGCCAAGAAAATCGCGGCACATCTGCTCGAGGCCGCCGAAGGCGACATTGTCTTCAAGGACGGTAAGTTCACGGTCGCCGGCACCGACAAATCGGTCGCCTGGGGCGAGCTCGCGCTTGCGGCCTATGTGGCGCACAAGTTCCCGACCGGCGAGATCGAGCCCGGGCTGAAAGAGGCCGCGTTCTACGACCCGACCAACTTCACGTTCCCGGCGGGATGTCACATCTGCGAGGTCGAGATCGACACCGACACCGGCGAGACCAACATTGTCGGCTGGACTGCGGTCGACGATTTTGGAACCGTCATCAATCCGATGATCGTCGAGGGTCAGGTGCACGGCGGCGTCGCGCAAGGCGTCGGGCAGGCGCTGCTCGAGCATACCGTCTACAGCGACAACGGGCAGCTCGTGACCGGGTCCTACATGGATTACGCCATGCCGCGAGCGGACAATCTGCCCTCGCTCAAGGTCGACATGACAGTCACCAAATGTCCATCGAACCCGCTCGGCATCAAAGGATGCGGCGAGGCCGGCGCGATCGCGGCGCCGGCGGCGGTGATGAACGCGATTACCGATGCGCTCGGGACCGAGAAGATCGACATGCCGGCAACGCCGGCGGCGGTCTGGAGCGCGCTGCAGAAACGCAACAAGAGCCGCGCGGCGGCGGAGTAAACGGAGGCTTGCATGTACGCTTTCACCTATCACCGTGCCACCGGCCTGCGGCACGCCGCCAACATGCTGGAAAAACTCGAGGAGGCGAAACTCCTCGCGGGTGGACAGACGCTGCTGCCGACCATGAAGCAGCGGCTCGCCTCGCCCTCCAACATCATCGACCTCGGCGAAGTCGAGGGCATGGCCGACATCACGCAGGCCGGCCGTTCGGTGACGATCGGTGCCATGGCGCGGCACAACGACGTCGCCAATTCGGAGGTCGTGCAGAAAGCGATTCCGGCGCTCGCTTACCTCGCCGGCCTGATCGGTGATCCCGCGGTCCGCCACCGGGGTACGATCGGCGGCTCGATCGCCAACAACGATCCCAACGCCGACTATCCGGCCGCCTGCCTCGGGTTGGGGGCGACCATCGTCACCAACAAGCGCAAGATCGTTGCCGACGAGTTCTTCAAGGGTCTGTTTGAGACCGCGCTCGAGCCGAATGAGATCATCACCAAGGTCACGTTCCCGATCCCCAAGAAGGCCGGCTACTACAAGTTTCGCAATCAGGCCTCGCGCTTCGCACTGGTCGGGGTCTTTGCGGCAAAACGCCCGTCGGAGATCAGGGTCGCGGTGACCGGAGCAGGCGCGTCCGGCGTGTTCCGCGTTCCGTCCTTCGAGGAGGCGCTTAAGAAGCGGTTCTCGCCCAAGTCGCTGGAGGGTCTCACCATCCCGGCCGACGGCTTGGCAGGCGATATCCACGGCAGCGCCGAGTACCGCGCCCATCTGGTCGGCGTGTGCGCCCGCCGGGCGGTCGCGGCCGCGCTGGAGAAGGGCGGGGAGGAGTAAGGCGCCGCGAACGGCGGAGCGGCGGCGGGTTGCGAGCCGGTGCCTCGCAAGCGTATGGCGGATACCCACCTGCGGGTTTTGAACTCGCGGTGTTCGGGCTTATATCACCTGCCGGTTCCATGGATTTGCCCCGCCAGCGGGCGGGGAGAAGGTCCTTTTTGTGAATAAGACACCAATCTCGCTGCCGTCCTCGATCGATAAGACCCTCGATCTTTTGGCCGACGCGGACTACCTCGCCGACCGCTCGCTCGCGACCGTGCTGTTTCTGGCGCTGCGCATGGGGCGGCCGCTTTTTCTCGAGGGCGAGGCCGGCGTTGGCAAGACCGAGATTGCAAAAGTGCTTTCGACGACGCTGGGCCGCCGGTTGATCCGGTTGCAATGCTATGAAGGCCTCGACGTTTCAGCGGCGGTCTACGAGTGGAATTATGCCGCCCAGATGATCGCAATCCGGCTCGCCGAAGCCGAAGGGGCAGTCGACCGCGAGCGCCTCACGCATGATGTGTTTTCCGAGCAGTATCTGATCAAGCGGCCGCTGTTGCAGGCGCTTGAGCCCGATACTGCGGGCGCCCCCGTTCTCCTGATCGACGAGCTTGATCGCACGGACGAGGCCTTTGAGGCGTTCCTGCTCGAAGTGCTGGCCGATTTCCAGGTCACCATCCCGGAACTCGGCACCGTCAAAGCCGCGCATCCGCCGATCGTGGTGATCACCTCGAATCGCACCCGCGAGATCCACGACGCGCTCAAGCGCCGCTGCCTCTATCACTGGGTTGGCTATCCGAATGCCGAGCGCGAGCTCAAGATCGTGCGTGCCAAAGTGCCGAATATCGGCCAGCGGCTGTCGCAGGAAATCGTGCATTTCGTACAAGGGCTGCGCAAGGAGGACCTGTTTAAATCGCCGGGTGTTGCGGAGACGCTCGATTGGGCGAGCGCATTGGCCGAGCTCGATACGCTCGCGCTCGATCCGGCGACCGTATCGGATACGCTGGGCGTCCTGTTGAAATACCAGGATGACATCGCGCGGGTCGAGGGCAGCAAAGCCAGCGAATTGTTGAACCAGGTGCGCGCGGAGATGCGAGCCGCGGAGTAGCGCGTCATGAGCGCAGCGGACGGCCGACTGGCCGAAAACATCGTTTACTTTGCACGCGCCCTGCGCGCTGCTGGGATACCGGTTGGGCCGGGCGCCGTGCTCGACGCGCTGGCGGCGGTCGAGAACGCAGGCGTCGGCACCCGCGACGACTTTTATTGGACGCTCCATGCGGTGTTCGTGAATCGCCACGAGCATTCGGTTCTGTTCGACCAGGCTTTTCGGATCTTCTTCAAGCGACGCGGCTACCTCGAGCAGCTTCTGGGCATGACGCTGCCGCAGGCGCCGGGAACCGAACCGGAGCAGCCCAAGGCCGGAGCCCAGCGCGTGCAGGAAGCGCTGTTCTCCGGGCTGAGCGACCGGCTTCAGCAGGACGTGCGCGAGCTCGAGATCGACATGCGTCTCACGGTGTCGGACCAGGAGGTGCTGCAGAAGAAGGATTTCGCGCAGATGACGGCGGCGGAAATCGCTGCCGCCAAGCTTGCGATCAAGCGATTGGTGCTGCCGCTCGACGAGATGAAATCGCGCAGGCTTGCGCCGGACCGCCACGGTCGGATCGTCGATATGCGGCGCACGCTGCGCTCGAGCCTCAAGGGTGGTGGCGCGCTCATCGACCTCAAGTACCTCGGACCGAAAACCAAGATCCCGCCGCTGGTAGCGCTGCTCGATATTTCGGGCTCGATGACCGACTACACCCGGTTGTTCCTGCATTTCCTGCATGCGGTCACCGATGCGCGCAAGCGCGTGCATTCGTTTCTGTTTGGTACGCGCCTGACCAACGTCACGCGCGCGCTCAAGGCCAAGGATCCGGACGAAGCGCTGGCCTCGTGCTCGGCCCAGGTTCTGGACTGGTCGGGCGGCACCCGCATCGCGACCTCGCTTCACATGTTCAACAAGCTCTGGGCGCGCCGCGTGTTGACCCAGGGCGCGATCGTGCTGCTCATCACCGATGGGCTCGAACGCGATCCCGATGACCGGCTCGCGTTCGAGATCGATCGGCTGCATCGCTCGTGCCGCAGGCTGATCTGGCTCAATCCACTGCTGCGCTACGAGGGGTTCGAGGCCAAAGCCAAGGGCGTGCAGGCGATGCTGCCCCACGTCGACGAGTTCCGGCCGGTCCACAACCTCGACTCGCTGACCGATCTCGTCGGGTCGCTGTCAGGGCCCGGCACCAGGACACAGGAAGGCCAAGCGTGGCTGCGCAAGGTGGCTTGAACATGGGTGCTCTGTCATTGCCGACCCGGCGAACGCAAACCATATTTTAGTTAGGACATTCGGAGGTTCACATGCTGGCGCGTGATGACGATATCCTCAAAGCGGCGGAGGATTGGCGGCGTGACGGCCGCGGTGTAGCGCTTGCGACCGTGGTCGAAACTTGGGGGTCGGCCCCACGTCCGGTCGGCTCCAATCTGGTGATTGACGATCAGGGAAATTTTCTCGGTTCGGTCTCGGGCGGCTGCGTGGAGGGCGCGGTGGTGGCGGAGGCCATCGACGTGATCGAATCCGGCAAACCAAAGACGCTTGAATTCGGGGTCGCCGACGAGACCGCCTGGAAGGTCGGACTGTCCTGCGGCGGCACCATCCGGGTTTACGTTGAGAAGATCGATTAGCAGTTCATGCGGCTCGATATCCTCAGAGCTCTCAATGCCGAGCGCGCGGCGCGCCGGGCGGTGTTCGTCGTCACCGATGAGGCGAGCGGCGAGCAGCGACTGATCAAGGCCGCCGACATTGCCGGGGATCCGCTGAAGGGCGTGCTCGAAGCGCACCTGCGCAGCGGCAAGAGCGGGATGGAGGAAACGCCGCAGGGCAAGGTCTTCGTCACGGCGCATGTCCCGCCGCCGCGCCTCGTCATTACCGGAGCAGTGCACATCAGCCAGGCGCTGGCTCCAATGGCCGGCCTTCTCGGCTACGACGTGACGATTGTCGATCCCCGCACGGCGTTTGCAACGCCCGAACGTTTCCCCGACGTGAAGCTGATCCCGGAATGGCCGGACGTCGCGCTGCCGCCGCTCGCGATCGATCGGTACACGGCATTCGTCGCCCTCACGCATGATCCCAAGATCGACGATCCCGCCTTGCTGCACGCGCTCGCGCGCGATTGTTTTTACATCGGGGCGCTCGGCTCCCGAAAAACGCACGGGCGCCGTATCGAGCGCCTGAAGGCACAGGGCGCGAGCGATGATGCGTTGGCGCGCATTCATGCGCCGATCGGGCTTGCGATCGGCGCCGTGTCTCCCCCCGAAATCGCCGTCGCGATTCTTGGTCAGATGACGGCTGGCTTGCGATTGCCTCCGGAGCCCGCACCGTGAAATTCGGTTCGGTCGCACCGGCACAAGCGCTTGGCGGCATCGTCGTGCACTCGATCCGCAAGGATGGCCTCGTGCTCAAGAAGGGCACGCTGGTCGGCAAGGCCGAGATCGAGGCGCTGACCAAGGCTGGCATCGCGGCCATCACGGTCGCCCGACTGGAGCCCGGCGACGTCTCCGAAGACGAAGCCGCCGGCGACATCGCGTCGGCGGCGGCGGGCGAGGGCGTGCGAGTGGATCAGGCCTTCACTGGCCGCGCCAATTTGTTCGCCGAGGTCGGCGGCGTGCTGGCGGTCGATCGCGGCGCGATCGATCGTCTCAACGAAGTCGATCCCGACATCACGCTTGCAACACTCGGCGCTTATGCGCCGGTTGTGCCCGGCAAGATGGTCGCGACCGTCAAGATCATTCCATTCGCGGTCGCCGGTCCGGCCCGTGACAAGGCGGTGAGCGTCGCGCGCGCCGCCAAACCGCTGGTGCGGGTCGCGCCCTACAGGATCAAGCGCGTCGGCATCATCTCGACCGTGCTTCCCGGCCTCGCCGACAAAGTTATTGAGAAGACCTTGCGCGTAACCGCGGACCGATTGTCGCCTGCCGGCGCAAGCATCATCGCCGAACGGCGCGTGCCGCACGACGCCACCGCGCTTGCCAAGGCATTGGACGAAACGCTCGCGGCTGGTGCCGAGCTGGTCATTATTTTCGGCGCGTCCGCGATTGCGGACCGGCGCGACGTCATCCCGGCGGCGATCGAAGCGGCGAGCGGACAGGTCGAACATTTCGGCATGCCGGTCGACCCCGGCAATCTGATGCTGATCGGCTCGGTTGGCGGGCGCGCGGTGCTCGGCGCACCGGGCTGTGCGCGCTCGCCCAAGGAAAACGGCTTCGACTGGGTGCTGGCGCGGCTGCTGTGCGGGCTCGACGTAACGCGCCACGACATCGTCGGCATGGGGGTTGGCGGACTGCTGATGGAAATCGTGACGCGACCCCAGCCGCGCGCAAGCGCTGACGCGGCTGGCCGGCGCGTTGCAGCGATCGTGCTGGCGGCCGGCCGGTCCACCCGGATGGGAGGACCAAACAAACTGCTGGCTGACATCGGCGGGCGGCCGATGGTGCGTATCGTGGTCGAACAGGTACTCGCCTCGCGGGCTCGCCCGGTGATCGTGATCACGGGCCATCAACGCGATCGGGTAGAGGCCGCGCTGAGCGGGCTCGCCGTGGAGTTTGTGCACAACCCGAATTTCGCCGATGGCCTGTCTACCTCGCTCAAGGCGGGCATCGCGGCGCTGCCGGCTGATGTCGATGGCGCGATTGTCTGCCTTGGCGACATGCCACATGTCGATGCGGGCTTGATCGATCGCCTGATTGCGGCGTTCGATCCCGAGCGCGGCGCGCTGGTCGTGGTTCCGACGATTGCGGGCAAGCGCGGCAATCCGGTCGTGTGGTCGCGCCGCTTCTTTCCCGATCTTGCGAGCCTCGACGGCGACGTCGGGGCACGGCATTTGATCGTCGGCTATCAAGAGGCCGTGATCGAAGTGCCGGCCGACAAGGCAGCCCTCGTCGACGTTGACACTCCCGACGCGCTCGACGCGGTTAAGGCCGAGATCGAAGGCGCGCCCTGAGCGCTATTGCGCGCTGGCGGCCTTCTTCTCGTCCAGGCCGACGGTCCGGCCGGGGAAGCCCGCGACGTCAAAGTAAGGAACGCCATCGACGTCGTACCGGACCAGAACGGTGCTCAAGCCGTTCGCAGCCGGCGAGCGCACGGTCTGGGCCGTCACAGTCGGCGTCTTTCCATCGGGCAGCGCTTCGCTCATGACACGTCCGAGCAGTAGGCCTTTGCTGGGGATGGAGAGGCCGAGCAGGTGCGCGATCGTGCGCCCGACGTCGGCGTTGCTGGTCGGGGTTTGGTCGACGAACTTGGCCTTGAACCCGGGTCCGATCGCCGCCATGAAGTTCATGGTATCGGCGCGGCTGAAATTGCCGTGCATCCCCTGTCCCTGCTGCAGGGTCGAGTCGGCGACCTCGACTGTGCACATCACGGGCTGGTCGCAGCCGGTCGCGAACGAGCGGAAATTGATGACGATCGCCGGCGCCGGCGTGACGGCTGCGCCTTTCAGACCGATCGCCGACAGCGGCAGCGTCCCCGGAAACGAACCGAGGTTGTCGTTGACGAACAGACCGCTGACGTAATCCTGCGCGAGCAAGGCGTCGATCACTTTCGCGGCGAGCGCGCGATCGTCGTTGGGCAGGTAGACCAAGTTGGAGCCGCCATTGGCTGCAACCACCACGTCCGGCTTGGCCGGGTCCGCGCCGATCAAACCGTCGCCGCGCACCGGATGGGCGTTGTCGGCGACCGGTGCATTTTTGGCGTCCGGATCATAGAGCCCGAGGCCGAGCGCCTTGGCGATATCGATCGCGACAAAGCCGGGCGGCAGGAACCCTTTCGGCACATCCTTGTATTCGGCCTTCGCGGCCGGGCTCGTGGAACTCTGTTTCGAGATCGTCGAGAAGCCGTGATCGGCCGCAATGACGATGTCGGTCGTCGCAGCAAGCCCCAGTCGATCGAGTGCCTGCCGCAATGCGTTGAGATTGTCGTCGGCGTTCTTAACGGCTGCGAGCGAGGTCGGCCCGTTGATGCCCGGCCTCACCTCGTTGAGGCTGTCGCCCTGATTGTGCTGCGTCCCGTCGGGATCGCGCGACCAGAACACCAAGACGAACGGCTTGTTGCGCGCCTTGAACATCGGCAGCACGACTTCGGTCGCCACCTTGGCGAAGTACGCCTGCTGGGCGACATTCGCGACTTTGGTGCCGGGCTTCTGGAAATCACCGGGAGGCCCATTGTCGCCGCGCGTGGGCGCGACCAACGGCAGACCGGCGGCCGTGAGGGCGTCTTTCATGGCTTGCGACAACGGAATTCCGGACGCGCTTCCGGTTGCGTCATCGACGATGATCGTCTGCTCGCCAGTGCGCTCGGTATGGTCGAAGACCAGAACGGGGCCGACCTTGCCGATGGCAGCCGTGCTGAGACTCTTTCCCCGTGCCGCCTTGAGGATCGACTCCTCGTCGACGTAGTTGCCGGTGAAGTGTTCATCGATATCGCCGAGAACGGCGTCGTTCTCGATGAACGGCGTCACGCTGCCGCCGGCCGGCCCCACCGGATAACCGGTGAATATCGTGTTGCTGAACGTGCCGGTATCGCCGAGCTCGTGCCCGGTCGACATCCCGGACGAGTTCGGCATGGTGAAGGTCGGGAACAGGGAATGCGGATTGGCGAAATTGACCCCCTGGTCGCGTACCGCAGCCATGGTGGGCGCGGTTTGCGGGGTCACCGCCAGCGCGCGCAGCCCGTCCGGCACGAACAGGATGACATTGTGAGGCGGATCAGCGGCTTGCGCGATTTGAGCAATCAGCACCGTCCCCACGGTCACGGCGAGGAACTCCAGGCGTGTTCCCATTGCGGTCTCCCATCGGTTTGGACGAGTCGGCGATGGTTACGTGCCGAATAAGACAGTATTGTTACAATGCGGGTCGCGCTGTGGAGCGGCTTTAGCCGCCGAACAATCGCTCGTTCGCCATATAGCCGGTAAGCAGCAGCAGTCCGAACGCGACGATCAGGATCGATGCGGCGACTTCGACTCCCAAGAGCGCCAGCGCGCCGACGCCGTTGCGGGAGGTTGCGAGCTTGCGCGCAACCGAGCCCGCGCCGACCGCGATTGTCGCGATTGCCGCGACCGTAACCGCCGTGCCAATCCCCATGACGAACGTCGAGGCGACACCGACCCAGAACAACCCCTGGGCGAGTGCGAAAACCAGGACAAGGATTGCGCCCGAACACGGCCGCAGACCAACAGCGATGATCGCTGCAAGGCCGCGCTGCCATCCGCCCGGTCCGGTCAGGTCCTGCGGCGCCGGACCGTGGGAATGGTCGCAAGCCTCGCTTGGTCCATGATGGGCATGGCTCGCGTGGTGGTGATCGTAATGGTGCTCGGCGCAATGTGCATCGGAGCGCAGCACGGTCGTCGCATGTGCTGGATCGTGACCATGTCGGTGTGCAGGCGCCGACTTGAAACGCTGTAGTTCCATACGCAAACCGCGGCCCTTGGCCCAGCAGAGCCGCACGCCGACAGCGATGATCATGAGGTAGCTCGCAATCTCGATCGCGCGGACGGCGTTGCCCATAGTCGCGGCGGTTGCGCCAAGCATCGCCGCCGCAATCCCCACCATCACGACCGCGGCAAGTGCCTGGACAAATGCCGACGCAAACGACAACACGACGCCGCGCCGCCATGTCTCGCCGTTGGCGATGAGATAAGACGAGATCACGGCCTTGCCGTGACCCGGGCCGGCGGCGTGCAGGATGCCATAGGTAAACGACAGGCCAAGCAGGCCATAGACGGCCGTACCGTCGGCCTTTGCGGCACGGATCATGCCGGCGAAGCTGCGATAGTACGATGCCTGCTGCGCCAACAGCCAGCCGAGCACGCCATCCTCGGGCGGTGCAGCAGGCGTCGGACGGTTGACGCCGAAGGCGCCCTGCGCGGCCGCGGTATCGGAAAGCACACACACGAGGCCGCCCGCGATGACCAACAACAATGCAACAACAAGCATGTCGCGCCTCGGGTTCGACCCGGCCGACAGCGTTGGCGCCGTCACGGACATTTCACCAATATCTTGTTGGCGAACCGCGAACCCATGCCGGCGAACGCTTCGGACGGCGGCTGGAACGATTTGTTGAGGCGCTGGCTCGAAGCCGATGGCACATCGTTGGGCCGAACCGTGGCCAACGTGCACTGCGCCGGCGCGTTCGCCATGGACACCGGCGAATCCTCGTCGGCGAAGGAGAAGTCGATAAAGAATTCGGGGTCGTAGACATCGACCTCAAGGCTCTGGGCCCGCACCGGTGTCTTGAGCGGCAAGGTGAAATGCAGCGTCAGCACGGAATCCTTGTAGTCGAGCCAGTAGTCGATCGGATCGCTGAACACGTCCTTTCGCTTCTTGCCGTCCACCCGCGCGTAATTGAAATAGTCGTATTCCTTGAGCGAGGTCACGTTGGTGTCGGCGAGCGAAGCCAATTCCTCGCGGGTAAACGCACCGTTGGTCTTGTGCTCGATCCCTTGGGTTGCGTAGACCGAGAACATGTCGTCGAACGTCCAGGCGTGGCGGATCGCTGTGATCGAGCCGTCGGGCGCGTAGACCAACTCGCTCTTGATCGTGACCCAGACGTGCGGGTGGGCGAACGTGGGCGTGGCGGGAACGGCAAGAAGCCACAAGCCAGCGAGCAAGCATTGCGCGGCGCGCGTTCGTGCAGTCGGGAGTCGCCTGGTCACCAGTTTGCGCGCTGTTTCAAACATCACTTCGGCGTCTGTCCGGGTGATTATTGCAGTCCATAGGCGATCGGAACTTGCAGAAACAAATCCTGCCCGCCGGCGCCGTTAGGCGGGACCGGATACGGCTGCGCGCGCGTGATCAGGTCCAGCGTCTCCTGATCGAGAATGGGGGAGCCCGAACTTTTGACGATCTTCGCGTTGACGACGTGGCCGTCGGAGTCGAGCAGGAACGCAACGATGACCCTGCCTTCCTGATGGCGCAGACGGGCCTGGGCAGGATAGCGCTTGTATTGATTGAGCCGTGTATTCACCGTCATCTGCCACTTGCGGACGACGTCCGGCGAGACCTTCGGGGGCGCCTTCGCTTCCTGCTCTTCTTGGGGAGGTGCCGGCGGCGTCGGCGTCACTGCCTGCGGTTGTTCAACCTCCTTCGGAAGCGCCAACTCGGCTTCCTTCTGCTCCGGCTCTTCCTGCGGCTTGACCTCCTGCTCGACAGTTTTGGGAGGCGTGTATTGGGTGGGATCGACCTGTTCCTGCGGATCGCCGACCGCAAGATCGAGGTTCACGACTTCCACTCCGGGCGGAGCATCGGCAAAGTCGGTGTGCTCGAGCAGCTTTGCCACCCCGGCCACATGCGCAAGCAGCACAACCGCAAAGCAGGTGCCCCAACGCAAGACTGTCTGCGTGCGATCCGAAGGTATGGTCAGACCCATACTCACGGCTTCTTGTCCGCCTCAAGCCCGACCAACGCGACTTTCAGATAGCCGGCACGGCGCAGCAGGTTGATGACCTCCGCGAAGTCGCCATACGGCAGCGACTTGTCGGCGCGCAGAAAGATGTTCTGATTCTTGTCGCCGTTGGTCTCCGCGTTAAGCGCCGATGCCAGGGACTCGCGCGAAATCGGATTGTCGCCCAGCGCCAAGGTATGATCCGCCTTGATGGTGAGGAAGATCGGCTTGTCCGGCCGCTTTTGCGGGTCGGCGGTCAATCCCGGCAGGTTGACGTTGACATCGACCGTCGCGAGCGGCGCTGCGATCATGAAGATGATCAGGAGCACCAGGATGACGTCGATGAACGGCGTGACGTTGATCTCGTGGATGTCCTCGAGCTCGTCCTGACCATGATCGAGACGGACGCTCATCGGTCTACTCCGCCGGCAGCCGCGCGGGCATCACCGGCGTCCGCTTGCGTTCGGGCGGCTGCGCGATGTCGCGGCTGGTCAGATTGAGGACCTCGGTGCTGGTATTGGCGAACAGCGCCTTGCAGCCGGCAATCGAGCGCGCCAGGTAGTTGTAAATCACGACCGCCGGGATCGCCGCGGCGAGGCCCAATGCGGTCGCAAGCAGCGCCTCGGCGATACCCGGCGCCACCACCGCTAGGTTGGTCGTGTGCGCCTTCGAAATCCCGATGAAGCTGTTCATGATGCCCCAGACGGTGCCGAACAGCCCAACGAACGGCGCGGTCGCGCCGATCGTGCCCAGAATGCCGGTGCCGCGCGCCAGCTGCCGGCCGACCGTCGATTCGATGCGCTCGATCGTGGCGGCCAGGCGCTCCCGGATTCCCTCGCGATCGCTGCGGTCGGGCGATTTCTCGAGCTCCACCACGGCCGCGCGCAGCAGCCGCATGGCGGCCCCGCCCGCGTCGGCGGCGCGGTCCTCGGCCTCGGTCAGCGACCGCGCTCCCGCAATGAGCCGATCCGCTTTGCGCAGCCGCGCCTTGAAGCCCAGAAGTTCCAGCCACTTCGCGAGCGCGATTGTCCAGGTCAGCACCGAGGCGAACGCGAGACCGACCATCACGGCTTTGACCAGATTGTCGGCATTGAGAAACATGCCCCAGGGCGAGAGATCGCGCGGCAGCAGCGCCAATGTATCCGGGGAAGGCGGAGTTTCGGCGCTAGGGGACGTTTCGGAAATTTGCGGGCGCAGACTGTCCGGCGCCGGCGCACCGGGGCCAGTCGTCACGGCAGGCGTCGCATTTGGCTGCGGCGCCTGTGCATTGACAGATGGGCTGGTCGCGAAAATCGCAGCGCATACGAGGGCTAGACGTAACGCGTGGATGCAGGGCATCCGCGCCACACGAGATGATATCTGCTGTCGGAGCATTCTGATTGCCTTTGCGCCTAGATCTTCTGCGATACGCCAACGAAGTAGCCGCGACGGGGGCCAAATTGCGGCGCGAACACGCCGATACCGGTGCCGTTTCGAATGAAGTAAGTCGAATCGAACACGTTAAGGATGTCGAATCGCACCGTAATCGGCTTTTCGCCCGGCATCGGGATCTCGCGCGAAGCGCCGAGGTTCATCTGTCCATAGGCCGGCACGTGGTCCAGATTGAAATCGCCGGCCCGCAGACCGCTGCCGTAGATCATGTCGGCGCTCAGACGAGTGCCGTTCCAGACATAGGCCATGCCGCCCGAAGCCGTATAGGTCTGGGCGTGGTCCGTGAAGACCCAGCTGTTGGCGATGAAAGCGAGCTGGTCGGGGCCGAACAGCTGCTGGTTCGACACGATATTGGTTGCGCGCTGGACCGCCCAGGCCAAATTGCCATAGAGGCTGAACGGCCCGTTCCTGTACTTCGTGGTCCACTCGACGCCGTAGTTTTCGCCCTTCTCGTAGTTGAACGCGGTCAATATGTACGCAGCGCCGAACTGGCCGTCGTCGATCAGGTCGTGCGCGATCTTGTAATAGCCGTCGACGCCCATCTCAAGGCCGGTCAGGAACCCCCCGAATTGTTGGGTCGCGCCGACGTCGAAGACGTGCGAGCGTTCCGGCAGCACCGGGCTGTTCTGCAGCACCCCGGGGGGATTGGTCGTGTCGAGGAAGGCCACGGTGTTGGTCGGCCCTGCGAGCGCCTGCACCGGTGGCGTGAAATAGCGCGCGTAGCCGGCGTGAATCTTGGTCCCGTCCAACGGCGTATAGATCATGTTCACGCGCGGGCTGAGCTGGTTGGTATTGACGAACTGCCACATCTGGTCAAAGCGGAAGCCATAGTTGAGGGTCAGCTGATCCGTCAGCTTCCACTCGTCGTGCAGATAGAACCCCGCGATCCATCCAACCTTGCTGACCGGATCGATGATCGTGAACGGATTCGTGCTGGTTGCCCCGGTATCGTCCATCCCCAGCACCGCGTTGTTGCCGTTGACGTTGGTGGTCTCCCCGCTGGAGATGAATCCGGACCGCAGGGTATGAAGCTCGTTGAGTCGGTAGGCGGCATCGCCCTGCATACCGTTGACGAAGGCGCCACGAAAGACATTGGATGCGACGCCATTGAAGACGATGTCGCCAAGCGGGTCGGGCTGGAAGTGCACGCTGTTGTAACGGGTAAAGTAGGCCAACTGGGCGTCGTACTGAAGTGTCGAGCGCTGCCATGCCATGACGCCGACCACGTTGCTCTCGTATTGATTTTCGTTGAGCGTCGCCGAATTGTTCTGCGGCGAGAACGGGCCCACACCATTGACCGTGAACGCCGGAAAGTTGCCCGGCGTGTTGGGAATCTGGAACTTGGCCTTCCAAGCGCCGAAGATGGTGCTGACGCGGGTCTCCGGATCGAGCAGGGTCGACATGTAGGCAAAACCGCGCGCCTGCGCGGTGTGGTCGTGGATCGCCTGGCGGTCCGGGATGGTGTTGTTGAGACCGATGTCGGAGCCCCAGTAGCGGCCGGTGGCGAAATACTGGGTCTGCCCAACGACGCCACCATATTCGAAGCTCGGCGTAGCAGTCTCGTGCGACCCCCCGTACATGCTGATGCTGCCGCTGCCGGGGGAGTTGGGAATCCGCGTCGTGATATCGAGCACGCCGGCCGTCCGCAGCCCGTATTGGGCCGGGAGCACACCGGTGAGCAATGCCATGCTGCCGATGAAATTGCTCTCCAGCACCTGGCCGAAGCCCTGCACGCCGTCCGGCAGCAGGATGCCGTTGAAGCGGTAGGCGATGTTGGCGTGCTCGTTGCGGATATGGATGCCGCCCTGAACGGCCACATCCTGGGTGACGCCCGGCGCCTGCAAGAGAACCTTTTCGAGCGACGTGTTGCTGCCGCCCGGCAGCGTTTCGATCGTGTCCCGGGTGATTTGGTAGGTGGTTGCACCAAGCGGCGGCGTGATGTTGTTGGTGATCTTCTGATCAAGGACCTGGTTTTGACTGATCACCTGCTGCGCCGCCTGCGCGGCGACCTGCTCCGGCGACGGCGGCGGGGGCGTCGGCGCCGCGGCCGGGCGGGGCGCCGCGACAGCTCGGGGCGCCGGTTTGCGCGCGGCCGTCTTCTTCGGCGCCGGCTTGGGGGTTTCCTTGGGCGCGGTGACCTTCACTTCGGGCAACTCTGTTTGCGCATGGGACCAATCGCTGGCCACCATGCTGGCGAGCGCGGAACTGCCAAGAAGCAGTCCGGCACGAACGGCGGTACGCATCTTCCTCTCTAAAACCCTCTACGCGACAGCGCTCGGCAAGCGCGTCGACACCGATCGATGAGCTCAGGCCGCGCGCGTAAACGCGCGTCGCTACATGCGCTGATCGCATCGCTGTTGAAAAATCAAAGCGATGCAGTCGGCTCGAACGATTGGTCAGGCGAACGGAGGTGCGCGCGCGCGAAATAGCGCGTGATCAATGCGGCCGCAGAAGGTCGCGCAGAAATGCTCGTAGGATGTGTCGGTCGAAGCGACCGGCAATACGAGCGCGACCTGGCTCGGAAGCACAAGCGTGCCCGCGAGGTTTGCGGTCGCGCAAATGAGACAATAATCGTCGGTGGAATGGCCGGTACCCGGGTCCCCGGTCCGGTCAGCGGCTGTTGGCTGCGCCTGAGCGAGAGCCACGCCCGGCACCCCAGCGAAATCGCGCACGTGGATATGGCCGAACGACAGCGTGAACTGCAGCGCCAGCGCCAGCAGCGCGAGCGTTCCAGCAAACCTGCGATTGGTTCGAAACCAGCGCATCTCAAGGTCACTTAGGTCAGCCTGGCTCATGCTAGTCAGAAGACCGTGGCAAGTGAAGGGCGCCATTCAGCGTGAATCTTGCGAATTTACTGGGGTGTGGTCGCTGGGCCACAAGCCCCAAGGCCTGCAACCGGTGCTACCGCTGGTAGGATTGGCGCCGATCGCGATGGACCGGCGCTTTGACCGGCTTCTTCGTTGTCTCGACCGATTTCCGAAAAACAGGCTCGGCGTGGTGGTAAGTCCCGCCTCTCGCGTATGCGGCGCTGCATATCCCAAACATCACGATTGCACAGAGCAGTCGGCAAGATTGCTTGCACATAAGTTCGCTCCCAACCCGACACCGATTCGATGAGCTCACGCCCACGCGCGAAATGGCGCGCGGACGAACGCAGGCGCATCGCATCGCCGTCAAATGACGACGATGCGGTCGGCTCGATCGATGGTCAGGCGAGGGGAGGGGCGCGCGCGCTAAACAGCGCTCGATCAATGCGATTGCAGACTGTCGAGCAGAAGTGCCGATAGGACGTTTCGGTCGAATCGACCGGCAGTAACAGCGCAACTGGCGGCACGGCCGTGCCCGCCAGATTGACGCTTGCACAGATTAGACAGTAGTCGTCGGTCGATTGATGGGTGTTGTGATCGCCGGACGTTGAGCGAGCGGCCGCCTGTGCCAGGGCGAGCGACACGCCGTACACGCCGGCAAAATCGCGCAGGTGGATGTGACCGAACGCGAGCGTGACCTGCAGCGCGAGCGCGAATAGCGCCAACGTGCCCGATGCTCTTCGGTTGGTTCGGAACCAGCGCATGACCAAGGCCATCCCGCCGTCGGTCGCGATGTGTAGCAGAATGAAGTGGGCGCGGGAAATCGCAAGCCAAGTGTTCAAGGCTTACGGGCGCCGCGCAGCCGCTGCGGCTGTCCGCGCGCAAGAGGTTGAATTGTAAGCAAGATTTTTCCTCACGGGCCGGTTGCGGCGTGGCGCCGCGCCGGGTTGCAAGGGCGCCTTTGACGTGGTTATTATGACTGACTGGTCAGTCATAATGGTGTCCAGATGACTGAGCAAGGGAAAGATATCCGCCCGGCACGGCCTCCGATGGAGCCGACAGCCGGGTCGAGCCAAAAGGCCGGAGGACGCGCCCAGAGGGCCGCGGCGCGGCGCGCCGCGATCCTTACGGCCGCGCTCGACGAGTTCTCGGCGCGCGGCTTCGCAGCCGCGCGGCTCGACGACGTCGCGCGTCGAGCGGATGTGGCCAAGGGCACGATCTACCTGCACTTCAAGGACAAGGAGGCGCTGTTCCAGGAACTCGTGCGCACCATGCTTAGTCCGCTGGTGATGACGCTCGAGCAGTTGCGCGCAAGCGATGTTCCGATCCGGATTGTGCTCGAGCGATTTGCCGATCTGTTCGTACGCGAGATCTACGGCACGCGGCGGCGCGACGTCGCGCGCTTGGTGATCACCGAGGGCGCGCGGTTTCCCTCGATCGCCGAGTTCTACTATCGGGAAGTGGTGGAGCGGGGCATCGCCGCGATGCGCGCCATGATCGAGCGCGCGGTTGCTCGCGGCGAAATAGGCCACGCAGCGCTCGCCCGCTTCCCCCAGATTGTGGTTGCGCCCGGCCTCGTCGCCATCCTTTGGGTCGGCCTGTTCGATCGCTTCGCCCACCTCGATGTCGCCGGCATGATGCGCGCCCACATCGAGATCCTGCTGGGGTCCGGGAGTGAGCCATGACCCGCCCGGCGCGCCTGTTGGGGACGTTGCTCGCGCTCGCGATGAGCGTGGCTCTTACGGCCTGCAACGACCCGCAGCCCAAGTATCAGGGTTGGATCGAGGCCAATCTGATTTTCGTCGCACCCGACGAGATGGGCCGCGTCGTAACGTTGAGCGTGCGCGAAGGCGACCCGGTCACGATCGGCGATCCGTTGTTCACGGTCGACGACGATCTGCAGAAGGCGGATCTCAATCTCAACATGGCGAGCCTGACCAACGCGCGGCAGACCTTCGATCGCGCGTCGCAACTCGCCAAGACCGGCGCCGGCACGCAAAAGGATCTCGATGCCGCCTCGGCCGAGTTGCGCAGCGCCGAGGCGCGCGTCAACACGTCGCAAACGCGGCTCGCGCGCCGCAAGCTGGCGAGCCCGGTCACCGGCACGGTGCAGCAGGTCTATTTCCGCCCCGGTGAGATGGTGCCGGCCGGCCGCCCGATCCTGGCCATCCTGCCGCCCGGCAACCTGAAGGTACGCTTCTTCGTTCCGGAGGCGGCGCTGCAGAAGATCGCCTATGGCGACACCGTGACGGTGCGCTGCGACGGCTGTGCCGATCAGACCGCGAAGGTCAGTTTCATCGCAAAGTCGGCGGAATACACACCACCGGTGATCTACAGCCTGGAGGAGCGCAACAAGCTCGTGTTCCTGATCGAGGCGTTGCCCGAACAGCCCGACAAAGTCCGGGTTGGCCAACCGGTCGATGTGGTGTTGGAACCGAAGGCATGACCGCCGCACCCGATATCGCGATCGAGGTCGACGGCCTAACCAAGTCGTTCGACGGGCGTACGGTCGTGCGCGACCTGTCCATGACGGTACGGCGCGGAACGATCTACGGCTTCCTGGGCCCCAACGGCAGCGGCAAGACCACAACGATCCGTATGTTATGCGGCCTGCTCACCCCGGATGCCGGGCACGGCACCTGCCTCGGGTTCGACATCATCAAGGACGCCGATCAGATCAAGCGCCGCGTCGGCTACATGACCCAGCGTTTCAGCCTCTACCAGGACCTCTCGGTGCGCGAGAACCTCGATTTCGTCGCGCGGCTCTACGGCGTGCGCGAGCCCACGAAGGCGGCGCGCGCCATGATCGAACGGCTCGGTCTTGCGGGTCGCGAAAACCAGATCGCGGGCGAGCTGTCGGGGGGCTGGAAGCAGCGCTTGGCGCTCGGCGCCTGCACGCTGCCGAATCCGCAGCTGCTGCTGCTGGACGAGCCGACCGCAGGGGTCGATCCGAAGGCGCGCCGCGAGTTCTGGAACGAGATCCATGAGCTCGCGGCGAACGGCCTCACCGTGCTGGTGTCGACCCACTACATGGACGAGGCCGAACGCTGTCACGAGATCGCCTACATCGCTTATGGGACGCTCCTAACCCACGGCACCGTCGCCGACGTGATCGCGCAGTCTGGCCTCGTCACCTACACGGTCACGGGCGACAGCCTGGACGAGCTCGGTCAGAAGCTCGCCGGTCGGCCTGGGGTCGACATGGTGGCGCCGTTCGGCGCGAGCCTGCACGTCTCCGGGCGCGATCCGCAACTCCTCGAGCGCGCCGTCGCGCAATACCGCGAACGCGGCGGTGCACACTGGCAACGCAGCGAGCCCTCGCTCGAGGATGTGTTCATTGATCTGATGAATCGCGCGCAGGACAATTTTCAATGAGCTTCGCGCACGTCATACCATCCGCGGACTTCTGGCGCCGCACCGCCGCTATGCTGATCAAGGAATTCATCCAGCTGCGGCGCGACCGTGTGTCCTTTGCAATGATCGTCATGATCCCGATCATGCAGCTCCTGTTGTTCGGCTATGCGATCAACACGACGCCGCGCCATATGCCGACCGTCGTGCTGCTGCAGGAGCAGAGCGACGTCGGGCGCTCGATCCTCAAGGCGATCGAGAACACCGCCTATTTCCGGGTCGTCCGCCAGGCGCGCGACGCGGCCGAATTCGACCAGCTGCTCAAGTCAGGCACCGTGCTGTTCGGTGTCGAAGTGCCGGCCGAATTCGAGCGCGCGCTGCGCCGCGGCGATCGTCCGGCGCTACTGTTCGCCGCCGACGCCACCGATCCGGTGGCGTCGAGCACCGCGCTGGCCTCACTCGGCGCGATCGTGCAGACGGCACTCGTCAACGACCACGCCATACCGGATCAGTCCGCCGGTGCTTTCGAGATCCGCGCGCACGCCCGCTACAATCCGGCAGCCTCGACCGCGCTCAACATCGTCCCGGGCCTGGTCGGAACGATCCTGACCATGACCATGCTGATCTTCACTGCGCTCTCGGTGACGCGCGAGATCGAGCGCGGCACCATGGAAAATCTGCTGGCGATGCCGATCACGCCCGTCGAGGTGATGCTCGGCAAGATCATCCCCTACGTGCTGGTCGGCTTCGTTCAGGCCGCGCTGATCATCGGCCTCGGGGTTGGAATCTTCGGGGTCCCGGTGTTCGGCAGCATCATCCTTTTGGCGGCGCTCTCGACGCTGTTCATCACCGCCAATCTGTCGATCGGCTATACGTTCTCGACCATCGCGCAGAACCAGCTGCAGGCGATGCAGATGTCGATGATGTTCTTTTTGCCCAACATTCTGCTGTCCGGCTTCATGTTTCCGTTCGCCGGAATGCCGGCGTGGGCGCGCTGGATCGGCGAGAGCCTGCCGCTCACGCACTACTTGCGCATCGTGCGCGCCATCATGCTCAAGGGCTCGGGCCTTGCCGATTTGCGCTACGACGCGCTTGTGCTCACGGCCCTGATGCTGGTCGCGATGGCGATCGCGGTCATGCGGTTTCGCCGAACACTGGATTAAGCGCGGATTCGCAATCCACGCGCGGATAGCTCCGATCTGCAAAATTCGCATAGAAGAGGGCGGATGTGCCGGGCTATAGGTAATGGCACTGTCGGAAAGATTCACAATGTCGTCGACCGCAAAACCGCTTTCGCCCGAAGAACAAGCCCGCCATCGCGGCCGCACCATCGGCTTTCTGAATTGGGGGCATCTCCTCGATCATTATGTCCTGCTGATCTATCCAACCGTCGTGCTCGGGCTTGAGGCGGTTTACAACCGGCCCTACGGCGACCTGTTGATGTTGTCGACCGCGGCGTTCACGGTGTTCGGCCTCCTCGCGTTGCCATGCGGCTGGATCGCGGATCACTGGAGCCGCCGCAACATGATGGCGATCTATTTCTTCGGCACCGGCATTGCCGCCGCCGCCGTCGGATGGGCGCCGAACTTCACCGTGCTCGCAATCGCGCTCTGTGCCGTCGGCGTGTTCGCCGCGATCTACCATCCGGTCGGTCTGCCGATGCTGATCGACACGGCGGTCAACCGCGCCCGTACCATGTCGTGGAACGGCGTCTTCGGAAATGTCGGCGTGTCGATTGCAAGCGGCATCACCGCGCTGCTCGTCACCCAGATCGGCTGGCGCGCGGCGTTCTTCATCCCGGCGGCCGTGTTCATCGTGAGCGGGATCGCCTATGTCTGGCTGGTCCCCGACGAGGGCCGCAGGCGTACACTGCCGCCGACCGTGCACGACGTGGTGCTCGATCGCCGGCTGACGATCACGGTCGTCGCGCTGTTCATGGTGCTCGCGCTGTTCTCCGGCCTCGTGTTCAACGCGCTGACCATCACGCTGCCCAAGATCGTGGACGCGCGCATAGGCCACGACGTTTCGCTCGAACTCGTCGGCAGCATTGCGACCGCGGTGTTTCTGTGCGGTGCGATGGCGCAATTGTCGATGGGGCGCCTGGTCGAGCGCATCCAGCCGCACCTCGTGATGTCAGGCATTGCCGTCACCCAGCTGGTGGCGATGTTGCTGGTGACGCATCTCACCGGGTGGCGGCTCATTCCGGCGCTCGCGCTGGCGGTCGCGTCGATCTACGGACAGGTCACCGTCGGCGACATCGTGCTCGCACGCTATACGCCGGCAGCCTGGCGCGGCCGCGTCTACGCCATGCGGTTCTTCCTGATCTTCACCACCGCGGGTCCGGCCGTCTGGGTGATCGGCCGACTGTGGGATCGTGGCGGGGCGGATCTCGTGCTGTTCGTGACCGCCATCATCGCCGGGATCTTTGCGATCAATTCGCTCGGCATCACCGCGCTTGTAGCGGGCGCCGAGGGCCGGCGCGCGCGGGCAGCGGCGGTTGCGCCGGCGGAATAGCAAGCGTCAGATCGGCGCTGCGCTGAGATGTTCTACCTCGGCGCCGGTGCGCTCGTGAACAAGCTCGGCGATCCACTGCCGGTGGCAGTGCCGGTGATCGCGCTCGTAGCACAGAAGACACAGCCGCGTGCCCGAGCGGGCCAGCGCGCTGAGCTCGTCAAGCTCTTCACGCGCCTGCGGCGTCGCGAGGTGCTTCTGATAGACGTCGAACAGCCTGGCGAGATCGCCACGGCGGGCGGCCAGGCGGCCTTCCTTGGGCGTGCCGAGGCGGCGCAGGTGCACGTACCGGATTCCGCGCTCGTTGAGCCCGGCGGCGAGTTGCCGCTTTGAGAAACCGGGCCGGCGCGAGCCCGCAACCGCGCGTACGTCGACGAGTAGTTCAACCTTTGCGCTGGCGAGTTCATCGAGGACGGCAGCCGCCGGCGTCTGCTCGTAGCCGATGGTGAACAGCGGCGGCATTGTGGCCATCAGGCCAGCCGCTCGATCATCGTCATGGCGGCGGCTGGCGCGCGGATCTTGCCCTCGTGGATGAAGTAGACGAACACATCGCGCGGCGCTTTCCCGGGCGAGCCCTTGGCGACGCGCGGCAGATCGTCGGGTTCGCTGCCCTTGGCCCAGGTTTTCGCGCGCGCCGTCCAGGCGTCGATCTCCTTCAACGGGTAGGCGGTCTCGATCTTGTCATCGCCCTTCTGCAGCCGCGCGTAGACGAAATCGCCGGCAAGATCGGCGATCCCTGGGTATTTGGCGTGTTCGGCGAACACCACCGGCACGGAAAATTTGCGCAACAGATCGACGAAAGCCGGGGTGCGAAAGCTGTCATGGCGGACCTCGACCACATGCCGGATGCGCACCCCGTCGATCGAATGCGGCAGCAGCCCCAGAAAGCCGCCGAAATCGGCTTCGTCGAACTTCTTGGTCGGCGCAAACTGCCAGAGCACCGGGCCCAATTTCGGCCCGAGTTCGAGCACGCCGGAATTGAAGAACCACTTGATTGAATCGCCGGCCTCGCTCAGCACCTTCCTGTTGGTGGCATAGCGCGGACCCTTGACCGAGAACACAAAACCATCGGGCGATTCATGCGCCCATTTGCGAAAGCTCTCCGGTTTCTGCGTTCCGTAATAGGTGCCGTTGATCTCGATCGAGGTCAGATGCTTGCTCGCGTAGGCTAGTTCCTGCGATTGCGGCAAACCCTTCGGGTAGAAGACGCCGCGCCAAGGCTCGAACGTCCAGCCGCCGATGCCGACCCGGATCGCGCCGCTCTTTGCCGCCATGATGGTCCCCAACCTGGTCGCTGCTTCGCCAAAGATAGGAGCTCGATCAGCCGGACACTAGTGCCGCCGATTTGAAGTTCCTACAGCGGTGGCGGCAAACTCGTGAAGGAACGTCAAATCGAAAAGCGGCACTAGAATCATAATATCTGCTAGTGCCCCTTTGCTTCCGAAGTTCGTGTCAGACGGTGCCGCGATGTATCACGAACTTCGGAAGCGGGCACTAGGCGCTCGAGGGGACCGGGTTGGTGCGCGCCGCGAGCTCCTGCTCCAGGCGCGCGATGTTTTGAAACAGCCGGCGGCTGGTCAGCTTGAGAAAGCTGAGCCCGAACTCCGGGTTTTGAAAATAAAGCTCCTCAAACCGATCATAGCTCAGCGACTGGACGTTGCCGGCCTCCTGGCAGACGAGCGTTTGCGTCCGGCGGCCGTCCGGTGAGAGCAGGCCAAGCTCGCCGACCACGGTTCCGGACGGTACGTCCATGCCGGTCTCGCTCAGGACAAAGTGGCCGGAGTCGACAAGATACATCGCCTCCGCCACATCGCCTTTCCGAAACAGGACTTCGCCCGTCTTGATGCGCCGGCGCGACATGAACGGTCGCAACCAAGTCATGTCGATCTCCCGGCCGCGCGCGCGGTCGACCTTGCGGATCAGATTTCGCATCTCCTGCAATCGGTAGAGATTGAGCGGCAGCAGGATGCAATTGAGCACTATCGTAACCCACACCGCTTCGAGCGATGCGTACGCGAGAAACAGGACGTTCGTGCTGATGGCGAGCAGGCGCAGTGGGATCATGGTCTTCATCCACATCTGCACGACTGTGAGGGCGATACCGGAATAGGCCAATACCTGCCACAACTTGACGTCAGCGATCGCTTGCATGTCGCGCTCCGGGCCGTCTCGCCGGCTAGTGTCCCGCTTCCGACGCTTGTATCCCTTTGCGGCGGGCACTTTTGCAAGTTCGGAAGCGCGAATCTCTTCGTGTCCGACGTGATAGGAACTTGAAATCCGCCACACTGGCAAATCGGATCTCGCGCCCCAAAACAAAGGGCGCGGCTTGCGCCGCGCCCTCGTCATTGGCTTTGCTTGCGAGGACTGGATCAGAAGTCCATGCCGCCACCGGGCGGCATCGCCGGCGCCGGGGTCTGCTTCTTCGGCAGTTCGGCAACCATCGCCTCGGTAGTGATCAGTAGGCCGGCGATGGACGCCGCGTCTTGGAGGGCGGTACGCACGACCTTGGTCGGGTCGATGATGCCCTTCTTCACCAGGTCGGCGTACTCGCCGCTTTGGGCGTCGAAGCCCCACCCGTACTGATCCTTCTCCAGGATCTTGCCGACGATGACGGATCCGTCCTCGCCCGCGTTGATGGCGATCTGGCGGGCCGGGTTGGAGAGCGCCTTGCGCACGATCTCGACGCCGGTCTTCTGGTCGTCGTTGTGCGTGCGGATCTTCTTGAGCGCCTCGACCGCGCGCAGAAGCGCAACGCCGCCGCCTGGAAGAATGCCTTCCTCGACCGCCGCGCGGGTCGCGTGCATGGCATCATCCACGCGGTCCTTGCGCTCCTTCACCTCGACCTCCGTCGCTCCGCCGACGCGGATCACCGCGACGCCGCCGGCGAGCTTCGCCAGCCGCTCCTGCAGCTTCTCGCGATCGTAGTCGGAGGTGGTCTCCTCGATCTGCGCCTTGATCTGCGCGATGCGGGCCTCGATGTCGGCCTTCTTGCCTGCGCCGTTGACGATCGTGGTGTTCTCCTTCTCGATCATCACTTTCTTGGCGCGACCGAGCATGGCGAGCGTCACGTTCTCGAGCTTGATGCCGAGATCCTCGCTGATCGCCTGGCCGCCGGTCAGGACGGCGATGTCCTGCAGCATGGCCTTGCGGCGGTCACCGAAGCCGGGCGCTTTCACGGCCGCAACCTTGAGGCCGCCGCGCAGCTTGTTCACGACGAGGGTGGCGAGCGCTTCGCCTTCCACGTCCTCGGCGATGATCAGGAGCGGCTTGCCGGTCTGCACCACGGCCTCGAGCAGCGGAAGCAGCTCGTTGAGCGCCGAGAGCTTCTTCTCGTAGATCAGGACGTAGGGATCCTCCATCTCCGTGCGCATCTTGTCGGCATTGGTGATGAAGTAGGGCGAGATGTAGCCGCGGTCGAACTGCATGCCCTCGACCACGTCGAGCTCGGTCTCGAGCGACTTTGCCTCCTCGACCGTGATCACGCCCTCGTTGCCGACCTTCTTCATCGCCTCGGCGAGGAAGCGGCCGATTTCGCTGTCGCCGTTCGCCGAGATGGTGCCGACCTGGGCGATCTCCTCGTTGGAGGTGACCTTCTTGGAGTTCTTCTTGAGGTCCTCGACCACGGCCTCGACCGCCAGATCAACACCGCGCTTGAGGTCCATCGGGTTCATGCCGGCGGCAACCGCCTTGGCGCCTTCCTTGACGATCGCCTGCGCGAGCACGGTCGCCGTGGTGGTTCCGTCGCCGGCGACGTCGGAGGTCTTGGAGGCGACCTCGCGCACCATCTGGGCGCCCATGTTCTCGAACTTGTCCTCGAGTTCGATTTCCTTAGCGACGGTCACGCCGTCCTTGGTGATGCGGGGCGCGCCGAAGCTCTTGTCGAGCACGACGTTGCGGCCCTTGGGACCAAGGGTGACGCGCACCGCGTTGGCCAGGATGTCGACGCCGCGCAACATCTTGTCGCGCGCTTCGACCGAGAATTTTACGTCTTTCGCAGCCATTGGATGATTTCTCCGAAACGGTTGGGTGGTTTCCTCGTCCGAGGAGCGAGCAAAGCCGGCGTCTCACAGGTCGAGGGCCGTTTGCTCAATGATCTCGTCCTTTGCGGTTCCGGCCGGGCGCCGGTTTCTCAGGATGAGAAAGTTCTTTTGGGATCAGGCGGCCTTCTTCTTGGCGACGCTGTCCTCGAGCACGCCCATGATGTCGCTTTCCTTCATGATCAGGTATTCGACACCGTCGAGCTTGACCTCGGTCCCCGACCACTTGCCGAACAGCACGCGGTTGCCGGGCTTCACGTCGATTGGGATGAGCTTGCCGGCCTCATCGCGGCCTCCGGGGCCGACTGAGACGACCTCGCCCTGCTGGGGTTTTTCCTTCGCCGTGTCGGGAATGATGATGCCGCCGGCGGTCTTCTCTTCGGCTTCGATGCGCTTGACGACGACACGGTCGTGAAGCGGGCGGAACTTCATGGGATCCTCCTTAATAATCTGACTACGATTCCGAATTGGCGGCCCCGCGATGGAAACTCCCCGTTGGCCGCTTGCGCGCGACATAGTTGGGGGATTTTTTCTCCGCAAGAGGCGCGCCCAGGTTTTTTAGCACTCAAGAATTGGGAGTGCTAGCAAATGTTAAGTGCTTGGAATGTCGGTATAATCTTCCCGCTGGGATGATCGCGGGTTGCGCTCCGGCTCTGTCAGCAGTCCTGACTCTATGCTGCTAATGCCTTGATATTACACAATTAATTTACTTTTTGGGCTTGCCATGAACCAACCGGCGCAGGGAGACTTAAATCGTCACGAATCGAGGCAAGCCGAATGATCACCGCAGACTTCAAACGACAGATGGAGGGTTACGGCTTGGCAACCGCCGAAATCCTCTATCGGCGACCCGACCACCCCTGGCTGCTCCAGTCCTATGTCTGGCAGGACTACGATCTTTGCCCGGATTTCCCGGAGCTGCAGCGTTTCCTGCAATTCTGGCAGACCAAGCTTGAGGGGCGGCTGTATTCGGTCAGGGTTTGCCATCGCGGCTTGATCGCTCCGGCGGAAATTCGCGCTGTTGATGGCGTGTTCCGGCTGCACTGATCGCTCTGGTTGATGGACGCCGCGGCGCGGCGCGGTTAGCGTCCACATTGGGCAATGGGGTGGGGACATGGGGAGCACGACGGCTGTCGTGTTGGCTGGTGGCATGCGGCGCGCGAGCGCGATTGTTCATCTCGCCTCTTTGCATTCACCGACATCATGGTCGTTGCGGGCCGCGTGCGAGCGCGGCGCTTTTGGCGCTGTGATGTCCTTAACAGGCCGAGCCGGGAAATCTTGCTAAATCGCCTTGTGCCGCAGTTCAGCCGTGGAGGTCCATGACCCGCATTCGTTTCGACTTCGGTAGCGTTACGCTCGATGCCGAGCTGCTTGACACACCGACCGCCAAGGCCGTGCTGGCGGCGCTGCCGCTCTCCTCGGTCGTGCTCACGTGGGGCGAGGAGATCTACTTCGACGTGCCGATCACCGCCGTGCGTGAGGCCACGGCGCGCGACGTCGTCGCGCCGGGCGAGATCGCCTATTGGCCCGAGGGGCCGGCGCTGGCGATCGGATTCGGCCGCACCCCGATTTCGCGTGGCACCGAAACGCGGCTGGCGAGCCCCTGCAACGTGTTTGCGCGCGCGCTGGCTGATGTGAAAGGCCTGAAAGCGATCAAAGCCGGCACCCGCGTGCAGGTGACGAAGCTCGCCTGAGCTACACGACTTTTCCCGGATTGAGGATCTTGTTGGGATCGAGCGTGCGCTTGAGCGTGCGCATGAGGTTGAGCGCAACCGCATCTTTTACGCCCGGCAGCAGGTCACGCTTCATCACGCCGATGCCGTGCTCGGCGGAAATCGAGCCGGCAAGTTTCGCCACGACGTCATCGACAACCTCATTGACCTCATACCAGCGCGCGAGGAACGCCTCCTTGTCGGCGCCCACCGGCTGGCTGACGTTGTAGTGGATATTGCCGTCGCCGACATGACCGAACGGAACCGGGCGCGCGCCCGGAATCAGCTTCTCGACCGCCGCATCCGCTTGGTCGAGAAATTCCGGGACCAAGGCGATCGGAACCGACACGTCGTGCTTGACGGAGCCGCCTTCCGGCTTCTGCACCTCGGGCAGGATTTCGCGGATGCGCCAGAACGCTTTTGCCTGAT
Source organism: Xanthobacteraceae bacterium (assembly GCA_051985675.1). Classification (GTDB taxonomy): domain Bacteria; phylum Pseudomonadota; class Alphaproteobacteria; order Rhizobiales; family Xanthobacteraceae; genus JAFAXD01. The sequence continues at coordinate 48,883 of JBPYFJ010000152.1, read as the reverse complement.
CGAGGCTCTCCGCGATGGTTGCGTCTTCGATCAGGCCGCGCTCGGCGGCGGCCGCAAGCACGTCCTCCATCACGGCGCGCAGCCCATCGGCTTGCGAGGAGAGCTGGAGCAGCACGTACCAGGCGTGTTTGCTCGGCAGCGGATCGCGTACGCCGTGCCCGTGCCGCAGCGCCAGTTCGAGCGCGAGCGCCTTAATCAGCTCAAAACTCGTCGCGGCCCCGCCGGTGCGCTCCTGCACCAGATTGAGCAGCGCGATCGCGGCGCGCGGCGAAGGCAGCCCGATGAACGCGGTTTCGAGCGCGCGCGGGCGTGGAAACAGCTTCAGCACCGCCGCCGTAATGACGCCGAGCGTCCCCTCGGACCCAATGAACAGGTGCTTGAGATCGTAGCCGGTGTTGTCCTTCTTGAGCTTGTTGAGCCCATGCCAAACGTGGCCGTCGGCCAGCACGACTTCCAAACCCAGCACAAGGTCGCGCGCGACCCCGTAGGCAAGGGCGCCGGTACCGCCGGCGTTGGTCGCAAGATTGCCGCCGATGGTGCAACTGCCTTCGGCCCCCAGCGAGAGCGGAAACAGCCGGTCGACGTCGGCTGCTGCCGCCTGCGCCTTGGCCAGTACGACGCCGGCCTCGCAGGTCATCGTGCTCGAGGTCGCGTCGACCTCGCGAATGCGATCGAGCCGTCGCAGCGACAGCAAGACTTCGCCGCCGTGCGGCACCTGCCCGCCGACCAGCCCGGTATTGCCGCCCTGCGGCACGATCGGCGTTTTGGTCTCATTGGCGAGCCGCAGGATAGCGGCCACTTCGGCGACCGAGCCTGGACGCAACACGAGCGGTGTGTTGCCGCGATAGAGACCGCGCTCCTCGACCAGATAGCCTTCCTGCTCGGCCGGGTCGGTGATCGCGTTCTTCGCCCCGACAATCCCGGTCAGCCGGGCGATAACGTCAGGCGAGACGACAGCGCGCGGGGTGCGGATGGATGAGATCGTCATGGCTGCCCTTTATCACACATTGATTGAGCGCATGATCTTATTCGGCGAACCGCTCACACTTCGCCGGATCATGCGCCTTGATTGAGCGCACGATTTTAATCGGCGAGCCGCGCACCGTTCGGCGGATCATGCGCTCGGCGCGGCGGCGCGTGCCAGTCGATCATTGATGGCTTCGCCCAATCCGTGGCGCGGGATCGGCATCACGGCGATCGCACGCGCGCCGCCGGCATCGAGCGCGCGCAGGTGCGCGAACAGATTGGCCGCCGCTTCGACAACGTCGCCCGCAGCCGAGAGGTTGAGCACGCGCGCCGCTCCCGGCAGCGGCGAACCGAATGCCAGCAGCGCTTCGCCGGCTTGAACGCTGGTCGCGTCGAGACGCAGTCGCGCGCGCGGCGCATAGTGCGACGACAGCATTCCCGGTGCGAGCGGGGCTTCGCCGGCGTCGGCCGCGAGGTTTTCGCCGCCTGCCAGCGGGCGCCCGAGCACACGCTCGATCTCGGCGCGCGGCAGGCCGCCGGATCGCAACAGCACCGGTTCGCGATCGACGCAGGCAACAATCGTCGATTCCACCCCGAGCGGAGCCGGGCCGCCGTCGAGAATGAGATCGACGCGCCCGGCGAGATCGTCACGCACGTGCCCAGCGGTCGTCGGTGAAACGTGGCCCGATCGATTAGCCGACGGGGCAACGATCGGCCCGCGTGACGCTGCCAATAGCGCGCGGGTCACCGGGTGGTCCGGAACACGCACCGCGATCGTGGCGAGGCCGGCGGTGGCGAGGTCGGCGACCGGGCAGGTCGGCAGTCTCGGCAGCACGAGCGTGAGCGGTCCCGGCCACAGTGCGGCCAGTCGCGCGGCGTTGCGGTCGAGGCGGCCTATCGCACCCGCCGCCGCGGTGTCGAGAACGTGAGCTATCAGCGGATTGAACGACGGCCGCCCCTTGGCGGCGTAGAGCTTTGCAACGGCCAGCGCGTTTGCCGCATCCGCGCCAAGGCCGTACACGGTCTCGGTTGGAAATGCGACCAGGCCACCGGCGCGCAGCACGCGCGCCGCCTCGGCGATCGCCGACGCATCGGCCCGCAGCACGCGGGTGGCAAGGTCAATGCTCGTCATTCAGACGCAGAGTAGCATTTTTCGGCTCACGCGCGCGGTGGCGGCGCGCTAAGCCATCGCGCGTTCCGCGGCCGGCACGCGTTTAACCTCATGCGCGTGTAGTTTCGGCAGTACGTCGCGGCCGAAGCGGCGGATCTGCTCCATGAACAGACCATGCGGCAGCGCGCCGAGATTGAGGTTGAGCACGACCGCGTTGGCGCCGGCGTGCTCGGCTTTCTCGATCAGATGCTCGGCGATCTCGTTGGGCGCGCCCCAGGCAAGCGCTCCGGAGGTAACCCGCGCCTCGAGATCCGCCCGCGTCATCTGCCGGATCTTTTCGCGATCGAGCTCGATGTCGGCGCGGTTCTCCGGCCGAACGTAATCGTACGACGACGACGCCACATAGCCCGAGGACTTGGTGACGTGCTTCTCACCCAGGCTGCCGTGGTGCCACAGCGTTTGATTGAAGTAGAGGAAATAGTCGCCGTACTCCTCTAGCGCGGCCGCCTTATCCTCGGCCACGAACGCATCGGTGAACAGGCAAAGTTGATTGGGTGTCAGGCGATGCCCGTGCCGGGCCTTGGCCTGTGCGAAATAGCCGGTGATGTCCTCAAGCACGCCGCGTTTGAGCGCGGGGATCACGGCGTTGAAATTGTGCTTGCCTGCCCATTCGATCGTTTCCTTGCTGCCGGTGAACGGCACCCACACCGGCGGATGCGGCTGGGTGTACGGCCGCGGCCAGATCGCGATGTCCTTGTAGGACCAGAACCTGCCCTGGTGGGAGAACACGTCCTGCGTCCACGCTTTGAGAATAATCTCAACCGCTTCCTCGAAGCGCGGACGCGACTCCGCCATCGGCACGCCGTAGACGTTGTACTCGCGCGGCACCCCGCGCGCGAAGCCCGACAGGATGCGCCCGCGCGAGATGCAGTCGGCCATCGCCAGTTCTTCGGCGATGCGCAGCGGATTGTGCAGCGGCAACAGGTTGCCAAGTAGCAGGAACTTCAGCTTTTTGGTGCGCTGCGCGCCCGCTGCCGCCATCATATTGGGCGAATTCATCAGGCTGTGCGCGGTGGTGTGATGCTCGTTCAGGCCCACGCCGTCAAAGCCGAGCCGGTCCATTTCGGCCCAGGCCTCGAGGTGCTCTTCGAAGGTTCGCGCGCCGACTTCCGGATCGAAACGATGGCCGGGGAGCGGGTAGGGCAGGAGCTTGGCCGCCTTGGCGTCCTCGAAATGCGCGCCATAGGGAATGAGATCGAACAGAAAAACTTTCATAGGGTTGGCTGTTCCTGATGCGTGAAGAGTGGATGTGCCAAGGTGGGCCGAGGTTTGTCAAACGTGCGCCGGGAAATGCAGGCATGCACCTGTGCGCGCATCTGATATTCGTGGCTACTAGGCTGCGACGTGTTATCTTGGGCAGCGTTCGAAGGAGATACGCATGAACGATGTCCGTGTCGGCGAGCGGCCGCGAACCGAGAGTGGCGCTCACGCCGTGCGCGCGAAAGGCCCGCGCGTGTGGCTGGACATGGACCAGCAGGAGCTCGACGACGCCTACGACCAGCTCAAATACGCCGCCAATGCGCAGCAGCTTGCGGAGCGCCGCGCGGTCGAAGGCGCGCAGGTGCGTGCCCGCCTGGGCGAACCGGAGCGGATCGCGTACGGGCCGAGCGCAATAGAGACGATCGACCTCTATCGCGCCAGCCGCGCCGACGCGCCGATTGCGCTCCTGATCCATGGCGGCGCCTGGCGGGCGCGGCGCGCGAGCGAATTCTGCACTCCGGCCGAGCTGTTCGTGCGCGCCGGTGCGCATTGCGTTATCCCGGATTTCGCCGGCGTTGATCAGCTCGACGGCGACATCGGCATCGTCGCCGATCAGGTGATCCGAGCCGCCGGCTTCATCCACGACAATGCGGTCCGCCTCGGCGGCAATGCCGGACGGATCTATCTGTTCGGCCATTCGTCCGGCGGCCATCTCGCCGGCGTGTTGGCGACCACGGACTGGCGTTCCACCGGCCGGCCCGCACGATTGTTCGAAGGCGTGTTGCTCTCCAGCGGCATGTACGACCTCGCGCCGGTGCGCCTGTCGAAGCGCTCGAACTACGTGAAGTTCACCGATGCGAACGTCGAGCGCCTGAGCGCGCAGCGTCACATCGAATTCCTGAACGCGCCGCTGGTACTCGCCTATGGAACCTGCGAGACGCCGGAGTTTCAACGCCAGGGCCGCGAGTTCCACGCCGCCGTTGCGGCCGCCGGCAAGCCGGTCGAGCTGATCGTCGCACAGGGCTACAATCACTTTGAGATTTTCGAGACGCTCGCCAATCCCTACGGCGTGCTTGGCCGCACGGCGCTCAAGCTGATGGGAATCGCCTCGTAGGGCGAGCCCGCGCCTGTCCCACTTACTCCGCCTTGATGTTGAGCGCGCGCACGAGCTTGCCCCAGCGCTCGCTTTCGCGCATCCACATTTCGCCGAACGCCTGCGGGCTCTTGCTGGTCACGATGGTGACGCCGTCCTCGCCGGCGCGCTTGACCAGCGCCGGATCGGATGACGCCTTGACGAACAGATCGAACAGTTTTGCGATGACCGACTTGGGTGTTTCGGCGGGCGCCGCAAGGCCAAACCAGGTGTCTTGATCGACGCCCGGATAACCCGCTTCGGCCATGGTCGGCACGTCAGGCGTTCCACTCCAGCGGGTCGGCGAGGCAATCGCAAGGACGCGCAGCTTGCCGTCCCGGGCGAGCTCGCGGATCGTCAGATAGCTCATGAAGCTCAAGTCGACGCGGCCCGCCAGCAGGTCGGGAACGATCTGCCCGCTGCCGCGATAGGGAATGTGCTCGATCGGGGCTTTGGCTTGGTCTTGCCAGATCGCGCCCAGAATGTGCGTGCCGGAGCCGACGCCCTGCGAGGCGAGGCGCACCCCGCCCGGCCTCGCCTTGGCCAATGCGATGAGATCGGCCGCGCTCTTGGCCGGGCTTGCGGCCGGAACCACGAGGTAGGTCGGAAAATAAAACAGCAGCGTGATCGGCGCGAAGTCCTTGGCCGGATCGTAGGGCAGGGTCTGCAACGAGGACAGGATCGCATGCGTTCCAATATGCGCCAGCAACAGCATGTAGCCGTCCGGCCGCGCGTCCTTGACGGCGAGCGCCGCCACAACGCCGCCGCTGCCGGTCTTGTTCTCGACCAGCACGCGCTGACCGACCTCACGTGCGACCGCGTCCGCATAGAGGCGCGTCATCACGTCGACCCCGCTCCCGGCGGTCAACGGATTGACAATCGTGATTGGCCTGACCGGGAAATCCTCCGCCTGCGCCGCAACGCCGAGAGCAATCAACGTGAGCACGACCAAGCGCATCAGGGTGCGCATATCGGTCTTCCTGTGGCCCGCACAAACCGCGGACTTGATCGCAATGCGAAAGAGGCTCGGCCGTTGCGGTTGTGCTCCGCCGCGTCCGAGGTTCATGGGCATTTACGTGCACAATAAGAGACTGGCCCCCCGTCACACAACCTCCACGCAAGCCTCGATAAAATGCCCGTGGCGAGGCTGCCGGCCGCCGTTTATGCTGACGGTATCATTTGACGCGTTGTCCGGCGAAATGCGGCCGGCTGCTTCAGCCGGGGGAGGAAATCATGCGCTATGTCGCAATCGTGGTAGCCCCGGTCGGCGCTGTCGTCTTCGGCTTTGCCTATGTGTTCGTTCACATTCACGGTTTCCGAGAGACTTTCCTGTTGCTGTCCCTGCTTTGCGTCGCGGCCACGGTCGTCGGCGTGTGGGACATGATCCAGTCCGGCCACAGTCTCAAGCGCAACTATCCGATCCTCGCGAATATCCGTTTCTTCCTGGAGAAAGTCCGCCCGGAGATCCGCCAATATTTCCTGGAGAGCGAGACCGACGGCATGCCGTTCAATCGCGCCAAGCGTTCGGTCGCCTATCAGCGCGCCAAAGGTCAGCTCGACAAGCGCCCGTTCGGAACCCAGCAAGACATCTACGCGAGCAATTACGAGTGGATCAATCACTCGATCGCGCCACGCCCGCCGGAAAGTCACAATTTCCGCATCGTCGTCGGCGGGCCCGACTGCAAGCAGCCCTACTCGCTCTCGCTCCTCAACATCTCGGCGATGAGCTTCGGAGCGCTAAGCGCCAACGCGATTCGCTCGCTCAACAAGGGGGCGAAGCTGGGCGGGTTCGCGCACGACACTGGCGAAGGCGGTTTCAGCGAATATCACCGTGAGTTCGGCGGCGACATCATCTGGGAACTCGGCAGCGGCTACTTCGGGTGCCGCAATGAAGATGGCTCGTTCTGCGCCGAACGCTTTGAACAGGCGGCGCGCGATCCGCAGATCAAGATGATCGAGATCAAGCTGTCGCAGGGCGCCAAGCCCGGCCACGGCGGCGTGCTACCGGCCCCCAAAGTATCGCCTGAAATCGCGGCGGCCCGCGGCGTGCCGATCGGACTCGATTGCATATCGCCGGCGCGGCATTCGGCGTTTGCGACACCGGTCGAGATGGTGCACTTCATCGCGCGGCTGCGCGAGCTGGCGGCCGGCAAGCCGGTCGGCTTCAAGCTCTGCATCGGGCATCCCTGGGAGTTCATTTCGATCTGTAAAGCCATGCTGGAAACCGGTATTCGCGCGGATTTCATCGTGATCGACGGCAAGGAGGGCGGGACCGGCGCGTCGCCGCTCGAGTTTGCCGATCACATCGGGACGCCGCTGCGCGAGGGCCTGATTTTCGCGCACAACACGCTCACCGGTGCCGGCCTGCGCGACACCGTGCGCCTCGGTGCAAGCGGCCGCATCATCACCGGCTTCGACATGGCGCGGGTCCTCGCGTTGGGGGCGGACTGGTGCAACATCGCGCGCGGATTCATGTTTGCGCTCGGTTGCGTGCAGGCGCAGACCTGCCACACCGATCGTTGCCCGAGTGGGGTTGCGACCCAGAATCAGCTGCGCCAGCGCGCGATCGTGGTGGAGACCAAGGCCGAGCGCGTCGCCCGGTTCCATCACAACACGCTCGCCGCGCTCGGGGAACTCGTCGGCGCCGCCGGGCTCGGCCATCCCAATGAGCTGCGCCCGCAGCACATCCTCAAGCGCGTGTCGGCGAGCGAGGTGAAGAGCTTCGCGGAGGTTTACAAATTCCTCGGCCTGCGCGAGCTCATCGCCGGCACGCACGATCCGCATTACGCGCAGCAATGGGCGATGGCCGATCATCGGCACTTTGCGGCCCAGCCTGAGATGCGTACCGCGGCGTAGCGCGATGACGCTTGTGGCGATCCTTCGAGACGCCCTCGCTTCGACCCGGCTCCTCAGGATGAGGGCGGAGTGTGCTGCATGGAAGGCGGTCCACACAAACGCGGGCCTCATCCTGAGGAGCGCCCGAAGGGCGCATCTCGAACGATGGCCGCGCTGACGACGGCGGTTACTTGCCCGCCCGAATCTGCGCGGCCGCCTGGGCCAGCAGTTCGTTCATGACTTGGCGGATTTCGGCATCGGACGCCGCCACGCCCTTTGCGTCAAAGTCCTTTCGCAACTTGGCGAGCACATCATCGCTTCCGGGGTGCTCGAAGGCCGCTGCGACGACGTCTTTGGCGTAGCTCTCGGCCGCCGCGCGCGCGAGCCCGAGCTTTTCCGCCGCCCACAGGCCGACGAGCTTGTTACGCCGCGCCGTCGCCTTGAAGCGCAATTCTTCGTCGTGCGCAAATTTCTTCTCGAAACCTTCTTCGCGCTTGTCGAATGTGGTCATCGGTGTTCCGGTGCTCCTGGAGACGGCGGGCGAGCCATCATCATACATGAATCGGCGCCTTGCATATCGAGTGCGAGCGGTCAAGGCAACGTCCGGAATCCGTTAACAACGCCATTGCGGCAATGGATCGCCAGGGCTATGTCAATTGTGCTTCGCACCCAGTTCGGTTACGTTTCGGTGTGGAGGGGCGGGCCGCCCGCAAGCGCGCTGCGTTCACGTCGATGACGCCCCGCTACCGCCGCCGCGGACTTGAGCCACAGGAGTCACGGCATCCCGATGGATTTTCAGAAATCACGGTACACCCCGATGAGCCGCCGCCGCCGCATTTACGAGGGCAAGGCCAAGGTTCTCTATGAAGGACCCGAGCCCGGAACCTTGATCCAGCACTTTAAAGATGATGCCACCGCGTTCAACGCCAAGAAGCATCAGGTGATCGAGGGCAAGGGTGTCCTCAACAATCGGATCTCGGAGTACGTTTTCCAGCACCTCAACGACATCGGCGTGCCGACGCATTTCATTCGCCGGCTCAACATGCGCGAGCAGCTGATCCGCGAGGTGGAGATCATCCCGCTGGAAATCGTGTGCCGCAACGTCGCTGCCGGCTCGCTCAGCCAGCGCCTTGGCATCGAGGAAGGCACCCAGCTGCCGCGCTCGATCATCGAATTTTATTACAAGAACGACGCGCTCGGCGACCCGATGGTGTCGGAGGAGCACATCACGGCGTTCGGCTGGGCCAACCCGCAGGAGATCGACGACATCATGGCGCTCGCCATCCGGGTCAACGACTTCCTGTCGGGCCTGTTCCTCGGCGTCGGCATTCGTCTGGTCGACTTCAAGATGGAATGTGGTCGGTTGTGGGAGAACGACCTGATGCGGATCGTCGTCGCCGACGAGATCTCGCCCGACTCCTGCCGGCTGTGGGACATCAAGTCCAACGAAAAGCTCGACAAGGATCGTTTCCGTCGCGACCTCGGCGGTCTCGTCGAGGCCTACACCGAAGTCGCCAAGCGTCTCGGCATCATGGGCGAGGGCGAGCGGCCGCAGGGGCTCGGACCTGTGCTGGTGAAGGGCTGATCGCGCCCGCTCTGCGGAGAGCCGACGATGGACCGGAGCATCACAATCGGACTGGTCGTGCCGTTCGCGGAGGATCGGGTGCCGAACGAAGGCCCGATCATGTATCCGCAGGTGACGTTTGTTCCGCACGGCACCGGGGTCGGCTCGCTGACGCCCGAAGGCTACGATCAGGCCTTCTACAAGATCGTGCCGGCGGCCGACAATCTCGCGAAGCGGGGCGTCGATGCCATCATGGTGATCGGCACCTCGCTGACCTTCTATCGCGGCCCCGAGTTCAACGAGTACCTGATCCGGGAAATCGGAAAGCGCACCGGGCTGCCGGTGAGCACCATGTCGACCGCGATCATCGACGGGCTGCGCGAGGTCGATGCCGAGCGGGTGGCGGTCGCCACCGCCTACACCAAGGTCGTCAACGACAAGCTCAAGGACCTGCTAACGTACCACGGCTTTGACGTGCGCTCGCTCGAGAGCTTCGGCATCACCGAATTTGGCGGCGGTGCCATCCGCAAGACCGAGGAAGAGATTATCGAGCTCGCCGCCAAGGCGCGCGACGAGGCGCCCGATGCCGACGCGATCATGATTTCCTGCGGCGGCTTGCGCACGCTCAACGTGGCGAAGCCGCTGGAGGAGCGCTGCGGCCTGCCCGTGGTGTCGAGCACGCCGGCCGCGTTCTGGGCCGCCATGCGGCTGGTGGGGGAGAGCGGGCGCCTGTCCGGCTACGGCCGTCTGCTGGAGCAGGCGAGGGTGCCGGAAACAGTGCATTAGAGGCTGCTTGGGGCTTGCCGGGCCTCAGCAGCAGCGATGATCTTATGAAAGCCCGTGTCACCGTCACGCTGAAATCCGGCATTCTCGATCCGCAAGGCAAAGCGATCGAGGGTGCGCTCAAATCGCTCGGCATCGCGGGCGTCGGCAGCGTGCGTCAGGGCAAGATTTTCGACATCGAGATCAGCGACGGCGATCGCGCCGGTGCCGAGGCCCTGCTCAAGCAGGCGGCAGAGAAACTCCTCGCCAACACAGTGATTGAAAACTACCGGGTCGAGGTGCTGCCGTGATGGCACGCTGCTTCGGGCAGACGGCGCTGGCGACCGGGGTGGCGCTCGCGGCGCTGGCGGCAGCACCGGCCTCTGCCGGCACGCTGCAAGCCTCCGGCACGAGCCCGTTTCGCGAAACGACATGGCCCTTTCTGATCGATCAGTGGGGCGGCGGCCGCGCCTTCCGCTGCGATCCTTGCGGAGCGCAGCTCATGCTCTATGTGCGGGCCAAGGTCGGCTTCTGCAATTGCACCACGGGGGTTTCCGACGACCTCGAGATCGATCGCGTCGCCGATTTCGATTTGTTTCCCGGACGGATCACGCCCCTTGCGCCCGGCGAGCCGGTGAAGATCGCCTGGATGAAGGGCCGTACGCGCCCGTTCGCGGTCGACGGTTCGCCGACGGCGCCGCATTATCTGCTCACGATTGCGCTCGCCAACAAATGCGACGGCGTCATCGCAACGGTGGCCTCGGCACAGCCGATTTCGTCCGACGCCGCGCAAGTCGTGCTGGAACAGCTTGCAAGCCCCGCGGTGTTGAGCTGGGTCGAAGCCACGACGGGATTGCAATGAAAATCACAACCGTGCTGATGTTGGGTGCGGTGCTCGGTTTCGCCCTCCCGCCGGGAGCGAAGGCGGAGGATGCGCCCCGTTGCCAGTTCGTCGGCGTCAGGGACGCCGGATTGCTGCTGTTGTGCGGCGATCGCCTCAACGGATACGTGCTCAACCTTAATGACGTGCGGCGGCAGGTGGTCACCGAGATGCCGGGCCGTTTTGCGTTCCGGTGCGTGCTGGCGCCGATGTGCGCCGACGAGCCCAACATCGGCGGATTTTTCGTCGACCCGGCAGTGTGGCGCAACAGCGCCAAGGATAACAACGCGATCCTCGATATCCTGCAGCAGCACGGGCTGGTGCCGGCCGCGGCCCCGGGGGCGCAGCCGGGAGTTCCCCCACCCGTCGCCTGCGCGGTGTTTGACGTCACGATCGGCGATCTGCCGGGGCGCGGCGCCTGCTTCGACGTCGCCGACGGAAGCGCCGTTGTCATCATTGCGGGCGACGATAACGTCGCTTTCGTGCTGAGCTTCTTTCAGAACAAGCGGACGCCCGGGACGATGCGGGAGAAGGCGCTCGACATCATTCCGCAATTCCAGATGACGCGGCCGACCGGCGACGTCGCCCTGATGAGGTGGATGCGGTGAAAAGCGCCGTCATCGTGTTTCCCGGCATCAATCGCGAGCGCGATATGGCGCGCGCCCTCAAACTGATCTCCGGGCGCGACCCGGTCATGACCTGGCACGCCGACACGGCGCTGCCGCACGGCACCGACCTCGTCGTGATCCCGGGCGGCTTCTCCTACGGAGATTATCTGCGGTGCGGCGCCATTGCGGCGCGGGCGCCGATCATGGACGCGGTACGCAGCTTCGTGGCGCGGGGCGGGCTCGTGCTCGGTGTTTGCAACGGATTTCAAATTCTATGTGAGGCGGGGTTGCTGCCGGGCGTTCTGATGCGCAATGCGCGGCTCAAGTTCATCGCGCATGATGTCTATCTGCGCGTCGAGCGGTCGGACACGCCGTTCACCCGCGGCTACAACGCCGGCCAGGTCATCAGGGTGCCGGTCGCCCACGGCGAAGGCAATTACACGGCGGATGCGCAGACGATCGCGCGTCTCGAAGCCGAGGGGCGCGTGCTCTATCGCTATGTGGCGCCGAACGGCAGCCTCGACCCGGCCTGGAATGTCAATGGGGCGACCAACGCAATCGCTGGCGTCGTCAATGAGCGCGGCAACGTCCTCGGCATGATGCCGCATCCGGAAAACCACGTTGAGGCGTCAATGGGCTGCACCGACGGCCGCGGGTTGTTTGCCGGCCTGGTCGAGGCGCTTGAGCGGGCGGCCTAATTCAAGATGATTGGATTTGGCCTCGATCTGGCCGGATACACCCAGAAGAAGTCCTCGCTCGCCGCGATCGCTACCCAAGGTACGACCGCGCACGTAACGCTGCTGCGAGGCTCGGCATTTTCCCAAAAGCGCGCGACTGCCTCCAACTTCAATACAACTGTGGACGAGGAGGCAAAAGACGTTCAGCGGTGCATGAGCTTGGGACCGCTTTCTGTTGATATTCCCATCGATTTTCAAGGCCTCCCATTCCCCCTCAACGCTACGGAACTCTGGCAGCTGACGCTTAGACCGATCGACAAATTGTTGCGCGCCATGCCTCCGTTTGCCGATCGGATCGGCGCGCCTGCTGCCCGGTTTGCAGCGATTGTGCGACACGCCAGGCTCGAGTCCGCCCTGGGCGATCGGTTGTTCGAAACCTATCCGACCGCAATCTGGCAGAAGCTCGACATCGTTCCGGGCCTCTATAAAGCGAGAGGGAAAGAACGGATAAAGGAACAAAGAGCCGCATGTTCTGCACTCTGCCAGCGCCTTTCCATCGCGCCGCCCCTTTACAACGACGATGACATCGATGCTTTGATTTGCGCCGTTACTTCCGTTGCGCCGGCAATAGATCTGTGGGGACCCGATGACTATAAAATCAAAAGCGCCGACCTACCTCGCGGGTTTCGGCTCCTAAAGCGCAATCCCTTCAAAGAGATTCGTCAAACCGCAGCCGAATTTTCCGAGTGGATCACCAACCGTGAAAAGTCCTAGATGACCCGCCGTAACGAACCCTCCATCACGCCGCAGCTTGTCGCCGAACACGGGCTTAAGCCCGACGAGTACGAGCGCATCATCAAGCTGATCGGGCGCGCGCCGAGCTTCACGGAGCTCGGCATCTTTTCGGCGATGTGGAACGAGCACTGCTCGTACAAATCGTCCAAGGTCCACTTGCGCACGCTGCCTACGCAGGCGCCCTGGGTGATCCAGGGGCCTGGCGAAAACGCCGGCGTCATCAACATCGGTGACGGGCTCGCCGTGGTCTTCAAGATGGAGAGCCACAATCACCCGAGCTATATCGAGCCCTATCAAGGTGCCGCGACCGGCGTCGGCGGCATTCTGCGCGACGTGTTCACCATGGGGGCGAGGCCGATCGCCTGTCTCGATGCATTGTCGTTCGGGGCGCCCGACCATCCGCGCACGCGCCATCTCGTATCCGGGGTCGTCGCCGGAATTGGCGGCTACGGCAACTCGTTCGGTGTGCCGACCGTCGGCGGCCAGTTGCGCTTTCATTCCCGTTACGACGGCAACTGTCTGGTCAACGCGATGGCGGTCGGGCTCGCCGAAGCAGACCGGATCTTCTACGCCAAGGCGACCGGCGTCGGCATGCCGATCGTCTACCTCGGCTCCAAGACCGGCCGCGACGGAATCCACGGCGCCAGCATGGCGTCGGCCGAATTCGACGACGATTCCGATGCCAAGCGGCCGACCGTCCAGGTCGGAGATCCGTTCTCCGAAAAACTCCTGCTGGAGGCGTGCCTCGAAATCATGCGCAAGGATTGCGTCATCGCGATCCAGGACATGGGCGCCGCCGGGCTCACGTGCTCGGCGGTCGAGATGGGCGCGAAAGGCGACCTCGGCGTCGAGCTCGATCTCGACACCGTGCCGTGCCGTGAAACCGGGATGAGCGCGTATGAGATGATGCTGTCGGAGAGCCAGGAGCGCATGCTCATGGTGCTGCGGCCCGAGAAGGAAGCGGAAGCGGAGGCAATCTTCCGCAAATGGGGGCTCGACTTCGCGGTGATCGGACGCACCACGCCGACGCGGCGCTTCGTCGTGCGTCACGGCGGCGACGTCATGGTCGACCTGCCGATCAAGGAACTCGGCGATGAGGCGCCGGTCTATCAGCGCCCGTTCGTTGAAACGCCCAAGCGGCCGGTGATCGCCGCGGCCAGCGTGCACGCGCCGATGCCGGTTCCGGACGCGCTCGAGACAATGGTCGGATCTCCCGACCTGTGCGCCAAACGCTGGGTGTGGGAGCAACACGATCACGTCATTCTCGGCAACACCGTGCAACGCCCCGGCGGCGATGCCGCGGTCGTGCGCGTGCTGGATGGGCCGAAGGCGCTCGCGCTCACCGCGGACGTGACTCCACGCTACTGCGAAGCCGATCCGTTCGAGGGCGGCAAGCAAGCGGTGGCGGAGGCCTGGCGAAACATCACGGCCGTTGGCGGCAAGCCGCTCGCCATCACGGACAATCTCAACTTCGGCAATCCGGAGCGACCCGAGATCATGGGACAGCTGGTCGGCTGCATTCGCGGCATCGGCCAAGCGTGCCGGGCGCTCGAATTCCCGGTCGTGTCCGGTAACGTGTCGCTCTACAACGAGACCAACGGGCGGGCGATCCTGCCAACGCCGACGATCGGTGCGGTCGGCCTGCTCGATGACTTCACCCGCGCGACGACGCTTGCATTTAAGGCAGCGGACGAGGCGATCCTGTTGATCGGCGCGACCGCCGGGTGGCTTGGCCAATCACTGTATCTGCGCGTTGTCTGCGCGCGCGAAGACGGTGCGCCACCGCCCGTTGATCTCGCGGCCGAAAAGCGCAACGGAGATTTCGTGCGCATTCTCATCCACGAGAACATTGCGACGGCCGCCCACGACATTTCGGACGGCGGGCTGCTGGTGGCGCTGGCCGAGATGGCGATCGCATCCGGCATCGGCGCGAGGCTCGCACACGCGCCATCCAACATGCCCGCGCACGCGTTTTGGTTCGGCGAGGATCAGGCGCGCTATCTCGCGAGCGTTCATGCGGGCGCGGTCGACGCAATCATCGCGCGCGCCGACATTGCGGGCGTTCCGGTGCGCCGCATCGGCACGACCGGTGGCGAGGCGCTGGCGATTGCGGGTGAGCGGCCCGTCCAGGTTGAGACGCTGAGCGAGCGCTTCGAGGCCTGGCTGCCGGGCTACATGGCGGGGACGCTGCCGGGCGCTTGATCTGCCCGCTCTATCGCGCCATCGCGCGTGCCTCCGCAGCGCGCGAGACATTGGACGATGCGGCTGCCGCCCGGCGGCAGCACGCAGCCAGGGCGAGGCAGGTGGTGATGCGCGGCTCGCGTCGGGCAGGTCCGGTCACGGCCGCCTCCGGCAGAGCGGGCGCCGGACCATCCCGCTCGCTGCCGGCAGCGTCAATATGGCCGGGAAACGCGTCACCGATTTCGTACACAGTTGCGGCGAACGATCGATTTGCGTGTGCGGCCGAGTCTGATATTTGCCACAAGAGGAATATTCGATAGGCCCCGCGGAGGTGCGCCATGGCGATGGATGCCGGCGAAATCAAGCGGTTGATTGAGGCGCGAATTCCCGACGCACAGGTGACGATCCAGGACCTGGCAGGCGACGGCGATCACTACGCGGCGACCGTCATTGCCGAGTCGTTTCGCGGTAAGTCACGCGTGCAGCAGCACCAGATCGTCTATGAGGCGCTCAAGGGCGAAATGGGCGGCAAGTTGCACGCCCTGGCGCTGCAGACCGGGACACCCTCCGGTTAGCGCCGGGCCGGATCGCGGCTGGCCGGATAGCGGGACATTGAGGCCCGGTTGGGACCGGCCTATGCGGCGGGGAGGAGCTTGGATCGATCGTAGCCGAGCAGGTCGCCGATTTTATCGATTTCCAGATCGGCCTGCGGATATTGGGCGAGGATACTGGGGTCGACGGCATAGTGACCCTGCTTGGGAAAAACCGTGGTCACGCGATTGCCCCAGGCCTTTTTCACGGCCGCGAGAATACGCAGCTTGTCGTCGATCAGCACATAGTGCCGTGCCGGGTACAGGCGCTCGACGTACGCGAGCTCCTGTTCCTTGTGAATGTAGATCAGCACCCGGTCTTCGAACGCCTTCCACAGTCCCGAGCATTCGACCTTGCGCGGCTGAAACACGGCGTCGCCATCGGACAGAATGACGGTTAGCCCCCACTGGCTCACATGCCTGACCACGTCGAGCGCGTGCGGAAACAGCCGGTTGGCGAACGGATAGTCCACGAGCCAGCTCGACATCCGGAGCACTTCCGGGCGGTGCATCATTTCGACGCGAAGCCGCTCGAGCGCGCCCAGATAGTCGGTGTACCCCAGCTCATTGACGAGCTGTGCCAAGATCGCAACGTAGCGATCGCGCGCGGCCGTACCATAAGCTTCGGCCAAATGGCTCTTGAGTTCGGCCTGCACCGTATCGTTGTCGAGCAGCGTGTTGTCGACGTCGAACAGGAAGACCACATCGTGATGTTCGGTCACCGTGCAGTCCGTTTGTCTATGCGGGTGAACACACCAATCCCCGTGCTTCGTGCCGAGCCGGCGGGTTTACCGCCTGCGACCGGCCGCGATTTGCTCCTTGACGACGTCGACAATTCGATCGGGCTCGAAGCCAAACTTCCGATCGAGCTCCTTGAGCGGCGCTGAGGACCCGAAGGTATGCATGCCGATGACGCGACCCTTCCCCCCGACGTAGCGCTCCCACCCGAAGGTCGAAGCCTGTTCCACGGCGACACGCGCGGTCACGTCCGGCGGGAGCACGCTATCGCGATACTGCTGCGGCTGCTGGTCGAAAATGTCCCACGACGGCATCGACACCACCCGCACGCCGATCCCTTCCTTGGCGAGATCCTCATGCGCCTTGACCGCGAGGCTGACCTCGCTGCCTGACGCAATGATGATCGCCGCCGGTTTGCCGCCCGGCGCATCGGCGAGTACATAAGCACCGCGCGCGACGCCCGACGCGGGCGCGTATTTGTTCCGGTCCAAGGTCGGCAGCGGCTGCCGCGATAGCGCCAGCAGCGCGGGCTTGTGACGCAGCTGCATGATGTAGCGATAGGCTTCGACCACTTCGTTGGCGTCGGCCGGCCGCAGCAGAGTTACGCCCGGCATGGCGCGAAACGACGCCAGCTGCTCCACGGGCTGATGGGTCGGCCCGTCCTCGCCGTCGCCCATTGCGTCGTGTGTGAACACGAAGATCGTGGGCAGCTCCATCAGGGCGGACAGTCGTATAGCCGGCCGCGCATAGTCGCTGAAGATGAAGAAGGTCGCGCCGAAGGCGCGCAATTTGGACAGCGAAAGGCCGTTGACGCTCGCCGCCATGGCGTGCTCGCGGATGCCGAAGTGGAGATTGCGGCCGCCGTAGTTGTCCGGTTCGAAATCGCCGGCGCCCTCGAACGTGAGCGTGGTCTTGTTGGACGTGCCGAGGTCGGCGGATCCGCCCAGAAACCAGGGAATATGCTGCGCGAGCGCGTTGAGAACCTTGCCCGACGCGTCGCGCCCCGCGAGCCCCTTGGCGTCCGCCGGAAACGTCGGCAGGGCGCTGTCCCATCCGGCCGGCAACTCGCGCCGCTGCATCAGGTCGATCTCGTTGGCGAGGTTCGTATGCTGGGTGTGGTAGTTCGCGAACAGCGTGGTCCACTTGCGCCGCAGCTCCGCGCCGCGCGCGCCAATGCCGGCCGCGAAGTGCTTCGGTACCTCTTCCGGAACCAGGAACTTCGCGTCCTCGGGCCAGCCGTAAACGCCCTTTGCAAGACGCACCTCGTCGTCTCCGAGAGGCTCGCCGTGGGCCACCGAGGTATCGTGCTTGTGCGGCGCGCCGTAGCCGATGTGGCTGTCGAGGATAATAAAGGTCGGCCGCCCTTTGGTGGCCCGGAAAGTGTCGAGCGCGTGCTCGATCAGGTCGAGGTCGTTCGCATCGCCGACGCGCAGCACATTCCAGCCGTACCCTAGGAAACGCGCCGCGATGTCTTCTGTAAACGCGAGCTTTGTCTTGCCTTCGATCGTGATGTGGTTGTTGTCGTAAATCCAGCACAGATTGTCCAAGCCAAGATGGCCCGCCAGTGAGGCGGCTTCCGACGACACGCCCTCCATCATGTCGCCGTCGCCGCAGATCGTGTAGATGTTGTAGTCGAAGACCGTGAAGCCGGGCTGATTGTAGCGGGTGGCGAGCCACTTTTCGGCGATCGCCATGCCGACGCTGGTGGCGACGCCCTGGCCGAGCGGACCCGTCGTGGTCTCGACGCCCGACACCAGATGATATTCGGGATGGCCGGGCGCCTTGCTGCCAAGCTGTCGAAAGTTGCGGATGTCGTCGAGCGTGACCGCCGGCTGCCCAAGCCGCTCGTACTCGGCGTTCACCGCGCGAGTCCCGGTCAGGTGCAGCACGGACCACAGCAGCATCGAGGCGTGGCCGTTCGAGAGCACAAAGCGGTCGCGGTTCGGCCAGATCGGGTCCAACGGATCAAACCGCAGGATGCGATTCCAGATCACGTAGACCAGCGGCGCGAGCGCCATCGGGGTGCCAGGATGGCCGGATTTGGCTTTTTGGACCGCATCGATCGAAAGCGTGCGGATGGTGTTGATCGACAGTTCGTCCAGATCAGCGATCGTTCGTTGGCGTTGCGCGTTTTTCTCGATTGCGGCGGTCGTGCTCATGATCGCACCTCACTTGTCTTGCGCGCGGCGAGCCGGGCTGCGGCGGGCTGATCGGCAATGATAAGCGCGCCGCTTCGACGGATGCGGCCGGCTGGAATCGATTGGTCACCGTCGCGCAAGCGCGGCAATACCTCCGCCTTGTCGCTTCCGGTCGCGAGCCAAAGGATCGCGCGCGCCCGATTGAGGGTCGGGTAGGTCAGCGTCATCCGCTGCCGCCCCTGGTAGATGCCGGTTAACGCGACATCCCGGTCGGTGACGGCGAGCACCGGATCGTTCGGCACCAGCGATGCCGTGTGACCATCTGGGCCGAGCCCGAGGTGAACAAGGTCGAGGGTCGCGGGCGCGCCCGCGAGTTCCTGCAACGTGGCGGCGTAGCGCCGCGCCGCGCCGTCAAGATCGAAATCTTCGACCGGCATCGCGTGGATGTGGTCCGAGCCCAGTGGCGTTCCCTCAAAGCACGCGCGCAAATGGGTGGCGTTGCGATCAGGGTCGCCGGCCGGAGCGACGCGCTCGTCGACCTGAAAGACGTGGATGCGGTCCCATGGCAGCGGCTCGCGGGCGAGGGTGCGCAGCATTTGCCAAGGGGTCCGGCCACCGCTGACCGCCAGGAGAAAGCGGCCGCGCGCCGCAACCGCCGGGCCGACTTGCGCGGCGATGACCCCGGCGGCCTTCTCGGCCGCTATGTCGGCGTCGGCGAAGACGTCCAGGCGCATGCCATTGGCGCCGCTGCCGGCCGTCGCCGGCCGCGCGCGATCCTGTGGTCGATCCGTCTCGCGCGTCATCTCGCTCTCACGACCCTCGACCGGTCTTCTCCAGATGGCCGCCGAACTCGAAGCGCATGGCGGACAGCAGCTTGTCCGCGAAGTCCGCTTCGCCGCGCGAGCTGAAGCGCTCGAACAGCGCGGTCGCGAGAACCGGCACCGGCACGGCCTCATCGATCGCGGCCTTGATTGTCCAGCGCCCTTCGCCGGAGTCCGACACCCGGCCGGCAAACTCCGCGAGCGCGGGGTCCTTCGCCAGCGCGGCCGACGACAGATCGAGCAACCATGACGCGACGACGCTGCCGCGCCGCCAAAGTTCGGCTATATCAGGAATGTTCAGGTCGTATCGATAAAGCTCGGGGTCGCGCAGCGGCGTGGTTTCGGCGTCGACGGCGTGCGCTCGTTCGCCCAAATTCGCGTGGCGCAGAATGCTGAAGCCTTCCGCATAGGCCGCCATCAGCCCGTACTCGATGCCGTTGTGGACCATTTTGACAAAATGGCCGGCGCCATTGGGCCCGCAATGCAGATAGCCCATCTCGGCGGTGCCGCCCATCTTGTCGCGCCCAGGCGTGCGCGCGATCTCGCCCAGGCCGGGCGCCAGCGTCTTGAATATCGGATCGAGATGCGAAACCGCATCCTTCGGGCCGCCGATCATCATGCAATAACCGCGCTCGAGGCCCCAGATGCCGCCGCTGGTCCCGACATCGAGATAGTTGATGCGTTTTGGGGCAAGCTCTTTGGCGCGCCGAATGTCGTCGACGTAATAGGAGTTTCCGCCGTCGATGAGGATGTCGCCCGGTTCGAGGTGCGGCACGATCTCGGCGATGGTCTGGTCGACGACCGCCGCCGGCACCATCAGCCACACGACCCGGGGTTTCTCGAGCTTGCGCCCCATCTCGGCGGCTGAAGCCGACGCGACGGCGTGTTCCTTGGCGAGGTCGCTGACGGCCTTCGGCGATTTGTCGAACACGACGCACTGATGACCGCCTTGCAGGAGGCGGCGAACCATGTTGGCGCCCATCCGGCCCAACCCGACCATCGCCAGTTGCATATCCCGTCCTCCGTTCAGGTGTGAGCGGCCGTCCGCAACCGCTGCATTGCTTGCGTGACGCTTTCCGTCTCGTTGAAGATCGCCGAGCCGGCTACCAGCACATTGGCTCCGGCATCGATTGCGCCCGGCGCTGTTGCTGGGTCGATGCCTCCGTCGACCGCGAGCTGGCAATCCGGCTTGAGCCGTTCGATCAGCTGGCGCGCGCGGCGGATCTTGGGAAGCGTCTCCGGCAGGAAGTGTTGATGCCCGAATCCGGGGCTGACCGTCATGACCAACACCTGATCGAGGTCCTGCAGGATCTCTTCCAGGACCGCGGCCGGGGTCGCGGGATTGATCGCGACACCTGCGCGTTTGTCCAGTGACTTGATGTGACGCACGGTGCGCATCAGGTCGTTGTTGCCTTCCCAGTGGACGATGAAGGAGCCGATACCGGCCTGCGCAAACTGGTCGAGGAACAGGTCCGGGTTCGAAATCATCAGATGCGCTTCCAACGGCAGGCGCGTGACCCGCCGCAGCGACTCAACGATGGGCGTGCCCATCGAGATGTTCGGCACGAAATGACCATCCATCACGTCGACGTGGATGCGGTCGGCGCCCGCCGCCTCGGCTTCGGCAACCTGCTCGCCCAAGCGAGCAAAATCGGCCGCCAGGATCGACGGCGCGAGCATCACGGCACGGGTGGCGGGCGTCGCCGCCGCGATCGGCATGCGCGCGCTTGTGGCGCGGTCGCGGTCCCGTGGCCGGCTCATCGGTTTGCCTGCCGCAGACGGCGGTAGCGGCGGATCAGATTATTGGTCGAACTGTCATGACCAAGTTCGGGCTCGGCTTTGCTTTCGATCTCCGGAATGATGCGCTGAGCCAGCACTTTGCCAAGCTCGACGCCCCATTGGTCGAACGAGTCGATGTTCCAGATGACGCCCTGGGTGAAGACGCTGTGCTCGTACAGCGCAACAAGTTTGCCCAGCGCCTCCGGCGTCAGCCGCTCCATCAGGATCGTGTTGGACGGCCGATTGCCTTCGCAAACCCGGTGCGGCACAAGCCAATCGGGCGTGCCCTCGGCCTTGACCTGCTCGGGCGTCCGTCCGAAGGCGAGCGCTTCGGTTTGAGCAAACGCGCTCGCCAGCAGGATGTCGTGATGGCGGCCGAGCTTGTGAATCGGTTGCCCGAACGCAATGAAATCGCAGGGAATGAGCCGCGTTCCCTGATGCATGAGCTGGTAGAAGGAATGCTGGCCGTTGGTTCCCGGCTCGCCCCAGTAGATCTGGCCGGTCTGATAGTCGACGCGCGTGCCGCTTAGCGTCACGTGCTTGCCGTTGCTTTCCATGGTCAGCTGTTGGAGATAGGCCGGAAAGCGCTTGAGATACTGCTCGTACGGCAGCACGGCGGTGGTCTGCGCGCCGAAGAAGTCATTGTACCAGACGGCCAGCAGACCCATTAGGACCGGCAAATTCTGTCGTGGCGGCGCGGTGCGAAAATGTTCGTCCACCTGGTGGAAGCCGGCCAGCATGGCGCGAAAGCCATCCGGCCCGATCGCCAGCATCGTCGAAAGACCGATCGCCGAGTCCATCGAGTAGCGGCCCCCGACCCAGTCCCAGAACTCGAACATGTTGGCCGTGTCGATGCCGAATTCGGCGACCTTCGCGCCGTTCGTCGATACAGCGACGAAATGTTTGGCAACCGCTTTGGGATCGTTCCCCAAACCCGCGATCAGCCAGTCGCGCGCGGTCTGCGCGTTGGTCATCGTTTCGAGCGTGGTGAATGTCTTTGAGGACACGATGAAGAGCGCCTCCGCCGGATCGAGGTCGCGGGTCGCTTCCACGAAGTCGGTGCCGTCGATGTTGGAGATGAAACGAAACGTCAGGGCGCGATCGCTGTAGTGCTTGAGCGCTTCATAGGCCATGACCGGGCCAAGGTCGGAGCCGCCGATCCCGATATTGAGGATGTTGCGGATGCGCTTACCAGTATGTCCGGTCCACCGCCCGTCGCGGATGCGGTCGCTGAACGTGGCCATCCGGTCGAGGACGGCGTGCACTTCGGGAACCACGTTCACGCCGTTGACGATGATCGTTGCGCCTTTCGGCGCACGCAAGGCGACATGCAGGACCGGCCGCCGTTCGGTCGTGTTGATCGTGTCGCCGCGGAACATAGCCTCGGTGCGGGCCTCAAGACCCGCCTCGCGGGCGAGATCGACCAGCAAGTCCAGCGTCTGGTCGGTGACGCGGTTCTTGGAATAATCGAGAAATACGCCCGCCGCTTCAGCGGTCATGCGCTTGCCGCGGTCCGGGTCGCCGGCGAACAAGCCCTTCAGGTGGACCTTGCCTACCTCTTGGTGATGGCGCTCGAGCGCCTTCCACGACGAACGCGTCACCAGCGGCGGCAGCGCAGGCGCTTCGAGACCCGCTTGCATGTTGTTATCCCTTGGTCGGTTCGGGTGCTGGGAGTGCGGTCGCCGAAGGAGTCCACAACCGAAATCCTCCCACGAACGCGTTGTTATTGTCGCCGGCGCGACAGCGATCCGGCAGCTCTTTGAGCTTCTTAACGTTGCCGCCGCCGAGCACGACGTCGTCGGGCTCGAGCGCGGCGATCAGACGTTCGACCACGTCCTTGACGTGACGGCGCCAACGCTTTTTGCCGTCGCGCTCCAGTCCGGCGCGGCCGACATAGTCCTCGTACGTGCCCTTCCTGTAGGGCAGATGGCCAAGCTCCATCGGTTCGACGATGCCATCGACCACCATGGCGGAGCCGAGACCAGTTCCCAGTCCAAGAAACAGCATCTTGCCGCCGCGATAACTTCCAAGTGCTTGCATCGCGGCGTCATTGACCACCTTCACCGGATGCTTGAATGCCTTCGCAAAGTCGAACCCCGTCCACCCTTTTCCGAGATTGTATGGCTCCGCGATCGGACGGCCGCGCAGAACCGGCCCGGGGTAGCCGATCGAGATTGCGTCATAAGGCCAGTCCGCGACCATTGTCTTCACTCGCCTCACCATCGGGCCCGGGGTCATCGACGGGCCGGAGGGAAACATCCGGCGCTGAGGCTGGCCGGTGGCGAGAAGCTTGATCGAGGTCCCGCCAACATCAATCACCAGCACGCGCCGGCCCGGCTTACCTCCTTCAGCATTGGGTGGGCGCCGCCGCGAGGCTCGAGCCCCGCGGGCAGCGGACCGTCTCGCCTCCACCCTAGCTCGCCTTCTGCAGGAGGCCCGACTTGGAAGCGATCACGCCCATCAGGTCATTCCACGATTTGGTGAATGACGCCGCGCCTTCGTTCTGAAGCTGGAGGGCCAACGCAGCTACGTCGATTCCGTCGCGCGCGAATTGCGCCAGCACGGTTTCGCTATCGCCGCCGTCGGCGGGCAGCAGGGGACCGATTTCGCCGTGCTGGGCGAACGCCAGCAACGTCTTGTCCGGCATGGTGTTCACGGTGAACGGCGCCGCCAGCGCGTTGACGTAAAGGATGTCAGACGCGTTCGGATCCTTGGTGCCTGTGCTCGCCCACAGCAGGCGCTGGGGCCGGGCGCCCTCGTTGTAGGCGCGCAGCCCGCGCGCCGAGCCGAGCAACTCGCGATAGGCTTTGTAGGTACGGTTGGCGACCGCGATGCCAAGCTGGTTGTTGATCTTCGCCGGGACCTTGCCGGTTACCGCGACATCCCAGCGGCTGATGAACAGCGAGGCAACGGAGGCGACATCGGGCGAACGGCCCGCCTCGATCCGGCGCTCGATCCCGCGCATGTAGGCATCGGCGGCGGCGAGATATTGGTCCGATGAGAACAGCAGCGTGACGTTGATGGGAATGCCGGCAAAGATCGCCTCCTCAATGGCAGGCAATCCTTCCGGCGTGCCCGGAATCTTGATGAAGACGTTGGGACGCTTCGCCCGCGCGTGCAGCTCCTGCGCCATCGCGATCGTGGTTTTCGCGTCGCGCGCCAACAGCGGCGACACTTCGAGCGAAACCCAGCCATCGACGCCGCGGGTGCGGTCGTGGATCGGGCGAAAGATGTCGGCCGCCTGCGTGATGTCCTCGAGCGCGAGCTCGAGGAACAGGTTTTCCCCGGACTTGCCTTGCTTCAACTTGTTGCTGATGGCGTCGTCGTAGTCTTTGCTGCTCTTGATGGCGTGATCAAAAATGGTCGGATTCGATGTAAGCCCGGTGATCGACAGCTCATCGACGTAGCGGCGAAGCGTGCCGGCGGCCAGCATCCCGCGCGTGATGTTGTCGAGCCACAGGCTCTGCCCCAGATCGTGTAGTTTTCGAGTCGCGCTCATGATGTCACCTTCAGGCGGGGTTGCTGCGGGGTCGCGGGAATGTCGGTGTGCCCGCGATTTGCTCGGATCGGCAGCCATTTGCGGCCGTCGCGCGCGAGCAGAAGGTCGGCTGCGTGCGGGCCGCTGCTGCCGGCCGCATAGTTTGGAAAGTCCTTGGGACGATCATGCGACCACGCCTCGAGCAGCGGCTGGATGGCTTGCCAGGCCGCTTCGACGGTATCCGCGCGCTGAAACAACGTGGCATCGCCCAACAGGCAGTCGTAGATCAGCGTCTCGTATCCGACCGCGACCACGGGTTCAAAATAGCTGCTGTATGCGAAATCCATCGCGACCCCGTCGATCTCGATTTCCTGACCGGGCCGCTTGGCGCTGAAGCTGATCGACAGCCCTTCATCGGGTTGGATGCGCAGCTTGAGAATATTCGGCGGCAGATGCTCGACCGGCGTATCGCGAAATAGCGCGTAGGGCGCTTGCCGGAAGTGAACCGCGATTTCGGTGGTGCGCGCGGCGAGGCGCTTGCCGGTTCGGAGGTAGAACGGCACGCCGGCCCAGCGCCAATTGTCGATTCCGATCTTGAGCGCCACGTAGGTCTCGGTGGCGGAGTCCGGGGCCACATCCGGCTCGTGGCGATAGTCGGGGACGGGCTGGCCGAGCTCAGTTCCGCGATCGTACTGGCCGCGCACCACATCCGTGGCCGCAATCGGATGAATCGCATGGAACAGCTCGGTCTGTTTGTTTCGGACCGCGTCGGCGTTGAACGAGCTTGGCGGCTCGATCGCAATCATGGCGAGGAGCTGGAACAGATGGTTAGGCACCATGTCGCGCAAGGCGCCGGTTTGCTCGTAGAAGCGGCCGCGATGCTCGACCCCGACCGTTTCGGCAGCGGTGATCTGGACGTGGTCGATATGGTCGCGCGTCCATAGCGGTTCAAAAATGCCGTTGGCGAACCGCAGCACAAGAATGTTCTGGACCGTCTCCTTACCGAGGAAATGATCGATCCTGTAAACCTGGTCCTCCGAAAGGACTTTGAGGACGCGCGCGTTGAGCGCTTTGGCGGAGGCAAGGTCGTGGCCGAAGGGCTTCTCGATGATGACCCGCCGCCATTGGTCGTTCGATTGCTCGGTGAGCCCTGCCTTTCCGAGCTGCTCGATCACCGGGGCGAAGAACCTGTCGGCTACTGCCAGATAGAACAGGGCGTTGGCCGTGCCGTTCGCGGTTTGCCGGCGCTTCGCCAGCAGGCTTTTGAGCTGCTTGAAGGTTTGATCATCCGCAAAATCGCCGCGCATGTATTGGAGGCGTTGCGTGAGCCAGGACCAAGCCGCCTTGTCGACCGCGCAGCCGGTGAATTGCTCCAGCATTTCGCTCAGGCTTTGGATCCACTCCTGCTGAGGCCGGTCGTTATGATCGACCCCGATGACCGAAAAGTCCTCCGCGAGCTTGTTGGCGCGGACGAGATTGTACAGGGCGGGCACAATCAGGCGCTTGGTGAGGTCGCCCGCCGCTCCGAAGATGGTCATCACGGCCGGCGGCGCACGGCGGTCGCGAAATTGTGAAGCGCGCTGCGCTGCCACGGATTCTGATTGCATGACTGTCATGGTCTCGCGCGTGTCACGGCCCAGCCCTTGTCGCGGCCGCGGACACAGCGGATTGTTCCGAGGAAGCGACAACCGGCCTGCAGCCGCCTTGAGGGGTATTGAACCATACGGCAATGAATTGCATAGCCGGAAAGTACGAGCTCGAAGCACGATAATCGGGTTGCCCGTCGCTTACCCCCTACAACCGGGCCCGCTTCCCTTGGTTCCGGCCCCGGACGGAGCCGCGCGGGAACTCTTTTCCCCTACAATTGTTCTCGAATACCGCGCGCGATCGGCACTTTGCGCAAGGTTGCGGTTGGCTAATCGGCTCGGTCGGCCGACAATGCACGCCGGGGTTTCTCATCTGAAAAAGCCGCCGTGACCCTCCGAATCGAAGATTATGCGCTGATTGGAAACTGCGAGACCGCGGCCCTGGTCGGACGCAACGGTTCGATCGACTGGCTATGCCTGCCGCGATTTGATTCCGACACATGCTTTGCGGCACTGCTCGGCACGCCCGAGAATGGCCGGTGGATCATCACGCCAGACGGCGCCGCAGAAGTCTCCAGACGCTACCGAGACCGGACGCTTATTCTGGAGACCACGTTCACGACGCGCGAAGGAAAGGCGGTTCTCATCGATTTCATGCTGCCCAACAGCGGCGTGCCCGAATTGGTGCGCATCGTGGTAGGCCTGGAGGGCCGCGTGAAGTTTCGCACCGAGATCGTGGTCCGTTTCGATTATGGCGTCACAATTCCGTGGGTGAGCCGGCTCGAGGACAATACTTTGCGCGCCGTGGCGGGCCCGCAGTTGCTCGTGCTCAAGACTCCGGTGACGCTCCGCGGCGAAGACATGAGAACGGTCGGGGAATTTACCGTGAAGGCCGGCGAGCAAGTGCCGTTTGTGGTGACCAACGCGCCCTCGCACCTCGCTGCTCCCGCGCAGCGCGACGCGTTCGCTGCGCTCGAAGAGACGGAACGGTTCTGGCTCGGTTGGTCGTCGGCCTGCAAGGAGGCCGGGCGCTGGTCGGACGATGTCCTGCGATCCCTGATCACCCTAAAAGCGCTGACCTTCGCGCCCACTGGAGGCATCGTTGCCGCCCCGACCACGTCGCTGCCAGAGGAAATCGGCGGCAATCGCAACTGGGACTATCGCTACTGCTGGGTGCGCGACGCAACGTTGACCCTGCTGGCGCTGATGGGGGCGGGATACTACGACGAGGCGCTGGCGTGGCGCGACTGGCTGGTTCGAGCGGTCGCCGGCAGCCCGCCCCAGCTGCAAATCATGTACGGCGTCGCCGGGGAACGGCGGCTGTGGGAATGGGAGGTGCCGTGGCTCGCCGGCTACGAAAAGTCGAAGCCGGTGCGCGTCGGCAATGCGGCGCACGGGCAATTGCAACTCGATGTGTACGGCGAGTTGATGGACGCACTCTACCAAGCTCGCCGCGGAGGACTTGCCGAAAGCGAGCCGACTTGGGGCGTCGAGGAGGCAATCCTCGAGCACCTCGCATCAATCTGGCGCGAGCCCGACTATGGGATCTGGGAAATTCGCGGCGCGCCCCGCCATTTCACCTACTCGAAGGTGATGGCCTGGGTCGCATTCGATCGCGGCATCAGGAGCATTCAAGAGTTCGGCAGCAAAGGACCGGTCGATGACTGGGTTCGCACTCGCGCGGAAATCCACGATGACGTATGCCGCAATGGAATTGACCCGCAGCGCAGATGCTTCGTTCAGGCCTATGGCAGCAGCGAGCTTGACGCCAGTCTTCTGCTGTTGCCGGCGACCGGATTTCTACCGCCCGAAGATCCACGCGTGCGCGCCACCGTGGAAGCGATCGAACAGAAGCTGGTGGTGAACGGTCTGGTATGTCGCTACGACACCGGGCGCGTCGACGATGGCCTGCCGGCCGGCGAGGGCGCTTTCCTGGCCTGCAGCTTCTGGCTCGCGGACGCCTACGTCCTGCTCGGCCGCACGCAAGAAGCCGAACAGCTGTTCGAACGGTTGCTGCGGTTGCGCAACGACGTCGGCCTGTTGGCCGAGGAGTACGATCACGACCGCGGACGCCAGGTCGGTAACTTCCCGCAGGCGTTTTCGCACATCTCGCTGGTCGGCACGGCCCACAACCTGACCCACCACCAGAAGCCGGTGGAGCGGCGCGCCTCATAGCAGGCACGGCACATCCCGCGGCCCCTTGGGATTGGGCCGCAAGTGCGCTACATAACGGCTAACATGGCGCGGGGCTGAATCGCCGCCCGATCACCGCCGGCGAAGCACAGGATGGATGTTGATGAGCATCGAGCAATTCATTGAAAGCGAAGTGAAATCCAATGACGTCGTGCTGTTTATGAAAGGCACGCCGCAATTCCCGATGTGCGGTTTTTCGGGTCAGGTGGTGCAGATTCTCGATTACCTCGGCGTGCCCTTCAAAGGGTTGAACGTGCTCGAATCTGACGAGCTGCGGCAGGGTATAAAGTCCTACTCGAACTGGCCGACGATCCCTCAGCTCTATGTGAAGGGCGAGTTCGTCGGCGGCTGCGACATTGTGCGCGAGATGTTTCAGGCCAACGAGCTGCAGCAGGTCTTCAAGGACAAGGGCGTGCCGGTGCGGGAAAACGCGTCCGCCTGATTGAGCGTGGACGCCCTCAACGTGGCCGTCGCTTACGGCGGCCACTGCACGCAGACAAGCGATCAGCGCGAGTAGTACTCGACGACCAGGTGCGGCTCCATCTGGGTCGGATAGGGCACTTCGCTCAGCGACGGCACCCGGGTAAGCTTTGCTGTCATCTTGGAGTGGTCGGCCTCGATGTAGTCGGGCACGTCGCGCTCCGGCAATCCGGTCGCCTCCAGCACCAGCGCGAGCTGGCGCGACTTTTCCTTGATCTCGATGGTATCGCCGATCTTGAGCCGGTAGCTCGCGATCGTCACACGCCGGCCATTCACCTTGATATGTCCGTGGTTGATGAACTGGCGGGCTGCGAACACGGTGGGCACGAACTTCGCGCGATAAACCGCCGCATCAAGCCGGCGCTCGAGCAGCTCGATCAGGTGCGCGCCGGAATCGCCCTTCATCCGGATCGCTTCCTCGTAAATTCCGCGGAACTGGCGTTCTGAAATGTTGGCGTAATACCCCTTCAGCTTCTGCTTCGCGCGCAACTGCACACCGTAGTCGGAGAGCTTGCCCTTGCGGCGCTGGCCGTGCTGACCGGGCCCGTATTCCCGGCGGTTCACGGGGCTCTTCGGGCGGCCCCAGATATTCTGGCCCATACGGCGATCGATCTTGTACTTCGCCTCACTGCGCTTCGTCATCGCGTCCTCAGTGTTGTTTGGATTACGAGGAAACGCGCCCTCCTTTGCCCAGGGTTCTCAGCCCTGAACCGACAGGTCCGGACCTAGCGTGAGGGCCGTACCGCGGGTCGCGAAATGCCCGCGTCAACCGCGGGCCGGCGGGTTCTAGGAAGAAACGGCTGCGGTGTCAAATGGCCCTGGTAGCGCTGGCAGCGGCTGCTCCCCGCTTCCGATCCCGAACTGGGCGAGCGCGCGCGCGAGCGCCGGCGAGGGGGCCTGTCCGGACGTGAATATCGCCCGCACCGGCGGACCGCTTGCCGCGGCCGGCTTGCCGGTGAGGTCGACCACCCGGCGCGCGATCGCCGGCGCCGGGTCGATCCAGGCGACCGGCCACGGCGCAAGCCGCGTCAGCCACGCCTGCAGCAGCGGATAATGCGTGCAGGCGAGCGCGACCATGTCAGTGCGGCGGCCGCCCTCGTCGACAAAGCACGGCGCGATCTCGGCGGCGATCGCGGGGTCATCGACCGGTTCGCCGCGCAAGGCCGCCTCTGCAACGCCCGCAAGCCGCGCCGACCCGACGAGCTTCACCTCGCAGCCCTGGCCGAAATCGCGGATCAGCGCGCGGGTGTATTCCCGCTTCACGGTCGCCTGGGTTCCGAGCACCGACACCCGCTTGCTGCGCGACGCCGCGCACGCCGGCTTGATCGCCGGCACGGTGCCAACGAACGGCACGGCGTATCGTTCGCGCAGATGCGGCAACACCAGGGTCGACGCGGTGTTGCAGGCGATCACCACGAGATCGGGAGCGTGGTCCGCAATCAGCGTGCCGATCAACGCCACCACGCGCTCAACCAGCTCCGCTTCCTCCTGCGCCCCATAGGGAAAGAACGCATCGTCGGCCACATAGACGAGCGCCGCGTCCGGCCGCGCGCGCTCAATCTCGCGCAGGACGGTGAGGCCGCCGAGGCCGGAATCAAACACCAGAATGGAAGGCGGGGAGCGCATCTGGGCGTGCGTCAGACCGAGTTTGATTGCGCCATCAGGTGACTTCTGCGCGCCCATGCGGCGCAATCAAGGAACGCCCGACCTGCCACATCACGACCGCTCCCGCGAGGATTTTCAGCCACGCTAGTTTGAGACGGAAATCATTAAGGATCAGTGACTTGTCCGTGGATGCGAAGAAACGGCGCGAACGTTCACCCAACCATCCTAGTTGCGGTTCTGCCCAAATACGCGGGCGAAGATCGTGTCGACGTGCTTGAGGTGGTAGTCAAGGTCGAACAGCGCCTCGAGTTCGGCCGCGCTCAGCGCCCTGGCGACCTGCGGGTCGGCCTTGAGGAAGCTCAGGAAATCCCCCTCGCCACGCCACACCTTCATGGCGCTGGTCTGAACGATCCGATAGGCGTCCTCGCGCGATAGTCCCTTCCGGGTCAGCGCGATCAGCACCCGCTGGGAGTGCACAAGCCCGCCCAGGCGATCGAGGTTCGCCCGCATGTTGTCCGGATAGACGATGAGCTTGTCGATCACTCCGGTGAGCCGCACGAGCGCGAAGTCAAGTGTCACGGTTGCATCCGGGCCGATCATCCGCTCCACCGAGGAATGCGAGATGTCGCGCTCGTGCCAGAGCGCGACGTTTTCCATCGCCGGGAGCGCGTAGGCGCGCACCATGCGGGCGAGACCCGTCAGGTTCTCGCTCAGCACCGGATTGCGCTTGTGCGGCATCGCCGAGGAGCCCTTCTGGCCCTCGGAGAAGAACTCCTCCGCCTCCAGCACCTCGGTGCGCTGCAGGTGGCGGATCTCGATCGCCAGCCGCTCGACCGATGAGGCGACGACGCCGAGCGTGGCGAAGTACATGGCGTGCCGGTCGCGCGGGATGATCTGGGTCGATACCGGCTCGACCCGCAGCCCCATGGCCTTGGCGACGTGTTCTTCGATACGCGGATCGATCTGCGCAAAGGTGCCGACCGCGCCGGAGATCTTGCAGGTGGCAACCTCTTGCCGCGCCGCCCTGATGCGCTCGCGCGCACGGGCGAATTCGGCGTAGGCGTAGGCGAGCTTGACGCCGAACGTGGTCGGCTCGGCGTGAATGCCGTGCGAGCGCCCGATGATCGGGGTCAGCTTGTGCTCGAACGCGCGGCGCTCGAGCGCTGCCAGGAGCTGATCCAGGTCCGCGATCAGAAGATCGGCGGCGCGCACCAGCTGGACGTTGAGGCAGGTGTCGAGCACGTCGGAGGAGGTCATGCCCTGGTGCACGAAGCGCGCCTCGGGACCCACGATCTCCGCCAGGTGGGTAAGAAACGCGATGACGTCGTGCTTGACCTCGCGCTCGATCTCATCGATCCGCGCGATGTCGAACATCGAGGCCTTGCCCTTGGCCCAGATCGTTTGCACGGCCTCCTTCGGGATCAGGCCAAGCGCCGCCATCGCGTCGGCGGCGTGTGCCTCGATCTCGAACCAGATCCGGTAGCGCGTCTTCGCGTCCCAGATCGCCGCCATCGGCAGTCGGCTGTAGCGCGGGATCATCGCGTCACGCCGCCTCTCCGCGCGCGATCGCGGCGGCGTTGCGGATCGCCGCGATGTTGGCCCGATAGGCGTCGGGATTGCCGCCGCGGAACACCGCGGAGCCGGCCACCAGCACGTTGGCGCCCGCGCGCACGACCAGCGGCGCGTTTTCCGGCGTGATGCCGCCGTCGACCTCGATGTCGATTTCGCGGGTGCCGGCCATGGCCCGCAAGCGCGCGATCTTCTCGACCGCGGCCGAAATGAACGATTGCCCGCCAAACCCCGGGTTGACCGACATCACGAGAACCAGGTCGACGAGGTCGATCACGTTCTCGATCGTCTCGACGCCTGTGCCGGGATTGAGCGTAACGCCTGCCTTCTTGCCGAGCGCCCGGATCGCCTGCAAGGAGCGATGGATGTGCGGGCCGGCTTCCACGTGCACCGTGATGATATCGGCGCCGGCCTTGGCGAACGCCTCGAGGTAGGGATCGCACGGTGCGATCATCAGATGCACGTCGAAGGTCTTGCGCGAGTGCGCGCGCAGTGCCTTCACCACATCGGGGCCGATGGTGATGTTGGGCACGAAATGACCGTCCATCACGTCCACATGCACCCAGTCGGCGCCGGCGTGATCGATCGCGCGCACCTCTTCGCCCAGACGGGCGAAATCTGCAGCCAGAATGGATGGGGCGACAAAGAGTGGCCGGACCACCGATTCCTCCAATATCCAGGTTCGCGTAACATGCGCTGCCGCTGCGGGCAACGCGCGCTGGCATCCTGGATTTTCCACCTGATCGTGCGCCAGGCCGCAAATTCGCCCGCCTCGCCTATATAAGGCGGGGCTTTTTTTATCGTTATTTGTTGATTTGCGGCTGGATCGCCCTAGAACCGAATCGAAATCGACTCCTGATGGTGCGGTTGACCGAGCCTCGGCCATCCAGGCAATTGTCGGCCGCGGTTGGCTGGCAACCGTCGAGCTTCACGACAGCTTGGAGTTCGTCCGCCATCGCGTCCTAAGCGGACATTCGGAGTTGTGGCCGCAATGTCCGCTAATGACCCGAAGCGGACATGGACGCTGGTTTTCCGCATCATGTGGTCGGTCAAAGCCGAAGATGCTGCGCGTCATCCCTTTTGTTCGGCCAATTCGGCATCACCCGCCCCCTTTTGGTGCGTCAGCGCAGGACGATGTACGCAACCAAGGTTACCTCAGCCGCTAATCGGCGAGTATCAGTGCCATATGTCAAGCCGTGCCTCGAACATCATTGCCGCGACAATGGCGGACCCAACGATTGCGATGATCATGGTTGCGCTCATCAGTTAGGTTGAAAGGATATCCGGCGCAGGTTTTTCACAAAATATGTCAAAGGATAGAGCGATGCTTCGCCCCACCCGTCCGATAGCGCGCCTGTGCTGCCCTAATGCCTAGGGATGGCCGCTTGCAGAAGCTCATCCGACGCTTGTTGATTGCCGCCGATGCCAGCCCGTGCGAGTGC
The DNA here is from genome assembly GCA_051985675.1 of Xanthobacteraceae bacterium. Classification (GTDB taxonomy): domain Bacteria; phylum Pseudomonadota; class Alphaproteobacteria; order Rhizobiales; family Xanthobacteraceae; genus JAFAXD01. Next base: position 15,693 of record JBPYFJ010000152.1, on the reverse strand, counting down.
GCGACATCCTGCGGCGGCTGCCTTCACTTGGCACTACAAGAAACTCGATCACGCTCGATACCGACATGCGGTGCGGATGAGCCGTTGCTGGTCTTTATCGGGGCGCGAAACGGCCAAGGATGTTTGCTAGAGCTACGATCGGTCATCGGCCCGTCACACGACAGCCTGAGACTTTCCCGTCGTTGAAGGTTATGCCAAGACTAAGCTCCGTCGGCAGGCGGGGCTTTTTCATTTTCATTGGGTGGCGACGAATTGGCGGAGGGGGTGAGGATTCGAACCTCCGATACGGTTGCCCGTATAACGCATCAGGGATGCGGTGCCTTAGACCACTCAGCCACCCCTCCATGTCATTGGTTTTGTAGTCGGTGATGCAGCAACTCGCCAGTCGCGGGCCTTGTGGGAAATGGCTGCTGAGTGCCAGAACGCACCGCTTTGCGGAACGTACCGCGGTCCTGCGCTCGGCGGTTCGGGCCCATGCCGGAAGGCTATTGCGGGCGGCACGGTACCGGCAAGCAGCCGTGACCTAGGTCACACAGCCAACCGGGGTTGATGGATTAAATTCGTGCCGGTCCTCTCTCAGCCGGTCAGTCCCGTCCGGCAGCGATTGCAGGACCTTTCTCCCTACTTCAAGCCCGGCCTTCGCGGTCGGGCTTTCTTCTTCGACCATCGCGCGCGAGTGGTGCGTTGCGACCGGGACGCCTCATGATACATGGATCACGGAATCGGTGACCGGCGAGCCCACCAGGACTTTGCGGTTCCGGGACACAGACTGGACACCGGGCGAAGGTCGAAGAACCAAGTCTTTGTTCTATCAACATATCTTGTGGGAAGGCGGCGCCATCCGCCAGCATATATAAGGCGGCGCGTCGATCCGTTCCCTCCGAGGATCTTATGGCCCGTACTGACGTGCTCGTCCTGGGCGCCGGCATCGTCGGCACCTCGATTGCGTTGCATCTCGCCAAGCGCGGGCTCGCGGTTGCGCTCGTCGATCGCGCCGGCGCGGGCGAGGGGACGTCCTACGGCAACGCCGGGATCATCGAAGGCAACACGATTTTTCCGCAGACCTTTCCAAGCGATCTCGGGCGCTTGGCGCGCATCGTTCTCAAGCTCGCGCCGGAGGCGAATTATCACTTAGGCTTCCTGCCGCAGGTCGCGCCATGGCTCGCGGCGTTCTACGCCTGGTCGCAGCCGCAGCGCCTCATTGAAACCGCGACCGTCATGCGGCCGTTCTTCGCGCGCGCGGTCGCCGAGCACGAAACGCTGATGGCGGAATCCGGCGTTTCGTCCTACCTGCGCAAGACCGGATGGCTCAAGCTCTTCCGCCAGGATCGCTCGTTCGCCGGGACCGCGCGCGAGCGCGAGCTCGCAGCGCAGTTCGGCATCACAACCGCGGTCCTTGACGTTAACGCTGCACGCGCGCTCGAGCCCTCGCTCGAGCCGGTGTTCCGGCACGCGATCTTTCTCAAGGATGTGGTGTCGCTCAGCAATCCGCTCGCGCTCACGCGCGCCTACGCGCAGCGCGTCGAAGCCCTCGGCGGCATCGTGCTCAATGGCGATGCGCGCACGCTGCGCCGCGACGGCAATCGTTGGCGGGTCACGACCGAAGGCGGCGTCGTGGAGGCACCACATGGCGTGGTCGCGCTCGGTCCGTGGGCGCCCGACGTGCTTAATCCGATGGGCATCCGGCTGCCGCTTGGAATCAAGCGCGGGTATCACCGGCACTTTCGCGCCAACGGCAATGCCGCGCTCGCGCGCCCGGTGCTCGATGCCGACGGCGGCTACTGTCTGGCGCCGATGGAGCAGGGCATTCGGCTCACCACGGGCGCCGAGTTTGCGGCGCGCGATGCGCCGGCGACACCGGTGCAGCTTGCGCGCGTGCTGCCGGCGGCGCGCGAGCTCTTTGCGCTTGGCGATCCGGTCGAGCCAACGCCATGGATGGGTGCGCGGCCCTGCTTTGCGGACTCGCGGCCGGTGATCGGCCGAGCGCCGGGTCAAACCGGCCTGTGGCTCGCGTTCGGCCACGGCCATTGGGGCCTCACCCTCGGCGCTGCTACCGGCCGGTTGCTGGCCGAGCTCGTCACCGATGCAACCCCGTTCATCGATCCGACGCCGTTCCGCGCGGAGCGGTTTTCGTAACTATCAGCCGCTGAATTTATCACGCCAGCTCGGTAGCGCGCCCGCAAAGGGCAGGGCGGTCGCCTCGTAAACCCCGCGTGCGACCGCGCGGGCGACGACGTTGGCCGCAACCGCGCCGAGCCGCATGAACGCGAAGGTCGGGTCGGCCAGCGGCTTGGCGCCGGTTGAGGCCGCGAACACCACGTCGCCGTCGAGCGAGGTGTGCACCGGATAGCTCGCGCGCGCGAGCCCGTCCTGGGCGGCGACCGCGAGGCGCTTGGCCTGCGCCTTGGTCAGCGCCGCCTCGGTTGCGACGACGACCAGCGCGGTGCTCTGGCGCAGCGCGCCTTTGGTGCGCGGATCAAGCGCGCCGGGCGGCAGCGGCGATGGAAAGCCACGCCCGCCGAACTCGCCGTTGTCTTCGAACGGCGCCGCCCAGAACCACGGCCCGTCGCCGACCACGACGCTGCCGGCCGCATTCACGGCCGCGAGTGCGCCGATAATGAACCCATCGGCCGTGACCGCGGATGCGGAACCAAGGCCGCCCTTGAGGTTGACGGTGGTCGCGCCAGTGCCGGCCCCGACGCTCCCGAGCGCGAAATCGAGGGACGCGTTCGCGGCCGCCGCGTAGGCGAGCTCGCGATACGGCGGAAAGCGGCCCCAGTCCTTGTCACCGCCGTTGAGCAGATCGAACAAGATCGCGCCCGGTACGATCGCAACCCGCGCCGCACCAACCTGGTAGCCGCGGCCCTGCTCGCGCAGATAGGCCTGCGCGCCGCTCGGGGCGTCGAGCCCATACGCCGAGCCGCCCGACAGCGTGATCGCGTCGATGCCCGGGACCGCCATCTGCGGATCGAGTAGGTCGGTTTCGCGAGTTCCCGGTCCGCCGCCGCGCACGTCGATTGACGCGACCGCCGGCTGATCGAACAGCACGACCGTCACGCCGGAGGCGAGTTGCGCATCCTGCGCGTTGCCGACCCGCACGCCGGGCACGTCGGTGATCAGATTGCGCGCCACCCAGAGGCCTCCGATGAGCCGTAAACGGAAACCATTTCACGAGCATGGTCAACGGGGTTAGCGTTGACGTTCAACTTCCTTCACAACTTCAAGCGCGCGATCGCTGCGGCTTGCGCCCCCGCACGCGCTCGCGCATGAAGGCGCATGACCGCCGACGTTTCACTACTCGCCGCCTTCATCGCGGGCCTGTTAAGTTTTTTGTCGCCCTGCGTTCTGCCGCTCGTCCCGCCTTATCTCGTCTATCTGGCCGGCACCTCGCTCGAGCGGCTGGCGGATGAAGAGCCCAGGCCGCTGGTGTGGCGCGACACCCTGGTGGCCGCCGCGCTGTTCGTCGCCGGGTTCTCGACCGTCTTCATTGCGTTCGGTGCCAGCGCCAGCGCGATCGGTGCGCTGGTGCTGCGGTTCTCGCCGCAACTCGCTATCCTCGCCGGTATCGCGATCATCGTGATGGGCCTGCATTTCCTGGGGCTCGCCCCGATCGGGCTGTTGATGCGGGAAAAGCGGATGGCGATGCCCAAGCCGGTCGGCTTCTGGGGCGCTTACGCCATGGGCCTCGCATTCGCGTTCGGCTGGACGCCGTGCATCGGGCCGGTGCTGGCCGCGATCCTCGCGGTCGCGGCCTCGAAGGAGACCGTCTCCAAGGGCGCCGGCCTGCTCGCGATCTATTCGGCCGGCCTCGGCATTCCGTTCCTGATCGCCGCGTGCGCGGTCGAACCGGTGATGGCCGCGATTGCGCGCTTTCGCGCGCACCTCGCCGTGGTCGAAAAGGTGATGGGCGGCCTGCTGGTGCTGACCGGCATCGCCTTCCTGACCGGCTGGATCACCGAGGCCGGCTTCTGGCTGCTGGAATGGTTTCCCGCACTGGGAAAGATCGGGTGAGCCTCGGCCCTACTCGATCTCCACATAGGTGATCTTGCCGTCGGGGTTCTTCTTCCAGACGTAGACCACATAGTCGAGCCGCGTCACGTCGCCCTTCTTGTCGAACGCGAGGTCGCCGATCACGGTCGAGAACTTCATCCCCGAGTGCATCTGGTCGGCAACCTTCTTGGGGTCGAGTGATTTCGCGGCTTCGGCCGCCTGCTTGATCACCTGTACGGCCGCGTAGCTGTAGAGCGTATAGGCCTGCGGCTCGAAGTTCTTGGCACGGAATTTTGCGACGATGTCCTTCGCTTCCGGCCGCCTGCGCGGGTCGGGGCCGTAGGTCATCAGCGTTCCCTCCGCGCCGGGGCCGGCAATCGAGGCGAATTCATCGTCCGCGATGCCGTCACCGCCCATGAACGGCGCCTTGATGCCCTGATCGCGCATCTGCCGCAGAATGAGACCGCCGGTATCGTGCAGGCCGCCCCAGTAGATCAGGTCGGCACCCGACGCCTTGACCTTGGAGACGACGGCGGAAAAGTCCTTGTCGTCCTTGTTGATGCCCTCGTAGAGCACCTCCTTAATCCCGCCTTTGTTGATGGTTGCGCGGGTCGCATCGGCGAGCCCCTGGCCGTAGGTCGTCTTGTCGTGGATGAAGGCGATCTTCTTGCCCTTGAAGTTCTTGAGAATGTAGTCGCCGGCGACCGAGCCCTGCTGGTCGTCGCGCCCGCAGGTGCGGAAGATGTTCCACAGGCCGCGGTCGGTGACCTTGGGATTGGTAGAGGCAGGCGTGATCTCCAGGATCCCGTTCTCCTGGTAGACGTCCGACGCCGGAATGGTGACGCCGGAATTGAAGTGTCCGACCACGAACTTCACGCCGTCACCGGCAAACTTGTTGGCGACCGAGACGCCTTCCTTCGGGTCGGCGCGATCATCGCCGAGCTCGCTCGTGAGCTTCTGCCCGAGGATGCCGCCAGCCGCGTTGACGTCGGCGATCGCCTGCTCGGTGCCATTCTTGAGCTGCGCCCCGAAGGCCGCACTGCCGCCGGTCAGCGGTCCGCCGATTCCGAACTTGACCTCGGCCGACGCCTCACCCGCGAGCGCCAAGCCGGCACCCAACGCGAGGCAAAGCGCGATTCCAGTCGCCTTCGTCCGTTTCATGAGCTTGTCCCTTCTGGCTGCGCGTGCCGCGCTACAATAATGCGATTCAAGCGCCAATCGGCGCCAATGTCACGTTGCGATCCTGCAATATTCACGCCTGGGATCCGGTTCCGGTCCGGCGCATGAAACCGTATTGCCGCGCCATTTGGCGCCGGCGCGTGACCCGGAAACCGGCAAATCCGAAGGCAAGCGCGATTGCGGTATCGACCGCATAATAATGCGGCGATAGGAACGTCGCATCGAACAACGAGAAATGGATGAACCGCACCGCGGCGCCGATCAGCATGGCGTAGAACACCACCAGCCAGCCGCGGCTCCAGGCGCCCGCCACCGCCCGTCCGGCGAGCCAGGCGGCCCCGCCGCCGAGCACGACGGTGACCAGCACGAACACGCCGAAGGAATTCTCCTCGTAGAGCAGGTCGCGCAGCATCAAGGTCATCCCGTCATGGCGCCGCCGGTCCAGGCGCGAAAATGTCGGCCAATCGATTGAGCACCGCGGCCGGGTCGGCATCGATGTCGCAGGCCTTAACCTCGACCACCCGGTAGTCGCGCTCGGTGAGCCAAGCGTGCCTTGCGCGCCGCGCGTCCCGAGCCTCGCTGCTTTCCTCCGCCGGCAGGATATCGATCACGGCGCGCAGCGGAAACGATACCAGATCGGCAATGTGGGATCCGACCGGCACCTGCCGCTTGAATGAAAGCCCGGCGAAGCGCCGGTCGCGCGTCATCGCCTCCCACAGGGTGCGCTCGGCCTCGGTCGGATTGCGCCGCAACAGCCGTGCAAGCCCGCGCACTGGCCCGCGCTCGGAGGGAACGCGGCCAGCGCCGTGCTCGGCAATCAGCGCGCGCAGCCGTCCAGCCTCCTCGCCGGTGAGGACGCCGCCGCGCGCCGGACCTTTGCGGCCCTGCGCGATCGCGGTGATGACGCCGTGCAAAGTCTGGATGTCCTGCTGGGTCGGCTGCATGCGGGTGAAAATGTTGCGCAAGTTGATCAGCATCGTCTCGCGCTTTTCCGCGGGTCGAAAGAACTCGACCCGCTCGAGCTCCTGCTCGACGCCAGCGAAAAACGCATCGAGCTGTTCCTTGGGCGCCGAGCCCGATTTGCGCGGCATCACAAACGGCAGCGTGCCGTTGGCGGCGAGCTTGAACCACTCATAGCCCATGACGGCGACCGCCTGCGCCAGGTTGAGCGACGCAAATGCCGGATTGACCGGGAAAGTGACGATGCGGTCGGCCAGCGCGACCTCCTCGTTGAGAAGTCCGATCCGCTCGCGGCCAAACATGACGGCGACGGTCTCGCCGGCGGCAACGCGCGGCGCTAGCTCGCGCGCGGCGGCCTCCGGTCCGATCACGGGCTTGGCCTGATCGTGCGCGCGGGCGGTGGTTGCGAGTACGAAGGCGCAGTCTGCGAGCGCGGCTGCGACGCTGTCGAACAGTTCGGCCGCATCGAGCACCCGGTCGGCGCCGGCCGCCATCATGCTGGCTTTCGGATTGGGCCAAGCCTGGCGGGGCGCAACCAGACGCAGACGCGACAGCCCGAAGTTCGCCATCACCCGCGCGGCCGCGCCGATGTTCTCGCCGAGCTGTGGTTCAACCAGGATCACGACCGGCCCGGCCATCTCCACCCAATTCTTGGTCTTGTCGGTTCCGGCCCCTGGCATAGCGCCCTTTTATCGGACCCCTAATTCCCCGTCATGGCTCTCGACGAACGCCGATCTGCCGATCTGCGGCGCCGCGCCACAGCGGCGACCGCCAAGGCGCGCGTGTTCTATACGCGCGTGTTATAGGTGAACCATCGATGATGTGCCGCTTCCGGGGCCACCTTTTGGGCAAAAACCAGCGTCAACCGCATGTTGAGCGCGAAACCTCAGGCGCGCGCCGGGCGTTGATGTCGCATGCGCGGTCACGCCATCATGGGGGTGCGCTTGCCGGTTGATCGGTCGCAATCGGACGAGCGCCGTCTGGTGCTGGGTGCCGCCGTCGGGATGAGCGTCGACGAGGTGCGCATCTTCGTCGAGTCGCTGCGGCTCGCGGGCTTTACCGGACCGGTCGTCATGCTGATCGGTCCGACCGACTTCAAGCTTGCGGCCTATCTGCGCAGCCAGGGCGTCGAGCCGAGGCGGGTATGGTTCGTGCGCCGTTTGCACGGCCCGATTCATGCCTACCGGTTCGAATTGTTCGCCCGCTACCTCAAGCAGTTCGGCGAGCGCTACGACGAGGTGCTGATCAGCGACGTGCGCGACGTCGCCTTCCAGGCCCATCCGTTCAACGCCATGATGAGCAAAGACTGTCATTTCTTTCTGGAGGGTGCCGCCAAGACCATCGGCAACGAACCGACAAACATCCTGTACATGCAGCTGTTCCTGGCGCCGGCCGAGGTCGAGGCAATCGCGCCGCATCGCATCAGCTGCTGCGGCGTGCTGCTCGGCGGCACGCAGGCGATTGTGGCCTATCTCGACCGCATGAGCGCGCGGCTGCGCGCGGTGCCGCTGCCGGTCCGGCGCAAGATCGGCGCCGACACGGCGTTTCACAACCTGATCGCCCACGTCACCCGCGAGGTGCCGGCGGTGATCGTGGAGAACAACGTGCTCGTCGCCACCATGGGGATCGAGCCGGCCACCCGCTACCTCGTGGGCGCCGACGGGCGCATTCGCACCCGCGACGGCCACCTGCCGGCGATCCTGCATCAGTACGACCGGCTCGAGGAAATCCGTGCGCCGGTGGAGGCGCGGTTCGCGTCATAGGGTTCGCGGCTTCCGAACGACAGCGCCCTCATTTTGGGCACTCACGGCAACCGCCAATCGGCTTTCTCAGCGCGCTCGCCGGTGCTATAGCGACGCCGCCGGCATCCGGTCTCCCGTCTTTTTCACCCGTACGCGCTCCGAAAGGTCCTTCCATGGCTAAGATCAAAGTCGCCAATCCAGTGGTTGAACTCGATGGCGACGAGATGACCCGGATCATCTGGCGATACATCAAGGACAAGCTGATCCATCCCTATCTCGACCTCGAGCTGCTCTACTACGACCTCGGCATTCAGAAGCGCGACGAGACCAACGACCAGATCACGGTGGACGCCGCCAATGCGATCAAGCGGGTCGGGGTCGGGGTGAAATGCGCGACGATCACGCCGGACGAAGCGCGCGTGAAGGAGTTCGGCCTCAAGGAGATGTACCGCTCGCCCAACGGCACCATCCGCAACATCCTGGGCGGCGTGATCTTCCGCGAGCCGATCATCTGTAAGAACGTGCCGCGGCTGGTGCCGGGATGGACCAAGCCGATCATCATCGGCCGTCACGCCTACGGCGACCAATACCGCGCGACCGATTTCAAGGTACCCGGCAAGGGCAAGCTGATGCTGACGTTCGTGGGGGATGACGGCAAAAAAATCGAGCGCGAGGTGTTTTCGTTCCCCGGCGCCGGCGTCGCCATGTCGATGTACAACCTCGACCAGTCGATCACCGACTTCGCGCGCGCGTCGATGAACTACGCGCTCAACCGCGGCTATCCGCTCTATCTCTCGACCAAGAACACAATCGTGAAGATCTACGACGGCCGGTTCAAGGACATCTTCCAGGATATCTTCGACAAGGAGTTCAAGGACAAGTTCGCCGAGAAGAAGATCACCTACGAGCATCGCCTGATCGACGACATGGTAGCGGCGGCGCTCAAGTGGTCGGGCGGCTACGTATGGGCCTGCAAGAACTACGACGGCGACGTGCAGTCCGACACGGTCGCGCAAGGCTATGGTTCGCTTGGTCTCATGACCTCGGTGCTGATGACGCCGGACGGCAAGGTGGTGGAAGCGGAAGCCGCGCACGGCACGGTGACGCGCCACTACCGCCAGCATCAGCGCGGCGAGCAGACCTCGACCAACTCGGTCGCCTCGATCTTTGCGTGGACGCGCGGGCTCGCGCATCGCGCCAAGCTCGACGATAACGCGGCGCTCGCGCGGTTCGCCGCAACGCTCGAGAAGGTTACCGTCGGCACCGTCGAGCAGGGCTTCATGACCAAGGACCTGGCGATCCTGGTGAGCGCGGATCAGAAGTGGCTCTCCACCACCGCGTTCCTCGACCAGGTGTCCGACAACCTCACCAAGGCGATGGCGGCGTAGCGCGCTCGCGGCTGAGTTGAGCGGAGCGAAGCCATCGCGTGTGGCCATCCTTCGAGACGCGTCGCTGCGCGACGCTCCTCAGGACGAGGACGGAGTTTGTGGCCGGGCTCGCATCCTGTCCAACACACCCCGACCTCATCCGGAGAAGCCCGAGCGAAGCGAGGGCGTCTCGAAGGATGGCTACACGTGCGTACGTTCGGCCACCCTACGCCTTGCCGACCTTGCTGGCCTCGCTCTCGCGCACGAGCTCGACCCTGCGGATGATCGCCTCTTCGGGCAGGCCGACCGCGCTGAGCACGCGGCTGCCGAGCATCAGGCTGGCCTCGACCGTCTCCGGGATCGCGGCGCTCACGCCGAGCCCGGTCAGGCGCTTGGCATGCTCGGCGTCGCGAGCGCGCGCGAGCACCAGCGCATCCGGCCGCATCTTCAGGATGGTGCGCGTCACGCGTTCGGCGGCGCCGACGGAGTTGACGGTGATCAGGAAAGCGCGCGCGCGCCGGGCGCCGGCCCGTTCCAGCATCTCGGCGCGGCCGGCGTCGCCGAAGAACACGCGGCCGGGCGCATGTTGGTGCGCGCGCACGGTTTCGCTGTTGGTGTCGAACGCGATGTAGGGCACGTGCTCGCTCTCGAGCATGCGCGCAATCAGCTGGCCGACGCGTCCGTAGCCGCTGATGATCACGTGGTCGACATAGTCCTTGGCCGGGCTCGCCGCGTGTCCGATCTGGCCCTCGTGATCGAGGTAGGCGCCGAGCCGGCGCGCCATGATCCCGACCAGCGGGGTCGCAATCATCGACAGCACGATCATGCCGAGCGCCGCGTGGGCAACGGCCTCGGTCAGAACGCCGACCGCGCGTGCGAGCCCGACTGTGACGAGGGCGAATTCGCCGGCCTGAAACAGCAGCAGCGAGAGTTCCGCCGCGACCGGGCGCGCAACCCCGAAGATCCGGCTCGACAGATAGAGCGCGATCGCCTTGACGACGAACAGGATGACGAGGCCGGCGAGGATGACGAACCCTTGTGCGAAAAGCACCACCGGGTCGAGCATCATGCCGACCGTCATGAAGAACAGCCCGAGGAGGAGTCCCTTGAACGGCTCGAGATCGATTTCGATCTGATGCTTGTATTCGCTCTCGCTGAGTAGCAATCCGGCCAGGAATGCGCCGAACGCGCTCGACAATCCGGCGAGCGTGGTCGCGCCGGCGGCACCGATCACGAGCAGGAGCGTAATCGCCATGATCAGGTCGCGGCTGCCGGTCTTGACCACGCCATGCAGCAACGGCCGCAGCACGAAATGTCCCACCAGCAGGATGCCGGCGATGGCAACGGCGCCTTGCGCGAGCGAGAGGCCGAGCGCGGCCCAGTTGAACGGCGCGTGGTGGTCCATCCCGGTCACGAACAAGGTCGGGATGACCATCAAATCTTGAAACAGCAGGACCGCGAGCGCCACATGGCCGAGCGGGGTCGCGGCGCGGCCCTGCTCGACGAGGTTCTGCATCACGATCGCGGTTGAGGATTGGGCGAGGCACAGTCCCAGAATGACGGCGCCTGCAAGCCGCACGCCGGCGAAATGGGTGATCGCCGCAATCGCCACGGCGCTGAGCACGATCTGCGCCCCGCCGACGCCGAACACGTAGCGGCGCAGGTCCCACAGCCGGCCGACCGACACTTCGAGCCCGATCAGGAACAGCAGAAACACCACGCCCCAATCCGCGAACGGTGCGACCTGCTCGGGGTTCTCGATCGTGACCCAGATGATCCAGGGGACATCGTGTTGCAGCCGGCCCAGTCCGAACGGGCCGATGATCACGCCGACGATCAGGAATCCGAGAATGGATCCGAGCCGCGCCCGGTGCAGGAACGGCACCACGACGCCGGCGGCGGCGAGAAACACTAGAACGTCGTCTAGGCCGTAGGCGTTTTGCAGCACCGTGGTCCCCGGGCAGAGGTTGCGTACCCCGGACGAGCGTCACACTTGGAGCAACTATCCCCCGATCGCGGCCGCGATCGCCTCGAGCGCGGCTTCGGCCTTGCTGCCATCGGGGCCGCCGGCCTGCGCCATGTCGGGCCGCCCGCCGCCGCCCTTGCCGCCGAGCGCCTCGGCGCCCTTGCGCACGAGCTCGACCGCGTTGAACCGGTCGGTGAGATCGGTGGTGACGCCGACAACGAGCCCGCCCTTGCCGTCGGGCGCCGTGTTGGCGACCGCGACCACGCCCGATCCGAGCTTGGCCTTGCCCTCGTCCGCGAGCGACTTGAGCTCCGTGTTGGCGAGGCCGTTGACCATCAGGCGCAGGAATTTCGTGCCGTTGAGATCGACAATGTTGGACTCCGTGCCGGCGGCGCCGCCGCCCATGGCGAGCTTCTTCTTGGTCTCGGCGAGTTCGCGCTCCAGCCGCCTGCGCTCCTCGAGCAGCGCCGTCACCCGTCCCGGCACGTCGGCAACGGTCCCGTGCAACACCTGCGCGGCCTCGTTGGCAATGCCGATGATTGCGTTCGCATGTTTGCGTGCGCCTTGCCCGGTCAGCGCCTCGATGCGACGCACGCCGGAGGCGACCCCGCTCTCGGAGACGACGGTGACGAGCCCGATGTCGCCGGTGCGACGCACGTGGGTGCCGCCGCAGAGCTCGACCGACCATCCGAGCGCGTTGGCGCCGGGCAGATCGGGCTCACCCATTGCGACCACGCGGACTTCGTCGCCGTACTTCTCACCGAACAACGCCCGGGCTCCCGACTCCATCGCCTCGTCGGTTGCCATGATGTGCGTGGTGACCTCGGAGTTGCGCAGCACCTGGGCGTTCGCCAGGTCTTCGACGCGCGCAATCTCGTTCTCGTCCATGGGTTTGGGATGCGAAAAATCGAAGCGCAGCCGGTCGGGCGCAACCAGCGAGCCTTTCTGCGCCACGTGATCGCCGAGCACCTGGCGCAACGCTTCGTGCAAAAGGTGCGTCGCCGAATGATTCCGGCGGATATCGTCTCGGCGGTCGTGATCGACATCCAGCCGGATGGAATCGCCGACCTTCAACCCGTGATTTTCAACCTTGACGTCGTGCACAAACAAGTCGCCGGCCTGTTTGTGGGTGGCGAGAACGTGCGCGAGGAGAGCTCCATCGGACGCTCGCCGGATCGAACCTGTGTCGCCGACCTGTCCGCCGGACTCGGCATAAAACGGAGTTTGATTGAGGATCACTTCGCCGCTTTCGCCAGCGCGGAGTTCCGCAACCTCCGCGCCGTCGCGGATGATCGTCGCCACCGCGCCTTCGCTGACCTCGGTGTCATATCCAAGAAAGTCGGTGGCGCCGTATTTTTCCCGCAACGGAAACCAATAGGATTCCGTCTTGGCCTCGCCGGATCCCGCCCAGGATGCACGCGCCTGGTCTTTCTGCCGCTCCATCGCGGCGCTGAAGGCCGCAACGTCGACGTCGATGCCGCGGGGCCTGAGCGCATCCTGGGTGAGGTCGAGCGGAAAGCCGTAGGTGTCGTAGAGCGTGAACGCGACCTCGCCGGCAAGCCGCGCGCCGCGGCCGAGGTCCTTGGTCTCCTCGTCGAGAATCGCAAGCCCGCGCTCGAGGGTCTTGCGAAAGCGCTTCTCTTCGAGCTTGAGGGTTTCGGTGATCAGCGGCTCGGCGCGCACGAGCTCCGGATAAGGCTGTCCCATCTCGCGCACCAGCACCGGCACGAGCTTGAACATCAGCGGTTCCTTGGCGCCAAGGAGCTCGGCGTGGCGCATGGCGCGGCGCATGATGCGGCGGAGCACGTAACCGCGGCCTTCGTTGCCCGGAAGCACGCCGTCGGCGATCAGGAACGCGCTTGCGCGCAGGTGATCGGCGATCACCCGGTGCGAGACCTTCTGCGGGCCGACCGGATCGACCCCGGTCGCGTCGGCCACGGCCTGGATCAATGCGCCGAACAGGTCGATCGCGTAGTTGTCATGGGTTCCCTGCAGCACGGCGGCCATGCGCTCGAGCCCCATGCCGGTGTCGATCGAGGGCCGTGGCAGGTCGACGCGATTGCCTTCGGCGATCTGCTCGAACTGCATGAACACCAGGTTCCAGATCTCGATGAAGCGATCGCCGTCGGCCTCGGGCGAGCCGGGCGGTCCGCCCGGGATGTGCTCGCCATGGTCGTAGAAGATCTCCGAACACGGCCCGCACGGGCCGACCTCACCCATGGCCCAGAAATTGTCGCTGCCTGCGATGCGCAGGATCTTGCGCTCGGGCAACCCCGCGATTTTCTTCCAAAGGTTGAACGCATCGTCGTCGTCGATATAGACGATGACCAGCAGGCGCTCGCGGGGCAGCTCGAACTCCTTGGTGATCAGGTTCCAGGCGAGTTCGATCGCGTGCTCCTTGAAATAATCGCCGAACGAGAAGTTCCCGAGCATTTCGAAGAAGGTGTGGTGGCGCGCCGTGTAGCCGACGTTGTCGAGGTCGTTGTGCTTGCCGCCGGCGCGCACGCACTTCTGCGCGGTGACCGCGCGCGTGTAGGGCCGCCGCTCCAACCCGGTGAACACGTTCTTGAACTGCACCATGCCGGCATTGGTGAACATCAGGGTCGGGTCGTTGCGCGGCACGAGCGGCGAGGACGGCACCACGGTGTGACCGTGGTGCTCGAAGAACTTCAGGAAGGCCGACCTGATCTCGTTGACGCCGCTCATTAACTAGCTACCGCTCGCGACGCGTCTCGCCGCATTGTTAGGGGTTTGGGGCGCGGACGATGTCGCGCCGGGAACGCTTTTGGACGCAAGACCGCTCCAGTCCGGGTTTTAGCGATGCGGTCCGGCAGTGTCCAGGAAGGCCGGTCCCGCATGGCGCGGCTGCGCTAGTGCCCCGAACCCGAGGTTCGCATGCCTATGCCGCAAGTCCGATTGCGAACTTCGGGTTCAAAAGGAGCACTAGAATCATAGATTTGCTAGTGTCCTTTCGATTCCGAAGTTCGCGTTGAGCGTGCCGCAAGGTTTGGCGAACTTCTGAATCGTGACACTTGCGCTGCATGTCCCTTCGTTGTGCGCCGTGCCGTCTCCATATAGGACATGGACGGCAATCCCCCACCGCGATCCACCAGCGAAAGTGCATCCCACGATGGCCGAGACCACCGAACCGAGCCTGCAAGCGCGCCTGAGTTCCGGGCGCTTCGTGATGACCGCGGAGGTGGTGCCGCCGATCTCGTGCGATCCAGGCGATCTTTTGGCGAAGGCCGCGCCGCTCAAGGGCCTGGCCGACGCGGTCAACGTCACCGACGGGGCGGGGGCGCGCGCCCATATGGGGGCGCTGGCGGCGGCCGCGATCCTGCGCAACGCCGGCATCGAGCCGATCCTGCAGTTGACCTGCCGGGACCGCAACCGCATCGGCCTGCAGGGCGACCTCATGGGCGCGGCTGCGCTCGGCATCCGCAATCTTCTGATCCTGACCGGCGACAAGCCTTCGGCCGGCGACCAGCCCGACGCCACGGCGGTGTTCGATCTTGATTCCAAAACCCTGTCGCAGACCGCGCACATGATCGGGTCCGACGGCCAGCTGCCGACCGGCACCAAGGTCGCGGGCGCGGTTCCGTTCCTGATCGGCGCCGCTGACATGCCGATCGATCCCAAGCCCGACTGGCAGCCGACTGGGCTCAAGGGCAAGATTGCGGTCGGTGCGCGCTTTGCGCAGACCCAGTTCTGCATGGATGCCGGCGTGCTGCGCCGCTATATGGCGCGGCTGGCCGAGGCTGGTGTGCTGCCCGGCCTGGCGATGCTGATCGGCATCAACCCGCTGCGCTCGGCGAAGTCCGCGCACTGGATGCGCAATCACCTGTTTGGCACCATCATTCCGGACGCGATGATCGAGCGCATGGAGAAGGCGGCGGATCCGGCCGCCGAGGGCCGGCGCATCTGCGTCGAGTACATCGAGGAGATCGCCGAGATCCCCGGCGTTGCGGGCGTGCACATCATGGCGCCGGGCAACGACGCGGCGGTGCCTGACGTGATCACGGCGGCGCGCGCGCGGGTGAAGCGCGCGGGGTAGGGCTGCTGGGGGGCGCGACCCATCATTGCGTGTGGCGATCCTTCATTGCGTGTGGCCATCCTTCGAGACGCCCTCGTTTCGGGGTCCTCGCGCGCGAGCGCGCGGGGACCTTTCGCTCGGGCTCCTCAGGATGAGGTCGGAGTGTGTTGCTTGGAACGCGAACGCAGCCGCAAACTCCGTCCTCGTCCTGAGGAGCCCGAGCGAAGCGAGGGCGTCTCGAAGGATGGGCGACAGGGTTCACAATTTCAAACAGCAAAGAGCCAACGCTCCGCGTCCCGGTGAAACTTGGCGCCGGGCCGCCCTTCGCCCTCTTTTTCCGTCCCCACAATAAGGGGAGTGGAGCGCCGAGACGGCGCTAAGCGAGTTCTTGTCCGCGCTCAAGGCGCGGAACGCACCCTTGCGATCGGGTGCGTCTGCGCCGTTCGGCGCTCCACG
>JBPYFJ010000151.1:0-3668 GCA_051985675.1 Xanthobacteraceae bacterium | reverse complement strand
TCGACCGAGTGAAAAAGCGGTTCGGCGGGCTAAAGGCGGTCAACGACGTCAGCTTCGCGGTGGAGCGGGGCGAAATCGTCGGATTGATCGGACCCAATGGCGCCGGCAAGACCACGCTCTTCAATCTGATCAACGGCGTGTTTACGCCGGACGCCGGGCGCATCGTATTCGACGGCACCGACATCGCCGGTAAAAAGCCGTACCACATCGCCCGCTATGGGCTTGCCCGCGCGCATCAGATCGTGCAGCCGCTCACCAATATGACCGTGCTGGAGAACTGCATGGTCGGCGCCTGTTTCGGCCGCGAGAACCTGCCGCTGGCGCGCGCCCACGAAGCGGCGCATGAGGCGATCGTGATCGCCGGTCTCGAGGATCGCCGCGCCACCTTGGCAATGCATTTGACCATCGCTGCAAAAAAGCGCCTGGAGCTCGCTCGCGCGCTCGCCGGCCGGCCTTGGCTGCTGCTGCTGGATGAGGTGCTGGCCGGCCTCAATCCGACCGAGGTCGAGCACATGATCGGCATTATCGGTCGTATCCGCGCACGCGGCGTGACGATCCTCATGATCGAACATCTTATGCAGGCGATCATGAGCCTGTCGGACCGGATCGTCGTGCTCGATTTCGGGGAAAAGCTGGCCGAGGGACTGCCGAGCGAGGTGTCACGCAACCCGCGGGTGATCGAGGCGTATCTCGGCGATCCCAAGCTCGCTGCCGAGCTGCAGAGAGGGACCTGAGCGATGCCCGACGCGCTGCTTGAGGTCGATGCGCTCGAGGCCGGCTATGGCGAGGTCCAGGTGCTTTGGGGCGTGTCGCTCAATGCGGGAAGCGGGCAGTTGACCGCGATCGTGGGCGCCAATGGCGCCGGGAAGACGACGATGCTGCGCGCCATCGCCGGCACAATCACCCCCTGGGGCGGGCGGGTGACGTTCCAAGGCGAGGACGTGACGCGGCTGCCGACCAACGTAAAGTCCGCCCGCGGCTTTGCCTTGGTCCCGGAGGGCCGCCAGTTGTTCAGCGCCATGACCGTCGACGAAAACCTCGAGCTCGGCGCGTTTTCCAAACGCGCCGCGCGCAAATATTCGCAACGGCTGGATCAAGCCTTCAGCCTGTTTCCGCGCCTGGCGGAGCGGCGGCGGCAGATCGCCGGCACGCTCTCCGGCGGCGAGCAGCAGATGTTGGCGCTCGCGCGCGGCCTGATGTCGGATCCCAAAATCCTTATCGTCGACGAAATGTCGCTCGGCCTCGCCCCGGTGCTGGTCTATCAGTTGTTTATGACGCTCAAGAAGCTCAAAGAAGCGGGGCTGACCATTGTTCTTGTCGAACAAAACGTGCATCTCGCTTTGGCGGTGAGTGATTATGCCTATGTCCTCGCCGAAGGACGGGTATTCACCGAGGGGCGGCCTTCGGTCCTCGCAGCGAAGCCGGAAATCCGGCGGGCTTATCTCGGAATGTAGGCATGTTAGTTAGTGCGTGTTGCGCTATACTGGCATCCGTGCGTTACAGGTGCGAGTAGTGGGCAAAAAGCCAACCTGACGCGCGATGGGGAGAACCATGAGGGGCGCGATATTGCTTCTGTCGGTTGCTCTGTGCGGGTGCGCCGCTGATGATCAGATGCGAGTTCTGGATACCACCGCCGAGGGTATTGAGCTCTGGGCCTGGACAAAGGCTTATTCGCAACAAGCGATGACCGACATGGCCCAACAATACTGTCAAAGGGAAGGCAGGAACGCACAGCTCAAGGACTCTGAAGTCGCGGAGAAGCATCTCGTCAAGGGCAGTCGTGTGGTCTATCGCTTCAACTGCGTCCGGTCGTAGCCGGGCAAACAGCATCGGCGGGAGGTCCATCCGCGCCCCGCGGCGCGCCATTTAGCGGGCGAACAGGTGATCGATCAGCACCCCGATTGCGACCCCAGCAAGCGCCGCGGCGATTCCGATCGAAACGGTCTCCAGCACCGTGCGAATGGGATTGCGTCTCGCGATTTGTGCGCGGCCGATGCCAAGACCGATCAGCAGGGCCAACGTGACTGCCCCGGAAGCAATCCTCGCCTGCAGCATGGGTAAGAAGACGAACGGCAGGATTGGGACGGCGGCCGCGAGAAAGTCCGCAAGCAGCATCCACAGCGCCTGCTCCGAGGGATTTAGCGGCGTTTCCGGCGCGCCTTGCAGGGCGCGCAAGAGCCCACGCGTGGCGACGGGATCATTTTGCACGGCAACGGCGATGGCGTTGGATTGCTCAGAGGTGAGGCCGGCCTTCGCCAGGCGGTTGGAAAGCGATCTCGCGGAGTCGGCGGCATCGTACGCAGGCGAGCGGAGTGCCTGGGTTTCATCGCGTGTCGTCTCCGCGTCGAGATAGACGCCGGCCATCATCGACACGGCCGCCGCCACGGCGCCGGTCGCTCCGGCGATCAGCACCGTTTTCGTGTCGCTGGTCGTAGCGGCGACACCAAAGATCAAGCCGAAGATGGAAACCGTGCCGTCTTCCATTCCAAACACGATGATGCCGGCTGAATTCCGCAATGAGCTGCGCAGCCGCTCCAACTTCGAGCCGAATTTCATCCGTGAGCCCCTCAACGACAACTGAGCGGAGTAACTGGACCGCGGCAAAGAGGATATCCAGGCCGCACTGGGATTGCAGTAGAGTTCAGAGGCACCACAAAGGCCCGGCCATGCCCAGGAAGTTCACGCGACGCCAGCTCCCCATGGTCGGTGCGTCAGTCCTAGGGACTTCGGCGACCGCCGCCCCGCTCACTCACACGCGCGACGGTGCAGCCGTCGCCTGCGAAGCCTCGCGCGCCTTTCCCGCGGGATTTCTCTGGGGCACCGCCACCGCCGCCTATCAGATCGAAGGCGCCGTCACCGAGGATGGCCGCGGCCCGTCGATCTGGGACGCGTTCACACACACGCCCGGAAAGATCCGCAACGGCGATAATGGCGACGTCGCCACCGATCACTACCACCGATATCGAGACGACGTGTCGTCGATGAAGGCGCTCGGCGCCACTGCGTATCGGTTCTCGGTTTCGTGGCCGCGGGTATTCCCGCAGGGCACCGGCGCGCCAAATCCCAAAGGTCTGGACTTCTACGACCGGCTCCTCGATAACCTCCTCGCCAACGGCATCGCGCCGTTCCCGACGCTTTACCACTGGGATTTGCCGCAGGCGCTGCAGGATCGCGGCGGCTGGGAAACCCGCGACACCGCCGAGGCCTTCGCGGACTATGCCGGATACGTCGCGGAAAAACTCAGCGACCGCGCGAGACACTTCTTCACCCTCAACGAGTGCGCGGCGTTCGTCGAATTGGGCCATGCGAGCGGGGTATTCGCGCCCGGATTGAAGCTGCCGCCCGGCCGGCTGAACCAAGTCCGGCATCACGCGCTGCTCGCACATGGGCTTGCCGCCCATGCAATCCGTGCACGCTCGCGCGCCGGCACGCAAATCGGGCCGGCGGAGAACGTCAGCGTCTGCGTGCCCGTCATTGAGACGCCCGAGCACATCGCGGCGGCCGAACTCGCGACCCGCGAGCTCAATGCGCCCTACCTGACTGCGATCATGGAAGGTCGCTACCGCGACCCCTTCCTGGCGGCCGTCGGCGCGGACGCCCCCAAGGTCGCCGCCGGCGACATGAATGTGATCGCTACTCCGGTCGATTTCGTCGGCATCAACGTCTAT
>JBPYFJ010000150.1:0-2789 GCA_051985675.1 Xanthobacteraceae bacterium | reverse complement strand
ATTCTGGCGTTCGGAGGTTTCGTTCTTTGGCTCGCGGGGGAATTTGGAGACGCCCCCAAGTGGACGTTCTTGCGCGATCTGCGTAAGCGCCGTCGCGCGCAGTAGTCGTTTGCGCGCGCCGCTTCTGCGCGGCTTAGGCGCGTTCACGCGCGTCTTTGACGCGCCGCAAGCGCTCGCGCACCCTGCCTTGTCATGACATCGTTGGTTATGGTGGTGACCGTGTCAGGAGAGACGCCAATGTCGATCATTCGCCTCATCCACATCAAGATCGATCCGTCCGAGGCCGAAAACGCTGTGCGGATCTGGAAGACGGAATGCGCTTCGCTCATGATTCAGCAAAAGGGCTGCGTTTCGGAAAAGCTCTTGCGCTGTCGAGACGCTCCCGAATTCATCTCCTACTCGGAATGGGATTCGGAAGCCGCGATCGAGGCCTATCGCAACAGCGATGCCCACAAGGAGATCGTGCGGCATACGCGCGGCCTGAAAGGGGCGAAGGCGGAGGTCAAGCTCTACGAGCTCGTGCAATAGCCCGAAACGACGCGGGTGCGGTCTCCGAAAGGCCGGTTCGCGACGCAGGAAGGCTATTTTGCGGCAGCTTCGACGACGTCGACCTTGACCTTGGCCACGCCTTTTCCGGTGATGCCCAGCGATTGGGCGGCGGATGCCGAGACGTCCACGACGCGGCCGCGAACGAACGGGCCGCGGTCGTTGACGCGGACCGTCACCGAGCGTCCCGTATTGACGTCGGTGACGCGTAGCCGCGTCCCGAACGGCAATGTGCGGTGGGCGGCGGTCAATTCGTTCTTGTCGAACTTCTCGCCGCTCGCCGTGTGCGGGTCGTAGCTGTAGAAGCTCGCAAGCCCATAGCTCGCGCCTTTCGTCCCCGCGCTCTGTTGCTCGCTTGTGGGCTCCGCATGATGTCTAGCGACCATCGAGGGCACGCGATGGCGGGCGACCGCCTTGCGGGCGCCCTCCTGCACGGCCGGACGGCTGCTGGTCATCACGGGCGGCTGCTGCGCGCAGGCCGCCAGCGCTGCCGCCGTCAGCCCGGCAGCGAGCAACCGCAGCGCCAAGCGCGGGCCGCAACCGATACGATGCGCGCTGCCTGCGCGCCAAGAGCTGTTGATGGAAGACATTCGCACTCCCCCCACCCCGGTGTCCGACCCGTACTGGGGGTGCAAACCATGGCCCGATGACGGCCAAATTCGCCGGCGCGACGAGATTTCGTCTGGGTGTGGTTAATTTGCCACATACGCGGCGGGGAGCTTCGGACGGCAGCAAGAGCTGCAAAACGCGGGCGTGGCGCGAAGGGTTGCGTGCTCGAGCGCAGCAACCACCTGAGTCCGTCGTTCCGAGCGGCTTGGCAGCGCAGGCGCAAATTAGTCAAGCATTAACGAATCACGACGCACCATTGAGATACCCCAAGTTGGTGGAGAGATTCCGATGCTCACGAGCAGCAGGTATCTCATCAACGGCAGCCCGCGCTGCTGCATGTTCTGCGGCGAGCCGTTCCGCCCCCGCGATGGCTACGTGGAAGTCTGGCGCACGTCCGCCGGGCAGCATTTTTGCTCGGAGTTTTGCGCCGACGACGCCGAGGAAGCGCAGTTTCGAAAACGCCGCGCCGCTCCGCCCGTATCCACCGAGTACGTAGCCGGTTCCACCCACATTTGAGGCGGCCGCACGGCCGGCGACTGCCCGGCCTGACACGTTGAGTGATACGGACGGTCTGTTCGCCGACTTGATTGCGAAACGTTAATTCGGCGGACATCTCGCGGCAATGCAGCGTGCTTACCTGACCGCCAGCGCCCCGCCGCGTTGCCGGCAAGCGCGCAGCGCTGATGGAGTTGAAGCTAGACGGGTCAACGAAATTCGCCGCCGTGCCGATGCCTGCAGCCCGGAGGAGAGCGTCATGACTAAGTCGGAGAACCGCTGTTCCTATTGTGGTGGAAAATTCGGCCTTGTCTGTCATTACCATTGGGGCCTGCGCTTCTGCCGCAAAGCCTGCAAGGACAACTTCCTTGCAAAAACGGCGAAGGACCATGCGTGCATGAGAAGGTGGTTCGGCTTCTTACCTCGTCGCGCTGCGTAAAGCGAAAGCACGACATTCGCGCGCGAGCAAATCTTAGCCCGCCATCCCAGCGGCGAGCGTCAGAGCCTTTGCTGCAGGAACGTGCCGATCCGCGCCAGCGCTTGACGGCCCTCCGGTATGATGCGTGCAAACAGATGCCACGCGTGCGGCATGCGCGGCCACACTTCGATTTCCACGTCGGATCCCGCCGCTTTCAATCTCTCGGCCATTCGGGTCGAATCGTCGCGCAGGATCTCGTCGCTGCCGACGTGAATCAGTATCGGCGGCAGCCCGGAGGCGTCGCCGTAGAGCGGAGAGGCGTAGTGATGGCGCGGATCGGCGCCGGCGAGATAGTCGTTCGCGAGCGTCGGGAGGTTCGCGATGTTGAGCATCGGGTCGGCTGCCGCGTTCGCCTGCAGCGACGGGCCGGTCAGCGCGAGGTCGGTCCAGGGCGAAATCGCGACTGCGGCGGCCGGTAACGCAAAACCTTCATCGCGTAGCTTATAGAGCGTGGCCAGCGCCAGACCGCCGCCCGCCGAATCCCCGATGAAGGCGATCCTGCGGGCATCGAAACGGCCGGCGAGCCAGCGATAAGCCGCGACCGCATCCTCGAGCGCCGCCGGGAACGGATGCTCGGGGGCGAGCCGATAATCGAAGTAGAGCACGTGGGCGCGCGCGGCGGCGCCGATCCGCCAGGTGAAATCTCGCAGCAGCTTCGCAG
>JBPYFJ010000149.1:0-110498 GCA_051985675.1 Xanthobacteraceae bacterium | reverse complement strand
GCCGGTACAGGTCGGGATAGTCGGCCCCGTAAGAGATCAGGCCGCCATCGGTCACGAAAAGCCGGTCAGAGTAAACCGCTGGCAGCCTGTTCTCGGCCGCAAGCGTGATGATCAGATCGCGATGAATTTGGGACGCTGCGCTCGCCGGCGTCGAGCCTTACGCCAGCCGGCTCAAGTCTGTCGGCCATCGACCGTGTAGCGATAGGTCCACGCCTTGGTGGTGATGCCAGCGGCGTTCGTCCGCACGCGCAGCAGAAGTCCACCGCCATCCGAATACGTGCCTGCTGGTGCCGTCTTGCAACGAAGATCCGTAAGCCTGGCCATGGGTCCCATCCAGTGCCCAGGCTACATTCTGGGCTACGTTTTCACTGTTAGCTTATGCTTGACGATGATAGACGATGCTGGACCGATCAACAACAAACAAGTTGTGAGTTGCGCCCATGAAATGGGGCTAATTAACAACTCGGTAGACGATGCTAGACGATGCTAGACACTTGTTGATTGGGACGATCGTTCCCCAATAGCTGCTAGGGGGACGGCCGCCGATACCGCCCGACAATGCTTGCAGCCGCCAACGCATGGCCCTGCAGTTCCTTCAACAACTCGTCGCGGGTAAGGCCCGGCTTGAGCTTCCCCGGCTCGACGTCGGTCGCGATCACGGTGATGACGTAGTGGTGGAATGAACCGCCCGCCGACCCGCACGGGCCGAAATAGTGACCGGTCCCGACGTTGTTCCGGCCCCCGACAAAGCCGTGCGGCGGAACGCTCGCCTCGCCTTCCGCGAACGACGTCTTGCCGGGCGGGATGTCGTAGGCGACCCAATGGCCGGAGCCGAGCCCGTTGCGGCCGTCCGGATCGTACATCAGGATGGCGAAGCTTTTGGTCCCCGCGGGCGCGTTGGACCAGGCGAGCGGCGGCGAGACGTTCTGGCCCGGACACGGCGGATTGGTGCGTCTCGGATCAGACCCAGCAAATTTCGATGGCCACGCGTCGCCGTCCTGATAGGCGGACGATGTAATCGTGAACGGCTCGGCCGCGTGACTGGCGAGCGCCGACACGCCAAGCAATGCCATAACACCGAGGCAAGCCCACCCCCACCGTTTCAACCACGCTCGCATCAGTCACTCCTCAAAGCACTACCGGCGACGTCGCGCTCATTTAGACAGGTCCAAAATCGCCTGCGCAAATGCGCGCGGCGCTTCCTGCGGGACGTTGTGGCCAATGTTGTCAAGCACCCGGCGTTCATAACGCTGCGTGAAATGGCGTGCGTGGCCCTCGGAGGTCCGTGCCGGGATAACGCCGTCGACCGCGCCGTGGAGCGTGATGGTCGGGACGCTGATCTTGGGCAACCCGGCGAGCCGCGATTCGGTTTGCGCATAGCGTGGGTCGTCCGGCGCAGCGCCCAAGCGATGGCGGTAGGAGTGGACGGCCACGTCGACAAAATCCGGGTTGTCGAACGAGGCGGCGCTGCGCGCGTAGGTCGCCTTGTCGAAGGCCCAGGTCGGCGACCACAACTGCCAGAGCAGCCGGCAGAACGCAGCACGGTTGGCGGCGAGCCCGGCGCGGCCGCGCTCGGTGTTGAAGTAGTATTGGTACCAGAAGCGGCGTTCCTGTTCGGGATCGGCGGGCTTTCCAGCGTTTGCAATATCCTGAATGAGATAACCGCAGCAGGTGACGAGCGCGCGTACGCGCGCCGGCCAGAGCGCCGAGACGATGCAGGCCGCCCGCGCACCCCAGTCGAATCCCGCGAGGATTGCGTGCTCAAGGTCCAGCGCATCGAGCAAATCAAGCGTGTCGTGCGCGAACGCGGCCTGCTGGCCTGATCGTACCGTATGGTCGGCAAGGAAACGGGTGCCGCCATAGCCGCGCACGTAGGGAACGACGGTACGAAGCCCGGCGGCGTTGAGGATCGACACGACCTCGTCAAAACTGCGCGGATCGTAGGGGAAACCGTGCAACAGCACGGCCGCGGGCGCAGCCGGCGGGCCGCTGGTCTCGTAAGCGATATCCAGAACCGGCGTTCGAATGTGCGCCCGTTGCGTCATGACATTGCCCCGGTCGGTTGGCCGCGTTCCGGCATCGCAAAGGTGATCATGGATGCCACCATGGATGCCCAATTTTCGCGAATCCGGGCATCCATGACAGCATATTGAATAGACGAGGTTTTTATCGCTGTTTTGACCATGGATGCCCGATTGAGTCGGAGAGGCATGCATGTATGCCACACGACGGCTTTTCGCGACGCGCCCATGCGCCGTTGCCCCGCCGGCCCGGCGACCGATAGGATAAGCAACATACCGGGGCGTGAGGAGCAGATGGCCAAGATTGCTTGCGCTGCCGTGATCCTCGCCGCCATCGCCGCCTCCCCGGCGTTCGCGCAGACCGCCAGTCCTCCCTCGCAACAAAGGCAGCCCATGACCAGTGTTTCGCCTGACGTTCTCAAAGACCTCGCGCCGACCGGCAAGCTGCGCGTGGCAATCAATCTCGGCAACATGGTGTTGGCGCAGAAGGATCCGGCGACTGGGCAGCCGAAAGGCATCACCGCCGACCTCGCACGCGAACTCGGCCAGCGGCTGGGCGTCCCGGTCGAGCTGGTTCCGTTCGACGCCGCCGGCAAGGTGTTCGAGGCGGTCAAAACCGGCGCGCTCGACGTGATGTTTTTGGCGATCGAGCCGGTGCGCGCGAATGAGATCGCGTTCACGGCGCCTTATGTTCTTATCGAAGGCGTCTACATGGTGCCGAAGGATTCAAAGATCGCCAGCGTCGCCGACGTCGATCGCGACGGAATTCGGATCGGGGTCAGCCGGAACTCGGCCTACGACCTTTTTCTGACGCGCACCCTCAAGCATGCGACCCTGGTGCGCGGGGACGATGGCATTGCGCTGTTCGTCAAGGATAAACTCGACGCGGCCGGCGGCGTGAAACAGCCGCTCGTCGCCTACGCCAAGACCAACCCGAACGTGCGCATCTTGGACGGGCGCTTCATGGAGATCCGACAGGCCATGGGTACGCCCAAGGGCCGTGGTGACGCGGGTGCGCGCTACCTTGGGGCCTTCATCGAGGAGATGAAGGCGAACGGTTTCGTGGCCGATGCGCTCAAGCGCAGCAACCAGCCCGATGCCGCGGTGGCACCGCCGGCGAGCTAAAACAAGGGAGGATCAAATGGAAACAGCCACGCTAGCGCCGACAGCGGCCTCGGCCGCCGCCGATCAGCACTCGCACGTCGTTCGGCCCGCGGAGATGGAGTGGCAAAAGACCCGCTTCCCGGGCTGCGAGGCAAAGACCCTGCTGCTCGATCGGAAGACCGGGCTCGTTACCGCACTGATGCGGTTTGCGCCCGGCGCCGTTCTACCGGATCACGAGCACGTGCAGATCGAGCAGACCTGGGTGATCGAGGGCAAACTCGTCGACAAGGAAGGGCCCGCCGCCGGTCTCGAGGTCGGTCCCGGTGAATTCGTGTGGCGCGAGGTCGGGAGCCGTCACGTGGCCTGGTGCCCGGAGGGTGGCCTGATGCTGGCGATCTTCCAGGTGCCCAACAAGTTCTTCGATCGCGACGGGCGCGTGACCGACATGGCCGGCAACGACTGGGCGAGCATCTGGGGCCATACCGACAAAGGCTAGAGCATGATCCCGAAAAGTGGGTACCGGTTTTCGGACATGATCATGCTCCAACAAAAGGCTACTGATCCTGCTGCATGCCGAATTCGCGGATGGTCGCCGCGACGTCGTCAACGGTTTGCGTGAGCACGCCGGCAAGCTCCGCGGGTGACGACGAGATCGGCATCGACCCCGACTTCGCAATCAGCGCCTGATATTCCGGCGTCGCCACGATCGCGACGATGTTGCGGTTCAACTGATCGATGATGGACGACGGCGTCCCAGCGCGCGCGCACATTCCGAGCCAGCCATAGCGCACGAAGTCGATTCCCTTTTCGAGCAAGGTCGGAATCTCAGGGGCGACATCGAGCCGCTGCGGGCTCGAGACCGCGAGAACCTTGAGCTTCCGGCTCTCGTATTGCGGCAATACTTGCAGTGTCGGCGCGACATAGAAATGGACAATGCCCGACAACAGGTCCTGCATCACTTGCGGGCCGCCCCGATAAGGAATCCGGTTCATCGTCATGCCGGCGAGGCGCTCGAGCTGGCGCGCCAGGATCTCCTGCGCGGAGCCGATCCCGATCGAGATGTAGCCGACCTCGCCGGGATGCGCTTTTGCATATGCGACGAACTGTTCGAACGTGTCGGCGGGAATCGCGTTGGATAGCCCGAGCCCATAGTAGTACTTCGCAATCAGCGAAATCGGTGCGAGATCCTGCAGGGCGTATTGGGGATTGCGGTAGAGCACCGTGTTGATCGATTCGAAGTGCGTGCACAGCAGCAGCGTTTGGCCGTCGGCCGGCTGCGAGAGCACATCGCGCGTCGCCAGCATGCCGCCCGCGCCCGGTTTGTTTTCGACCACGACATTCTGACCAAGCCGCGCCCCGAGTTTTTCGGCGATGAAGCGTGCCGGGATGTCGGTCGGGCCGCCCGCCCCGAAACCAACCACCAGCCGGATTGGCCGGCCGGGAAATGGCTCGGCGGCCTG
Source organism: Xanthobacteraceae bacterium (assembly GCA_051985675.1). Lineage (GTDB taxonomy): Bacteria > Pseudomonadota > Alphaproteobacteria > Rhizobiales > Xanthobacteraceae > JAFAXD01. Next base: position 105,913 of record JBPYFJ010000149.1, on the reverse strand, counting down.
CGCTGCGCTCGCAACCACCAGCAAGGCCAGGATCAGGCGGCGCCGCAAGCACGCGCGGGTTGCCGGCAGAAAGGACACGCCATTCCTCCCTGGTGCGAGACGCGACGCCATCGCCGCGTCCCAATTTTGCCTGCAAGATGCTTCCAGACTTTGACGTTAGCAGACTACACTCGTCCGGCGCAGCAACGATGGAGGATGCGGGTGAGAGTGCTCCTGGTGATTGTGACAACCGCATTGCTGACGCTCTCGGCCCATGCCCAGGGCCTGACCGGGGCGGGAAAGCGCGGGCAAAACGAGCAGGCTGCAGACAAGCAACGGCGGGAACAAAAGGCTGCCGAGGCCGAGAAGGCCTATAAGGCCGGGCTTGATAAGATTCCGAACGCCGAGACCAAACAGGACCCGTGGGCCGACGTTCGCGGCGCCACGCCGGGTAAAAACAATACCAAATCAAAATAGCCAGTCAGTCGCTAACTCAGCGCCCGGCGGCATAACCCTGCATGCCCCGCGGATTGGCCGCCGCCCGTCGCCGAGGGCCTATTCTCGACGCCGCGGTCAGGCGCCCCTCGGACCACGCTGGCCCCACCTCGACCTCGTGTCCGCGCGCGCGCAGCGCCTTGATCGTCGCCTCGGTCAGGCGGCTCTCCACCACCAGCACGCCCGGGCGCGCGGCGCGCGGCCAGAACGAAATCGGGAAATGCTCCGAGTGCCAGGCCGGGGCGTCGATTGATTCCTGCAGGTTGAGACCCGCGTGGACGTGGCGCAGAAAGAATTGCGCCGTCCACTGATCCTGCTGGTCGCCGCCCGGGGTCCCCCACGCGAGGTACGGTTCGCCGTCGCGCAACGCCAAGGTGGGCGTCAGCGTCGTGCGCGGACGCTTGCCGGGCGCGAGCGACGCCGGATGATCGTCCTCGAGCCAGAACATCTGCGCACGCGTGCCGAGACAGAAGCCGAGCTCGGGGATCACGGGCGAGGACTGCAGCCAGCCGCCGGACGGCGTCGATGACACCATGTTGCCGGCACGATCGATGATATCGAAGTGCACGGTGTCGCCCACGACCTCGCCTAGGCGGCCGACGGTTGGCTCGCCGGCACCGGCGGCCAGGGTCGCCATTGCGGCTCGGCGCACGCCGACCTTGGCACCAAATCCAGCAACTTCGCCCGGGCGGAGCTCGAACGAAGCACGGTCGGTCACGAGCTTGCGCCTCTGCGCGTTGTAGGAATCCGACAGCAGGATGTCGATTGGCACCTCGACAAACTTCGGGTCGCCATAGAAGGCCTCGCGATCCGCAAAGGCGAGCTTTGCACATTCGACCTGCAGGTGGATGAACTCGGCGCCCGCCGGATCGAGTCCATCGAGGTCAAACCCTTTCAGCAGCGCGAGCTGCTGCAGCAGCACCGGCCCCTGGCTCCAGACGCCGGCCTTGCAGACCGTGTAGCGTCCGTAGTCATAGGTCAGCGGCTGCTCGAGGCACGGCTGCCACGCCGCCATGTCGGCGCCGGTCAGGACGCCGCGGTGCGGCTCACCCGACACATCCATGACCGCCTGCGTGCGACAGAACCGATCGATTGCGTCCGCCACGAAACCCCGCGACCAGGCCGCGCGGGCGCGTTCGATCTGCGCCACGCGATCGCGGCCGGCGCTCTCGGCCTCCGCCAGGATCCGCGCATAGGTGCGTGCCAGCGTCGTGTTGGCAAAGATCGCCGTGGGCGTGGGCACGGCGTTATTCGGCAGATAGATCGCCGCCGACGTCGGCCAATGGACCCGGAACAATTCCGCGACCGACGCGATTGTCGCGCTGGCGCGCTCGGCCAGCGGATGACCGTTCTGGGCATATTCGATTGCAGGCGTCAGCACGTCGGCGAGCCAAAGCGTGCCGTAGTCACGCAGCAGCAGCATCCAGGTTTCGAAGGTGCCCGGGACGCAGGCGGCCAACAGTCCCGTGCCCGGCACCATGTCGAGGCCGAGTGCCCGGTAATGGGCGATGGTCGCACCCGCCGGCGCGACGCCCTGTCCGCAGATCACTTCGGGACGGCCCTGGCGCACGTCGAAGACAAGCACCGGCACGTCGCCGCCCGGGCCGTTGAGATGCGGCTCCACGACCTGCAGCGTGAACGCGGTCGCAACCGCAGCGTCAAAGGCATTGCCGCCTTTCTCGAGCGTCGCCATGCCGACCGCGGTTGCGATCCAGTGGGTAGAGGCGACAACGCCGAAGGTGCCTTCGATCTCGGGGCGGGTGGTAAACGGATTGGGATTGATGTTGGACATGGCAGCAAACAATGATCAGATGTCGCTTTCCAGCGCAACACCCTAACGGAGAGTCGTGATGCTGACGGTCGGCGTTGCATTCCACGTGGTCGCGGCGGTCATTTGGGTCGGCGGCATGTTCTTCGCATTGTTGGTGCTGCGGCCGAGCACCGGCCCGCTCGACCCCCCGGTCCGGCTGGCGCTTTGGCAGCGCGTGTTTTCCCGCTTCTTTCCGTGGGTCTGGGCAGCCGTCGCGGTTCTGCTGGTCAGCGGGTTTGCGATGGTGATCTGGGGCTTCGGCGGGTTCAGTCGGATCGGAGCCTATGTGCACATCATGATGGGGGTGGGAATTCTGATGATGCTGATCTATGGACATCTCTACTTTGTGCCGTGGCAGCGGTTCCGCCGCGCGGTCGACGCGGCAGAGTGGCCAACGGCCGCAAAGCACATCGATCAGATCAGATTGCTGGTAATCATCAATTTGATCCTCGGCCTGATCACGGTGGTGGTCGGCGCCGCCGGGCGTTATTACGGCTAGCTGGACCAGCGGAGAATCGTTGATGCTTGCAGTTTATACCTCGCGGGGCAGCGCGCTCGTGCGCAAGCAGATCGAAGCCGACATCGCGCTTCCTGAAAACGCGCTGTGGATCGATCTCGAGCTGCCGACGCCCAGCGAGGACAAGGCGGTCGAACAGGCGCTCGGCATCTCGGTTCCCACGCTGCGGGAAATGCAGGAGATCGAGATTACCAGCCGGCTCTATGTCGAGAACGGCGCCCGTTACATGACCGCGACACTGATGGCCCATCAGGATACCGAGGTGCCGACCACCACGCCGGTCACCTTCATTCTCGCCGGCCATCGCCTGGTCACCGTTCGTTACGACGAGCCGCGCCCGTTTGTCATCGCCAATCACCGGCTCGAGCGGGCGTGCCCTGCGAATGCGACCGGCGAAACCATCATGATGGATATCCTTGATGCCGTGATCGACCGCCTCGCCGACGTTCTGGAGCACATGAGTAACGACGTCGAGCAGGTCTCGCGCGACATCTTCGATCCAAAGGCGCCGGCCGGCGACTTCAACAACTACAGCCGGATTCTGCACACGATCGGCAAGAAGGGTGACGTGACGTCGAAGGTGCGCGAAAGCCTGGTGTCGATCGGCCGCGTCCTGCTCTACCTCGCCAACGAAGCCGACACCATGAAATGGGCGAAGGAGCAGCGCGCGATCCTCAAGGGCATGCAGCGCGACGTGCAATCGCTCTCCGATCACGCCACCTACATATCGACCAAGATTCAGTTCTTGCTTGATGCCATGCTCGGCATGGTGAGCCTGCAGCAGAACAACATCATCAAGATCTTTTCGGTGGCGGCGGTGGTGTTCATGCCCCCGACCCTGCTTGCTTCGATCTACGGCATGAATTTCAAGCACATGCCGGAGCTCGATTGGACCTACGGCTATCCGATCGGCCTTGTTCTAATGCTTGTGGCTGCCATTCTTCCTTATCTGTTCTTCAAGTGGAAGAAGTGGCTCTGAAGCGACCTATCGTCCAACCTGCCGAGGTACGCGTGCATGCCGCAAAAACTGTTGTTCCTCATCGTTGTTTGCGCCGCGGTGAGCATCGGAACGCAGGCACGTGCTGCGTGTATCGACGTGCGGCACACAGGGCCCCTGTCGTTCCAAGGGACTTTGAGCCAACCGGTCTTCCCCGGACCGCCGAACTATGAGGACATCAAGAAGGGCGACAAGCCCGAGCGTGCCTATATCATCAAGCTGGATGCCCCGATCTGCGCGACGGGCGATGAATTTCTCGACAGCAGCCAGGCTATCGACACCGTCCAGTTACTGGTGGACGGTACCGCGAAAGACGGCCAGCGGCTTTCCTCAAACCTGACGCGAATGGTCGGCAAGCGCGTCCAGGTCACGGGCAAATCAGGTTTTGGCGCGCAGACCGGGCATCACCACGCGCCGCTGTTGATGACGTTGGTCGGCATCACGGCCGATGGAGCGGGCGGAGCCGGCCGTTGAGCGCCGCCACGCCGCCTTGCACGCACCGCTAGCGTTCGGAACGTTTGCCCGCCTCCGCCGTTCCAAGGTGTGAGCGGAAACATGAGTAAAGTCATCAAACTCAATCGGCGCCTCACCCGGCGATCCGGGGCGCGCCCACCGCCGCGGCTCAACCGGCCGTCCAGGTCGGACGCCGAGGACGCGGTGCGTACCCTCATTCGCTGGGCAGGTGATGATCCGGATCGCGAAGGGCTGCGCGGCACGCCCGCCCGAGCGGTGCGCGCCTACGAGGAGTGGTTCGCCGGATATGACGAGGATCCGCGCGATTATCTCAAGCGCACGTTCGAAGAGGTTGCGGACTATGACGAGATCGTGCTGCTTCGCGATATCCGCTTCGAGTCCTACTGCGAGCATCATCTTGCCCCGATCATCGGGCGCGCGCATATCGGCTACCTCCCGCATACGCGCGTGGTCGGGATCTCGAAACTTGCGCGGCTCGTCGACGTCTATGCAAAGCGGCTGCAGATCCAGGAGCGCATGACTGCCGAGATCGCCGGTTGCATCAATAGCGTGCTGAAGCCCCTCGGCGTCGCCGTTGTGCTCGAAGCGACGCATCAGTGCATGACCACCAGGGGTGTGCACAAACCGGGAGTAACGATGGTCACCAGCCGGATGCTCGGCGTCTTCCGCACGCACCCCGAAACCCGGCAGGAATTTCTGGCAGCGATCAATATGAAGGAACGTAGTGGAGGCATCGGCAACTGAACGAAGCGGCGCGCCACGGAACTGATCCCTCGCCTAATGGATTATCCAGGATGTGGGGCTCGAGCAGAGGCTAGGCATGGCACGCAAATATTCACCCAGTGCGTCCGAGGACGTTAAGCGCGCACTGCATCGGCGCAACCGCAGGACGCTCAAGAGCGGCAAGGGCGGGCGCGGCGGAACGGTGAAGAGCCGCGAGCAGGCGATCGCCATCGGGCTTTCGGAAGCGCGCCGCAAGGGCAAGAAGGTTCCGAAAAAGCGCGCGTCGAAATAAACGGCACGGCGGGCACGGCCGCTTACGATTTGACGCCCACGAGCATCCGGCGCAGGACGTCGTTGCGCTTGATGAAATGGTGACGCAGCGCGCCGAGTACGTGCACTACGACGAGCGCCGCAAGCAGATACGCCAGGATCTTGTGCGAGTCCTCGAACAGCCCATGCATATCCCGATCCGGGCTTTGATAGATTGCCGGCAACGCGACGCCGAGAAGATCGCGATCGAGTGGATTCCGAAACGTGCCGGCCAGCGCCCAGCCGGTCAGCGCGCAGGCCAGCATCAAAACATAGAGCGCGATGTGCGCGGCTTTGGCAGCGTGTCGTTCCCAGGCCTGGCCTTCCAATACCGGCACCGGATTAATCCAGCGCCACAGCAGCCGCAGGACCAGGAGCGCGAGAAAATCGTAGCCGAGCGCCGCGTGCAGGCCATAGTTCGCGAGCCGATCAGGTCGCGCCGCGAGGTGCGTCATCCACCAGCCATGCGCGAGCAGAACAATGATCAGCGCCGCCCCGACCCAATGCAGGGCGATTGCTGGCCAACCCCAGGCGGCCGGCGAATTGCGGATCATGCGGAACTCCCCGTGAACCAGATCAGACCTAATCGACCTTGATTCCGGCGGAATTGGACAGATCGGTCCACTTGGCAAGCTCGCCTGCTATGAAAGCAGCGAATTGCTGCGGCGTTTCGGTTGAGGGCTTTGCGCCGAGATTGGCGAATGCGGTCAGCATGTCGGGCGTGCGCAAGGCTGCATTGATGGCGCGGTTGAGTGTGTCGACGATGTCCACGGGCGTTGCGGCCGGCGCCACCACCCCGAAGAAGCTCGTCACCGCGTAGTCCGGAACTCCGGTTTCGATCATGGTCGGCAGGTCCGGGAAGTCGGCCTGCCGCGCGCGGCTCGTCACCGCCAGCGCGCGCAGCCGTTGGTCCAGCACCAACGGGCGCACCACAGTCACATTGTCGATTGCAAACTGGACCTGGCCACTGACGACGGCGGTCAAGGCCTCGCCACCGCTCTTGTAGTGCACGATCGCAAAATCGATGCCGGCACGCGCCCTGAGCATTTCGCCGGACAGGTGCGTCAGGTTCCCGGCGCCGACGGCGGCATAATCGAGCTTGCCAGGGTTGGCCTTGGCATAAGCGATGAGTTCAGCGACCGACTTCGCGGGAAATGCCGGCGTGACCACCAGCAACTGATAGGAATCCGTCAGCTTGGCGATTGGGGAGAAATTCTTCACCGGATCATACCCGGCGTTCTTGGAAACTGCCGGAATGTTGGCAAGCGTCGCGGTGTTGCCCAGCATCAGCGTATAGCCGTCGGGCGGAGCCGCTGCGACCGCGCGCGCCCCGATCGCACCGCCTGCGCCGGCGCGATTGTCGACGATCACCGGCTGGCCGAGCGACTGCTGCAGGCGATCCGTGATCAGCCGCGCCAGCACATCGGTCGGGCCGCCGGGCCCGGCCGGCACGACCAGGTGGATCGGGCGGTCCGGCCAAGTCGCGGCGCTTGCGCCCGCCGCGAGGGCACCGGCAAGTGCCGCGGCAGCAACAAGCAACGGCGCCGGATTTTTGAGAACCATTAACTGCATCTAATCCGGCGCGACGCCGATCTCCCTGATCACTTCGCCCCAGGCCTTATATTGCGCCTGCACGTAGGCTGCGACATCGGCAAGACTGCCGGCGCCGTGGGTGTAGAACCCGATCTCGCGCAGGCGCGTTACGATCGCCGGATCATCGAGCACCAAAGCAAGCTCGCGGTTCATGCGCTGCAGGATTTCGGGCGGCGTCCCCGTGGGCGCCGCCACCGCCATCCATCCACTGAAATCAAACCCCGGAAACGTATCGGCGACCGGCGGAATCTGCTCAAAGCCCGGTGCGCGCTCTCTGGTGGTGATGGCGAGCGGCCGCAGGGCGCCGCTCGCGATCAACGGCGCCGCCGATGGGATCGCCAGGACCACGAGCTGCACGCGGCCGGCAACCGCATCCTGAATCCCCTGAGGCATCGTCGCATATGGCACTTGCGCAATCTCGGTCCCGGCGCGCTTGTTGAGCCAGGCGGCAATCAGTCCGGAGAAATTCTTTGGGCCGTCGGTCGCAAACGCGAGCTTGCCCGGTTCGGTCTTGGCGTAGGCGAAAAGCTCGCCAAGCGATTTCGCCGGCACCGCCGGATTGGCCAGCACCAGGAACACGCCGTCGGCGATCTTGGCGACCGGCACGAAGTCGCGCGCCGGATCGTAGGGCAGCGACTTGAAGGTATAGGGATTGGTGACGAGCGCGGCCGCGGTCGCCCAGAAGAACGTGTAGCCGTCAGGCGCTGCGCGCGCCGCCGCCTGCGCGCCGATGACATTGCCGCCGCCGGGGCGGTTCTCGACCACGATCTGTTGCCCGAGCGCGCGGCCGACCCGTTCGGTGATCAGCCGGCACAGGATGTCGGGCGTGCCGCCGGCCGCCTGCGAGACGATGAAACGTACAGGATGCTCGGGCCAGGTCTGCGCCGTCGCCAGCTCACAGAAGCCGACAATCAACGCGAGCGAAATTGCGAGGCGCACCGTAATGTTCATGAAAAGGCTAGCCGTTGGTAGCAAAGCCTACCACTCTCGCATCGCCGCGGTCACGCAGGCGCGCGGACTACTCCGCGGCGGTACGCGTCCCCTGCCCGAACCGGCGCTCGATGTAGTCGATCACCAGCTGCTTGAAGTCGGCCGCAAGGGTCGGGCCGCGCAAGGTCGCGGCCTTCTTGCCGTCGATGAAGACCGGCGCGGTCGGCTGTTCGCCGGTCCCGGGAAGCGAAATGCCGATGTCGGCATGTTTGCTCTCGCCGGGTCCATTGACGATGCAGCCCATCACCGCGACGTTGAGGCCCTCGACCCCGGGGTAACGGGTCTTCCAGGCCGGCATCTCATCGCGAATGAAGTCCTGAATCTCGCGCGCGAGTTCCTGGAACGTGGTCGAGGTCGTGCGCCCGCATCCCGGACACGCCGCAACGAGCGGCACGAACACCCGAAAGCCCATGGTCTGCAGCAGTTCCTGCGCGACCTTGACCTCGAGCGTGCGATCGCCGTTCGGCTCCGGGGTCAGAGACACCCGGATTGTGTCGCCGATGCCTTGCTGCAGCAGGATGCCCATCGCCGCCGAGGAGGCGACGATGCCCTTCGATCCCATACCGGCCTCGGTGAGGCCGAGATGGATCGCGTAGTCGGATCGCGCCGCGAGTTCCTGATAAACCGCGATCAGATCCTGCACCGCCGACACCTTGGCGGAGAGAATGATCTTGTGGCGTGGCAGGCCGATTTCCTCAGCGCGTTCCGCCGAGAGCAGCGCCGATTGCACCATGGCTTCGCGGGTCACCGCGCGCGCTTCGCGCGGATTCGCCGCCCGCGCGTTCTCGTCCATGAGGCGGGTGAGCAGTTCCTGGTCGAGCGAACCCCAGTTGGCGCCGATCCGCACCGGCTTGTCGTGGCGGATCGCCATCTCGACGATGGCCGAGAATTGCCGATCCTTCTTGTCCTTGAAGCCGACGTTGCCGGGGTTGATGCGGTATTTGTCGAGCGCCTCGGCGCACGCCGGGTGATCGGCGAGCAGCTTGTGACCGATGTAGTGGAAGTCGCCCACGATCGGCACATTGACGCCCATCCGGGCGAGCCGATCCTTGATGTGCGGAACCGCGGCGGCGGCCTCGTCGCGATCAACTGTGACGCGCACGAGTTCGGAGCCGGCGCGGGCGAGCGCTGCCACCTGCCGGGCGGTGCTCTCGACGTCCGCGGTGTCGGTGTTGGTCATTGACTGGACGACGATGGGAGCGCCGCCGCCGACCCGCACGCCTCCGACGTTGACCGCTATCGACTTGTGACGCCCGGCGGGCGCTGCGTGATCCAACATGCTCAATCCTCTGGCAGGCCTATGTAACGTCCGCGTGGCGGATTGACCAGAACGCGGGGCGTGGCCCTTCCATTCTTAGGAACCTAGTCACAGAAATTGCGTTCATTCCGTCCTTTACCGTGGGCGGTTGACCAGCGCGAGACCTAGCAGCACCAGGATCACGGCAGCCCCGAATGCCAGGGTGAACGGCTCGCGCAGCAGCAGACAGCCGGCCGCGACCCCGAACAGCGGCGTGAGAAAGGTAAACGCTGAGACACGGGTCGCGGCGTAGCGCTGGATGAACCAGAACCAGAACGGGAATGTGATTCCGACGACCAGCACCTGGTAGGCGAGCCACGACAACGCGACGCCGCCGGGCATCACCTCGATGCGCTCGTGCGCAAACGCCGCGATGGCCAGGATCGGCACCGAGACGGCGAGCTGGTAGACGAGCGTCTTTTCCGGCGAGACGTGGGCGAGCCGCGTCGCCTTGATGAGTAGCGTGGTTGCGCCCCAGGACGCGCCGCCGCCGATCAGCATCAAGTCACCGAACAGCGTGCGCGCGTCAACACTTGCCTGCGGGACGCCCATCGCAAGCGCAAGCCCGGCGAAGCAGAGCACAAGTCCGAACCATTGCGCGGGACCAAGCCGTTCCCCCGGCAGCACCAACGGCGCCCCCAGCGCAACAAAGAACGGCGCGGTGTAGAGAAACAGCGATGCGCGGCTTGCGCTGGTGTACTGCAGGCCGGCGAATATCAGCAGGAACTCGACGGCGAACAAAACGCCGGCAGCCACGCCCGCAGTCAGCGTCCCGTCGCGCGTCGTGAGTCTGATCCCACGCAGCCAGATCCAGAGCAGCACGATCAGAAGTCCGCCGCCGGTCCGGACGAGCGCCTGGGTGAAGGGCGGGACCTCCGGCAACGCAAACTTGATGGCGACCTGATTAAGCCCCCACGACAGGCATAGCAGCGAAATCAGCACGCTCGCGCCGGCGTCGAGCGGGCGCGAGTGAACTTGCGAAGCGGTCATGAGGCCGTGCGACGCGCGGGTTGACTGGATGTCTTTGCCGTGCGGCCGCGGCAATGCGCGCACAGACCGGTGATCTCGACCACCGACATTTTCGGGCTGAAGCCGGCGCTGCGCGCGGCCGCCGCCAGCGACTGACCGACCGCGGCCTCCGGCGCCTCGCCGACCGCGCCGCAGCTCTCGCAGATCAGGAACGTGACCAGCGCGCCGGTGCGGTGACTGTTGAGGCACGCCAGAAAGGCGTTGCGGCTGGCGATGCGATGCACCAGCCCGAGCCGAATAAGGAATTCAAGCGCCCGATAAACCGTAATGGGCGCGGGCCGCGGGCCGCCGACCGCCGCCATGATGTCGTAGGCGCCGAGCGGCTTATGGCTGGCCGCCAATGCTTCCAGCACCTTGCGACGGATCGGGGTGAGCCGTTGCGCGGCTGCCGCGCAGACCTTCTCCGCATGGGAAATCGCGTCCGCGGCGCAGCGCGCATGGTTGTGACGCGGATCGAGAAACACGGCGGGCATGCGCGCAATCTAAAGCATGCCCCGCACGCGGGGGAACCCGTTTCCCGCCTGCGGGAACGGCCTAGCGCCGGCGCGGCCCGCGGCACGCGCCCCTGCATACAGGTCGTGTTTTGTTTCAAAAACGTGACGGCCTAGAAATTCGTTGCACTGCAGCAAAGCCGGAGGCATGGTCCGGCCCGCAAGATGCCCCGCCCGAACACCCGGGCCAAAACTCAGGATCCAGTCATGCTCAAAGGAAAGACCGCCGTCGTCACGGGCTCGACCTCCGGCATCGGCCTCGGCATCGCCCGCATCTTCGCGAAGGACGGCGCCAATGTGGTGATCAACGGCTTTGGCGACAAAGCCGCGGTCGAAAAGGAACGCGCGGGAATCGAGAAGGAGTTCGGCGTGAAGGCGACCTACTCGGCGGCCGACATGACCAAGCCGGCGGAGATCGCCGACATGATCAAGACTGCCGAGAAGACCTTCGGTTCGGTCGACGTCCTGGTCAACAACGCCGGCATCCAGCACGTCGATCCAATCGAGAATTTTCCGATCGAGAAATGGGATCAGATCATTGCGATCAATCTCTCGTCCGCGTTCCACGCTTGTCGGGCGGCGGTGCCCGGCATGAAGGCACGCAAATGGGGCCGCATCATCAACACCGCTTCGGCGCACTCGCTGGTCGCTTCACCGTTCAAGGTCGCTTACGTGTCGGCCAAGCATGGAATCGCCGGCCTCACCAAGACGGTCGCACTCGAGGTCGCGACCTTCGGGATCACCTGCAACTGCATCAGTCCCGGCTACGTCTGGACCCCGCTCGTCGAACACCAGATCCCCGACACCATGAAGGCGCGCCACATGACGGCCGAGCAGGTGAAACACGACGTGCTGTTGGCGGCTCAGCCGACCAAGGAATTCGTCACCATCGATCAGGTGGCCGCGCTCGCGCAGTTCCTCGCCAGTGATGCCGCCGCCAGCATCACCGGTGCCAACTACACGATCGACGGCGGCTGGACCGCGGAGTGACCGACAGGGTCGCGCCAGAACCGCGACGATGGTGACATCGAGCTGGCTGTCGCGTCTGATCCCCGGCCGCCCGGGCGCGAACACGAAAACGATCAATCTGGCGCTGCAGGGCGGCGGCGCCCACGGCGCCTTTACGTGGGGGGTGCTCGATCACCTGCTGGGGGACGGCCGGCTCGTGATCGAAGGCATCTCGGGCGCGTCGGCCGGCGCCATGAACGCCATCATGCTGGCGGACGGGCTGGCGCGCGGCGGGCCCGAGGAGGCGCGCAAGCGGCTCGCCGAGTTCTGGCGTGCGGCGAGCCTCGGCGGCAATCTGCCGCCGCTGCAGCGCGCCGCCATCGACCGGGTGCTGTCGTTCCTGCCGCTCGAAGGAACGCCGGCGCAGGCCTGGTTCGAAGTGCTGTCCCAGTTCTTTTCGCCCTACGACGTCAACCCGCTCAACATCAATCCGCTGTGCGACCTGATCGACCGCTTCGTCGATTTCGAGGCAGTGCGCGGTTGCGAGTCGCTGCAGCTGTTCGTTTCGGCCACCAACGTCTACACCGGCCGTCTGCACGTGTTCTCGCGCCGGAAGATCTCGGCTCAGGCGGTGATGGCGTCGGCTTGCCTGCCGCATTTGTTTCGCGCGGTCGAGATCGACGGGGTGCCATATTGGGACGGCGGCTACCTCGGCAACCCGGTGATCTTCCCGTTCTTCCGCACCACCGACACCGAGGACGTGTTGGTGGTGCAGATCAATCCACTGGTGCGGCACACGGTCCCGATGTCGGCTCAGGAAATCATGAACCGCTTGAACGAGATCACGTTCAATTCCTCCTTGCTCGACGAATTTCGCGCGATCGAGTTTGTGGCGCGCCTGATCGATCAGCGCCGGCTCCCCCGCGGCAAGGGCCCGGGCCAGTACCGGCGCATCAACGTGCATCGCATCGTGCTCGATAGCGAAGGCAAGGCGTTCACGGCGGCGAGCAAGCTCTCAAACGATTACGAACTCTTCGAGCTGCTGCGCGACCATGGGCGGCGGGCGGCGCGACGATTCCTGGACGATCATTTCGACGACATCGGCGTGAAGAGCACGGTTGATCTGCACCGCGAGGTGCCGGCGGTCGTCGAGTGAGTTGTCCACCCCCGGTGCGGCGCGCTGGCAATCGCGATACGCTGGCGCCATGACGGGCCCCCTTATGACCGCGGAGGTCGGATCGACCGCGCTCGCGATTATCGTCGCCGACATCACCACGCTTGCGGTCGACGCGGTGGTGAATGCGGCGAACCGCTCGCTGCTCGGAGGCGGCGGGGTCGACGGCGCCATTCACCGCGCGGCCGGGTCCAAGCTGTTGGAAGAATGCCGGACCTTGGGCGGATGCGATACCGGGGGCGCCAAGATCACCCGCGGCTATGCGTTACCGGCCAAGCATGTCATTCACGCGGTCGGGCCGGTGTGGAACGGCGGCCGTGCCGGTGAGGAAGACCTGCTGGCATCTTGCTACCGTAGCGCGATCGCGCTGGCGCATCAGCATGAGCTTGCCTCGCTCGCGTTTCCGGCGATCTCGACCGGCATTTATCGCTTCCCGCCTGATATCGCGGCGCGCATCGCGGTCGGCACCGTGGTGTCGGAGATTTCCGCCGTGCCGACGTCGCTCAAGCGCGTGGTATTCTGCTGCTTCGCCAAGACGTCGGCCGAATATCACATCGCGGCGTTCGGGGAGCTTGGGTTGGGGTGATTTTACGGGACACGCTCAACCCTTCGGCTCGGCGTCAAGCCGGACGATCCAGTCTTCAAGGCCGGGCTTCGCGGCCGGATAGCGCTTAAGCACAATCGGATCGTGCCCCGGTACGACGTGCCGCGGCGAGACCGCAAGCTTGCGAAGCCGACCATAGCCCTGAAGCGTCTCGGCGACGTTGTAAACGGTCGGAAAAACCCGGCCGCTATCGAGGTGCGCGTAGAGGTGCGCGGCGTCGGCCGCGAGCACGACCGGGCCGAGCCGCGTGTCGACCCGAACGCTTTGCAGGCCTTTGGTGTGGCCGCCGATGTGGTGCACGCTCACACCGGGGGCGATCAGGTCGTCGCCGTCGTGAAACTCGACCCGGCCCGCAAACACCTTGCGCACCATCGCAACCACATAGTCGGGCTCGAACGAGTTTCGAATCGCGTGGTGGCACATCGCGCGTCCGGTTGCATATTCCATTTCGCGGTCTTGCAGGTGATAGCGCGCGCGTGGAAACAGGTCGTAGTTGCCGCTGTGATCGTAGTGCAGATGGCTGACGATGATGGTCTCGACGTTGGCGGGATCGATGCCGATCGCAGCAAGACCTTCCACAACCGGCTTCACGGTCCGGCGGCCGCGGCGCGTGCCGACGGCCTCGTCGAACCCGGTATCGACCAGAATCGTGCGCGCCTCGCCGACGATTGCCCAGACGAAATAGTCGAGCGGCATGTCGACGTCGTGGGGATCGCCGCCGAGAAAGTTCTCCGAGGCCTTGCGTGGATGGTGACCGTAGCGAATGGCGTAGATTTCGTAAGTGTCGCTCATGCTACTTTGCCCGCACTTCGACGCCGGCACGGCGCTCGAGCGGTTGCACGATCGTCGTGAGATCAGCATCCGCGCCGATCTCGTCGCAGGCAAGCTGCAGAAGCCGCATCACCGCCTGCGCAACCTCCATCGGAACGCCGAGCGTACTTGCTTCGGACAGGCAGAGCTTCACGTCCTTGATCATCAGCGCGTTGGTAAAGCCGAGGTCGAAGGTGCCGGGCAGGATGATTTTGGGGAACTTGTGCTCGGTCGCGGTGTTGCGCCCCGTGCCCGCGTTGATGACGTCCAGCATGACGCGCGGGTCGAGCCCGGCCTTTACACCCATCACCATGGCCTCCGACGTCGCCGCCATGGCGGTGGCGGATAGGAAGTTGTTGGCGAGCTTCATGGTCTGACCGTCGCCCGGCTGCTCGCCGACGAAGAACACCTTGCCGAACGCCCCGAGGACCGGTTCGACCGCGGCGACGTCCGGACGCGGCCCCGACGCCATGACCGCCAGGGTACCCTTGGCCGCACCGCCGACGCCGCCGCTTACTGGGCTGTCGATCTGCACGATGTTGCGGGCGGCAAGCGCCGCAAACACCCGCTTCGCCATCACCGAGCCGGTGGTCGATGTATCGATAAAGCGGCGTACGCGGCTGCCCTCGATCACGCCGCCCGGCCCGGTCGCGACCGCGTGCACGACATCGGGCGTCGGCAGGCTGGCGATCACGGTTTCGACCTCGTCGGCAACATCCGCAGGCGACCCCGCCGCCTTTGCACCGAGCCGGGCGAGGCGTTCAACCGCCTCCGGCCGGGTGTCGGCGACAGTCAGCCTGTGGCCGGCCTCCACCAGGCGGCGGGCCATGTGAAACCCCATGTTGCCGAGACCGATGAAGCCAATGTCCATGTCGTACTCTCCCGTAGACGTTTCTTCGGACCTCATCCTGAGGAGCCTCGCCCGCAGGGCGAGGCGTCTCGAAGGATGGCCACAAGGAATGCCCTCGCCATGTTGCCGTCCTTCGAGACGCGTCGCTACGCGACGCTCCTCAGGACGAGGCTGAGAATTCTTTTCATCGGCTGATGCTCACGCCTTTTTGTCCAACTCGGCGAACACCTCGCGCGCGGTCCGGAACGAGTCCACGCCCGCCGGTGCCCCGGCATAGATCATGACCTGCAGGAAGATCTCGCTGATTTCCGCACGCGTAACGCCGTTGCGCAGCGCACCCCGAATGTGGGCGCGCAGTTCGTGCGGGCGGTTGAGCACGCTGATCATCGCCAGATTGAGCATGCTGCGGGTCTTGCGCGGCAGCCCCTCGCGGCCCCAGACCGCGCCCCAGCAATATTCGTTGAGCATATCCTGCAGCGGCCGATTGAAGTCGTCGGTGCTCTTGAGCGCCGCCTCGACATATTCATCGCCGAGCACCGCCTTGCGAACCGCCAGACCCTTGTCATAAATCGCTTTGTCCATGTCGGTATTCTCCTTGGCGTGGAACCAGTCTCTTGCTATCCGCAATCGCATACGCGCGCACCCGGATTATGGGGCCGACGAACGGGTCAGGCGGCGCCCTGCACGTTTTTGGAGGGATCGATGGGTCGGTTCGTATGCGCAGTGTTTCTCGCATTGGCAACCCTGGTGCCGGTCGCGGCATCCGCAGGGGCTCCCGAGGACGTCGCCTCCGCAATCGACCGCTGGGCGGCGACATTCAATGCCAATGATGTCGACGCTCTGGCCAAGCTCTATACGCCCGACGCGGTGTTTGTCGGGACGACCGGCTCGACCCTGATCGAAGGCAGTGACGGTATTCGGAAGTATTTTTCCCGCCTCGAGAAGAGCGGCGACAAGGTGTCGATCGGCATTCGCAAGATCGTCGTCCTTGACGATAACGTCGCCTACGTAACGGGCTTCGATGAATTCACCGCGACCCGCAACGGCGAGACCAGAAAATCGCCGGCCGGGTTCACCATGGTCCTCATCAAGCGCGGAAATGAATGGTTGATCGCGCATCAGCATTCGTCCCGGCGCTCGACCCCGACCCAAGGCGGCTGATCCGCGCGCATTCCGATCACGACCTCCACGCATGGCTCAGTGTGCCGATTCTGCTGGACTTATTATAAGCTCCCTTATTATATATCAGGCTTAGCGGTTGGAGGCGCGAGGGCCGATGCCGAACTTTTCGATCGAACGGGATCTTGCGTTCCTGCTGAGCGATGCTGCCAGGCTGCTGCGGACCTGCGCGGACCAGGAAGCGCGCCGCTTCGGGATGACCCGCGCCCAGTGGGCAGTCCTCTTTCGCCTGCAGCGCAATGAGGGCCTCAAGCAGTCCGAGCTTGCCGACCTCCTCGAGGTGCAGCCGATTACGCTGACCAGACTGATCGATCGTTTGTGCGAGAACGGCCTCATCGAGCGTCGCAGCGACCCCAGCGATCGACGTGCGAAGCGACTCTTTCTCACCCCGGCGGCCAAACCGGTGCTGGAGCGGCTTACCGCGGTAAGCGAAAAAATGATGGCGCGCGTCCTTGTCGGCCTCGATCGAGGAGCGCGCGAGGCGGTGGTGGCATCGCTGGCAACCGTCAAGAACAACCTGCGCCAATTGATCCAGCAGCGGCCGGATTCTGTGCTATCGGAACGACGCTATGGCTGATCCCGCACTGCGGACGCCCGATCCGGTCTTCAAAGTTGTCCCGCGATCGAAGCAACGCCGGGTGTCCCTGCTCGGCGTCTTCAAGCAATATCGCCGGCTTATCCTGCTGTGCGTACTGCCATTCCTGGCCGCCGCGGCTGCGCTCACCGTCTATCTCATGGGCGGGCGCTATATCTCGACCGACAACGCCTACGTGGGAGCCCAAAAGGTTCTGATCACGCCCGACGTCGCCGGCAAGATCAATCGCATCGACGTGATCGAAGGCCAGCATGTGGAACCAGGCGACCTGCTGTTCGAGATCGATCCGGTCCCATTCCAGTTGGCGCGGACCCAGGCCGAGAGCCGCCTCGCCATGGTTCGCACCGATTTTGACAACCTCAAAACCAATCTGAAATCGCTCGCGCAGTTGATCCAGCTCGCGCGGCAGACGGTCGAACTCAAGGAGAGCGACGTCGATCGCAAGTCTAAGCTGCTGGCCTCTCACATGGGTTCGGCGCTCGATGCCGACACCGCGATGGCGACGCTCGCGGTTGCGCGGACCCAGGTCGAACAGCTCGCCCAGCAGGAAGCGAGAATCCGCAACCAGCTGCTGGGCGACCCCAATCTGCCGATCGAGAAATATCCGGCATATCAGCAGGCGCAAGCTGCGCTCGATCAGGCCAAACGCGACCTCGAGCATACCGTTCTGCGCGCGCCGATCGCTGGCCGTGCCACCCAGGTAGACAGCATCCAGCTCGGCCGCTACGTCACGGCCGGCACGCCGGTATTCAGCATCGTCGATGATCAACGCCCGTGGGTAGACGCCAATCCGAAAGAAACGGACATCACCTACCTGCAGCTCGGCCAGAAGGCGTGGATCTACGTCGACACGTTCCCTGGCCACGTGTTCCACGGCACCGTGGTCTCGGTCAGTCCCGGAACCGGTGCTCAGTTTGCGATTCTTCCGCCGCAGAACGCGAGCGGCAATTGGGTCAAGGTCGTTCAGCGTGTTCCGGTGCGGATCGCGTTCGATACGGGCCAGAATCTGTCCAAGCTGCGCTCCGGTATGAGCGCTACGGTCGAGATCGATACCCGGCGGCAACGCAACCTCGGATCGCTGTTCGGGCACGACGTCAGCAGCGCGGTGGACAGCGACCAATGAACGCCGCGAGCCTGCCCGCGCCAAAGCGCGGCCTGCAGCGCGCGATGCTGACGATCTGCGCCATGACGGCGACGATCATGCAGGCGCTCGACACCACGGTCGCCAATGTGGCCTTGCCTTATATGCAGGGAAGCCTCTCGGCCTCGCTCGACCAGGTCAACTGGATCCTCACCTCCTACATCGTGGCCTCGGCGATCCTGACCGCGCCGGTCGGGTGGCTCGCCGGCCGGTTCGGACGCAAGGCGCTGTTCGTGGTCTGCACGGCCGGCTTCACGTTCGCGTCGCTGCTGTGCGGGCTCGCCCAGTCGATTGAGCAGATGGTGATGTTTCGCCTGCTGCAAGGCATGTTCGGCGCCGGCCTGATACCGCTGTCACAGGCAGTGATGCTCGATTCCTATTCGCTCGAAGAGCGCGGTCAGGCCATGGCGATCTGGGGCATGGGAATCATGCTCGGACCGATCATGGGCCCCACCTTGGGCGGCTGGCTGACCGAGACCTACAACTGGCGTTGGGTATTTCTGATCAACATGCCGATCGGCGTCGTCACGGTGATCGGCTTGCTGTTCTTCATGGACGAGACCGAGCCTCGCCGCGAAATGCGCTTCGACTGGTTCGGCTTCGTCGCGCTCGCGATCGGCATCGGCGCGATGCAGCTGATGGTCGATCGCGGCCAGCAGCTCGGCTGGTTCGATTCGACCGAGATCGTGATCGAGCTGGTGGTTGCGATCGTCGGCTTCTACTATTTCTTTGCCCACTCGCTCACCACTTCCGAGCCGTTCGTTCGGTTCGAGTTGTTCCGCGACCGCAACTTCGTCGGCGGCTGCCTGTTCATGGTCATTCTGGGCATGACCGTGTTTGCCACAATGACGCTGTCGGCTCTGTTCCTGCAGACCGTGCTTGGCTATCCGGTGATGTCGGCGGGGCTGATGCTGGCGGCGCGCGGGATCGGCACCATGGTCGGGATGCTTGCGGTCGGGAAGCTCCTCAAGGTCATCGAAGCGCGCACGCTGATCTTCGTCGGCATGATTCTCACCGCGGCGACCATGTACGAACTCGTCTATTTCACCAACATGACGCCGGCCTCGACGATCATCTGGGTGACAGTCGTACAAGGATTAGGTCTCGGACTTGTGTTCGTGCCGCTGAGCACCGCTGCATTTGCCACGCTGCCCGCGAACCTGCGCACCGACGGCACCTCGATCCTCACATTGGTGCGCAACATCGGTTCCTCCGTCGGCATTCCGGTTCTGGTCGCAACGCTTGTGAACTCGACAAGCGTCATGCACGCGCAGCTTGCCGAATACATCACCCCATTCAACGCTGCGCTCGAGGTACCGGACGTCCGGACTGTGATCGATCCCACGACCGATACCGGCCGGGCGTTGATCGAGAACATGCTGACTCAGCAGGCGACCATCATCGCGTTCGGAAATGCGTTCAAATTGTTGATGATTCTGGCCTTGATCTCGATGCCGTTCCTGCTGGTCATCGGGAAGTCGGGACTGCGGCGGGCGAGCAGAACGGCCGAAGCCGCAGCGATGGACTGACCGCGGCGGCCGCCGACCGCCCGACCAAGGCTTCCCTATCCCCACACTTCACGCGCGACCTCGACGATACGGCCGAGCTTCGCCCATTGCTCGTCCTCGGTCAGAATGTTGCCTTCCTCGGTCGAGGCAAAGCCGCATTGGCCGCTCAGGCACAACTGATTGAGATCGGCGTACTTGGCGGCCTCGTCGATCCGCCGCTTGATCGCGTCCTTGCCTTCGAGCTTGCCGGTCTTGGTGGTGACGATGCCGAGCACGACGTGCTTGCCTTTGGGGAGCAGCCGCAGCGGCTCGAACGTGCCGGCACGCTCGTCGTCGTATTCCATGAAATAGCCGTGGACGTTGATCTTGTTGAACAGGATCTCCTGCACCGCGTCGTAGCCGCCCGCGCCCATGAAGGTCGATTTATAGTTGCCGCGGCACAGATGCATCGTGATGGTCATGTCGGGCGGGATGTCCGACATCGCCATGTTGATCATGTCGCCGTAAGCCTCGCCGAGCCTTTCCGGATCATCGCCGCGGTCCCGCATCTGTTCGCGATAGTGCGGATCGCACAACATTGCGATGAAAACCTCGTCGAGCTGGAGGTAACGGCAGCCGGCGTCTGCGAACGCGCGCACGCCCGTGCGATAAGCCTTGCCGAGATCTTCGAACAGCATGTCGAGCTTCGGGTAGGCGATCTCGCTGATCGGATTGCGTACCGGCCGGCCATACATCGCGGAAGGCGCCGGTATGGTCATCTTGGCCGTTTGCTTGGTGTGCGCCTTGACGAACTTGAAATGCTCGAGCATCGGATGCGCAGAGAAACCGAGCTTGCCGGTAACCCGTACGCCCTCCGCGCGCGTAGTGACCCCCGCGAAGGCAATGCCGGTGTCGAGCACATAGCGCTCGGCGCCATCGAGACCCCACAGGAAATCGAGGTGCCACCAGGAGCGGCGGAATTCACCGTCGGTGATCGCCTCGAGGCCGACCTCTTCCTGTTTTTTGATGACGCGCTCGATCTCGCGGTCTTCCACGGCCTTGAGCGCGGCGGCGATCTCGCCCTTGGCGAATTTCTCGCGGGCATCCTTGAGCGCGGCAGGTCGCAACAGGCTGCCGACGTGATCGGCGCGAAACGGTGGCTTGGTTCTGTGCATCGTATAACCTCCCTGGCGGAAGACCCGAGCCGTCGAGCGCCAGGCCGAAGGCATGCCCGCGCGGAGATGCGAGGCTCGCGCATGCAGGCATGCCTGGCGCCCTTCCTCACACAAAACATCATCGTTGTGAAGTTGGACGGCGAAACAGACCCTCGCGGGATGTGTCCCACAAATCGCGCGTCCCTGCCCACGCGGGCTCCCACGCGCGCAACACATCGGGCCGGCAATCAGCGGCCAAAATCAAAATCAGGCGTGGGCCCGACGCTGCGGATCGACGATCTGCTCCAGACGGCCGAGCACCTTCATGGCCGGCAGCACTTGCGCCAGGCTCGCATTCGGCTCGCGCTTCGCCTTGATGGCGGCGATGAATTCGCGATCCTCGAGCTCAATGCCGTCCATCGACACGTCGACCTTCGACAAGTCGACCGGGTTCTTCTTCCCGTCCACCAGATCGTCGTAATAGGCGTTGTACGTCCCGTTGTCGCAGATGTAGCGGAAGAACGAACCGATCGGTCCGTCATTGTTGAACGACAGCGAGAGATTGCAGATCGAGCCGGAGGGGGTCCTCATCACGATCCCCATGTCCATTGCGATGCCGAGCTGCGGATGGATCGGGCCTTGCACGGCGTAACAATCCGACACGGTTTCGCCGGCCTGGTACTGGAACAGGTCCACCGTATGGGCAGCGTGATGCCACAGCAAGTGGTCGGTCCAGCTACGCGGTTTGCCGGCGGCGTTCATGTTGGTACGGCGGAAGAAATAGGTCTGCACGTCCATCTGCAGAACCTTGAGCTCGCCGGTCTTGGTCTTGTTGTGAACCCATTGGTGGCTTGGATTGAACCGGCGCACGTGGCCGGCCATGGCGGTGACGCCGGTCTCCTTCGCGATCGCCACCAATCGCTCCGAATCCGACACGCTGTCGGCGATCGGAATTTCGATCAACACGTGCTTGCCGGCGCGCATCACCTGCTCGCCCTGGCGAAAGTGCATCTGCGTCGGGGTGGTCAGGATCACGGCGTCGGCGCGCTTGATGCCTTCGCCAAGATCACCGGTGAAATGCGGAATTCCGTATTTCTTGGCGACTTCCGCGGTCGCATCCTGGTTGCCGCCGACGAGCGATGTGACTTCGACCTCGGGGATGCGCTTGAGCGCGTCCAGATGCTTCTGGCCGAAAGCGCCCTGGCCAGCGACGCAAATCTTCATCATCAACCCCTGCGTACGTCGAGCTTGGCGCGAGCCGCCGCATGCTTGAGCTTGCCGTGCTTGCCCGCCTTGCGCCTGTTTTCGAGAATGATGTGGCCGACGGCCGTGTTGGAAGCCGGCACGGTGTAGAAGCGGTAAACCTCGTC
This sequence comes from Xanthobacteraceae bacterium, assembly GCA_051985675.1. Classification (GTDB taxonomy): domain Bacteria; phylum Pseudomonadota; class Alphaproteobacteria; order Rhizobiales; family Xanthobacteraceae; genus JAFAXD01. The sequence goes on along the minus strand of JBPYFJ010000149.1, from coordinate 83,897 downwards.
GATCTTGTCGTCCAGCGCCCCGCGCATGATCAGCCACATCACCATCTCGATGCCCTCCGCACCCGCCTCGCGCATGTATTCGAGATGCGGGATTTTCGTGAGCTTCTTGGGATCCTTGGTGAGGTTGTCGAGGAACGCTTTATCGAACTTGCTGTTGATCAGGCCGGCGCGCGGGCCGGAAATCTGATGCGACATGCCGCCGGTGCCGAAGACCACGACGCGCAGGTCTTCCGGATAGGACTCAACGGCCTTGCGCAGGGCGCGGCCGAGCATGAAGCAGCGGTGGCCGGTCGGCGGCGGATACATCACGACGTTGACGGCGAGCGGAATGACCGGGCACGGCCACTTCTGCGGCGATCCGAACACCAGGTTCATCGGCACGGTCAGGCCGTGATCGACCTCCATCTTGTTGACGATGGTCAGATCGAACTCGTCGAGAATGACCGACTGAGCGATGTGCGAGGCGAGCGCCGGATGCCCTTTCACGACCGGCACCGGGCGCGGGCCCCAGCCTTCGTCGGCAGGCGGAAACTCCGCCGCGCAGCCGAGCGCGAAGGTCGGAATGATCTCCATCGAAAAGGCGGAAGCGTGGTCGTTATAGACCACGATCGCAACATCGGGCTTGGTCTCGGCCATCCATTCCTTGGACTTTTCGAAGCCGCTGAACACCCGTTTCCAATAGGGCTCCTCGGTCTTCTTGTTGTCGATCGCCGCGCCGATCGCCGGCACGTGCGAGGATGCTACGCCTGCGATGATCCTAGCCACGTTTAGACCCCGCTTTCTTGGATTTTGATTTCGATTTCTTCGATTTCTTGTGCTTGCCTTCGGCCTTGGCGCGTTTCGCCTTGCCAGGCAGATCGAGTCCCGATTTGCTGCGATTGCCTTCAACCGACCGCCCGCCGGCCAGCATCATCTTGGCGTATTCGTCCTGGGTGGAACCGGTCATGATCGCCGCGATGTGCTGGAACGAATGGCCGTCGGTCGCGCCCAGCTTGGCGGTGAAGTAGATGTTGCCGCCGAGTTCGAGCATCCGATTGTATTGTCGCTTGAGGATGGCGTCGCGCTGCTCCGGGGTGAGCGGGAAGCGATCCAGGTATTTGCCTTCGTCGGCCTTGAACGCTTTGCGGTTCTCATCCTTCATCAGCGACATGCAGAACATGTTGAGATGATAGCCCTCTTTGGCCCGCTCGGCGTCGAAGACGAAGGTGCCGGGAATATCGTCGTAGGCTTGTTCGGTGCGTGCCATGGGCTTCTCCACTCAAACTTTCACTCTTGAATACAAAGCGCGGAGCCCGTTTGCAACGTGCGCGAAGGCGCGCCGATCATGCCCAATAAAGCCGCATCGGGTTGTCGATCAAAAGCTTCTGCTGCAGCGCCTGAGTGGGCGCAATGATTGGAATGCGGTCGACCAGGACACCGTCGTCGGGCGCCTCCTTCTTCATGTTGGGATGCGGCCAATCGGTACCCCACAACACCCGGTCGGGGAACCGCTCGACCAGTGCCCGGGCGAACGGAGCGACGTCATCATAGGGTGGGCCGGCGATGCTCATGCGTTCGGGACAGGTCACCTTGACCCAAAAATTCTCGTGTTCGGCCATCAGCCGATGCAACCGCTGGTTCTCGGGATGGTCGACACCCTTCTTGACGTCGGGCACCCCCAAATGATCGACCACGACCGTCGTCGGTAGCGCCGTGAAGAACGCCTCGAGGTCGGGCAGATCCTGCATTTCGAAATAGACGACGATGTGCCAGCCGAGCGGCGCCACCCGGGCGGCGATGCGCTCGAGCACGTCGCGCGGGGTAAAATCGACGAGCCGGCGGACAAAATTGAACCGCACACCCTTCACTCCGGCCCGATCCATGGCCTTGAGCTCGGCATCGCTTACCTCTTCGCCCACAAAGGCCACGCCTTTAGCCTGGTTGTTGGACGCCGCGAGTGCATCGACCATCGCCCGGTTGTCTTTGCTGTGGCAGCTCGCCTGGACGATCACGTTCTTGTCGAAGCCGAGAAAATCGCGCAGCGCAAAGAGTTTCTCCTTGGGCGCGTCGCAGGGTGTGTATTTGCGCTCGGGCGCATATGGAAACCTCGCTTCCGGTCCAAACACATGACAGTGCGCGTCGACCGCGCCGGCAAGCGGCTTGTAGCGCGGCTTTGACGGGTTGGGATGGAACGGAATGTAACCGACGCTCATCGGCACGAGGTTGCTCTCCTTAATCGAGACACTTGAGTGGCATAAAGAAATCCGCGACGGCGTTGTCGGCGCCTGAGCAAAATAGCTTGTGCCGCCGCTCCTAGACTCGCTCAAGGGCGAGCGAAACCCCCTGCCCCACGCCGACGCACATGGTGGCGAGGCCGCGCCGGCCTTTGGTCACGTCGAGCTGATGCGCCGCTGTCAGCGCGAGTCGCGTTCCCGACATGCCGAGCGGATGGCCAAGCGCGATCGCGCCGCCGTTCGGATTAACGTGATCGGCGTCGTCGGCAACGCCGAGCTGGCGCAGACAGGCCAGTGCCTGGGAGGCGAACGCCTCGTTGAGCTCGATCACGTCGAAGTCCCCGATCCGAATACCTAGGCGTGCCATCAGTTTCTGGGTCGAGGGCACGGGGCCGATACCCATGATGCGCGGCGGCACTCCGGCCGACGCCATGCCGAGGATGCGCGCGCGCGGCGTCAATCCGTAACGCTTCACCGCGTCCTCGGACGCGATGACCATCGCGGCGGCGCCGTCGTTCACGCCGGATGCGTTGCCGGCCGTGACGGTGCCAGGCATTCGAAAGGGTGTTTTTAGCTTTGCCAATGCCTCAAGCGTTGTGTCGGGGCGCGGGTGCTCGTCCTTATCGACCACGATCGGGCCGGCCTTGCCGCCAGGCGCTTCGACCGCCACGATCTCGGCGGCGAAATAACCGGACGCCATGGCTTTGCCGGCGCGCTGCTGGGAACGGTACGCGAACGCATCCTGATCCTTGCGGCCGACTTGAAACTCCTCGGCCACGTTCTCGCCGGTCTCCGGCATCTGGTCGACGCCGTATTGGGCCTTTATCAGCGGGTTGATGAAGCGCCAGCCGATCGTCGTATCGAAGGTCTCGTTGGTACGGGAGAACGCCTCGGTCGCCTTGCCGGTGACGAACGGCGCCCGCGTCATCGACTCCACACCACCCGCAATTGCGAGATCGATTTCGCCGGCCTTGATCGCCTGGGCAGCAGCGCCGACCGCGTTGAGGCCAGACGCGCACAAACGATTGATGGTCAGTCCGGGGATCGTGTCGGGCAAACCGGCGAGCAGCAGCGCCATCCGCGCGACGTTGCGATTGTCTTCGCCCGCCTGGTTGGCGCAGCCGAAGTACACCTCGTCGACCTGTGACCAGTCGACCTTGGGATTGCGCTTGATCAAGGCCTTGATTGGAACCGCCGCCAGGTCGTCGGTGCGGACTTTGGCAAGCGCGCCCGCATAGCGGCCGATCGGCGTGCGGACCGCGTCACAAATGAAGGCTTCGCCCATAACAACTCCTACGCTTGATCGCCGTGTGCGCGCTTGGTGCGGGCGTGCAGTTCGCGCAGCGCCGCGAGCTCGTCGGCGCGCGGCTCCGGCGTATCGGCAACCGCGTTGGCGTAACGCACCCGCCAACCGGTATTGGCGTCGATCTGATCGCGAGAGACGCCCGGATGAATCGAGGTCACCGTCATTTCCTTGCTCTGCGGGTCGGGTTCGAAGATGCAGAGGTCGGTGATCAGCCGCGTGGGCCCCATGGTGGTGACGCCGAGCTTCTCGCGGTACGCACCTCCTTCGCCATGACCGAGCGAGGTGAAGAAGTCGAGCTTCTCGACAAAGCCGCGTTTGCCTTGGCTCATGATGATGAAGATCTCACCGCATGAGATTGCAATTTCAGGCGCGCCGCCTCCGCCCGGCAGGCGCACCTTGGGCTTGTCATAGGGACCGACGACGGTCGTATTGAGGTTGGCGTATTTGTCGATCTGGGCGCCGCCTAGAAATCCGATGGTGATGCGGCCGCCTTGCAGCCAGTAGCGGAACATTTCCGGCACGCTCACAGTCGTGAGCGCGGTCTCACAGAGTTCACCGTCGCCAATCGAGAGCGGCAGAATATTGGGTTTGGTGGCGATCGTGCCGGACTCGTAGATCAGGGTGATATCGGGCGCATGGGTCAGCCGCGCGAGGTTGCAGGCTGCCGACGGCTGGCCAATACCCACGAAGCACACGTCGCTCGACTTCAGCGCGCGCGCGGCGGCGACCGTCATCATCTCGTTGGGAGTGTAACCCGCCATCGCTGCCTCACGCCGCCGCCAGCCGTTGCCGCTGGGCGGCGAACACCTCGGGACCCTTGTCCAGCACGTTGGTTTTCATCCAGGCGAGAAAGCCGTCGCGATCGCGGGCGACAGCGTCCCAAGCCTTATAGTAGGCATTGTCGCGCATGTAGTAGCCATGCGCATAGGAGGGATGCGCGCCTCCGGGCACCACGGCGATCGCGGTGACCGTCCAGGCCGGCAAGATGGTCGCATTGAGCGAGCGTGGGGAGAACTCATCCACGATCTCCTCGACGGTCACCAGCGAACGCTTGGCGGCGAGGATGGCGTGCTTTTGCACGCCAACAATCCCTTCCATGAACACGTTGCCGGCGCGATCCGCCTTCTGGGCGTGGATCACGGCCACGTCCGGGCGGATTGATGGGATCGCGGCCAGCTGTTCACCCGTGAACGGACAGGTGATGCGCTTGATGTTGGGATTGACCTTCGGCAAATCGACGCCGATGTAGCCGCGGAAAATCGCACACGGCAGACCGGCCGCGCCGGCCTCATAAGCATTGGCCATCGCTGCATGCGAGTGCTCTTCGATCTCAAGCGCGTGCGGCCAGCCGTTCTCGACCGCGTCGCGCATGCGATGCAGCGAGCCGACCCCGGGATTGCCGCCCCAGGAAAACATCAGTTTGTCGGCGCAGCCCATCCCGATGAGCTGGTCGTAGATAATGTCCGGCGTCATCCGGATCAGGTTGAGGTGCTTGCGGCGTTGGCGGATCACCTCGTGGCCGGCCGCGTGCGGGATCAGATGGGTAAACCCTTCCATCGCGACGCTATCGCCGTCACGGATGGTCGCTTCCACCGCCGCAGCGAGAGATAGAACTTGCGACATCGGCGTTTCCGAAAGCTCCGGCTAGCAAAGGGACCCTAGCAACTCAATGAATTCTAGTGTGGCCTTGAATTTGACGTTCCTACGAAGGACTCGCCGCGATGCTGGCAGGAACGTCCAATCCACCACACCAGTTAGTTGCGGGGCAATCATAGGCACTGGTCAGGATATCTCAATCGTTTTGCCCGCGCGCATCAGTGCGGGCGGCGGCCGAAATAGGCGTCATCGAGCAGCGCGCGAATGCTGCCGCGTTCGATTGGACGCGGATTGAAATAGGGCGCGGTGGTCGCAAGTTCGGCGGCACGATCGAGCTCGGTTTCCTTCATCCCGATGTCCTTGAGTGCCAGGGGCGCCCCGAGCGTTTGCATCAGGTCATAAATTCCCTGCGCGGCGCGCGGCGCAGCGAGCGCTCGTTCCACGCGTCGTATGGCGTCGGGCGCGGCAGCGGCGTTGTAGGCGAGTGCATGCGGCAGCACGACGGTATGCGTCTCGGCGTGCGGCAAGTTCCAGGTTCCGCCCAGCACATGGCAGAGCTTGTGATGCAGCGCCATCCCGACTGCGCCCAGCACGGCGCCGCACAACCATGCTCCATAGAGGCAGTCGCTGCGGGCATTCAGATCCTGCGGGTGCTCCACAACCGTCGGCAGACCTTGCGCGAGTGCCCTGATGCCGTCTTCCGCCATGAGGCTCATGATCGGATTTGCATCCTCGGCGTAGAGCCCTTCGACCGCGTGGGCAATGGCATTGAAGCCGCTTGTCACCGAAAGGCTGACCGGAAGGCTGACGGTGAGTGCCGGATCGTAGATCACGATTTTCGGGAGCACGGCACGGTCACGGCCGGTCTTCTTGAGACCTGCTTCGGTGAGACCGTAGATCGGCGTCATCTCGGAGCCCGCGTAGGTCGTGGGAATGGCGAGGATCGGCAGCGCGGATTCGAGCGCGATCGCCTTGCCCAGCCCGGTCGTGGAGCCTCCACCGACCGCAACCGCGCAGTCGGCTCCTAAGCGTTTTGCTTCCGCGCGCGCCTCGCGCGCGACCTCGATCGGCACGTGCATGACGGCGCGTCCAAACACCCCGGCGCAGCGCGCGCCCAGCCGGCGCGCCACGTCATCCGCCTGCGCTTTCTGTTCCGGGGTCGACAGGACCAGGGCGCGATTGGCGCCCAGCAGCTCGATCTCGCGCGGCAGGAGATCGAGTGCACCGATCCCGAATACGACCCGCCCGGGCAGTTGGTTATAGGTGAATGATCGCATCTGCCGCTCCGTCCCAAAGCCCCACCCCCGACAGCTTGACCCGGTTGGGGAGAGATGCCATCCAAACTGCCTGTTCTCAACGACCCGGTGAACGAGCAATGTCGGGTTCAACCTCGGGTTCTGGCACGTTGCCGTCCTCCTTGCACGCCGAAACCCGCGGCGATATCGCGATTCTGCGGCTCAACCGCGCCGAGAAACGCAACGCTCTCAACGACGAGACCGTGCTCGGAATCGAGACGTTCTTCAGCCACCTGCCCAAAAGCGTGAAGGCCGTCGTGCTGCACGGCGACGGTGATCATTTCTCCGCCGGTCTCGACCTCTCGAACCTGCGCTCGCGCGACATCGAAGACGCAGTTCGCCATTCGAACTTGTGGCACCGCGTGTTCGACAAGATCGAGTTCGGCGAGGTGCCCGTCGTCGCGGTCATGCACGGGGCCGTGGTCGGCGGCGGTCTTGAGCTCGCGGCAGCGACCCACGTGCGGGTCGCCGAGCGCAAGACCTACTATGCGCTGCCCGAGGGCACGCGTGGAATTTTTGTCGGGGGCGGCGGCTCCGTGCGGATCCCGCGGCTGATCGGCATCTCGCGCATGATGGATATGATGCTGACCGGGCATGTTCTCACCGACGAGGAAGGCCAAGCGCTCAGTCTCTCGCACTATCTGGTCGAGCCCGGAGAGGGTCTCGCCAAGGGGATCGAGCTCGCCACCCGCATTGCCGGCAACGCATTCCTGACGAACTTCGCCGTGATGCACGCATTGCCGCGGATCGCGGAGCAGGACCGCGCCTCCGGTTACGTCATGGAAGGGCTGATGGCCGCGATCGCGGGCGGCGGCGAAGAGGCAAAAGCGCGCGTGAAGGCATTCCTGGAAAAGCGCGGCCCGAAAGTCGCGCGCGGCTGACGCGATGCAATCGGTACGCCATCGCGATCCGGACATGGCATCCGCGCGAGCGGTGCGGCTTGGCCCGCGTGATTTCACGATCGAGCGCAAGAACGACGGCACGATCTACATGCGCTCGCCGCACCGGCTCGATCCTTATCCCGACAAGCTCACCGAACGGCTGGTGCATTGGGCGACGCGCACCCCCGACATGGTGTTCATGGCCGACCGCGTCGAGGGCGCGTGGCGCAAGACGAGCTACGCCGACACGCTCGCGCGCATCCGCCGCATCGGGGCGGCGCTGCTGACACGTGACCTCTCGGCGCAGCGGCCGATCGTCATTCTGTCGGGCAACGATCTCGAGCATCAGTGGCTCTCGCTCGCCGCGATGCATGTTGGAATTCCCTACGCACCGGTGTCGCCCGCCTATTCGCTGATTTCGCGCGACTTCGCGAACCTGAAATATATATTCAAGCTGCTCACGCCGGGTCTTGTGTTCGTTAACGACGGCGCGCCGTTTGCACGCGCGATCGAAACGGTGGTTCCATCCGACGTCGAACTGGTGGTGGCGCGCAACCCGCCGCCCGGTCGCGCCGTCACGCTGTTTTCAGCGCTCGCCGACGCGGACCCGAGCCCCGCGGTTGATGCCGCCTACGCCGGCGTTGGTCCCGACACCATCGTCAAATTCATGTTCACCTCGGGCTCGACCGGCCATCCCAAGGGCGTGATCAACACGCAGCGGATGCTTTGCAGCAATCAGGCCATGATTCTCTCGGCGTTGCGCTATTTCGAGGACGAACCGCCGGTCGTGCTCGACTGGGCGCCGTGGCACCACACCGCCGGCGGCAATCACGATGTCTATCTGGTGCTCTACAACGGCGGCTCGTTCTACGTTGACGACGGCAAGCCGATGCCGGGCGCGATCGAAGCGACGGTACGCAACCTGCGCGACGTGTCGCCGACCTGGTATTTCAACGTGCCCAAGGGCTTTGAGGCGCTGCTGCCTTATCTGCAGCGCGATGCCGGCTTGCGGCAATCGTTCTTTCGCGACCTCAAGGTGCTGTGGTACGCGGCGGCCGGCGTGTCGCAGTATGTCAGCGATCAATACGAGCGCATGGCGGTCGAAACCGTCGGCAGGCAAATTCCTTTCCTCACCGGCCTCGGGTGCACGGAAACCGCGCCGTTCGCCATCGGCCGTACCTGGCCTGCCGGGCGCGCCGCCAATGTCGGGCTCCCTGCGCCCGGGCTCGAACTCAAGCTCATCCCGAGCGGCGACAAGCTCGAAGCGCGCCTGCGCGGACCCAACATCACACCGGGCTATTGGCGGGAGCCCGACCTCACCGCCAAGGCGTACGACGAAGAAGGCTATTACAAGCTCGGTGACGCGCTCGCGTTCGAGGATGCGTCCGATCCCGGTAAGGGCCTCCTGTTCGACGGCCGTATCGCGGAGGATTTCAAACTGGCAACCGGCACCTGGGTCGCGACCGGCCGGTTGCGCGCCCGCATGATCGACGCGTTTGCGCCGTTTATCCGCGACTCAGTGCTGACGGGCCCCGACCGCGACGACATCGGCGCATTGATTTTTCCGGATCCGGTTGCATGCCAGGCGCTTGCGCCCGACATCATCGGCGACGTCGCCGCGCTTCTGGCTGACCGGCGCGTGCGTGCCGAATTTCAGAAGCGCCTCGACAGCCTAGCGAAGGAAGCGACCGGCTCCTCCAGCCGGGTGGTGCGCGCCATGCTGATGGCGGAACCGCCCTCGCTCGACGCCGGTGAGGCAACCGACAAAGGCTCGATCAATCAGCGCAACGTGCTCAAGAATCGCGCTGCGCTGGTGCAGGAACTCTACGATCAGCCGCCGTCCCAACACGTCATAACGATCACTCAACCGAAAGCTTGATCATGAATCCAAAAGGACATGCCGCCCTCATCACGGGCGGGGGCTCCGGGCTCGGCGCCGCCACCGCCGAGGCGCTTGCTGCCGCAGGTGCCAAGGTCGCGATCCTCGATCTCAACATGGACGCCGCCAAGGCCGTCGCCAGCAAGACCGGCGGCATCGCGATCCACTGCGACGTCAGCAACGCGGATGCGACCCAGGCCGCTGTCAAAGAGGCTCATGAACAGCACGGCGCGGCGCGCATCGTGGTCAATTGCGCGGGCATCGGCGAGGCCAAGCGCATCGTCGGGCGCGAGGGCCCAATGCCGCTTGCCGAATTCGAGCGCACCATCCGCATCAACCTGATCGGCACCTTCAACACCATGCGGCTCGCTGCCGCCGACATGCAGGGCTTGCCGGCCCTCGATGCCGGCGAGCGTGGCATCATCATCATGACCGCGTCGGTGGCAGCGTTCGAAGGCCAGATCGGACAGGCCGCCTATTCGGCCTCGAAGGGCGGCGTCGTGGCGCTCGTCCTACCGGCGGCGCGCGAGTTCTCCCAGTTCGGCATTCGCGTCAATGCGATCGCGCCCGGGATTTTCCGCACCCCCATGCTGGGCGCGCTGCGCGAGGATTTTCAGAAGAGTCTCGCCGAGTCGGTGCCGTTCCCGAAACTGCTGGGCGCCCCCTCCGAATACGCCGCACTAGCGATGCATATGGTGGAAAACCGCTACCTCAACGGCGAGACCGTGCGGCTCGACGGCGCGCTGCGCATGGCGCCACGCTAACCATGATCAGCAACTCGCGCCGCGTAACGATCGAGTGGCAGCACTGCGATCCAGCCGGGATCGTGTTCTATCCGCGCTTTTTTGCGATGTTCGACACGTCGACTGCGATGCTGTTCGAGAAAGCGCTGGGAATGACCAAATACCAGTTGCTCAAGAAATACGACTTCCTCGGCTATCCGATGGTCGACACCCACACGCGCTTCATGCTGCCTATGCGCTTCGGCGACGAGGTCGAGATCAGCACCACGCTGATCGAGGTCAAGAACTCGAGTTTCACGGTCCAGCACCGCATTCTCAAAAGCGGTGAGCTTGCCGTCGAGGGCCTCGATACCCGGGTTTGGGTCGTGCACGACCCTGATGACCCGGAGAAATTCAAGGCAAAGCCGATTCCGCCGGACGTCATCGCGCGGCTCACGACCGACCGATGATCGGCCTGCGCCCCGCCCCGATGGACACCGGCCGGCCGAACCATTAACAACCCTGCGGCCCATCACAATAACCGGACCACGGAGACCCCATGCGGCTCGATGCCTACACGCATTTCATTCCAAAGCCGTTCGTCGACAAGATGTCGGAGATCGTCGGCGACCATAGGGACATCGGCAAGCGCATGCGCGCTGTTCCGGCCATCTACGATCTCGACGTGCGCAAGAAGGTAGTCGACGGGTTTCCCGATTATGCGCAGATCCTGTCCTACCCGATGCCGCCGATCGAGCATTTCGCCAAGCCCGATCAGATTGAAGCCTTGCTCAAGCTCATCAACGACGGCTTTGCGGATCTCTGTGCCAGGGAGAAGGACCGCTTTCCCGGCTGGGTCGCACAGGCCTCGCTCGCCGCGCCCGACGCGAGCGTGCGCGAGGTCGAGCGCGCCATCAAGAACGGGGCACTGGGCGTGCAGATCTACACCAACGTCGCAGGCAAGCCGCTCGACCGGCCCGAGTTCGAGCAGTTCTTCGCCGCCATGAACCGCCTCGGCAAGCCGATCTGGATCCATCCCTCGCGCACGGCCGAGCACCCGGACTACATGGACGAGAAGAAGTCGCTGTTCGAGATGTGGTGGGCGTTCGGCTGGTCATACGAGACTGCGGCCGCGATGGCACGGCTGGTGTTTTCCAAGACGATGGATAAATACCCGAACCTGAAGATCATCCTCCACCACTTCGGTGGCATCATCCCGATGCTTGAAGGCCGTATCGGGCCGGGCTGGGATCAGATCGGCGCCCGCACCTCGGATGCCGACTACCAGGCCCTCAAGGCGAGTCTGAAGAAGCGTCCGCTCGACTATTTCCAGAAGGACGTATGGGTGGATTCGGCAGCGTTCGGCGGTCGTGGAGCGACGCTGTGCGGGCTTGAATTCTATCCACACCAGCGAGTGCTGTTTGCATCTGACTGTCCGTTCGATCCGGAAAAAGGTCCGGGCTACATCCGCGAGACCATCAAGATCCTAGACTCGCTCGGAATGCCAAAAGACAAGCTCAACGACATCTACTACAGGAATTTCGAAAAGCTAACCGGCCGCACGTTCGTGACGTGAGCCGACGGCCGAACATGCGAGCCTGCACCCCGGTATCGCCTACCGCATTCGGGACGCGCGGGCACTTTTTCCACAGCCAATGAAACCGCGCGCGCGATCTGCTAGCGTCGCGCGCCATGGAAGCATCTCGTTCCGCTCCGCTTGAGCCCAGCGCGTCGGCCGATAACGGCCGCATCACGCCGATGATGGAGCAGTACGTCGAGATCAAAGCGGCCAATCCGGACTGCCTGCTGTTCTACCGGATGGGCGATTTCTACGAGCTGTTTTTCCAAGACGCCGAAGTCGCCAGCCGTGCGCTCGGCATCGTGCTGACCAAGCGCGGCAAGCATCTCGGCAAAGACATCCCGATGTGCGGCGTGCCGATCGAACGCGCCGACGAATACCTTCACAAGCTGATCGCGCAGGGCCACCGCGTCGCGGTTTGTGAGCAGCTCGAAGACCCGGCCGAGGCCAAGAAGCGCGGCGCCAAAAGCGTGGTCCGGCGCGACGTCGTGCGGCTGGTCACGCCCGGAACACTTACTGAAGACTCGCTCCTAGACGCCAAGCGCAACAACTACCTCGTCGCGATCGTGCGGGCGCGCGCGTCCGTTGCCGGAGCGAGCCGGTTCGGTCTCGCTTTCCTTGACATGTCGACCGGCGAATTCCGGCTCACCGAGTGCGACAACATCGCGGCCGAGTTGGCGCGGCTCGAGCCGGGCGAGATCATTGTCTCCGACGCGCTCTATGACGATCCCGAGCTTGCCGCGCTGTTGCGCGCCCTGCCGGTGACGCCGCTTGGGCGCGACGTGTTCGATGGCGCAACTGCGGAACGGCGGCTCGCATCGTTCTTCGCGGTCGCGACCACACAGGCGTTCGGCGCACTGTCTCGACTGGAGCTTGCGGCCGCGGCGGCCTGTGTCACCTACGTGGAGCGCACCCAGCTCGGCAAGCGTCCGCCGCTGTCGCCTCCGGTGCGCGAAGCCGAAGGCGCGACGCTTGCGATCGACGCCGCGACCCGCGCAAACCTTGAACTGATGCGCACGCTCGCGGGCGAAGAGCGCGGCTCGGTCCTGGCCGCGATCGACCGCACGGTCACGGCGGCCGGCTTTCGGCTCCTGGCCGCGCGGCTTGCCGCGCCGCTTACCGATCCAGCCGCGATCGCGGCGAGGCTCGAAGCAGTCGACGCCATGATGGCCGAGGTTTCGCTTCGCAGCGAATTGCGGTCGCGCCTTGCGGCAGCCCCCGACTTGGCCCGCGCACTCGCGCGGCTCGCGCTTGGTCGCGGCGGTCCGCGCGATCTTGCGGCGATCCGCGAGGGACTTAATGCCGCCCGGGAGCTCGCGTCCCGGCTGAGCGACCTCGATGCACTGCCGCAGGAACTTGGCGAAGCGGCCGTCGCATTGCGCTGCCCCGACCAGGCGATTGCGGCCGAGCTTGCCCTGGCGCTCGCCGACGAGCTCCCCGCGTTTCGCCGCGACGGCGGTTTCGTTCGCGCCGGCTACGATCGCGCGCTCGATGAAACGCGCGCGCTGCGGGATGAGTCCCGCCGGGTCGTCGCCGCGCTGCAGGCGCGCTACGCGGAGGAGACGCAGGTCCGTGCGCTCAAGATCCGCCACAACAACGTGCTCGGCTATTTCGTCGAGGTGACCGCACAGCACGGCGATCGCTTGCTAGCGGCACCGCTCAACCAGACGTTCATCCACCGTCAGACCCTGGCCGGCCAGGTGCGCTTCACCACGATCGAACTGGGCGAACTCGAGGCCAGGATCGCGAGCGCTGCTGACCGAGCGCTCGGGATCGAGCTTGAGATCTTCGATGCTTTGGCGGCGCGCGTCACGGCGATCGCCGAGGACATCAAGGCGGCCGCCCAAGGGCTCGCAATCCTCGATGTGGCTGCCGCGCTCGCAACGCTCGCTGTGGACCAGCGCTATGTGCGGCCGCAGGTCGATCGCAGTCTCGCGTTCGCGATCGACGGCGGACGCCATCCGGTTGTCGAACAGGCGCTTGCGACGCCGTTTGTCGCCAACGATTGCGATTTATCCGCGCCGGCGGACAAGGTCACCGGGCGGATCTATCTGGTCACCGGCCCCAACATGGCGGGCAAGTCGACCTACCTGCGGCAGAACGCGCTGATCGCCGTGCTTGCCCAGATGGGCAGTTTCGTCCCCGCACGCTCGGCCAGGATCGGCGTGCTCGATCGGCTGTTTTCGCGCGTGGGCGCTGCCGACGATCTTGCGCGCGGCCGCTCAACCTTCATGGTCGAGATGGTCGAGACCGCCGCGATCCTCAACCAGGCCAGCGAGCGCTCGCTCGTGATCCTCGACGAGATCGGGCGCGGCACCGCGACCTTCGACGGCCTGTCGATTGCCTGGGCCACGATCGAGCACCTGCACGCAACCAATCGCTGCCGCACCCTGTTTGCAACGCATTTCCACGAACTCACGGCGCTTGCCAACAAGCTTGATCGCGTGACCAACGTGACCGTGCGCGTCAAGGAGTGGCAGGGCGACGTGGTGTTCCTGCACGAGGTGGTGGCGGGCGCCGCTGACCGTTCGTACGGAATCGCCGTCGCCAAGCTCGCCGGTCTTCCGGCGGCGGTGATCGAGCGTGCAAAGCTTATTCTGGCTGAGCTCGAAGCGGAGGATCGCACCTCGCATGCGCGTCGCCTGATCGACGATCTGCCGTTGTTTGCCGCCTTGGCGCGCCCGAGCGCCGGCCCGCCCAACCTGAACGACGCGGGCCACCTCGTGATCGCCGCGCTCGCCGCCCTCAATCCCGACGAGATGTCGCCGCGCGAGGCGATCGAGGCGCTCTATGCGCTCAAGGCCAAGGCGGGTGAACGATAAGATCAATGACCGACGAGTTCCCCCTCTTCCATGCCGAGACCGCATGACCGCGGAGCGAAAGTCGGCCGTGGATGCCGCATGGATGCCCACCACGGGCATCCATGGATATGCCATTCCAACGGTGCGTATTTTGTAGGCTCATTTCACCATGGATGACCGTTTTGACGGGAGGTCATCCATGGTCGCCAAGCCATGCGTTATTGCTGCGCCAAGAACCCACCGTAGCTAGGTTCGCGCCATGGTCACCTCGACCGGCGGGCCACTCTTGATGGTCTGGTAGACCACGCAATAGCGCTCGGTCAGCTTGAGGAGCTGGTCGAGCTTCTCCTGCGGCTCGTCGGTATCGACGTCGAAGCGCAGGCGGATCTGCGCAAAGCCCACCGGCGCCTCCTTGGCGACCCCTAGCGTGCCGCGGAAATCGAGGTCGCCTTCCGCCGAGACATGGCCGGACTTGAGCTTGATGTCGAGCGCGGTGGCCACCGCCTTGAGGGTCACGCCCGCGCAGGCAACAAGCGCCTCCAGCAACATATCGCCGGAACAAAGCTCGAGCCCCGAGCCGCCCGTCGCCGGGTGCAGGCCCGCCACTGCAAGCGCGCGCCCGGTTTCAACCTTGCAGGCGATATGGGTGTCGTCGATCGCGCCGTTGGCCCGCAGCGTGATGAAGGCGGCCTTGGGATCCTGTTTGTAACGATCCTTGATCGGCGCCTGCATGGCGCGCAACGCAACAGCATCCATCTGCAACTCCTAGGGCGATGATCCGTGCTTTGAAATAAGACTAGTTCGGCGTCAGCACCAGCCGGCCCACCACCTTGCCGGCTTTGAGGTCGTCAAGCGCGCCGCTGGCGGCGGCCAGCGGCCGCTTGCTGATCGGCACGCTCGGCAGGCCGGCGCGCTGCACGAGCGCGACCAGCTCCTTGAGCTCGGCAAGGCTCCCCACGTAGGAGCCTTGAATAGTCATGGCCTTGAGCGGGATCGTGGGCGTCGAGATGGTGATGTCGCCGCCGAACAGGCCGACCACGATCAGCTTGCCGCCCTTGATCAGGCAATCGGTCCCAATCTTGACGGTCGCGGAGGCCCCAACGAGATCGATCACCGACCAGGCGCCGCCGTTGGTGAGCTTGATGATCTGCTTATGCGCGTCTGGCGCGGCGCCATCGACGGTCGCAATCGAGCCGGCCGCCTTGGCAGCGTCGCGCTTTGCCTCGTCAATATCGACCACGATTGCGCCGACCCCGCCCATGGCCTTGAGCAAGGCGAGCGCCATCAGGCCAAGCCCGCCCGCCCCGATGATGACGACCGGCTCCCGCGTCAGCATCGCCCCGAGCTTCTTGAGCGCGCCGTAGGTCGTAACCCCCGAGCACGCGAGCGGCGCCGCGCGTTCGGCCGGCATGTCGCCGATCTCGAGCAGATAGCGCGCATGCGGAACCAGCAGGTGATCCGCATAACCCCCGTTACGGTAGACACCGAGCGAGCGTGGCGTCGTGCAGAGTTGCTCTTCCTCCTCCTTGCACACTTTGCATTCGCCGCACCCGATCCACGGAAACACCAGGCGACGTTCGCCAAGCTTCACGCCCTTAGCTTGCGGCCCGAGAGCCACAACCTCACCGACGTTCTCGTGGCCCATGGTAAGCGGCAGCTTGATGCCGCGGTCGGTGAGCTGGATCTTGCGCCCGCCGCCCATGTCGTAATAGCCGTCCCAGATATGGATATCGCTGTGGCAGACGCCCGCGGCCAGCACCTTAAGAAGCACTTCCGTGCCGGTCGGGTTCGGGGTCGGGCGTTCCATCCGCTGCAGCGGCGCGCCGCATTGGCACACATCGAAACTGATCATCGGTGTTCGCTCCCGGACTATCGGCTTCTTTTAGCACAAGCCCTGCGGTCGCCGCCTCGCCTCGATGTGCAAGACTGCATGGTGCCGTGTCGCTTTACCACCAGCGTGCGGCGCCCTCATCCGCCAGGGTCTGACCGTCGTCGACGCTGATGGGTCGATCAAGCGAGAGGTCGAGCGCGCTCAGCACGCGTCGTTTGGCGAAATCGAAAGCGGCCGACTGGCGGTCGCGCGGGCGCGGCAGATCGGTGACGATCTCCTGCTGCACCCGGCCAGGCCGCGGGCGCATCACAATCACGCGGTCGGCGAGCACGATCGCCTCGTCGACATCGTGGGTGACGACCAGCAAGGTCGGTTTCTGGTCAGCCCAAAGATCAAGCAGGTGATCCTGCAGGTCGACGCGCGTGAATGCGTCCAGTGCCGAGAACGGCTCATCGAGCAGCAACACCTCAGGCCGCGTGACCAACGCTCGCGCCAGCGCCACGCGCTGCGCCTGTCCGCCGGAGAGCTCGCGCGGCCACACGGTTGCTTTGTCGGCCAATCCGACCCGATCGAGTTGTGCGGCGACGCGGCTGTTGCGTTCGCTGCGCGGCCGACCTTCCAGACCGAAGCCGACGTTATTAGCGACGCTAAGCCAGGGCAGCAGCCGCGGCTCCTGAAACACAATGCCGATCTTCTCGTGCGGGGCCGAAACAGTATTGCCGTCGAGCACGACGGCGCCCTCGCTCGGTGCGTCGAGCCCGCTGACCAGCCGCAGCAACGTCGATTTGCCGCAGCCCGAGCCGCCGACCACGACCACGATCTCACCCAGCGCGACCTTAAGCGTCAGCGCGTCGAGCGCGTGCACTCCGTTTGGATAGGTTTTGCTGACGCGATTGACCTCGAGCATCGACTTATGACTTCTGAGAACTGGTGCCGTAGACGTCTTGCCAATGCAACATGGGCGCGCTGGCGGCGACGACCAGCCAATCGGTAAGCTTGCCAAGCACCGCGAAAGCCAGAATTGCGGCAACGATTTCGGCCGGCTTGCCAAGCTGCTGGCCGTCGATGAGCAGATAGCCCAGGCCTTCGGAAGCCCCCATGAATTCCGCAGCGATGACGAACATCCAGCCGAGACCCAGGCCTGCGCGCAGCGACACGACGTAGCTCGGAAGCACTGCAGGCAGAAGGATGCGGCGGACCAGAGCGGCACCGGACAGACGAAATACGCGGCCGACCTCGACGATCTTGCGATCGACCGCGACAATTGCCCCCATGACGCCGAGATAGACCGGAAAGAACACGCCGACCGCGATCAAGGCGATCTTTGAGGTTTCAAAAATGCCGAGCCATAAAATGAAGAGCGGAATCCACGCGATCGAAGGCACTGCCCGCAACCCCTGCAGGCTTGGATCGATCAAGCCCCGCACAATGCCGGAGTAGCCGGCCACGGCTCCCAGAACAGTCCCTGCAACCGTACCCAGCGCAAAGCCGGCTGCCACCCGCAACAAGGTCGCGGCCACATGATGCTGGAGTTCACCGGTGCGGGCGAGGTCAGCAAGCGTCTCATAGACGGTCGAGGGAGGTGGCACCAATCGGCCATCGGATAGACCGAGGCGGACCGCGATCTCCCATAGAACGGCCAGACCGACCGGCACGAGGAGGCCCAGCGCAGGCCGCATGACATGGCTCAAGCTGCGCTTCGGCCGCGCTGTCTGCACGGCGGTGGTGTCGGCCGATGCTGTCATAAGGCAAAGAGACACGGCGCAGGCATGAAATGCAACGTAGACCACGCTCGGGGCCCGTTGCCATCCTTCGAGACGCCGGACCCTCAGGATCAGGTCGGAGCGAGCGGCGCGTAATCCGGGACGCCCTGCACTGCCGGCTATTTCATCGCCTTTGGGTCACTGCGTCGGCAGTGGGACGTGATCGTCAATCAGTCCATCGACGGTCGCAGCGACGTCGACGTTCGCCGGGATGACACCGGCCTGCTGCAAGGCGACCCCGGCTGCCAGGATCGAAGCCCGCTGCGGCGCGCCGATACGATTGTGGGTGAGTTCGGTGCGCTCGGTAAGCTGCTTATCGACCACCGCGGGGGGCAGCTTGGTGATGTTGATGAAAATCTGTTTGAGTTCGTCGGGATGAGCGAGCGCGTACTTGCGCGCCTCTTCGTACACCCCCAGCACCCGGCGAACCAGGTCGGGATTGTCATTGAGGAACGCTTCACGCACGTTGAGGATGCCCCAGGTGTTGGCCTCCGGGTTTCGGTAGAACAAACGCGCGCCGTCCTCGATCTCCGCCTGCGCCATCATGGGATCGAGCCCGGCCCATGCGTCGACATCACCGCGAATGAGCGCCGTCTTGCCGTCCGGGTGTTGTAACAGGACCGGAGCGATGTCCTTCTCGGAGAGTCCAGCGGATTGGAGCGCGCGCACGAGGAAGATATGCGGGTCGGTTCCGCGCGTCACTGCTACGCGCTTTCCCTTGAGGTCAGCGATCTTGTTGATCGCGGTATCCTTGCGGGTGACGAGCGCAGTCCATTCCGGCCGGGAATAGACGTAGATTGATTTGATGGGATTGCCGTTGATCTTCGCAACGAGCGCGGCGGCTCCCGCGGTCGAGCCGAAATCGATCGAACTGGCATTGAGGAACTCGAGCGCCTTGTTAGAGCCCAGCGTCTGCACCCAGCGGATCGTGATCCCGTCCTTGGCGAATTCCTTCTCGAGGAAGCCCTTGTCCTTGAGCAGCATCGACACCGGGTTGTAGGTCGCCCAGTCGATACGTATCTCTTTCGGTGCTTCGGCGGCGATTGCTGCAGGTGCGAAGCCTACGATTGCACACAAAATCGCGAATGAACGCCGGGAAAAGGCCATGACCGGATCCTACTGGCTTGGTTGTCGCGTGTGATGGAGCCGGGATTTTTGCCGCGCCGTCAATGAAATAAAATGAGCGATTCGTCGTCGGCTGTTGGAAGGTTCTTTCAGGATGCAGCGAGGGTACAGGCAGAAAGGTGTTGCGCGAAGCCGCAAGACCGATGACACCTCGGCCGCAGTCGGATATTCCGGGTTGCCATGCTGACGCCTCCCGACCAATCGACGCGAAAGCCGCTGTTCGACGCCGACGCAATCGCGGCCGAGCTCGAAGACCTGGTGCCGCACCACGAAGGCCACAAGGAGCTGCGCATTGCGGTCGCCCAGCGGCTCAAGCGCGCGTTGGCGGACGCGCGCAAGGCTGCGGAAGCAAATCTGCTCAAGGATCGCCTCGGTCTGCGTTGCGCGGCCGATTTGTGCTTCGTCCAGGATCAGATCATCCAGATCCTGTTCCACTTCGCCATCAAACATCTCTACCAATCGGAGAGCCGTTCGGAAGCCGAGCGGATGGCGGTCGTGGCGACCGGCGGCTATGGCCGCGGCCTGATGGCCCCGGGCTCCGACATCGATCTCCTGTTTGTTCTGCCGTACAAGCAAGCCGCGTGGGGCGAGTCGATCGCCGAGGCGATCCTCTATTGCCTGTGGGACATGGGGCTCAAGGTCGGGCATGCGACCCGCTCGGTCGACGAGTGCATCCGGCAGGCCAAGGCCGACATGACCATCCGCACCGCGATCCTTGAGGCACGCTATCTGCTGGGCGATCGCGCGCTCTATGACGAGCTGGTCGCGCGTTTCGACAAGCAGGTCGCGCAAGGGACCGCGCGCGATTTCGTGACCGCCAAGCTCGCCGAACGCGACGAGCGGCACAAGCGCGTTGGCATGTCGCGTTATTTGGTCGAGCCCAACGTCAAGGACGGCAAGGGCGGCCTGCGCGATTTGCACACGTTGTTCTGGATCGCCAAGTACGTCTACCGGGTGCGCGAGCCGCGCGAGCTGGTCGAGCGCCACGTATTCGACCAGCGCGAGTTCCAGATCTTTCAGCGCTGCGAGAATTTTCTCTGGGCGGTTCGCTGCAACATGCACTTCGTCGCAGGCCGCGCCGAGGAGCGGCTGTCATTCGACATCCAACGCGACATTGCGGTGAGGCTCGGCTACAGCGCCCGCCCGGGATTGCAGGACGTCGAACGCTTCATGAAGCATTACTTTCTGATCGCCAAGGACGTCGGCGATCTCACCGCCATTCTGTGCGCGGGGCTGGAAAGCCGGCAGGCAATGCCGGTGCCGGTGCTCAACCGGATGGTCGCCAAACTGCGTCCCCGGCCGCGCGCCCAGCAGCTGCCGGGCAACGCGTTCTTCGACGACTACAATCGCATCAACATCATTTCCGACAAGGTCTTTCAGCGCGATCCGGTCAATCTGATCCGGATCTTTCATGTCGCCCTCAAGCACAAGCTCGCATTCCATCCGGACGCCATGCGGGCGGCCGCGCGCTCGCTTCGTCTGATCGACAAGGCGGTGCGCGAGGACGAGGAAGCCAATCGCCTGTTTCTAGAAATCCTGACTGCGCGCGAAGACGCGGAAATCGTGCTGCGCCGCATGAACGAAGTCGGCGTACTGGGCGCGTTTATCCCGGACTTCGGCCGGGTGGTGTCGATGATGCAGTTCAACATGTATCATCATTACACCGTTGATGAGCATCTGCTGCGCTGCGTCGGCGTGCTGGCCGAGATCGAGGCGGGCAAAAATCCGGAATACGGGCTCGCCAACGATCTCCTCCGCAGCATTCAACCGCGCCATCGCGAAATCCTCTACGTCACCTTGTTCCTGCACGACATCGCCAAGGGCAGGGTCGAGGATCATTCGATCGTAGGCGCCCGCATCGCACGCCGGCTCGGGCCGCGCTTCGGGCTTGCGCCGAGCGAGACCGAGACCGTGGCCTGGTTGATCGAGAACCACCTGGTGATGTCGACGATCGCGCAGTCGCGCGATCTGTCGGACCGCAAGACCGTGGAGAATTTCTCGGCGGTCGTTCAATCGCTCGAGCGCATGAAGCTTCTGACCATACTGACCACCGCCGATATCCGTGCCGTCGGTCCCGGCGTCTGGAACAGCTGGAAAGCCCAGCTCATCCGGGCGCTCTACTACGAGACCGAGCCCGCCGTGACCGGCGGCTTTTCCGAAGTCGATCGCGCCCGCCGCGTCGCGATGGCGCAAGCCGAGTTTCGCGCCGAGCTCAACGACTGGCCCAAACCAGAGCTCGATCGCTACATCTCGCGGCACTACTCGGCCTATTGGCTCAAGGTCGACCTCCAGGCGAAGCTCGAGCACGCGCGCTTCGTGCGCTCGGCGGAAGCGGCCGGAAAGACGCTCGCGACCTCAGTCGGCTTTGATAAGGCACGCGGCGTCACCGTGCTCACCGTGCTGGCGCCCGACCATCCGTGGCTCCTCTCCGTCATCGCGGGCGCTTGCGCCATGACCGGCGCCAACATCGTCGATGCCCAGATCTACACAACAACCGACGGCTTGGCGCTCGACACGATTGCGGTCTCGCGCGAGTTCGATCTCGACGCGGACGAGGGGCGCCGCGCAATTCGAATCGCCGATACGATCGAAAAGGCCTTGACCGGAGACTTCAAGCTGCCAGAGGTGGTGGCCAAGCGCGTGCCCGCGAAGGCGCGCATTAAGGCGTTCGCGCTCGAGCCGGAGATTTCCATCAACAATCAGTGGTCAAACCGCTACACCGTGGTCGAAGTAAGCGGCCTCGATCGGCCCGGGCTCCTCTACGACCTCACCACCACGCTCTCTAAGCTCAATCTCAACATAGCCTCCGCGCACGTCGCGACGTTCGGCGAACGGGTGGTCGACGTATTTTATGTGACCGATCTCCTGGGCGCGCAGATTTCGTCACCCACGCGCCACGCCGCAGTCAAGAGTGCGCTCATTCGGGTATTCGTGCCCACGAAGGACGGCGCCACCGCTCGCACGGCGGCGGAATAACACCTGACGCGCTGGTTGCCGCGCCGAGCAATCAATGTTGCGGCCAACGCGGAAGCGGGCTTTCCACCTGACGATAGTCGTCGCCGCCGCACTTATCGATGATCACCGCGCGCCGGGCCGAGACCACTTCATTGTTCCGGAAGAATATCGCATATCTTGCGGTTTGATCGGGTGCGTCGCTTTTGACACAAACGACCCAGTCGCCGGGTTGTGGCCCAGATGCTTCACGCAGCGCCGATACTTGCGGATTGCCGGGCAGCTTCGTTTTCTGAAACTCGTCGAATGCGGCGGCATTGAGCAGCGATGGGTCGGGGGCCGCCGTTCTTTGAACGGGCACGAACTCCGCTCCGCCGATCCCCGTGCAAGCCGCGAGGCCGGTACACAGAACTGCCGCCCATACGCGCATGTGGTTGAGACTCAGGTTTTTTCCGCCATCCCGTCGAATTTTGACGCGCCAAAGAACTCACCTTTGGGGGAATTCTAAGGCTGCCCGGATGCTGGGCCGGGAGAACCCGGTCCAACCCGCGCGTCAAGAGCGTAAGGCATTGATCGAATACCAAAAATGAACGCGCTCTTAACCACCCCTTAAATCGCTACCCCTAAGCTCGCGGCGGCCCCGGATACCGGGTTGGCCAGGCGAGATGGGGCACGGGTTGGCACGGCGGGGCGCTTCGGCGCGCAAAGAGCCGGACTTCGACATCGACGTCGCGCCGGCCGTCACAATCGATCCTGCAAAAGATCGCGCGGCACGGCCGCCGACGCCGGCCGCGCGGACCTCAGACCCCGAATGGACGCCCAAACGCGGCAAAGCCAAGACTGAAAAGCGGGAAACCGCCAAGCGCAAACGCGGCAGCCGCGCGCGCTTTACTTGGCGGCGTGCGCTTTATTGGAGCTTCGTCTTCACGCTCTGGCTCTTGATCGCGGGCGTTGGCACGCTGGTCTGGGTCGGCATGCATCTGCCGCCGCTGCAGTCGCTTGATATCCCCAAGCGTCCACCATCGATCCAAATTCTCGGGCTCGATCAGAAGCCACTGGCAATCCGTGGGGAAGGCAACAGCTCGACGGTTACGCTCAAGGAGATGCCACTCTATTTGCCGAAAGCCTTCATTGCGATCGAGGACCGGCGGTTCTACCAGCATCACGGCGTCGATCCGCTTGGCCTCCTGCGCGCGACCGTGGCCAACGTTTTGCATCGCGGGGTCTCGCAGGGCGGCTCAACCCTGACCCAGCAACTCGCCAAGAACCTGTTCCTGACCCATGAGCGCACGTTCTCGCGCAAGCTGCAGGAAGTGGTGCTTGCGCTGTGGCTCGAGCACAAGTTCAGCAAGGATCAGATCCTCGAGCTCTATCTCAACCGGGTCTATTTTGGCGCCGGCGCTTACGGAGTGGAGGCCGCATCACAGCGCTACTACGGCAAGTCCGCGCGCCGGGCGACCCTCGCGGAAGCCGCAATGCTCGCCGGTCTGGTCAAATCACCGTCGCGGCTGGCGCCGAACCGCAACTTCGACGCCGCCCAGCGGCGCGCTCAGACCGTGCTCGCCGCCATGGCGGAGGCAGGGCTCATCAAGGACGACGCGGTGAAGCTCGCGGCGGCGCAGCCACCCGGCGTCGTCAAGCAAAGCGCCGGCGGCTCGGCGAATTACGTGGCCGATTTTGTGCTCGACGCCCTCGACGATCTGATCGGCCACCCGGATGACGACATCGTAGTCGAGACCTCCATTGATCCGGTGCTGCAGGCGGCGGCAGAAAAGGCGCTGGTTGAGGAACTCGCCGCCAGAGGCGACAAGTTCGGCGTCGAGCAGGGCGCGCTGGTTGCGCTCAGCCCCGACGGCGCCGTACGCGCGTTGGTCGGCGGCAAGAATTACAACGAAAGCCAGTTCGACCGTGCAGTGTCAGCCAAGCGTCAGCCGGGCTCGGCGTTCAAGCCGTTCGTCTATCTGACTGCGCTCGAGCACGGGCTGACGCCCGATACGCTGCGTGAGGACAAACCGATTGCGCTCAAGGGCTGGAAGCCCGAGAACTACAAGCACGAATACTTCGGCCCGGTAACGCTGCGGCAGGCGCTTGCAAACTCGCTCAATACGGTCTCGGTCCGGTTGACGCTCGAGGTCGGTCCCGCCGCCGTCACCAAGACCGCCTACCGGCTCGGCATCGCCTCCAAGCTCGAGCCCAATGCGTCGATCGCGCTCGGAACATCCGAGGTATCGCCGCTCGAGCTGGTCGCGGCTTACGCGCCGTTTGCAAACGGCGGATTCGCGATCACGCCACACGTCGTGGAGCGCGTGCGCGCCGGCAACCGTGCACTCTACGTGCGCAAGGATCGGCAGCTCGGCCGTGTCATCGATCCCACTTACGTCGCGATGATGGATTCGATGATGCGGGAAACGATCGCAAGCGGCACCGCCCGGCGCGCCGACCTGCCGGGCTGGCTTGCGGCCGGCAAGACCGGAACGTCGCAGGATTTCCGCGACGCCTGGTTCGTCGGATTTACCGGCCACATGGTGACCGGCGTCTGGCTCGGCAACGACGATTCCTCGCCGACCAAGAAACTGACCGGTGGCAGCTTGCCGGTCGATATCTGGAGCCGGTTCATGAAGGTTGCGCATGCCCGCGTTCCTGTCGTGATGCTGCCTGGCGTCGGCTCCTCCGGCGGGTTCTTCGGCTTGCCGGGCCTGAATGGCTTCGACGGCGAAGGCGCGGGTGCAATGTCGGGAGCCGTCCCGCGCCCTGCGGCCAGCATTGACCCGCGCGCGCAGGCGAACCAACGCCGCGGACTTGACGGGTGGCTGATCGACCAATTCTTCAGCCGGCACTAGGGTACCCCGGACCGCGGGGCGCGAAGCGCCACCGCGTAATCCGGGGTCCAGCGCGAAAATTGCCGCGAAGCGCTCAATATCGACGCTCCGCGAAGTTGCTCCTGGATCCCGGATCATCGCGCCGCTCCGCGGCGCTCGTCCGGGATACGAGAGCTAGCCCTTCCCGGTTCGGACCCGGCGGGTCAGTACCCACAACGCGAGCGCGCCGCCGCCGGTGATCGCGATGCCGAGCGCCATCGGCCAGATGCTGGTGCCGACCAGCGCCCCGACCGCGCTGCCGACGATCGCGCCGGCGCATTGCTGCACAAAGCCGATCAGTGCCGACGCGGTTCCGGCATCATCGGGAAACGGCGTGAGCGCGGCGGCCACCAACTGCGACTGCATCAGGCCGAGCCCGAGCAGATAAAACGCCGCGGCCGTGATCAACAGCGCTTCTGAAAATACGCCGGTCGCGCCGAGCAGCATGCCGGCCGCGGCGATCGCGCACGACCCTGCCCCCAGCCCCGCGGTGCGGTCGAGCCCAAGACGCATGACCAGGCGCGTTGCGAGCGTTGAGCCTGCTACAAACCCCAGACATGAAGCCGCGTAGGCGATCGCGTAGGCCAGCGGCGAGAACCCGAAGATGAACTGCAGCACGAACGGAGAGCCCGCAATCCACGCAAACAAGCCGCCATAGGCGACGGCGCCGACCAGAAGATTGGCGAGAAAGACCCGGTGGCTTGCGACCCGTCGATAGTTGCTCAGCAGCCCGGCGAGTGATGGCGCGCTGCGCACGTGATGGGTCTCGGGGAGAAAACGCCAAGCGAGGTAGCCCGCCAGCGCACCCACCGCGATCAAGAACACAAAACCCGCGCGCCACCCGAATGCCGTCTGCAACACCCCGCCGGTCAATGGAGCAACGATCGGAGCAAATCCCATCAGGACGCCCATGGACGAGAGCTGGCGGCCAGCGCGCACGCCCTCGTAGAGGTCGCGCACCACCGCACGCACTGCCACGATTGATCCGGAAACGCCGAGCGCCTGCAGGAAGCGCCCGGCCACGAGCACGGTGATCGAGGTCGAGACGAGGCAGATCAGGGTCGCCACGCAATAGAGGACAAACGACAACACAATGATCGGCTTGCGGCCAATGCGGTCCGAGATCGGCCCGTGCACGACCTGACCGATCGCAAAGCCGACCAGATAGAGCGAAATCGTGAGCTGGACGTGCGCGGGCGGCGCCGCCAGGGCGGCCGCGATCGCCGGCATCGACGGCAGGTAGAGGTCAACCGAAAGGGGACCGAAGCTCGTCAGGAACGCGAGCAGCGCCGTGAGCGCGAGCGTATCGGGGCGAAGCATCGGGTGGGTTGTCGATGATGACGGGAGGATCGGGATATCGGATCGTTATGGTTTCCGTCATGGCCGGGCTCGTCCCGGCCATCTCGCTTGGGATGGCGCGGCCTTGCGTCGCCGATCGGGATCGCCGGGTCAAGCCCGGCGATGACGCCGCGAGAGCATTGGAGCTATCTCTGCAGGCCGTATCGGTGCAGATCGGCACCGTGAGCGTCGAGCCACGCCTTGGCGCGGTCCATCTCCGGACAAATTCCGCGCACGATGCGCCAGAAGCGCGGCGCATGGCTGAGCTCGACGAGATGCGCCGCCTCGTGAGCCGCGAGATAATCGAGCACGTGTGGCGGTGCCAGAATCAGTCGCCATGAGAACGACAGCGCGCCTGTCGCCGAGCAGGACCCCCAACGGCTCGAGGTGTCGCGAACACTTACGCGCGCGACCGCAGCGCCGAGCGCGCCGGCATAGCGACGGCTTGCCGCATCAAGATCGCGCTTGGCCTCGCGCTTGAGGTAGTCGGCGATACGGCGTGAGACATGTGGCAGCCCGCCGGCCACACACAGCAGCGCTTCTTCGTCGATAGTCTCGACCCACACCGTCCCGCGCGCGCCAGGCCGGTGCACGACCCGGTGCGGCCGACCGCGCAGCGGCACGATCGCACCATCAATGAACGGCGCCGGCCCCGGCAACCGGCCAAGACGGGTCGCGATCCACCCGCCGTTCTTCTGGGCGAATGCCTTGGCGTCGGCGAGCGAACCGCGTAGCGGCATCGTGAGCAGGACCTCGCGGGTCGCAGCCTGGATGCGCAAGGTGTAGCGGCGGGCGCTGCGGTTACGGCGCAGCCGCACCTGATAGGTGGCGCGGTCGAACGCTACCTCAATGGTGACGGGGTCGGGCGGGCGGCGAAAGAGCGCGGACGACATGGGCGGCGTGGACGCATTCCGCCCGATCGCGGAACGCGGCAGAAAATGGTTGCGACTCAGACAGGTGATTCGCCCGCCAGTATTACGTCCGAGCCAGAAGGTGCAAGAGGGCGCGCGTTAAACTCCGCGCGACCGTACGGTCTTTAGTTCGACCAGGTTGCTCGGCTTGGGATCAGCCTTGCGTTGGCGCGCACCGGCTTCAACGGCCTCGTTGTTGGACAACATGAAATCCGCAATGCGCGGCGCGATCTCGGCGCGGAAGCGCGAGCCGTTAAACACGCCATAGTGTCCGACTGCCGGCTGCAGCCAATGCGCCTTGCGCTCGGGCGGAATGTTGACGCACAGGCGGTGCGCAGCCTCGGTCTGGCCGACGCCCGAAATATCATCGTGCTCGCCCTCGATGGTCAGGAGCGCCACGCGCCGGATCGCGGCCGGATCGACCTGGCGCCCGCGATGGGTCATCTGGCCCTTCGGCAGGGCGTGACGCACAAACACCGTGTCGACCGTTTGCAGATAGAACTCGGCCGCGAGATCCATCACCGCCAGGTATTCGTCATAAAACTCGCGATGCTTCTGGGCCGAATCGCCGTCACCTTTGACGAGATGCATGAACAGGTTGCGATGGGCCTCGATGTGGCGGTCGAGGTTCATGCTCATGAAGCCATGCAACTGCAGGAAGCCCGGGTAGACATCGCGCATCATGCCGGGATGCGGGAACGGCACCTTGGTAATGACGTTGCGCCGGAACCATTCGATCCCGCGCTCCTCCGCCAGCGCGTTGACGCCGGTCGGGTTGATGCGGGTATCGATTGGGCCGCCCATCAGCACCATGGAGTTCGGCACGTAGGGATCATCGGCCGCTTCCATCAGCGAGACCGCGGCCATCACGGGAACGGAGGGCTGACAGACGGCGATCACGTGGGTGTTGCCGCCAAGCGCGTGCAGGATCGACACCAGGTAGTCGATGTAGTCATCGAGATCGAATGGACCCTCGTTTATCGGCACCGTGCGGGCATCGGCCCATTCGGTGATGTAGACGTCGTGATTGGGAAGGAACGCCTCGACCGTCCCGCGAAGCAGCGTCGGGTAGTGGCCCGACATGGGCGCGACGATCAATACGCGCGGCTGGGGGCGATGCGGCACGTGCTCGAGCGCGCGCTCGAAATGCAGGAGGCGGCAGAACGGCCGCTGCCAGACCGGCGTGATGTGAACCGGCACGCGCTCACCACCGACGATCGTCGACGTGATCCCCCATTCGGGCCGCCCGTAGCGGCGGGTGGAGCGCTCGAACAGTTCGGCACCGGCGGCGAGCGACTTGCCGAGCGTGGTGTGTGACCACGGGTTCACCGGATTTTTGAACATGAGCCGGGTGGCATCGGCGAGGGCCCGTGACGGAATTACCGCGGCCTGGCTCATCTCGTAGAACCAGTACATCGGCGCCGATAACGGCAATGCGCCGCCTGCGATAGCGCCTGGAGCTTTTCCGAATTCCCCGATTGCCATTTCAGTCCCCGGTCATGGTTCTTATTGCATTGCAGCATCCTGTCGTCATTGTGTCACACAGTCAACATGACACCACCGGGACGTGCACAGCCTGAGAAAGTCTCCGTCAACTGCGTTAAATATACGTAGGGCAACGCTTATTCGCTGCCTTGGAGCAGCGAGCCATGTCGTCGCGCCGCCCGCAGGAACGCCAGGAAGGAAAAAATCGCGAGCACAATCAAAGTGATATTAATAGCGAACGCCTGCGCCATCAGGTCGGCCCGAAATACATGCGCGGTGAGCAGGGCGCGCATGCCCTCGAACACATAGGTCGGCGGCAGCATCCACGAGATCACCGCAAGCCACGGCGGCAACACCGACACGGGGTAGTACACGCAGGTCAGCGGCAGGAAGATGAACATGAGCGTCCAGGCCATGTTCTCGGCCCCGAGACCATGACGCAGCAGGAGCCCGGCAATGAAAATGCCGAGCGCCCAGCTGGTCAGGATCAGGTTGAGAAAGAATGCCGCGAGCGCGAGACCGAGCCCCCACAGATTGAATCCGAAGAACACGATCGCCAGCAGGCTGACCGGCACCATGCCGATCGACAGCCGGATGATGCTCATGATCATCAGCGCGCTGATAAACTCCGGAGGCTTGAGCGGCGAGATCATCAGGTTGGCGAGGTTGCGCGAATACATTTCCTCCAAAAACGAGATCGAGAACCCGAGCTGGCCGCGGAACAAAATGTCCCACAGCATGACCGCGCCAATGAACGTCTGTCCGGCGCGCGCGGGCAGCCCTCCGAACTGACCGATGTAGGTCTGCAGGAATCCCCACATGAACATCTGTACGGTCGGCCAGTAGATCAGGTCGAACACGCGCGGCCAGGACGAGCGCAGCAAGTACCAGTAGCGCGCCACCATGGCGCCCACGCGCTCGAACGAGAATGCGGACGGATCGTGCCCGATATGTGCGGACCGCTCGTTTGCCGCCGGAATACGGGCGGTTGTCAACGCACCGCCTCCCGCGCCGCCTCGCCGCGGCCGCGCGCAACATCCAGAAAAACTTCCTCAAGGTTGTTGCGCCCGTAGCGCGCCAGCAGCCGCGCCGGCGTGTCGTCGTCCACGATCACGCCGCGCTTCAGCATGATGACGCGGTCGCAGAGCCGCTCGACCTCGTTCATGTTGTGGGACGCAAGCAGCATGGTGGCGTGCCGCTCCGCGGTGTAGTGCTCGAGATGCGTGCGCACCCAGTCGGCCGTGTCGGGATCGAGCGAGGCGGTGGGCTCGTCCAGCAACAGCACCTCCGGCGCGTTGATCAACGCCTTGGCAAGCGACACGC
This sequence comes from Xanthobacteraceae bacterium, assembly GCA_051985675.1. Taxonomy (GTDB): domain Bacteria; phylum Pseudomonadota; class Alphaproteobacteria; order Rhizobiales; family Xanthobacteraceae; genus JAFAXD01. The sequence goes on along the minus strand of JBPYFJ010000149.1, from coordinate 54,039 downwards.
GGGTCTTCTGGCCGGCGGAAAGCTTGCCGGTCGGCCGATCGAGCAGCTCCGTCAGATCGAGTTCCTCGGCGAGCGCCGCGATGCGTGCGTCGCGATCCACAACGCCATAGAGGCGCGCGAACACGGTCAGATTTTGCCGGACGGTGAGCCGGTGCGGCATCTCCACGTAAGGGCTTTCGAAATTCATGCGGTGCAGAATTTGGTAACGCTCGCGCGGCATATCGTGGCCGAGGATGCGCACGGCCCCCGACGTCGGGGCAACAAGCCCCATGATCATCGCAATGGTCGTGGTCTTGCCGGCGCCATTGCCGCCGAGGAGCCCGATGATCGAGCCGCGTTCGATTGCAAACGTGATCCCGGCAACCGCGGTGCCGCCCGGATACTGCTTGACCAGGTTGGAAACCGAGATGGCGGGTTCGGGGGAGAGCATGAATCGCCTTGATTTGCAGCGCCGCTGGGGCCGCACTGTTAGGTGGTGCGCCACTCACGAACGCACAATAACCCAACGATGCTGCAAGTCATGTCCCAAGCCGCCATTCGGCGGCCGACGGCGTCAGGCCGCTGGAACCAGTGGAACCGCTTCCGCGGCCAGCCCGGCATCGAGGTCGGCGATCTGACGATCGAGGTCCTTGATCAGCACCTGCGCAAACGTGCCGAGGTGCAGATAGAAGACCGACATCATGATTACGTACTCGAAATTGCGCGGCCTGTTGCGCAGGCAATCGAAAACAGTCTCCCAGAAATGGCGCCGCAGCCTCGGCTGCGTAACGTTCATTGCCCAAATCGTGCGTGCGAGCCCGCGCAGCTCCTTGAATACCATCGGCCACACAATCGCGCTCGGCAACTTCGGCCGGTCGAGCGCGCGGCCGACGTGGCGGACGCGGGCAAAATACGCGGTTGGATCGTAGATGCTCTGGAGAATTGCGCGGAAATCCGCCAACACATCGCGTCGAGGCCGCAGCGTGACGAAATTCAAGCCAGCGGTGCACTGGTCGCCGGCTCCGCGCAGGAACGGCAATAGGCGGCTTTCGCGCTCGAGCCTGCGCGTGAGTTGCGTGTTGGGCAGGGCCGTGAGCAGCCCAACCATGGCGACCGGAATACTAGTTGCCTCGATGCAATCGATCATGCCTTCGGCGACGGCAATCTTTTCCGTGTCAAACCCGACGATGAAGCCGGCGATCACCAGCATGCCCGCCGAGTAGATCTTATGCACGCTGTCGGCGAGGCTTCGCCGCGTGTTCTGCTTCTTCTGGGTCGAGATCAGCGTTTCGGGGTCCGGGCTTTCGATCCCGACGAAGATCGTAAAGAAGTTCGCCTCGCGCAGCATCGCCAATAGCTCGCGGTCGTCTGCGAGGTTCATCGATGCTTCGGTCGAGAATTGGAATGGGTACTCGCGTTTCTTTTGCCACGCGTGCAGCTCGGGCAAAAACTGCTTGAGCGCCTTCTTGTTGCCGATCAGGTTGTCATCGACGAAGTCGACGTGGCCGCGATAGCCGGCTGCATAGAGGGCGTCGAGCTCGGCCAGCATCTGGGCGTTGGTCTTGGCGCGCGGGACGCGACCATAGAGTTCGATGATGTGGCAAAACTCGCAGTTGAACGGACAGCCGCGCGAAAACTGGACGCCGACGTACAGATAATGTTCGAACTTGAGCAGATCGAAACGTGGGATCGGCGTCTTGGTGACGTCGATCGTAAACTTCGGCGCCTCGAATACGCCGCTCTTTGCACCCTCCGACCAAGCCTTGATGAAGTCTTTGATCACACCTTCGACTTCCCCCAGCACCAGAAAGTCGGCGCTGCGGTAGTGCTCGGGGCTCGAGGTCGGATCAGGCCCGCCTACTACCACCGGCTTGCCGAATGAATGCGCAAGGTCGATAACCGCGTGCGTGTCGTCCTGTTGCGGCAGCATGCCGCCGGTCATCACCATGTCGGCCCACTCGAGATCGGCCGCGACCACGTCCTCGCTGTTGCGATTGAGCAACCGCACGTTCCAATCCTTCGGGAGCATGGCGGCGAGCGTAATCAATCCGAGCGGAGGCGCTGGACAGCGCACACCCCAGATCTCACACACCGACGCCAAGCTCCAAAACGAATTCGGATTGAAGCGCGGAAAAACCATCAGCACGTTCGGGCGCGGAGGGTTCCCCATCAAGTCTGCCTTTGAATGCCCCAGCGTATGCCCACCCCGGGTTGATCAGATCATCGCGGTCAGAAAGAAAGCTCAACCGGATTACGAGCGCAGGTCCGATTGGCGGGATGCAGCGCAATCACATGTGCGCGTTACGAGACTCCCCACAATATACCAATGCGCCTGACTTGCAATGATGCGTCTGGACAATTAGATTGCTGCATCGATATTTGGCCGGACTACTGGGCCGCTCCGCCTCGCACTGCCGGGCGCACGTTTCAGACTCTCTCCAAATTCGACGAACCGGAATCCGGGCGCAATTGCATGCCCGCTCCGCAAGTGCACCGTCAGTGAAAGGACGATCAATGACTACGGGAACAGTGAAGTTCTACAATGGCAACAAAGGCTACGGTTTCATCGCACCGGATGATGGGGGCAAGGACGTGTTTGTTCACGCCACGGCACTCGAGCGCGCCGGCATCCACAGCTTGCGCGAAGGCCAGAAGGTGAGCTTTGACGTGCAGACCGATGCGCGTTCCGGCAAGATCGCGGTCAGTCGCATCTCCGCGGAGTGAATTTGCGTTGTTTTGGGACGCGCGACTGCAAGTCGCGCGTCCCAGACAATAAGCAAGCAGCTACGCAAGGTCGTTATCGATGCTATACTGGCCGGGGATTCTGGATCGGCGATGGGTCATGATCCATGCCGTATCCGGACCTGCATCAACATGAGGCGCGCATGGCCAAAGAAGAACTAATCGAGCTTGAGGGACTGGTGACCGAAATTCTACCGGACACCCGCTTCCGAGTACAGCTCGATAACGGCCACGAGATCATCGCCTACGCGGCCGGCCGCATGAAGAAAAATCGGATCAAGACGCTCGCGGGTGATCGAGTCACGGTTGAAATGTCGCCTTACGATCTCGAGAAGGGCCGGGTAATTTTCCGCCACAAGGACGAACGCGCGGCCCCACGCACGGCGCCGGCGCGTCCCCAATTCCGGCGCCGCTGACATCGAGCGGCGTGCAATCCAACTGGCGACGACTGAAAAAGGCAGACGAGCCGGACGACGAAAATACGAGAGGCAGTGCCCAAAGGAAGCGAACCCATGCGCATCTACATCTTCAAGTCCGACGCCAACAAGGAGTTGCGCGCGTTCGCTGGCGACTCGGCAGGCAGCAAGCTGCCATCGCATTTTCGTCCGTGGCATGCGGTGGGCGTGATCACGCCCGAACGCGCGCCGCCGCACAACTTCGCCCGTCCCACAATCGAGAAGGCGATCAACGAGCAGGGCTTTCAGCTCTGGCGCATGAAGCCGAAGGCGGAATAAGCGGGACCACGTCTCTCTCGATCATCAGTGTGTGAATGCGCGCCGCGCGCCTGCCGCGGCGGCTGCGAGAAGCGACGCCGCTTGGACTTCGACGACGAGCTTTTTCCGCGCCCCTGACCGTGGTCGTGTTTGCCGCCTGCGGGCCGGCCCGATACGTGCTTGCCATGCTGCTTGGGACGATGGTGCGGCGAGCGCTGTTCCAGCGCCGCATTCGCGGATCGCGCCGGCGCGGCGCCGCCAGTGCTCGGGATCGCCATGCGGATCAGCTTTTCGATCGACCGCAGATACGGCACTTCGTCGGCACTGCAGTACGAGATTGCTGTTCCCGCAGCACCGGCGCGCGCGGTGCGGCCGATGCGGTGCACGTAGCTTTCCGGCTCGTTGGGCAGATCGAAGTTGATCACGTGGCTGATGCCATCCACATCGATACCGCGCGCCGCGATATCGGTCGCAACCAGCGTGCGCACGCTGCCGTCGCGAAACGCCGCCAGTGCCCGCTCGCGATTGTTTTGAGATTTGTTGCCGTGGATCGCGCTGGCTGAAACCCCGCCCCGCTGCAGGCCGCGGACGACCTTGTCGGCACCATGCTTGGTGCGGGTGAACACCAGTACGCGATCGCAGGTTTCGCGACGCAGAAAATCGATCAGGGTCGGCAACTTGGCGCCGCGATCGAGATGCACGATGCGCTGCTCGACACGTTCAGCCGTGCTGGCAACGGGCGTAACGGCGACACGTGCCGGCTCCTCGAGGAATTGCTGCGCGAGTTCCGCGATGGCGGGCGGCATGGTGGCGGAGAACAGCAGCGTCTGCCGCGCCGCCGGCAACTTGGCGATAATGCGCCGGATGTCGGGAAGAAAACCCATGTCGAGCATGCGGTCGGCCTCGTCGAGCACCAAGACTTCGACGCGATCGAGCCTCACCGCGCCGGTTTTCACGAGGTCGACGAGACGGCCCGGCGTTGCGACCAGAATGTCGACACCAGCGGCGAGACGGCGGACCTGGCCGCCGATCGAAACCCCACCAATGGCAAGCGCCGCGTCGATCCGCAGATGGCGCCCGTAGGTGCGGAAACTTTCCAGAATCTGCCCCGAAAGCTCGCGGGTCGGGCTGAGAACCAGCACGCGGCATGTCTTTGGCTGGCAACGAACCGGCGAGACAGCGAGGCGATGCAGAATAGGTAGCGCGAACGCGGCGGTTTTGCCGGTGCCGGTTTGCGCGATGCCAACGACGTCGCGGCCGGTGAGCACGAGCGGAATGGTCTCGCCCTGGATAGGCGTCGGGACAGTGTAACGTTCCTCGGCAAGCGCCCGGGTGATCGGTGCGACGAAGCCGAATTGGGTAAACGAAGTCAATGTTTCAATTCCTCAATGAGCGACATCCGGCCGCGCCAAAAGGCGCCGCCGTGTCGCGCGGGGTATGACATCCCGCCTGAAATGGGTTGTCGTTCGCGTGGAGACTTTGGTGCAGCCAGGCCCAGAAACGTCACGTGGACGGAAAATGTAGCCTAACAGGCGGCTTGCAAGCGGCCGAAACGACCGATGCGGTTATCTGGCAGATCGCCGAGTCTTTTTCAAGGCGGTGTTTCACACGTGATCCATGCGGTGCCAAGACATTTCAGTTCTGCCTCCCCCGGGGAGGAGCCAGCAAATCGCGCAACGACAAGTCAACCTTGCTCGCCTTGGGCGGACGTCAAAGGACGCTCGGCGCTACCCTGCCCGGCTCGACGAGACCACCGACAGGTTCGGACGATGCTGGTCGATGATGGTTGCCGAGACGAATGCATCGCCGACCTTGATCGCATGGTCTTCGCCGCAGTGGGGACACTGGATGCGAATGCCGACGGTGCGCATGCGCGCCAACGAGAGTTCGTCCGTGTAAATGCCGGTCGTGACCGTCCGATCGTTGACCGGACAGCGAAACGATAGCGCGCCGAACTGCGGCTCGCGCCGCTCCTGCGATTGATCTGCGATCACTGGCCGCCTTTTTTGCTTCTTAGTTGAGGTCGCGACTGCACCCGCGTACTTACCGCCAGCTTAGCCCAACGCGCACCAAAATCCAGGGCACAGGTGACGCAGCCGCCTCACGTTTAAGTGCGCGCGGATGCCGCTAAGTGCGCGCGGATGCCGCTTCCATGGGCAGGCCGACGTAGTTCTCGGCAACAACCGTCTGGGCAGCGTGCGAACCGGCGATGTAGTCGAGCTCGGCGAGCTGGATCCGGCGCTCAAACGCGCTATGGGCCGGGAACCGATGCAGCAGCGTGGTCATGTATGTCGAATACCGGACCGTCTTCCACACTCGTCGCAAGCACGTGTCGGAATAGCGCTCCAGCAGTGCGTCGTCACCGCGGCGCAGAAACGTGGTGAGCGCGCGTGCCAGCACCCGCACGTCCGCGGCAGCGAGGTTGAGTCCCTTGGCGCCGGTCGGCGGCACGATGTGGGCGGCATCACCGGCCAAAAACAGCCGCCCATATTGCATTGGCGCCGCCACGAACGAACGCACGGGCGTCACCCCCTTCTGAAAAATACGGCCTTCGGCCAGTTCGTCGCGGTCGGCGTTGAGGCGGATATGCAACTCCTCCCAGATGCGGGCATCCGGCCACCGCGCCGGGTCTTCATCGGCTGCGCATTGCACGTAGAGACGCGAGATGCGCGGCGAGCGCCGGCTCGCTAAAGCATAGCCGCGATCGTGATTGGCATAGGTCATATCGGTCAGCGGCGGCGATTCCGACAAAATTCCGAGCCAGCCGAACGGAAAGATATGGTCGTGGATTGTGAGGGCGTCGTCCGGGATGGCCGGGCGGGCGATGCCGTGAAAGCCGTCGCAGCCGGCAATAACGTCGCATTCGAGCGCGTGCTGCTCGCCTTTGTGCCGAAAGTGGATCACCGGCTTGGCCGTATCGATGGCGTCGAGCGTGACTGCCTCGGCTTCGAACAGCAGTGGGCCCACGACCAGCCGGGCCGCGATCAAATCCTTCACCACCTCCTGCTGACCGTAGATGCGCACCTCGCGTCCTCCGGCCAGCCCCGGCAGGTCCATGTGGATCAGTTGGCCCTCGAATCGAATATCGAGAAAACGATCGATCATGCTCTCGCGCATGAGCCGGTCGGCAACGCCGAGGTCATGCATCAGATCGACGGTGCCCTGCTCGAGCACGCCGGCGCGCACGCGGCCTTCGACATAGTCGCGACTGCGTGCCTCCAACACCATGCAGTCGATTCCCTCGCGCGCCAACAGCAGCGCGAGAAAGAGGCCCGCGGGCCCCGCACCAATGATTCCGACTTGTGTCCGCATGCGTCCCCGAACGTGAGGTTTCCAATACGATCCTAACTACCCGTCATCTGGTCAGGAGAAAAGTCGATATCGAGAACTCGCCATTCCTTGTACTTGTCGGGTGGCAAACTGTAGGGCGCGCATTGGCGCAGCGCCCGCATCACGCTCTGCATCAGCGGGTACCCGATCGTGGGGTTTGCGGCGTCCATCACGGCAGGATCCTGTGCGAGCGCACCTTGGCGCGTGAGCTCGACCCGAATCACCATCTTTATGCGCTGATTGGGCGCGACGCCGGGCGGCAGCGTCAGACACTTCTTGACCTGCGCCTTGAACTCCCTGACGCCCTCCGTGAATTTGGCCATCCGCGCGTCCGTGGTGCCAGAGGATCCCGCTTCCCCGATCGGCAAGCCCAGCATCTCGGCCAGACGGTTCATATCCGGGGGCATTTCGCGCGGCCCGGTCGGCTGCGGATCGGGCGCCGGCGGCTGCGCAGCGAGTTGCGTCTGCGGTGGAGTCTGATCAGTCGGCGTCCGCTGTGGCTGTTGCGGCTTCTGCTCAATCGGCTTGGTGGCCGCGGTGGCGGGCGTCGGCTTCGCCTGCGCAGCCTTCGCTTCGGGGGGCTTGGTGTCCGGAGCTTTGGTTTCTCTCGGCCCGCTCTCGGTCTTGGTGGTCGGCGCCGGGACTGTTGAAGGCTTTTCGGCTGTGGGCTCGGCCTTTGCCTCCTTGGCTTGCTCTGCGCTGGCTTCCGCCCCAAGGTCCGGCCCGGCGGGAGCTTCATTCGCGGGTATCAGTTCGAGCGTCATGGCATCGCCGTGCGCGGTCGGGCGCAGGTCGCGGGCCGAGAATGTCACGAACAGCACGTGCCCGAGGATCGACAGGATCAGGGCAACGCGCATGATGTTCGCGGAGTTCTCCATATCGGCAGGTTTTACCATTAGGTCGAGGCACGACGCACCATCGATGAGGTATAAGGCTCGTCGGATCCCGCTGCTTAAAACAACCAGGAAACCCCCATGAAGCTTCTTTCGTTTGGCCACAACGGCGGCGCGCACGTCGGTGCCGTCGTACCCGAAGGCATTGTCGACCTGACGACCGCGCTGAATGCGGCCAACCCGGATCTGCGCGCCGCCGGCTCGCTCCTTGCCATCATTCAATCCGGCATCGATGTCGACGCGATCGGCGAGGCAAGCATCGCGACCCTGCGCGGCTCGGGCAAACTCGCCAGCCATCTGGTGCGCGATCCCAAGTTTCTGCCGCCGGTGCTGCAGCCGCCCAAGATCCTGGCGCTGGCGCTCAACTATCAGGAACACATCGACGAGACCAACCTCTCTTTCTACAACGAGCCGATCGTGTTCGAGAAATATGCGAGCAACCTCACGCCGCACGAGGGCGAGATCGAGCTGCCGCCGTTTCCGCAGAAAGTGGACGAGGAACACGAGCTCGCCCTGGTGGTCGGCCGCGATTGCCGGCACATCCGTCCGCACCAGGCGCCCGACTACATCTTCGGTTATACGATCTGCAACGACGTTTCCGCGCGCGACCGCCAGCGCGAGCGGCTGAAGATGGGCCAGCCCTATTCCTACGCCAAGAACTTCGCGACCTTCTGTCCAATGGGCCCGTGGGTGGTAACCAAGAAGGAGCTCGGCGACCCCCGCAACCTCAACATGACGGTGCGCATCAACGGCAAGGTCACCCGCAGCGGCAACTCCAAACAGATGATATTCGACCCCTTCGAAGTGCTGGCCTACTGCTCGGACTACACGCCGATGCAGGCCGGCGACATCATCTCGCTCGGCACATTCGCGGGCGACAAGGCGATCAAAGCCGGCGACGTGGTCGAGCTCGAAGTCGAGCGCATTGGCACGCTGCGCAACCGGGTGGTGGCCTCGAAGGCGGCGTGGGGCAACTTCGCGGCCGGTCAGGCGACCGGGCCGCTGGTGAAGGAGAAACGGTGAAAACGATCAACGGACTTCCGATCCCGCGCACCCTCGAAGACGTGTGCGATCCGCGTCACCTCGCGCTCTTGATCTACGACATGCAGATCGGGATCGTGACCCAGCTCAAGGACGGAGCGGCGGTCGTCGCGAAGGTCAGGCAGGTGTTGGTGAACGCGCGTGCGGCCGGTGTGCGGACTTTTTTTACGCGCCACCTCTCGCTGCCCAAGGAGCTGATGGGCGCGTTTCAATACCGGATGGCAATGGCCTGGCAGCGGACCGACGATCCCGGCAAGGTCGAACCGTGGTTCCTGCGCGACTCGCCCGGCTTTGCCATTGTTCCGGAACTAGCTCCGCTGCCGAGCGAAGCCATCTTCGACAAGCTCGCGATGTCGGCGTTCGAAGGCACGCCGCTCAATTTTGCGCTGCGCGACTGTGGGATTTCCGGCATAGCCATCGCCGGCATCGCGACCGAGATCGGCATCGAGCCGACCGCGCGACATGCCGCCGACCTCGGGCTCATTCCGGTAATCATCGCCGACGCGTGCGGGGCCGGTCATCACGAGGCCGCCGAGCGCTCGCTTGCGAACCTTTCCTTCGCCGGCGACGCACTGATCACGGACGTAGCGCAGTTCTCGAACCGCATGGCAAGATCGCGCGCCTGATCATGGAGTCTTGGGGGCAAGCATGCCGATCGCCAACATCAACGGGGTCAATATCAACTATGAGGTTCTCGGCGAGCGCGGGAGCTTTATCGCTCTCTCGCCGGGTGGGCGCCGGGAGATGGACAACGTGCGTTCGCTGGCGCAACGCCTGGCGGGCGCCGGCTATCGGGTGCTCATTCACGATCGGCGCAACTGCGGCGCGTCCGATCTCGCCTTCGACGGCAGCCAATCCGAATATGAAATCTGGGCCGACGACCTGCACACGCTGCTCATCCGCCTTGATGCCTTGCCGGCGGTGGTCGGCGGGGGTTCCTCAGGCTGCCGGCTCGCGCTTCTGTTCGCGCTGAAATATCCCGACGCGGTGCGCGCGCTGCTGCTGTGGCGGATCACCGGCGGCCCGTTCGCTGCCAAACGGCTCGCCCATCAATACTACGACCAGTATATCGAGCTGGTTCGGCAGGGGGGCATGCAGGCGGTCGCCGACAGCGAGCATTTCCGCGACCGGATCAAGGCAAACCCGAAAAATCGTGACCGGCTGCTGGGCCTCGATCCCAAAGCGTTCGTCGACGTGATGCGACGCTGGCGCGGCCACTTCGCGGCCAGCGCCGACCTGCCGGTGATCGGCGCGACCGAGCAGGAACTCAATTCGATCAAGGTTCCGACCTGCATTATCCCGGGTAACGACAAAACCCATTCACATGTCACCGGCAACACCGCCCATCGCATGATCAAAGGAAGCGAACTCCACGACCTGTGGCCGGGCGATCTCGACATCGATCTCTTTCCGGTTGAGGAGTGGGCGACCCGCGAAAGTCGGCAGGCGGCGATCTTCGCCGAGTTTCTCAAACGCGCTCACATCAGCTGAGCCGGATCGCAGGCTCAGGACACCTGATGGCAACCGCCTACGTGCTTCCGCAGCTCGCAGACGCCTACACGGCGCTTGGGCCCATCGTCGAAGCGCTGCTGCGGACGACAGTCGCGCTCTGCCTGGTGCCGCATGGCCTGCGCACATATTTCGGCATGTTCCCGAATACGGGCATGCCGATCAATTCGTTGCCGATGCTGGTCGACGTGCTCGATCAGGGCGGCTACCGGCCTGGGTGGCTGTGGGGGCCGGTCATTGTGGCGACCGAATTGATTGGTGGCCCGATGCTGGCGCTGGGCCTGTTCACGCGCCTGGTATCGATACCGATTTTCATTCTGCTGGCGCTCTCGGTTTATGAGCACCGCAAGTTCGGCTGGTTCTGGAACACGCAAGGCGCCGAGTACCCGCTGATCTGGGCGATGGCCTCGCTCTATTTCCTGGTGAACGGCGGCGGCGTTTTATCGCTCGATCATGTGATCGGCTGGGAGTTCTGAAACCAGCGGCGAAATTCTTCACCAATTCGAATGAACTGCATCGCCGGGTTGGATGGGTTCGCCGCGCAATCCAGCATTGCGCCGGTGCAGCGAGGATTGACCGAACCGTACAACTCCTGTCTGCTGGCCGCTTAGCCGACTCGCCGGCCTTGCCGGCGTGTCGCCACCAACCGCCGCCGGGTCCATGCTCAGTCCCAATCAAACGCGTGCCAGTGTACGCGACCCTGTCAGCGTGCCGGATTCGCGCTATTCGTGGCTGCGCCTGGCCGTCTGCACGGTGATCAGCACCATCGGCGGCGTAGGCATGTGGTCGTTCGTCGTGGCACTGCCCGCGGTGCAGGCTGACTTTGGAATCGCCCGCGGCGAAGCGTCGGTTCCCTACACGCTGTTGATGATCGGCTTCGCGATCGGGTCGATCGCCACCGGACGACTTTCCGACCGATTCGGCATCACCGCGACGCTCGCGGTCGGCGCCGTTGCGATTGGGCTCGGCTACATCGGGGCCGGCTTTGCGTCGCAGCTTTGGCAGCTGACGGTGGCCTATGCGCTGCTCGGCGTCGGCACCTCGGCCGGGTTTGGTCCGCTGATCGCCGATATCTCGCATTGGTTCGAGCGGTGGCGCGGGATCGCCGTCGGGATCTGCTCGGCCGGAAACTACCTCGCCGGCACGCTCTGGCCGCCCATCATCAGCCACTTCGTGGCGCAATCGGGCTGGCGCGCGACCCACATCGGCATTGGCGTCGTCTGTTTGATCACGCTCTTGCCGCTCGCGCTCATGCTGCGTCGAAGAATCCCGTTCGCGCATGCCGCGGGCGCTGCGTTTCAGCATGCTGGCAGTCTCGGGCTGTCGCCGGTTGCGCTGCAGATATTGCTGTCGATCGCAGGCGTCGCCTGTTGCGTCGCCATGTCGATGCCGCAGGTTCACATCGTCGCGTATTGCGGCGATCTCGGATATGGCGTCGCACGCGGCGCCGAGATGCTATCTCTGATGATGGCGTTCGGAATCGTGAGCCGCGTAGGGTCCGGCATCATCGCCGACTGGGTTGGCGGGTTGCGCACGCTGCTCCTCGGCTCAGTCCTGCAGGCCGTGGCGTTGATCCTGTATGCGCTGTTTGACGGGCTCGCGTCGCTCTATGTTATCTCGGCGCTGTTTGGGCTGTTCCAGGGCGGCATCGTGCCGAGCTACGCCATCATCGTGCGCGAGTATTTCTCGCCACGCGAGGCGGCGACGCGGCTCGGCATCATCCTGATGGCGACGCTGTTCGGCATGGCGTTCGGCGGCTGGATATCAGGGCTTATTTTCGACATCACCGGTTCCTATCGGGCAGCCTTTCTCAACGGCATTGCCTGGAACGCACTCAACGTGGCAATCGCGCTCTGGCTCATTGCGCGACCGCGGCGGCTGTCGATGGCCCCAGCTTAGACCGCGTCAAATCTTCAACAACTTGCGCGCGTTGCCGGAGAACACCTTCGCCTCGTCGGCGGGCGCGAGCTTGAGCGACCGGATGATCTCAACGCCGGCCTTCTTCAACGGCTTGAGCGGCGGCGCATCGGTGCCGAACACGAAGTGATCGACACCGACCGTCTCCATGGCACAGCGCGCGGCCGGCGCGTGATAGCATGTCGATTCTAGGTACATCATCTTGAGGTAGTGGCTGGGCTGATGCTTGATCAACATCGGCTCGTAGGGCCCGAGGAAATACGCCTCTTCCTGCAGGTTGTAGGCGTAGTCCATGCGGCCGATCATCTCGCAAATGCCACCGCCGAGATGGCTTGCAACCAGCTTCAGCGACGGAAATTTCTCAAAGATGCCGCGCACGATCAGGCGGGAGATCGCTAGCGCGCCATCCATTGGGCGCCCGACGCTGGACGCAAGACGATAGATGTTGAGCCGCTCCTCCCCGAAGCCGACCGACGGCGGATGCACAAACACCGGAATATCGAGCTCGGTCACGAGCCGAAAAAACGGCAACGCGTCCTCGTCGTCCGGGTAGTGGCCGGGCAGGCTCGACAGAATAATAACGCCTTTGGCGCCATCCTCTTTTACGGCGCGCTCGAGCTCTTTGAGAAACGGGTCGCCGCCGTAAGGGACCGTGGTCGCGAGCGCGTAGATGTTGTCGTGCTTGTGGGCGAGCGAGGCCAGGTACTGATTGATCATGCGCACAGTCGCGAGCTGCTGGCGCTCGTCCATGTTGCGCAGCTCATGGCCAGGATTGCTGATCACCGTGCGGGCGACCCCGCCCTCCTCGGCGGCCTCCAGCACGTTTTCGATCGTCATCGGGCACTTGCCGCGCCACACCGGGGCGGCGGCCATTTCGGGCGGCATGACGTGGGTGTGAAAGTCGATGATCATGAAATCCTCATTCAGCGGCGGCCGCCGGCCGCTTGGCAAACAGGTATCGCTCCAGGGTGAACGGCTCGCCTTCCTGCGGCGGGCGCATTACGCGCGCGCCGGCAAACGGCGTCGTCTCTTCAAACCAGCTGCGCGGCGGCGGCAGGCCCCACAGGTTGTTGTTGCGCCCGGGCGTCACGTTGTAGCGCATCGGTTCATCGTCGATATCGATGATCTGGGTGGCCGGCAGCAACAGTTCGATGCGGTGGCCATCCGGATCGCGCAAATAGACGTAGTAGGAGTGGCCATGCCCGTGGCGGCCGGGCCCGTGCTCCAGACATTCGCCGAGCCCGATATTGCCCGCGATATCGAGCGCGCGCACCGCGTGGTGCATCTCCTGAATGATGTAACCGAAGTGGTGGAAGCGCGGACCGGAGCGCTGCAGGAACACCATGTCGTGCGGGTTGTCCTTGCGGTAAAGGAAAATACCGACCAGCTTGTCGCTCCCCTCGACGCAGACGTAGTCCGAAATGCGGAAGCCGAGGTCGAGATAGAAGCGCGCCGCGGCGGCAACGTCGGGGACCAGGACCTGATAGTGATCAATGCGCAGCGCGCTCGCGCCCTTGTGGGTGTGGGTCTTGGTCTGGGCGCGAACGTGCGTCGGCATGCGGGCGACCAGTTCGAGCGGCGTCCCGGCGACGTCATCGACGTGCAACGTGCGGCCCTGGAACGGCACCTCCGCAAAGCGCGCCGAAATTCCCAAACGATCGAAATGCGCCTTGGCCTTGTCGAGGTTGGCATCGTCGAACACGCGAAAGCCGACGCGCTCGCAGGACGGCTCGCCAAACGTTTTTTTCAAGGTGAGGCTGTGGTGGCAACGCTCCTCAACGCCGTGCAGCCAGAGCGTCTCCTCATCTTCGGCGCTGACCTTGAGCCCGATCACCTCGGTGTAGAACGCCTTGCTTGCCGCAAGGTCGCGCACCGTGAATAGGAGATGGCTCGCGCGCGTGATGTTGAACGGCGGATCGAAATTGGTCTGAGGATGCGCCATGACAGCCCTAAGACTTGATCTGCACGCCGGTCTCGCGCACGACCTGGGCCCAGTTCTTGTAGTCGTTCTCGAAGAATTGCATAGTTTGTTCCGGGGTCAACCGGCCTTGCTCGTAAGCGCCCTCCTCCATCCGTTTCTTGATGTCCGGCTTGTCCTGGCAGACGAGAACTTCGCGGTTGAGCGCTGCGACGATTGGCGCCGGCGTCCCGGCGGGCGCGAGCATACTGGTCGACACGAACAAGCCGTCGAACCCTTCGACGCCGAGTTCGCCGAACGAGGGCACATCGGGCATCACGCTCGCGCGTCCACTGCCGGTCACCGCCAACGCTCGCACCTTGCCGCTTTCGACGAGGCCGCGCGCGTTGCCGACGGTGTCGAACGTGAACTGCAGGTGACCGGCCGCCGCCGCCAGCAGTTGCTGCGTCGTCGCCTGGTACGGAATGTGGACAGCCTCGATGCCGGCGCGCCGCAGCATCAACTCGGTCACAAGGTGCCCGCCGGTGCCGATGCCGGGCGAACCGTAGTTGAGCTGACCGGGCTGCGCCTTGGCGTAGTCGACGAACTCCTTGTAGCTCTTCACCGGCAGGTCGGGGTTGGCGACCAGCAAGAAGCGGAAGTTGAACAGCAGCGCGATCGGGACAAGATCGCGCTTGCTGTTGACCGGCGAGTTGGTGAACACCAGCGGCGCGAGGATCGTTACGCTGTTCGAGCCAACCAAAAGCGTGTGGCCGTCGGGCGGCGAGCGCACGACTGCCATCGCACCGATAGCGCCCGACCCGCCCGGCATGTTCTCCAGGAAGAAAGGCTGGCCGAAGACGCCTTTCATGTAATCGGCGTAGAGCCGGAAATTCTCGCTCGGCCCACCGGCGCCGGTCGGAAAAATCACCCGGATCGGCCGATTGGGCCAACCGTCGACGCCTCTCTGAGCAAGCGCAGGCGTCCACGAACCTGCGGCCAGCGCCGCCGTGCCGGCGACCAGCCGGCGTCGTGTCAGCATGGCAAGCCTCCCGAATGTTTTTCTCGACCCCGGCTAGAAGCGGAGTTTCGGTTGTTGCGATGCGGAGATAACCGCTTCAGCCCCGAAGCGTGAATAGTCTCAGCAGACGTCGGCGTCGGTCAAGCTCGCCCGGACGGCGTGCCCTTAATCGTCAATCGTCCAGCTCGGCGTAGTGCCGAAACACACCCTTTTCGTCGAACGGCATGCGTCGCGCGGAGGCGAGGTATGTCGCGATGCGCGGACGCCCCGCGACGCCGTCGTGCAGGGCGACGAGCCTCGGCAGGCTCGGCTCAAGTCGCGCCATCGCGCGTGGAAATGCATAGCGCAGCCCAGCGACGAGCTGGAACATCGAAAGATCGACATAGCTCAACGCAGCGCCCACCATGTGACGGCCGTCGTTGCGTGCAATGATGCCCTCGAAATAGGTCATGAATTTGGGCACGCGCAGTTTCAGGAAGTTCTCCGCGTAGCGCTTGGCTTCGACCTTCTGCTCCTCGTAGTAGAAGGCCGCGCCCACCGGATGGTGGGTGTCATGGATTTCCTTGGCGAAGTCCGTGACCGAAAGCTGCAGTTGATGCGCCCATAGCCTGCCGGCTTCCTCGGCCGGTGCCAGCCCGTGGTGCGCACCGAGATACATCAAGATATTGGCGGTGTGACCGATGATCAGGTCTTCGACCTTGAGGAATGGCGGCGCGAACGGGGGCGTCTTCAAGTCGGACGCGTTGATGAGCTTCAGGATCGCCGGCACGCCCCCGCCTTCTGTTTCGGGCAAGCGGCCGACATCGATGTAGTCGGCGCCGCCCTCTTCGAGGGCGAGGCGTACGAACTCGCCGCGACCTTGGTTCGACGGCCAATAATAGAGCTCATAGGGCATGAGATGGTTCCTCCACCGCAACCACGGCCATTCAGCTTCCGGCTACTCCTAACTTTTCGCCAACTCGCGCAATGCTTCACGATCGGGCTCAAATCCGAGCCCCGGGGTTTGCGGCAATCTCAGCCAGCCAGCCTCCGGCATCGGCAGGTCTTTGTAGATCCGCCGGCAGAATTCGCCGGCCAGATAGTGGTGCTCGATCAAGGTTCCGTTCGCGAGCCCCGCCTGCAGGTGCATGTTGTGAAAGGCCCAGGCCCCGCCGTTCGCGATTGGAATATTGAAAGAAGCTGCCAGCCCGGCGATCTTGGCGCACTGCGTATAGCCACCGGTAATCACCACATTGGGCTGCACGTAGTCCACGGCTTCGTTCAACAACAAGTCGCGAAAGCGGAAGCTCAGACCTTCGTTCTGCCCGCAGGCGAGCCGGATGCCGCCCTGCTTGCGCAGTTGCGCCATCAGCAACGCGTCGTTCTGTGTGATCGGCTCCTCGAAGAACGCGATATCGCATTCTCGAATCATCTCGACGAGTCGCAGCGCATGATAGAGGTCGAGACTGCAATTGGCGTCGATGAAGAGCTCGACGTCGGGCCCGACCGCCGCGCGCACGGCGCGCACCCGCGCCGCGTCCTCCCGGATAAGTTCGATCAACGGCTTAGCGTCGCGCCGGGCAAGCCCCTCGTGCGCGACCGTCATCTTCAAGCGCTTAAAGCCATTCGCCACCCAAAACCTCGCCGCCTCCCCGAGTTCGTCGCGATCAAAGAAATGAAATCCGAACGTGACATAGACCGGCACGCGCTCGCGGGCACCGCCAAGCAGCCGCCACACCGGCTGGCCCAGCGCCTTGCCCTTGAGATCCCAGAGCGCGACGTCGATCGCCGCCAGCGCATGCGCGCCGTAACCGGTCTGACCGCGCGGCAGCATGGTCCAGTAGAGCTTGTCCCAGATGCGTTCGTGGGCCAGCGGGTCATCACCCATAATCGCAGGCGCCGCGACCTCTTCGATGATATGGGCGATCACCCCAGCGTCGGTGATCGATGTGAACCCGTGGCCAACAAGGCCGGTGTCGGTCTCAACGTCGACCACGCAGCCCGACATCGCCGCCGGGCGCGACGCACCAACGAGCGCGATGTTGAGCGGTGCCCTGACCGCAGTAGCGGTGATTTTTGCGATTTTCATAGGGTGATGCGGCTGTGAGGAGGTCGCATCCTGGCGCGCCACAAGGGAAATCGCAATGCTACGCCCGCGCTTCCCTGAACAAACCCATCTGCCGGATTAGCAGTCCAAACCGCGGATGCACCACGTCGAGCGTGAAGCTGAAACGGCCGTCGGCACATTCGGCATGGGTCACCGACAGCGCGCCGGGAGTGAGCCAAGCTGGCAGCCGGATGCGCAGCCCGAACAGTTCGACGAAGTAATCGCGGCTGCGAAAGACGAGTGCGTCGTCCTTGACCTCCATGGTCAGCGTCATGCCGACGCCATGGCCGACATGCTCCTCGAGTCCGGTCGGACCTGCGAACCGCTTGGACGAATGTACGATTTGCGGAAAGCGACGCCTGCGCGCGTAGAGCCGGGTCCAGATCTGGCCGCCGTTCGCCATGTCTTCGGTCACGCTCACGACGCTCGGCACGTGGACGTCGCGGCCGACCGGGAACGGCGCGCCGATCAACCGAGCCGCGTGCGCGAGCAGCCAGCCAGCCGCATTTGTGCGGGTTTCGAGAATTTCGCCCACAAAGACCGCCGTGTCGCCGTCGGCGAGCCGCTGCGAGAACCGGCGCCGGATCGAGAGTGGCAATGCGGCCCAGTCGTCATCGTCAAGAAGTGCCCGGAAGCGCAGATCACCGAGCGTCTCGTCCGGATTGTTTGCGGTTCGCGCGGCGGTGGGGCTCAGTTTCATCGTCGCCCTCCAGCTTCATGTCTTTTTCTTTCCCGCCGGCAAGAGGCTGAAAACCTTGGCGCCGAGTCGCACCAGCGTAGCGAGTTTTGCTCGCTCCACCGCGAGCATCTGGGCATAGAAGCCATCCATCATATTGACGAAGTCGAGCATGGCCCCGAGCCGGATTCGCGCGACCTTGTCAACGCCTGGGTCGCGCGCCGCGTCGGCCGTGCACGACCTCAGAGCGGCCACCGCCGGATCGATCTCGCGTTCCTTGCGGCCCGCGGCGATGCGCATGAACATGTCCCACAGATCGGTCTCGGCCTCGAAGTGGTCGCGGCGGTCGTTGCGCACGGGCACCCGCCGGATCAAGTTCCAAGCCTGCAATTCCTTGATCGAATTGGAGACATTGGAGCGCGCCATCCCCAGGGTCTCCGCAATATCGTCGGCGGTGAGCGGGCGGACGCTGAGATAGAGCAACGCGTGGATTTGGGCGACCGACCGGTTCACGCCCCAATGCCCCCCCATGTCACCCCAATGCAGGATGAAGCGTTCGACCGGGGCCGAGAGCTGTTCTGTATATTCCGTTATTTCTGTCATAACAGAAATATCAGGCTAAAAAGACGGCCTGTCAAGGGCCCTGTCGGGGATGCTGAACGGAAGAGAAGCCTGAGGGTTACATTTCGGCCCTCGCGGGCGGCGCCGCGATCAACCCATTGCGTCGGAACGTTGTTTTAAGGCGGCGTTCTACTCCGCGGCCTCGACCACGTCGCGCGGGTGATGCGCGTCGGTCTCGACCCGGATTGCGTCCGCGCGGCGCTTGCGCGCCAGCGCCGCCTCGCCGCCGCTGGTGACGTGATAGAGGTCGAGCGCCTCGAACTCGTCGGCGTTCGGCGGCGTGATCGCAACGTCGGTGTAGGTCCAGCGATCAGGGGCGGTCATCACTTCTTTGAAGGTGTTGCGCGCGCGCCAATAGACCATTGCATATTTGGAGAGCTTGACCGCTGTCCCGATCCAGTAGCGCGGATAGAACGCGATCGGGTTTTCACGCTTGCAGCTCGGCCGCCGGTCGCGCCGGTATTTCAACCGAACGGCTCCGCCTTCCAGCGGGTGCACGCCCTCGAACAAGATCATGAGCAGGAACCACAGGATCGTGGTCAGGGTCGTGCCCGGGCGGCTGACCTTGCTGGCGGCGCAACGGCGCAGGATCGTGCGTAGGTGCTCGGGCGTGTAGTAGGCAAGCCACGCGGCCCGATAGGCCTCCTCCCATTCGCGGTCCGACATCTTGGAATGATGCGAAACGCGGTGGTTGAGGTCGTATTTGTTGAGGTCCGGATCCATCCACACGCCCTGGGCCAGCAGCCGCTGGTGATCCTCGGAGCCGGGCAACGGGGTGAGGAAAAAAAACTCGAGGACGTCGATCGGCAGTTCTCGCTTGATGATCTCGATGTCGCGCAGAATCGATTCCTTGGTGTCCGCCGGGAACCCCAGGATATAGCCCGCATAGGTGATGGCGCCGTGATCGCGCCACTTCTGCAGCATCACGCGGTAATCGGTAATCTTGTTCTGACGTTTCTTGGCGGCCAGCAGATTGTCCGGGTTGATGTTTTCGAGCCCGATGAACACGCGGCGCACGCCCGCACGGCTCGCCTTCTCGATGAAGTTCGGAATCTTGTGGCAGAGCGTGTCGACCTGGATGGTGAAGCCGATGTTCATCTTCTCGCCCTCGCGCATCGCGATCAGGCGATCGAACAATGGTTCCCACTGTCGGTTGCGGGCGAAATTGTCGTCGGTGATGAAGAAACGCTTGATGCCTTGGGCGTAGTTCTCGCGCACGATTTTCTCGAGATCGTCGGCACTGCGAAACCGGCTCTTGCGGCCCTGCACGTTAATGATGGTGCAGAATGAACACTGGTAGGGGCAGCCGCGCCCGAGGTCGATGCTCGAGAGCGAGCCCGAAGTGCGGTGCACGTGCTGCGAGGGCAGAAACGGCGCCGGCTCACCCTCGAGCCCGGGCAGATCGTTCATATAGTTGTAAATCGGGCGCAGCTTACCCGCGTACGCGTCGCGCAGCACCTCGTCGAGGCGGCCGTGCTCGGCTTCGCCACAGAAGAACGAGATGCCCATCGCCTGGGCTTCGCGCATTTCCTGCGGCATCTCGGGCAGCATGGCGGTGCAGCCCGAGACATGGAAACCGCCGATGCAAACCGGGAAGCCGGCGGCGAGAAACGGGCCCGCCAGATCGACGGCTCGCGCGAACTGATTCGATTGCACGCCGACGAGGCCGATCAGGACCCGGCCACCCTCACGGCGCACCATGCGGATGATCGTGTCGGGCCGCACCCGTCGATTGGTTTCATCATAGGTATGCAGGCGGATCTCGACGCCCTCGCCCAGCACGTGGCGTGCCTGCGCATCCTCCGCTAACCCATTGAGGCAAGCGAGCGTATTCGACGGGATCGCGGAGCGCAGCCATTGGATCGGATAGCCGTCGTCATCGTAATGAGTCGGCTTGATCATCACGAAATGGAACAACGGCGCGGCGCCGCTGGTCGCGCTCTCAATCCCCATCATGCGTCCTTTGCATCGGGTCCCCCCAGGGTGTTACGGACCCTAGCATCGATTGGCAACCCCAACCAGCTTGCACTTCCATGGGGTTACGGCTCAAATAGCCGAGAACCGCCGGGGCCCTCGCAGGGCTCGCCATCACCTTCAGGCCAGACGCAGGGGGACGCCGTGGACGCAGTCGTCAGCAAATTTGGTATCGGCCAACCGGTCCGCCGGGTCGAAGACCAGCGCTTTATCACCGGCCACGGCCGTTACGTCGACGATATCGACCTTCCGCAGCAGGCGGTCGCCGTGCTGGTCATGTCGCCGCACGGGCACGCCCGCATCAAGCGCATCGACACGACGAAAGCCAAGACGGCGGATGGCGTTCTCGCCGTACTGACCGCAAAGGACGTCGCGGAAGAGAAACTGGGCATGCTCATTCCGATCATGCCGGAGGATTTCGGCGCTCCGAAGGGCTATCGCGCCTCGCGTCCGTTGCTCGCAAGCGACAAGGTGCGGCACGTCGGCGATCGGGTCGCGCTGGTGGTGGCCGAGACCGAGGCCCAGGCCCGCAGCGCCGCCGAACTGGTCGAGGTCGACTACGAGCCGCTGCCCGCCGTCACGACCATCGAGCAGGCGACCAAATCGGGCGCCACCACGGTGTGGGATGATAATCCGGGCAACATCGCCTTCGTCATGATGATGGGCAACAAGGACGCTGCCGACGCCGCATTCGCCAAGGCTAAGCACGTCACGACGCTCAAGCTCACCAATAACCGCATCTCTGCCAATTCGATCGAGCCGCGCGCCGCGATTGGTGACTACACGGCCGATAGCGAGGGTTTCACGCTCTACACCACCTCACAGAACCCGCACGGCGTGCGTACGCAAATCGCCGCCCAGATTTTCCACATTCCGGAGACGAAGCTCCGGGTCATCGCCCCCGACGTCGGCGGCGGCTTTGGCATGAAGGGCGGCCCCTACCCGGAAGACGCGTTGGTGCTGATGGCATCGCGGCGGATCGGTCGCCCGGTCAAATGGACGTCGACCCGCGCCGAAGCGCTGCAGGGCGATGCACACGGGCGCGATCAGGTTGTGACCGGCGAGATCGCATTCGACGAGAACAACAAGATCATCGGCATCCGCGCCCAATCCATGCACGCAGTCGGCTCGCACGTCACCGGCGCCGCATTTGCGACCAGCATGTTCTCGGTCAAGCTCCTGTCCGGCGTCTATGATATTCCGGCCGGCGTGATCTTCGCCAAGGCCGTGCTGACCAATACCTCACCGATGGCGCCCTATCGGGGTGCCGGCCGGCCCGAGGCGACCTATCTGGTCGAACGGCTGATCGACAAGGCAGCGGCCGAGCTCAAGGTCGACGCGATCGAACTGCGGCGCAAGAACTACATCCCGGCCGCGAAGATGCCGTACACCAACACGTCGGGCGTGGTCTACGACAGCGGCGATTTCGCCAAGGTGACTGAGGAGTGTCTGCGGCTCGCCGACCACAAGGGATTTGCGCAACGGCGGCGCGAATCCAAGAGCAACGGCAAGCTGCGCGGCTTTGGCCTCGCCTACTTCCTGGAGGAAGCCGCGATTTTCAACGAACGCATGGATCTGCGCTTCGATCCGAGCGGCCAGGTCACCATTCTGGCCGGCACCCATTCGCACGGACAAGGGCATGCCACCGTGTACTCGCAGATGGTGGCGGAATGGCTCGGCGTGCCGTTCGAGAACATCCGCTTCATCCAGGGCGACACCAACGAGGTGCCGATCGGGCGCGGGACCTACGGCTCGCGCAGCATGATGGTCGGCGGCAACGCGCTGCGGCGGGCGGCCGACCAGATCGTCGAGAAGGCGAAGCCGATGGCGGCGCGCATGCTCGAGGCATCCGTCGGCGATATCGAGTTCAAGGACGGCAAGTTCGGCATCGTCGGGACTGACCGTGCAATCCCGCTCACCGACGTGGCCAAGGCGTTTTACGCGCCGATGTTTCTGCCACCGCAATTCGGCGTCGGTCTCGAGGCGGCCGGCACCTTCGCGGCCGAGCCGCCGTGCTATCCAAACGGATGCCACACCTGCGAAGTCGAGATCGATCCTGACACCGGCGTGGTCACCGTAGTGCGCTACACCGCCGTCGATGACGTTGGGCGCGTGATGAACCACCTCCTGGCTGAGGGTCAGGTCCACGGCGGTGTTGGGCAGGGTCTTGGTCAGGCTCTGATGGAACAGATCGTCTACGACGCGGCCGGCCAGCTCCTCACCGGCAGCTTCCAGGACTACGCCATGCCGCGGGCGGACGATCTTCCCGATATTGCGGGCGACCTGGTCGAGGTGCCCTCGACCACCAACCCGCTTGGCATCAAGGGCTGTGGCGAAGCCGGCGCCACTGGCGCGCCGCCCGCCATCATGGCGGCGCTGCTCGACGTGCTGCGTCCGTATGGAATCACCGAGTTCGACATGCCAGCCACACCGGCCAAAGTGTGGGCGGCGTTGCACAGGGCCAGTGCCAAAGCGGCGTGACCAGCGTGGGGGCCGGACCTAGTTCTGGCCCCCGCCCGCTAGCGCCTTGACCAGCCGGTAGAGGAATTCCTTGCAGTCATAGACCTGCTGGACGCCGACGTGCTCGTTGCGGCCATGCACGCCGCTTGCGGCGTCGGTGAACAGCCCCGAGACCCCATAGGCCGGGATGCCCGCGTTGCGCAGCCACCGGCTATCGGTGTACCCCCCCGACATGGTCGGGATGACTGGCACGCCCGGCCACATCTCGCCGGAAATGCGCTCCACCGCCCGCATGACCTCGGGATTGATCGGCGATGGCGGGCTTTCAACCGCGCGACCGATCGGCGTGACTGCAACTTTCGGGTCGTCGATGGCGCGGTTGAGAGCGAGCTCGACCTCGCGCGCAGGCTGGCCCGGCATCAAACGGCAGTTGACGGTTGCGCGCGCCGTTTGCGGTAGGGCGTTCTCGGCCTCGCCGGCACTGAGCATGGTTGCAACGCAGGTTGTGCGCAGGAGCGCGTTGTTGGTCGGGCTTCGCGTGAGCACAGCGAGCGCCGGGTCGTCGGTGTTGCCTGCGAGCAGCGTCGCAATCGCCGCTGCGACGTCCGGGCGCTCGCTCACCGCGACGCGCTCGAAGTACGCCCGCGTTACGGCATTCAGGCTGACCGGAAACTGGAACTGGGCGAGCCGCGCAAGCGCTTGCGCCAGCCGGTAGATTGCATTGTCGGGCCGCGGCACCGCACTATGGCCGCCCGGGTCGGTCACCTCCATGCGATAGCTTTGGTAGACCTTCTCGGCCAATTGAACGGAGAGGCGCGCGGGCTGACCATCGCGCAGCGACCCGCCGCCGCCCTCGTTGAGGGCAAGTTCCGCGTCGATTAACGGTCGGTGATTTTGCAGGAGCCAATTCGCGCCATCGTGCGGCGAGTCGGAGAGTTCCTCGTCGGCGGTCAATGCCAGGATGATGTCCCGGTCCGGCCGAAACCCTTCCTTGGCGTATTCAATGAGGTTTGCAACGAACGCGGCCGCCATGGCCTTGTCGTCGACTGATCCGCGCGCACGGAATTCGCCATTCACTTCCTCGAGCTTGAACGGATCGGAATCCCAGTCCTCGCGCCTGGCTTCAACCACGTCGATGTGAGCGATCAGAAGAATTGGACGGCGCGCGCCGGTACCGCGAAGGCGCGCCACCAGGTTGCCCTTGCGTGGCCCCGAGGAGAGCACTTGCACATCGGCGAGCCCAGCCGCCCGCAAACGAGCCGCCATCGCCTCGGCAGCCTTCGTGGTGTCGCCGCCAGACTCGGTTGTGTTGATCTCAATCAGCGCTTGGTAGATCTGGCGAAAGGCCTGCTGCGCCGGAGTTAATTCGGCAGCTTGTGCCGCCGCCAGCGCGAGCACCAAGGCGGCCGAAGCCAGGCAAGCCTTCAACGCCTCCATGACCTGAAGTCCTCAGTGCGGGCGGATTGCTACTTCTTGTCGAGCATGAGCCGTCCGCGCGAGCGGATCAACGAGGTCGCGCCTTCGGCAAGCAGTGCCAGCGCCCAGGGCAGCAGGACTTCCACCCGGACGTGATCGTCGGCAACCGTGATCGTGCCCGTGGTCTGCTGGGTCAGGACGCTTGCCCGAAACGCCAGACTGTCGCCGCTCCAGACCTCCTCCTGTACGTTCAGCACGTTACCAAAATGGCTGCGTACGGATCCGAGGCCGGCCTCGAGCCGACGCCGCGCTTCCGCCTTTCCGAGGCTGTGTGGAATCGACACGATGACGGGTTTGGACATGGCAGGTTTGCTTTCTTGGTGTCCCGGAACGAAAAGGTAGGAAGCCTGCATCGGATGCGCTAGCGTTTTCCGCACTCTTCGCACGATCAGGATCTACCTCGGGAATGATACATGCAGGTCTTTGTCTTCGACCTCCTGCCCTACGGCGCCTATCTGGATGACCTTGAACACGGCAAGGCGCTGCCCTACCCGCTCGGCAAAGACTACTTCGACCCCAAGATCGCGGTGAGGACCTACGCGGAGCATCTCGACGCCTGGGAGGAGCTCGATCGGCTCGGATACGACGGGGTCGGTTTCAATGAGCATCACACGTCGCCCTATGGGTTGATGAACTCGCCCAATCTCATGGCGGCCGCGGCCGCGCAGCGCACCAAGAACCTCAAGCTGCTGATCTACGGTAATCTCATTCCGCTGCACAGCCCGCTGCGGCTTGCCGAAGAGCTCGCCATGATCGACTGCCTGTCGAATGGCCGGCTGATCTCCGGGATCGCTCGCGGTATTCCACGCGAGTATCAGGTGCACAACGTGCCGCTGTCGGAATCGCGCGCACGCTTCGAAGAGGCCTATGACATCATCGTGCGCGCCTGGACCGAGGACGTGTTCTCCTATGACGGCAAATTCTGGTCCTACAAGGATGTCGCCATGTGGCCGCGGCCGGTGCAGCAGCCGCATCCGCCGATCTGGACACCGATCACCGGAAGCAAGGAGTCAATCGAGTGGGCGGCCAAACATAACATCCCGATTACGCCAGGCGAGAGCCGCGTCCATGGTCTGCAGCGCGACATTATCCGCTACTATGCGAAATGCCTTGCGCAGAACGGTCATCGCATCACGCCGAAACATCTGAGCATTGCGGGGGCGGCCTATATCGCCGACAGCAAGGCGCAGGCCGTCAAGGAAGCCGGCCCATACTATCTCTACTTCAACCGGTCGCTGTTCAGCCACGGCAACGTGACCGAAACCAATATTCAGCGCACGCTCGGCTATGTCAGCAATTCATCGCTTGATTACGTGAGCCCCGAGAACATGCGGGAAGCGCAGCGCCTGCGCGAGGATTTCCGCAACCTGACCATGGACGACGTGGCCCGCCGCGCCGAAACAATGCCGTGGGGCACGGCCGACGAAGTACGCGATCGTATCATTGCAGCCATCGATCGTACCGGCGCCGAAGTGGTCCACCTGCGCATGAATACCGGCGCCATGCCGCATGACATGTTCATGAATCAGATCAGACTGTTCGCCGACAAGGTGTTGCCGGCGCTGCAGGCGCATCAGGTCAAGGTCGTCCCGGCCGCTGAGGAAATCACCGCGTAAGTCGTCCCGCCCCCGCGCAACGCCTGTGTCACGCGCAAGGCGGGCGAACAAGCGCACGTCCGTCGGTCGACTGGCGCGCCGAGCATCCGCCGCGTCGTCCGCTTGCGTCCACATGCAGCACTGCACGAGCCGCTTATATCCAATATAAGGCTATTGGATTGCGGCGGAGGCAGCGATGGATGCTCAGATCGAGGAGATCGGCGACGGTATCTTCCGGTTTTCACTTTACGTACCGGAGATCGCCCCACCGGCCGGCTTTACCTTCAATCATTTCCTGATCAGGGCTGACGAGCCGCTGCTGTTCCACTGCGGCAAGCGCAAGATGTTCGCGTCACTAGCACCGGCCGTCGCTAAGGTAGTGCCGCTCGATCAGCTGCGCTGGCTCGCGTTCGGGCACTTCGAAGCCGACGAATGCGGCGCCATGAACGAATGGCTTGCGGCCGCCCCGCGCGCCGAGCTGGCGCACGGCATGCTCGCCTGTCGTCTCTCGGTCGCCGACATGGCCGACCGGCCGCCGCGCATGTTGGCCGACGGCGAGGTCGTGGATATCGGTGGGCGGCGCGTACGCTACATCGATACCCCGCATGTGCCGCACGGTTGGGACGCCGGAGTGATCTTCGAGGAGACCACGCGGACGTTATTCGCGGGCGATCTGTTCGCGCACTATGGGCGCGGTCCCGCGCTGACTCGATCTGAAATCATCGGCCCGGCGACCGCGTCGGACGATATCAATATGGCAACCGCGCTTGGCCCAACGACGGCACCGACTATCCGTCGCCTGGCGAGCCTCGCGCCCACGACACTTGCCGTGATGCACGGGTCCTCGTTTGAGGGTAACGGCGCGGCACAATTGAGCGCGCTCGCCGACTTCTATGACGGTCGGCTGCGCGCCGCCATGAACGCGGCATGACTGCGCTTCAACATCACCCGCGCCGCAGCGTTCGGCTTGACACGCTGGTTCGCCTGCGTTGGCTCGCGATCTTCGGTCAAATCGCAGCGTTGCTGGTGGTCACGGACGGGCTCGATTTTCAGCTGCCGTTTTGGCACTGCCTCGCGGTGATTGGGGCATATGCCGCCTTCAATCTGTTCCTGCGCCTGCGCTTCCGAGGCAATGAGCGGCTTGCGCCCGAACGAGCCGCATGGCTCCTGGCGGTCGACATCGCCGAACTTGCGATGCTGCTCGCACTCACGGGCGGCCTGGAAAATCCGTTCGCATTCCTGTTTCTCGGACCGGTGTTGATATCGGCCACGGCGCTTCCGCCGCGCATGACACTCATGCTTGCCGTGTTCGCAGTTTCGTGTGCGACCGTGCTCGTGTTCGTGCACTACCCGCTGCCGTGGTCGAGCGACGATCCGTTGGAGTTGCCACCGATCTACATGCTTGGCGTATGGCTCTCGATACTGCTCGCGATCGGCTACATCTCGATTTACGCGTGGCAGATCACCGAGGAAGCGCGCCAGCTCGCGGACGCGCTCGTCGCAACCGAACTGGTACTCGCCCGCGAGCAACATCTCTCCCAGCTCGACGGCCTCGCCGCAGCCGCGGCGCATGAGCTCGGCACCCCTCTGTCCACGATCGCATTGATCAGCAAGGAACTCGAGCTTGCCCTGACCGGCTCATCCGATCATGCGGACGATGTGCGCATTTTGCGTGAGCAGGCGCAGCGCTGCCGCGAGATCCTGGCGAAGCTGACGGCTCTGCCGGCTCCCGGTGAGCCGTTCGAGCGCATGAAGCTCTCGGCACTGATCGAGGACGTGGTGTCGCCACACCGGAATTTTGGAATCGCGATCGACGTGCACCAGGTTCAGGAAGCCCAGGACGAGCCGGTGGTGGCCCGCAATCCCGCTATTCTGTACGGCCTCGGCAACTTGCTGGAGAATGCGGTCGACTTCGCACACGAGCGGGTCGAGGTGACGGCGGCGTGGAGCAAGGAGACCGTAACGGTGAGCATCATCGACGATGGGCCCGGATTTCCACCGGAGATCATCGGGCGGATCGGTGAGCCTTATGTCAAAGGACACCGGCCGCAACGGATGCAGGCGGCGAGCCAGAGCGCAGGCCTCGGCTTGGGGTTCTTCATCGCCAAGACGCTACTCGAACGTTCAGGCGGACAATTGGCCATCGAAAATCGCACATTTCCGCAACGTGGCGCAGTCATTAGGGTGACTTGGCCGCGGGCGGACTTCGAGCGACCGTTGTCCCAGGCGGCATGAATTTGTCGGGGGTAATCCAAAAGCATTGGGGCGGGAGCCTTGATGCGGCCATTTCGACGCATACCTATAATGCAGGAAGGTTATACTCGCGAAAGTTGCAATCCAAATGAACACACCCGCGCCGACGGCAGATCGCTCTCTGCTGATCGTGGAAGATGACAAGCTGTTCCTGCAGCGGCTGGCACGCGCGATGGAAACGCGCGGGTTTACGGTGCGAACGGCCGAGAGCGTGAGCGAAGGCTTGCATCAGGTTGAGGCCGCGGCCCCGGCCTATGCAGTTGTCGACATGCGGCTGGGCGATGGAAACGGCCTCGACGTGATCTCGGCGCTCAAGAAGCGCCGACCTGAGGCGCGCGGGATCGTGCTGACAGGCTATGGCAATATCGTTACGGCCGTGACCGCGGTGAAGCTTGGCGCGGTGGATTATCTCTCCAAGCCGGCCGATGCGGACGAGGTTGCCGCCGCGCTGCTCGCGACCGCAGAAGGCAAGCCGGAGCCGCCGGAAAACCCGATGTCAGCCGATCGCGTGCGCTGGGAGCATATCCAGCGCATCTATGAGCTGTGCGGGCGTAATGTGTCGGAGACCGCTCGGCGGCTCAACATGCACCGGCGCACGTTGCAGCGCATCCTCGCCAAACGCGCGCCGAAGTAACCGCACGCAGCGCGGTCATCCTCGGGCGCGAAGCGACCCGAGAATCTCGAGCAACAGTCCTCAGCGGTTAAATCAAAACTCCGGCCGCGTCGCGCTTCCGTCCACGGTCGGCTGCACTGTCACGTTCTGGTTCTTCTTCTTCACGTCCGGCAAGGTCACGATCACGTCGACGCCTTCGACCCGCACTTTGATCGGTTTGAGCCGGTAGCGCGGGTTGCCGTGGTGACGCCCCGTGCGGATGTCGAATTCGAACCCGTGCCAGGGGCAGACCATGTTGATCCTGGTCTTGGAGAATTCCAGACCCTTGCTGGTTCGATCGTCGGCGACCACTTCTTCGACCTTGGCGATGATCTTGCCCTGACAGGCCGGCCCACCGATGTGGGGGCAAACGTTCTCGTATGCGAAGAATTCGCCCCCTAGCTTGAATACGCCGACCTCGACGCCGTCCGATTCGATCAACTTGCGACCCGGGTCCGCGAAGGTCGAGGCCGGCCCAACGTTGATCTCGCGCATGTGTCTCTCCCGCTGATTATTTTCTGACGTGAAGGCCGCCGGCTCTATGACTGCGGGCGTTGGAACCACATGGACAGGTCCCACAGATTGAGGCCGACGGCCCGAACCATGGCGGTGACGGACACGACGACGTCGGTCGGCGTGAGCTTATCGGCTGCGACGGGGCTGATCGACTTGCCGTCGAGGTCGACCTTGGCGGCATAGAGCCGAACAGCCGCCGTCAGCACGCGTTCAAGCTCCGCGTCCCCCACGAGATCGAGATCGCCCGAAACGAGAGCCCGCTCGGCCGCTGCGACGAACGCATCGCCGCAGGCCGTAGCCTCCGTTGCAGTAGTTTGCGCCGCCCTTGTTTCGATCTCCGCCATCGAGTCGCTCAGGAGATGCCCGGGCGGGCAGCAAGCACGTCCTTGGCCCGTGGTCGCATGCGCTTGACCTCGAGGTTGAAGAGTCGCGCGGCATTGAGCCCGAGAATGTTGCGCTTGGCCTGATCGGAGAGGAACGGCAAAGTCGTGATCGATGAGGGCGGGTCGAAGTCCCAGTGCGGCCAGTCCGACGCAAACAGCAGCTGGGTCTCGGCGTGGAACGCTTCCAACGTGCACTGCAGGATCTTCAGGTTGGAACGCTCGAGCGGCTGGGTCGTGTAGTACATGTCGCGCATGTACTCGCTCGGCAGCCGCTTCAGCGCCGGCGCCTCACAGGAGCGCATCATGTACTCGTGGTCGAGCCGTTGCATCAGGAACGGAATCCAGGCGCAACCGCTCTCGACCCACAACAGTTTCAGTTTGGGAAACCGCTCCGGCAGCCCGTTGATGATCCAGTTGGTCATGTGAATGAGGCTGTAATGCACAAAAGAGAGCGAGTGCATCGAGATGAAGCGGTTGAGCTGAGCAAATGACGGATCGCCCCAATTGAACCCGGAATGCCACGCCAGCGGCTTGCCGGTGGCTTCGATCGCCGAATAGAGCCGCATATAGCGGTTGTGGTGGATCGGCCGGTTGCGGGTCGAGGTGACCGTGAAGCCGATGATGTTGGGATCATTGGCATAACGTTCGACCTCTTCGACGCAAGCTTCCGGCGTATTGAACGGCAGATAGGCCAAGCCCTTGAGACGCGCGTCCTCGGGCAGGATGCACTCGGTGGCCCAACGATTGTACGCTTTCGAGAGCGCTACCTCGATGTCTTCCTGTGGGTGCATCCCGAGCAACAGCATCGGTGTCGGGAACACGATCTGATAGTCGATGCCCATCGCGTCCATGGCCCGGCGGGCCAGTTGCGTGAAATGATGACAGCCCTTGGCCTCGACAGGCTCGAGCAATCCGGCCTGGTGCGGGATGCGTCCGTGCAGCGGCTGATAGGTCATCCCGGGAACGGCATTGAGCAGTGCGGTGTTGCCTCCACCGGGGCGCATGAACTGAGCCTCGCCCATCTGCCGAATGACGTCGTTGTCGACGCGCGCGATGATTTCCGGCCAGAACTGGGTCTCGGTCACATGGGCGTCGATGTCGACCAGAAAATAATCTTCGTAGCTCTCGGATTGCTTGGTCGCGTGCGAGAGAATGTCGCGCGTATCGGTTCTAATCGTAATTTCGTCGAGTTCACGGAAGGCCTTGGGCGATCGTTCCAGCATGGATGGCGTTTCCCGCATAGACCGCCGGGCAACGGCACCGGCGTGTTGCAACAAAAGTACACCTTAGCATGATCAAGCGGCAAGGCGGCGGACCGCAGAGCTGGGCCGTTCACGGCGCGGCTTGCTGCCCGGCTGGCGCATCAAACGGAGAAAGCCCCGGAGCGGAACTCCGGGGCTTCTGGCCCGCCATGAAACCGCGGCGGAGGAAGCGGATAATTCGTACACTCAGTAGCCGTTGCCGTTGTATTCGCTGTCGTCCTTGAGTATTTGGCTGCGAACGTTCGGATCGGGATCGCGGCCGAGGTACTGGCCGGCTTGGTCGACGGTGTCGTTCTGGAACACGCCCGGAGCCGGGCTGTAGTGGAAGGTATGCGCCGCCCGCCGGTGATTGGGTTGGGCCGAAGCTGGAGCGGTCAGCAACGCACCTCCCACGGCAGCCAGAAGCATCAGCTTAATCGTCGTCTTCATTGTCAGGTCTCCATCAGGTCGCACCGCCCTGCATGCCGTTACAAATGACGCCCATGTGAGCCTAAAGAACGTCACTTGTTCGCACTTGCAAACACAACGACGTGAGACTTGGGCGGCTGCGCGCATGCCTCATATACGATTACATTTCAGTGAGTTATGAAATTCGGAGAAACGGTATTGGCGGCTGGCTCGGAGCCGCACTCGGACTGTCATGTCGCGCCGCACTGAACGAGATCGCGGCACATGGTGCGGAACTTCAAATCGGCGGCACTAGCGCACTTCACAACAGCGCGTGACGTCAAACTTCGGCCGCGTACGGCCCATGCGGGTCGGCCAGCCGCTGCAAACGGTGTGCGGCCGCGCGCGCAAACAGCAGCAGCATCGTCTTGCGCGTCGCCGCGTGCAGCCGATGTTCGGGAGGCTCGCGCACGAGATCGGCGCCAAACTCGTCCGCAACAATCAGCCCCGCATCGTCAGGGAAAATGTGACGGGGCACGTCGGCCGCTGTGGCAAACAGCAACCGATCGCAATGCATTCGATAGTCCTGCCACTTCTGATCGGCGCGGAAATCGGCGACTGATGACTTAACCTCGACGATCCAGATTTCGCCGTCATCCGCAAGTGCAACGAGGTCGGCCCGGCGTCCAGACGGCAACGGAAGCTCGCACACGCAGGATCGGCCAAGCGAGGTCAGCAGCCGCTGGCTGCCGCGCGCGACCGCGAGCGCGGTCACCGATTGCCGGCCGTCGTAGAGGGGTGATTCGCCGAACTTCGACACGCGTTCAACATGGCACGCCGGCGAAGGGGCGCAAGGGTTCGCCGCGAGAACAATAATTACTCCGCAGCCGCGGTCGCCCGTGTAATGGCATTATTGAGCTGCGGCATCACCTTTTCGGCCATCAGTTGCATCGAGCGGCGCGCCAGGGCAGGACTGCGCCAATCCTTGCCCGCATAGAGCAGCGTTCCAAAGTGGCCGACCTGTTCGCGAAATGCCAGCAGCTCATCGACAACCTTAGAGGGTGAGCCGTGGATAATCAGTGCATCGCAAACTCCGTCCAGGGTCACTTCGTCGTCGGGCTGATCGCGCCGCGTCTTGAATAGATCCGCACGCCCATTGCGAACAAGCTTGGTGAGAAGCTGGTGATAGTAATACCGGTACGGGCTATCGGGGTCGGTCGCATAACGACGCGCGGTTGCATCGTCGTCGGCAACAAAGATGCTTTTAGCGACGCGCCAGTTGGCCGGATCGGCCGGGCGGCCGACGCGCGCGCAGCCTTCGACGTAATTCGGCCAATGGCTCTTCACCCATGCCGGCATCAAGAAGTTGGCGGAGATCGGATCCCATCCCCGTGCCGCCGCCTCGGTCACACCCTTGGAGAACGGCGCTACCACCGTCACCACGATCGGCGGATGCGGACGCTGCAGGGGCTTTGCAATGAACCCTTGCCCGATTCCGGGCATGAAGTGGCGTTCAACCGATACGTTCCAAAATCGGCCCGTGAGCCCATAAGGCGGGTCGCCTTGCCAGATCGCCAGCACCTGATTGATCGCCTCGACAAACATCGCGTTGCGATCGGTGTCGAGATTGCCATAGGCCTCGGCGTCCGAGAGCAAGCCGCCCGGGCTGATGCCAAAAATGAACCGCCCGTCCAGCAGGTGATCGAGCATGGCGATCTGAGAGGCGACCGCCACCGGATGTGAATTCGGCAAATTGACGGTGCCAGTGCCAAGTTTGATGCGCCTGGTCGCGTCCACCAGGGTCGAGAGAAACATGGCGCACGACGTGATGTTCTCGGCGCGATCGGTAGCGTGCTCGCCGCAGTAGGCCTCGCTGAAGCCGAGCTCATCCGCAAGGATAAACGCCTCGCGATCTTCGGCGAGCGACTGGCGCCAATCCTTGTCCAGCGGATGGACCGGCATGGTGAAGAAGCCGAGCTTCATGTGCTGCCCCGTTAACCCTTTCCTAAACCGGTTTCGGCGTGCAACCCCGCAGCCGCAATGCCGGCGACCGCGCACGCCTCATCGTTGTCCGACGTGTCGCCGGAAATGCCGACCGCCCCGACGGTATCGCCCTGTGCACTCTGGATCAGGACGCCACCCGGCACCGCCATCACCCTCCCTTGACTCACCATGCCCAGTGTCGTGATGAACATCGGGTTTTTCTGGGCACGTTCAAACAAGCCGCGCGACCCGAAGCCCATCCCGAGCGCGCCGTAGGCTTTTCCGGACGCAATTTCGAACCGCAGGATCGCCGATTTGTCCTCACGCTTGTAGGCGACGAGATGCCCGCCCGCGTCCAACACCGCGACAACAAGCGGCCGCAGGTTGAGCTCGCGTCCCTTTTTGAGTGCAACATCGACGATAGTGCTGGCTTGCGCGAGCGTAATTGACATTGTTCCTCTCCCCGTTGCGGCCCACGATAGGCGATCTCATCGCGGCGAGAAAGGCCGCAACGGAGGAGGCAAAATGCGCAGCGGCAAGCAAACCGTCGGTATCGTGGGCCTCGGCACCATGGGGGGTTCCTTCGCCAAGAACCTCGTTGCGGCGGGCTTCCGAGTGATCGGCTTCGATGTCGATCCGGCGCGCCGGCGGAGTGCCCGCAAGGTCGGGGTCGAGGTGGCGGTGGACGCCGCGGCACTCGCCGCGCAGGCACCGGTGATCATCACCAGCCTGCCGCATCCGGCTGCGCTCACCGCGACCGTCGCCGCCATCACCGCTGCCCAACGTCCGCGCCGGGTCGTCATCGAGGCCAGCACGTTCACACTGGCGGACAAGACCGCCGCGCAGGGCATGCTGGCGCGTGCCGACCACGTGGCGCTCGATTGCCCCATCAGCGGCACCGGAGCGCAGGCCAAGGTCAAGGATCTGGTGGTTTACGCCAGTGGCGACAGCCGCACGATCGCAAAGCTGCGCCCGGTGTTCCTGGGCTTTGCCCGGGCGGTTCACGATGTCGGCGCCTTCGGCAACGGCAGCCGTATGAAATATGTCGCCAATCTTTTGGTCGCGATCCACAACGTCGCGAGCGCCGAGGCCATGGTACTCGGCATCAAGTCCGGCCTCGATCCCGCCCGCGTCTTCGAACTGGTGAAGTCGGGGGCCGGAAACTCGCGCGTTTTCGAGTTGCGCGCGCCCATGATGGTGCGGGACCGCTACGACAGCGCGACCATGACGATGAAGCTCTGGCAAAAGGACCTTGCGGTGATCGGAGATCACGCGGCCTCGCTCGGGTGCCCGACGCCGCTGATGAGCGCGACGCTTCCGATCTACGCGGCGGCGCTGTCCATGGGGCATGCGGCCCATGACACGGCGGCCGTCTGCGCCGTGCTTGAGGAGATGGCCGGGGTGAAACGCAAGCAGGCGTCGCGCAGGCGCTAATCGGAGAGAAAATCCAAGGTTGCGGTGTCCATCAGGACCGCCTCGGGCTCGCGGTAACGCTCCGCCATGGCGCGCTCGCGCTGGCTGGCGCGCTTGGCCTGCATGGCGGCGCCGAGATCGCGGGCGCGCGTCACGATGCGCCGGCCGATCGGGAGCCGAGCGGATTCAAACGCATGTAGCGCGGTTTCAACGTCGGAACCCGTAGCGAGCGCATCGGCCAGCGCCACCGCGTCTTGCGCCGCCTTGGCGACGCCTGCTCCGACATGCGGGCGTGCCACGAAGGCTGCATCGCCGATGAGCGCAATCCGGCCGGCGCACATGCGCGGGACCTCGACGTCATAGATCGGCTGCAGAAACGGCCGCTCTGCAAGAGAAACGACGTCCCGAAATTGCGGCGCCAGCAACGCGGCGGCCGCCGCGAGGAGCTCCGCGATGACCGCCTCGGCAACCAGCGGTGGCGGGATTGAAACCTCGTGACGCTGGCCGGCGACGTCAGTGAGCAGCCGCGTAAGCGTGGCCCCGTCCGCCGGGCGGTACCAGACGATGTTGTAGCGGCGGTGGCCTGGTCGCAGGTCGTTGCCTGGACCAGCAACCGGATAGCCGACCATCTGCTCGCCCGGCGGAAGACAAAACCCCAACGCGTTGAACAGATCGCGGTGCAGCGCCGGCGGAAACGATTGCTCCGGCGCGAGCGCGCGCCATGCCACGTATCCGGCATAGCGCAGGGGGTCGTTCGCGAGCATCGCGGCGCGCACGCAAGAACGCAGACCGTCTGCCCCAATCACCAGGTCGGCGGTAGCGGTACTCCGGTCGGCAAAGTGAGCAGTCACCGCCGCGCCACGCTGTTCCGCTCGGATGAACTCCTCCCCCTGCCGATAACAACTGTCCGGCAGATCCGCGCGCAACAGTGTGAACAGCCGATCCCAGGACGTCATGATTTGGCGGCGCGCATGCTCGGCGACCACCTTCCCGTCCCGGTCGAACATCCTTCGCGCGTCAACTGTGATGCCGAGGTCGCGGGTTTCGAGCCCCAGGAGCTCCAGCACGTCAAGGATCTGCCGATGTGTCGCAATTCCGGCCCCGCGTCCGGACAGCTCCGACCTGGCGCGCTCGCACACCACGACATCGATGCCGCGCCTGCGCAGCAGCAGGGCTGCGAACAGCCCGGCAATCGATCCCCCGACGATCAGCGCCTTCATGCTCAGTCCCCAGCTGGCGTCGTAGCGATGTTATCAGGGCTAGTGCCGCCGATTTGAAAGTTCCTCAGCGACTGCGGCAAGGCACTAGTCAAGCCGCAAGCCTTCCTGCACACTGTCAAAAAATGCTGCCCGGCGCGTGGTTCGCATGCGCCTGGCGGGGGCAAGAGGGGACGCAGGTGTTCTCACCGGAGCTCGTCATCAACGCGCTTATCTCCGGGCTATTGCTCGGTGGCTTCTATGCGGCGGTGACGCTCGGCATTTCGATTTCGTTCGGCATCCTTGACATTGTCAACATCGCGCATCCGGCGTTCATTATTCTCGGATCCTATATCGCCTACATCCTCAATGCCCAGTTCGGCATTGATCCGATTATTGCGGCGCTCATCGCGCTGCCGGCGTTCTACGCACTTGGTGCCGGGATCTATCAGATTTACTACCTGGCGTTCGAGACGCGCGGGCGCGCGGCGCTGAGCGGCCTCGCGTTCTTCTTCGGCCTCCTGTTTATCACCGAAGTCCTGCTGATCCTGGTGTTCGGCGTCGACTATCGCTACGTGCAGGCGAGCTATATCGACCAATCGATCAACATCGGGTTCATCAACCTGCCGAAACGAATGCTGATTCCGTGCATGATCGCGATCCTGATGTTTATTGCGCTGCAGGTGTATCTATCGCGCACGTTCATGGGCCGCGCGATCATGGCAGTCGCGCAAGACCAATTGGCGCTGCGACTGATGGCGGCAAGCCCGACTCGCGTCAAACGAGTTGCGTTTGCGATTTCAATCGCGACGGCCTCACTCGCCGGCGCGTTCCTGATCATCATTCAGCCGGTCGAACCGTCGGTCGGCCGGGAATATATCGGTCGCGTATTCGCGATCTGCGTGCTCGGCGGTCTCGGCAGCCTGCCGGGGACCATCATCGCCGCTATGCTGCTCGGGATTGCGGAAAGCCTAACCGCCACGTTCTACGGGCCGTCCTGGGCGCCGGCCGTCTCATTCGGAATTCTCCTCCTGACGCTCGCGTTCCGGCCCGCGGGCATTCTGGGCCGCTGATGCGCTCGGGAATCTTCTTGCTGGTCGCGTTGGCCGTCGCCGCCATAATCTTCGGCTGCGCGCGGGCGATCAACAACGATTATGTATTCTTCGCCGGCTACACGGTACTGCAGTTCATCGTCCTGGCGACCGCCTGGAATATCCTCGGCGGCTACACCGGATACGTCAACTTCGGCAGCGCGGCATTCTTTGCTCTCGGCGCCTATTCGACCGTGTTCTTTCATAAGTTCTATCCGATGCCGATACCGGTGCTGATCGTGATCGCGGCGGCGATCTCGGGCCTGGTTGGTCTCGGTATGGGTTACCTGACCCTGCGGCTGCGCGGAGCGTTTTTCGCGATCGCCACGCTCGCGCTTGCGGTGGTGCTGCAGACGCTGATTGTCAACTGGAACTACGTGGGCGGCTCGCGCGGTGCTTACATCATTCGACCAAGCTCCGTTGAGTTCATCGGCAGCTACGTCCACTATCTCTTCCTGATCATGTTGGCGCTGGCGGTGATGGCGCTCACCATCGCATATACGATCGAGCACTCATCGCTCGGCTATGGATTTGCCACGATCCGCGACGACGAGCTGGCGGCCGAAGCCTCCGGCGTCCCTACTCTCAAGCTCAAACTGATTGCCACGACGTTGTCGGGTGCCCTGATGGGGATGGCGGGCGCGCCGTTTCCGTATTACATCGGCTACTTGCAGCCTTCTTCGGCGTTCGGTCTGGAATACGCCGTCAATTCGATCGCCATGCCGATCATCGGAGGGACCGTCAGCTGGGCCGGACCGCTGGTTGGTGCCATCTTGCTTGGAACGCTGCAGCAATATGTGACGGTCACGATTTCAAGCTCGGTCAACGTCCTGATCGTCGGCGTTCTGCTTGTTGCGTTCGTGGTGGTTGCGCCAAATGGAATCGTCGGATTGATGACCTCAATCGCACGCAGAGGACGCCGTGAACGCAAACCTGCTTGAGGTCGAACGGCTCGGCAAGCGCTTCGGCGGGTTCGTCGCGCTCGACGGCATTGATCTGACTGTCGCGGCGGGAGAGCGCGTCGGCCTGATTGGTCCGAACGGCTCGGGAAAATCGACCCTGGTCAACTGCCTGTGCGGGACACTTGGCAACTACAGCGGCGCGGTCCGTTTCGACGGCCGCGACGTCGCCGGGTTAACCGCGCATCAGCGCACGCGGCTTGGGATGGCGCGCAGCTTCCAGTTGCCGCGGCCGTTCGCCAGCATGACGGTCGCCGACAATGTGCGAGTTCCCCTGATTTATGCGGTGAACGCGCGGAGCAGCGGGCACCTCAGCAGCGACCAGATCGTCACACGGGTGGCGGAACTGCTCGCTTTGGTCGGCTTGGCCGACAAGAGCGCGCAATTCCCGCGAGACCTCACCCAGGTCGAGATGCGCAAGCTTGAACTCGCGCGCGCCATGGCGGTCGAACCAAAGCTGCTGATCGCCGACGAGGCGATGGCGGGGCTATCACATTCGGAGGTCGAGGATATCGTGGCGCTGCTGATCCGCCTCAACGAAGGCGGCATCACCGTAATCCTGATCGAGCACATCATGCGGGCGGTGATGACGTTTTCGCAGCGGCTTGTCGTGCTTGTGTCCGGCAAGAAGATTGCCGACGGCGCCCCAAACGACGTCATTCGCGATAAAGAGGTGGAGCGCGCCTACCTTGGCCAATAGCATCACCATCGCGGGCATCAACACCAGCTACGGGCATGTCCGCGTGCTGGAGGACGTATCGCTCACGGTCGGCGGTGGCGAGACCGTAGTGCTGCTTGGCACCAACGGCAACGGTAAGTCGACGCTGATGAAGAGCATCATGGGAATGGTGCGACCAAGCGTCGGCAAGATCGAAGCCGAGATCGACGGCGAGAGGCACGACCTGATTGGACGCTCGACCGAGGAAATCGTCGATCTTGGCATCGCCTTGGTGCCCGAAGGCCGCAGGCTGTTTCCTCGGCTGACGGTCGAAGAAAATCTCTTGCTCGGTGCCTTCCGGCAGAAAGCGCGCGCGCGCATCAAGGAAAACCTCACCTTCTGTTTCGAGTGTTTCCCCCGGCTGGCCGAGCGGCGATCTCAGCTCGCCGGCAGCATGAGCGGTGGCGAACAACAGATGCTTGCACTCGGGCGTGCGCTGATGCTTGCGCCGCGCATTCTGCTGATCGATGAGCCCTCCGTCGGGCTCGCCCCCGTGCTGGTCAGCCGCACGATCGAGAAGATCAAGGAACTCAAGGATCAGTACAACCTGACTGTCCTGATGGCCGAGCAGAATTTTACCCAGGCGCTGCGCATCGCCGACCGCGGCTACGTCATCGTGCACGGCAAAATCGCTTTCGAGGGGCGCTCCGCGGACGAGCTCAACAACAACGAGTTGATCAGGAAGTTTTACCTAGGACTGTAAGAAAAAAAGCGCCGCGCAGGTGGCGCGGCGCTCCGCCGAACCCGGCGTCGGCGTTGTTCTACATCTTGGCCTTTTCGTAGGGATAGATCAGGTTGCCGGTTTTCAAGTCGGTCGGCGTCAGCACGGTCTGAGTATCCATGCTCCGGAACTGATCGAGGGTGTTGCCTTTGATGTCGTGATACTGAACCTGCAGCATCCGCGACTGCGTCCACTCGCCTTTCTTGCCGAAGCGAATCTCGCCCATGACAGTCTTGACCGGATTGTTGCGCAGCCACTCGGCAATCTTGTCATCGTTGAGGCTTTTGGCACCCTCGACGCCCTGCGCGAGCACCTCGAGGTAGGCGAAGCCCCAGGTCCCGAGATAGTAGCCGAGCGGGTCGACGCCTTCGGCGGCGGCGCGCGCCTGATACTGCTTGAGCAGCTCGACGACGCCGGGCGTTTGCATGGCTGGCGCCGGAACCCAGGTCTCGTAATTGACGATCCCGTTCAGCAGCGGGCCGAGCTGGGTCTTGAACACCGTCGCCTGCAAGCCGACCATGGCGCCGCCGATCATCTTGGGCTTGTAGCCGACTTCGTTGACGGCCTTGACCATGCCGACCGAGTCGAGCGGGTAGGAGCAGACCGCGACGATGTCCGGATTGGCCGCCTGAATCGCCCGGATGATCGGAGTGAAATCGGTCGTCGAAGGCGGATAGGTCTTGTCGTAGACAATCTTGAAGCCGAACTTCTTGGCGTTGTCGCGCGCACCTTCGCAGGAATTGTGGGAGAATTCCTGGTCGGCCGCCACCAAGGCCGCCGTCGTCGGCTTGGGCGACTGCGCGGCGGCAACCTCGAAGAAGCCCTCGGTGAACGCCGCTTTGGTATTGGGCCCGGACGGGATCATCGCAAAGTATTTCGGGTAGTCGAACTCGCTGTTCACAGCGAGCCCGAACAGCCCGATGAAGAGCTTCCCCTTCTGCATGACGACCGGCATGGCCGGCGCGATTTGGGCGGTCGCATAGGGCCCGACCACGAGGTCGACTTTGTCGACGTCGAGGAGCTTGGTGTAGATGCCCGGAACGGTGGATGGGTTCGACTGATCGTCGTAATAAATGAGCTTGACGGGCCGGCCGAGCAAACCGCCTTTCTTGTTGACGGTCTCCTCCCAGATCTTGGCACCGAGGAGCGCCTGCTTGCCGTTGGCGGCGAGCGGGCCGGTCAACGCCATCGCAAAACCGATCTTGATCGGCTCGCCGGATTGCGCGGCCGCGCCGTTTGTCATCGCCGCCGCCGCCACGAGTGCGAGCAGGCAAGCTCCAATGCGTTTGAGCATTAAGGGTTCCTCCCAGAGTGTTGGTTGGCGGCATCTTATGCGCAATCACAGCCGGCGCGCCAGAGCCAGCTACCCGCTGATTTGGGCGCCCCGTCGGGCGTTTTGCCGCGCCTGTTCTGGACAGAGCCAAGCGCTTGGACGACACTGCCCGCAAGGGCACAGCGCCGACGCAAGAGCGGCCCGTGCCTCGCTTCGGAAGTTCGTGAAACATCGCCGCGCCCTCGGACACGAACTTCGGAAG
Source organism: Xanthobacteraceae bacterium (assembly GCA_051985675.1). Taxonomy (GTDB): domain Bacteria; phylum Pseudomonadota; class Alphaproteobacteria; order Rhizobiales; family Xanthobacteraceae; genus JAFAXD01. Next base: position 13,040 of record JBPYFJ010000149.1, on the reverse strand, counting down.
CAAAGAGGCACTAGCAACTATATGATTCTAGCGCCGCTTTTCGACTTGAAGTTCCTTTACGAGTTTGCTGCGGGGGCTGTAGGAACTTCAAATCGGCGGGGCTAGCCGGAGGGAGGACGAGGTGAGCGCGTTCGACAGACGCAGTTTGCTATTTGGCTCGGCGGCGGCGGCACTTTCGTGTGGGCGGTCTTTTGCGCAGGAAGCCTACCCGACGCGCACGGTCACCATCATCAATCCATTCCCGCCGGGCGGGGCCTCTGACGTGGTGACCCGGCCGCTGGTGGCAGCTCTGGAGCCAATCGTCAAGCAGCCGGTCATCATCGAGACCAAGGCCGGGGCGGCCGGGGCGATCGGGGCGCAGTTTGCCGCCAACGCCAAGCCTGACGGCTACACGCTGCTCTCGCACATCACATCGATCTCCGGCTTCGCCGAGGTCGACCGGCTGTTCGGCCGGACACCGAAGTTCACCAACGCCGACTTCATTCCGCTCGCCCGCGTGGTCGCCGACCCGTGCCTGATCATCGTCAACGATCAGCAGAAGTGGACGTCGCTAAAAGACTTCATCGAGGATGCCAAGGCGCGGCCCAATCAAATCATCTACTCGTCCTCGGGCCTTTATGGCGCGCTGCACATTCCGATGGCGCTGTTTGCGAAAGCCGCCGGCGACCTCAAGCTGCGACATCTGCCGACAGCAGGCGGCGGGCCGGCGCTGACCGCGCTCCTCGGCAACAACTCGCAGGCGTTGGTGTCCTCGGTCTCCGCCTGCCTGGCGCAGGTCAAAGCCGGCAAAGCGCGCCCGCTAGCGTCATTCGGAGGCGAACGTTCGAAGGCGCTCCCGGAGGTGCCGACGCTGAAGGAGCTTGGCTTTAACGTCGAGTACTACCTGTGGGTCGGACTGTTCGCCCCCAAGGGGACGCCCGATCCCATCGTGACTAAACTCCGCAGCGTGCTTGGCGAAGCCGCCCACACGGATCAATTCAAGGCTGCGCTGGTCAATCTCGGACAGGAACTCGCCTACCTCGATCAACCGGAGTTCGCGAAGTTTTGGGCGGCGGATGCGCAGCACATCCAGGATGCTGTGCGCCAGATCGGCAAGGTCGAGGGCTAATGGCGGAGCGGCCGGTGCACCGCGTAACCCTGCGCACCGATCACATCGCCGGCGGCGCGGCGATCATTCTTGGTCTCGTCGTGCTCGCACTATCGGGCGATCTGCCGTTCGGCAGCCTGTCGTTTCCGGGCGCCGGCCTGTGGCCCAAGCTGATCTGCGCGCTCATGATCGTGCTCGGCATTCTTTTGTGCGCGCGCGCCGGCGCCAGCAATCCAGTGGCCCAAATCGATTGGAGCGACCTGCCGCACGCCGCGATCGTGACGGCCGCGACAGCGGCTGCGATCGCGCTCTACCCGACGCTCGGCTTCATTGTGGCGATCGGCCTGCTGCTGGCGGGCTTAACGTTGCTCGAGCGTAGGAAACCGTTGTTCGCCGTGATCTACGGCGCCGGCATCAGCGTCTCGGTCTACGCCCTGTTCACGGTTTTGCTGAAGTCTCCGCTCGAGCGCGGGTTGATCGGGTTTTAGCGTGCAAGGAACGTTCGACAGCCTGCTGCTCGGCTTCTCGGTCGCGTTTCAGCCCAGCGTTCTCTGGTACGCGTTTCTGGGCTGCCTCGTCGGCACGCTGGTGGGCGTCCTTCCGGGCATCGGGCCGCTCGCCGGCATCAGCATTCTGCTCCCGGCGACGTTCGGGCTCGACGCCACCAAAGCGGTGATCATGCTGGCCGGCATCTACTACGGCTCGCAATACGGCGGCTCGACCACATCGATCCTGATGCGCATACCGGGCGAAGCCTCCTCGGTCATGACCTGCATCGACGGCTACGCCATGGCCCAGAAGGGCCGCGCCGGCGCGGCTCTATGCATCGCGGCCGTGGGATCCTGGATCGCCGGTACGTTCGGCGTTCTGGTCTTGACCCTGATTGCGCCGCCGCTCGCTGCCTTCGCGCTGCGCTTCGGCCCGCCCGAGTACACGGCGCTGCTGGTGCTCGGCTTGATTTTCCTCGCCTATATGTCGTCGACCGCGTTGCCGCGCACGTTGCTGATGGCAGCCGTCGGCCTGCTGCTCGGCACCGTTGGCATCGACAACATGACAGGACACTTCCGTTACGCCTTCGACATTCCGGAGCTCGGCGACGGTATCGGCATCGTGCCGGTCGCGGTCGGGCTGTTCGGCCTCGGTGAAATTCTCTCGACGCCGAGCGCCACCGTCCTCGGCAAGGTGATGGCGCCAAAGCTGCGCGAGCTGTTGCCAAGCCGCACCGAGTGGCGCCAATCGGCGATGCCAATCGCGCGCGGCTCGGTTCTTGGCTTTCTGGTTGGCCTGACACCGGGCTCCGCTCATATCATCTCGAGCTTTCTCTCTTATGCAGTGGAACGCCGCCTCTCCAAGCATCCGGAAGAGTTTGGTCACGGCGCCGTCGCTGGCGTGGCGGGGCCGGAATCCGCCAACAATGCCGCCTCGACCGGCGCATTCGTGCCGATGCTGGCGCTCGGGTTGCCGACCGGCCCAGTGACGGCCGTGTTGATGGCGGCGCTGCTGATCCACGGCATTCCGCCCGGTCCCGCGCTGGTCAACGACCACCCGGACGTGTTCTGGGGGTTCGTCGCGTCCATGTACGTGGGCAACCTGATGCTGCTCGCGCTCAACCTGCCGCTGGTCGGCGTGTTCGTGAACGTTTTGCGGATCCCCTACGCCTACCTCTATCCGCTAGTGATCATGTTCTGCATCGTCGGCGTCTATGTTGTGAACAGCTCCATTGTCGACGTGTGGATCATGCTCGTCATGGGGGTGCTCGGCTATCTGCTGCGCAAGCTCGGGCTCGACCCGGCGCCCCTGGTTCTGGGCCTCGTGATCTCGCCGATCTTCGAGATGAGTCTGCGCCAGTCGCTGATCATGTCGAACGGCAACTGGACGATCTTCTTTACCCGGCCGATTGCCCTCGTGCTGATCGTCATCGGGGCCGCGTTGCTGGTCTGGTCGGCACTCGCGTTCGTTCGCAGGCGGCGCGATTGGCGCAGCCAGCTCGCCGAGGTCGAGGCGAGCGAGTAGCAACTAGGCAGCGAGCCCACCCTTGGTTTCGACGAAGCGCGCGATCTCCGCGACGCCCTGGCCATCGCGCAAGTTGGTCAGCACGAATGGGCGTGCTGCGCGCATGCGGCGGGCGTCGCGCTCCATCACTTCGAGCGATGCGCCAACGTAGGGCGCAAGGTCGATCTTATTGATGACCAGCAGGTCCGAGCGAGTGATGCCGGGTCCGCCCTTCGACGGGATCTTGTCGCCGGCCGCGACGTCGATCACGTAGATCGTGAGATCGGCGAGTTCAGGCGAGAACGTCGCGGCGAGATTGTCGCCCCCGGATTCGATCAGAATCAGATCGAGATCAGGAAACTTCCGCCGCATGTCCGCGACCGCCGCGAGATTGATGGAGGCGTCTTCGCGGATTGCGGTGTGCGGGCATCCCCCGGTCTCAACACCCGCAATACGTTCCGCCGCAAGTGCGCCCGAGCGCACCAGGAATTCGGCGTCCCATTTGGTATAAATATCGTTGGTAATCGCCGCGATCTCGTAACGGTCTCGCAAATGCTTGCACAGCGCGTCCATCAGCGCGGTCTTGCCGGAGCCGACCGGGCCACCGACGCCCACGCGCAAAGGACCATGCGGACTTTTCATCGTCAGCTCCGGAACAGCCGCGTGTACTGCGTTTCATGCCGCATGCTGGCAATATCGGCTCGGAACGCGGCGGCACCGACCTCATCAAGCGGCGTGGCGAATGCGCGTTCGGCGGCCTGCGCGACCGCTGGCGCGAGCGCCGCTAGCACGCGCTGCCCGTCGGTCTGGCCGAGCGGGATCAGGCGTACGCCGGCCGAGATCAGGTTTGCTGTTACGGCGTGCAGATAAGCATGCAGCGCGGGCGCGACCGCGATGGCGTGCCCGGCGGCCGCGACAGCAACCGCGACCGGATAGGCAACGGGCTTCGTCCAGATCCCCGCCAGCCATTCGAGCGCAGCGCACGGCCAGGCCGCGAGAGTCGCATCGAGGAACGCACGTCCTTGCGCGATCGTCTCCAGATGGCGTTCGCGCGAAGGCGCAAATGCACTCGCGAGATCGGCCACCGCATGCAGCGCGCACTCGTCGTGCGCGCACACGGCAGCGTGCGCGTGAACAAAGAACACGGCGTCGCAGAAGCCACCGCCATGCGTGAGGAACGCATTCAGCCAGTCCTGCAGCGTTGCGACATTTTTGACGTCGCGGGCCTCGACCGCCCATTCGAGGCCGCCCGAATATGAAAATGCGCCGACCGGGTACGCCGGCGACAGCCACGACATCAGGCGATAGAGCGCAGCCGTGTCGCAAGCCTGGGTGTCGCGAATTCGGTCCTTACCGGTCATGGTCGACAGCCTCGTGCCCGAAATGCGCATCCGGCTCCGGATCGAACGCCGCTTCAACCTGCGCCAGGGCCGCTCCCATTTGTTGCAGCATGCCTTCCAGCACATGATCGCGGCGAATGCGCAGCTTTTGTCCCACGATCTGAAGCCCGGCATGTCGGTTGCCGATGTGCCAAGCAAACCGCATCAGATCGCATGCACTGTTGGCCGCGACCTCGGTCAGCGCCTCCGCAACTCCCTGCACGGCGACAATCGAGCCGTCGTCGAGCACAAGGCCATCGCCATCGCGCAGTGTGACGGGACTTTCGAGGTCGAGCAGGAACGTTGTGCCGTTCTCTCCCGTCAGAACGACTCGCCGACGGTGACGGTCATCGGCATCGAGAACCACGCTATCGATGGCTTCGACCGCGTTCCATTCCCCGGCAGGTTTGATCTTTGATCCGCGCCTCAACTGCCAACAATGCTCGAGTTTGCGCCGATGTCGGCAACCTAGAACAAAAAGTAGCGCTGCGCCATCGGAAGGACTTGCGCCGGCTCGCACGTCAACAACTCGCCGTCGGCGGTGACCTCATAGGTCTCCGGGTCGACCGTGATGTCGGGCGTTGCGCTGTTGTGGATCATATTCTTCTTGGAAATCTTGCGCGTGCCCTTGACCGCAACGAGCTGCTTCTGAATGCCGAGCTTGCGGCCAATCCCCGCGGTCACCGCGGCCTTGGAGACGAACACAACCGACGAAGCCGTCAGCGAGCGGCCGAACGCCGCGAACATCGGCCGATAATGCACCGGCTGTGGCGTCGGGATCGACGCGTTCGGATCGCCCATGGGCGCGGCGACGATCGAACCGCCTTTGATGATGAGATCGGGCTTGACCCCGAAGAATGCCGGCGACCACAGCACGAGGTCGGCGAGCTTGCCCTTCTCGATCGAGCCGATTATCTGCGATACGCCGTGCGCCACCGCCGGGTTGATGGTGTATTTCGCGACGTAGCGTTTGGCGCGTACGTTGTCGTTGTCGCCCTTTTCTTCGCGCAGGCGACCGCGCTGTTTTTTCATTTTGTCGGCCGTCTGCCAAGTGCGGATGATTACCTCGCCCAAGCGACCCATGGCCTGGCTGTCGGACGACATCATCGAGAGTGCGCCGAGGTCGTGCAGGATGTCTTCGGCCGCGATGGTCTCCTTGCGGATGCGGCTTTCGGCAAACGCCAGATCCTCGGCGATCATCGGATCGAGATGGTGACACACCATCAGCATGTCGAGGTGCTCGTCGATGGTGTTGCGGGTGAACGGCCGCGTCGGATTGGTGGACGACGGAAGCACGTTTGGGAGACCTGCCACCTTGATGATATCGGGCGCGTGGCCGCCACCAGCTCCTTCGGTGTGGAAGGCATGGATCGTGCGGCCCTTGAATGCCGCGATCGTGTCCTCGACGAAGCCGGACTCGTTGAGCGTGTCGGTGTGGATCATCACCTGAACGTCATGCTCGTCCGCGACCGAGAGACAGCAATCGATCGCGGCCGGCGTGGTGCCCCAGTCCTCGTGCAGCTTAAGGGCGCAGGCGCCGGCCTTGACCATTTCTTCGAGCGCGGCCGGGCGCGACGCATTGCCCTTGCCGGCAAAGCCGAGGTTGACCGGAAATCCGTCGGCGGCCTGGATCATGCGGGCGATGTGCCAGGGACCGGGCGTACAGGTAGTGGCGTTGGTGCCAGCCGCCGGTCCGGTGCCGCCGCCCAGCATCGATGTGACGCCCGACATCAGCGCCTCGTCCACCTGCTGCGGGCAGATGAAATGAATGTGGGTGTCAAACCCCCCGGCAGTGAGGATCTTGCCCTCGCCGGCGATCGCCTCGGTACCAGGGCCGATGACAATATTGACGTTCGGCTGGATGTCGGGATTGCCGGCCTTGCCGACGGCAAACACCTTGCCGTCCTTGATGCCGACATCGGCCTTCACGACCCCCCAATGATCGAGGATCAACGCGTTGGTGATGACGGTATCGACCGCGCCCTGTCGGTTGGTGAGCTGGCTCTGGCCCATGCCGTCGCGGATCACCTTGCCGCCGCCGAACTTCACCTCTTCCCCGTAGGTGGTGAAATCCTTTTCGACCTCGATAATGAGATCGGTATCGGCAAGCCGCACCCGGTCGCCGGTCGTCGGACCGAACATCTCGGCGTAAAAGCTCCGTTGCATCGCGTGCGGCATGGTCGGCCCCCTCAGAGTTTGCCCATGATGCCTTGCCGGAAGCCGTAGACGGCGCGCTTGCCGGCGAGCGCGACCAGCGTAACGTCGCGGGTCTGGCCAGGCTCGAAGCGCACCGCCGTGCCGGCCGGAATGTCGAGCCGCATGCCGCGCGCTTTCTTGCGATCGAATGACAGCGCGGGATTGGTTTCAAAGAAATGATAGTGCGAGCCGACCTGGATCGGCCGGTCGCCGGTATTGGCGACGCTCAATGTGACCAGTTTGCGGCCCTTGTTGAGCTCAATCTCGCCATCCTTGATGAAGAACTCGCCGGGGATCATGTGAACCTCGCGCTAACGGATCGGCTCGTGCACCGTGACGAGCTTAGTACCGTCCGGGAACGTTGCCTCGACCTGAATTTCGGGGATCATTTCGGCGATCCCGTCCATCACCTGCGCGCGTGTGAGCACCTGTGCGCCGGCTTCCATCAGGTCGGCGACAGTGCGGCCGTCACGCGCGCCTTCCAGAATGAAATCGCTGATCAACGCGACCGATTCCGGATGGTTGAGCTTCACGCCGCGCTCAAGCCGGCGGCGTGCCACCATGGCGGCCATGGCGATCAGCAGCTTGTCCTTTTCGCGCGGGGTGAGATGCATGGTGCCCTCAGCTCAGCCAGAGCCGCGGCAGGCGGCTGCCAAGTGCCGGCAGCACCAGCGCAAGATCGTGCCGCAGGTCCGCGCCGTTGCGGGCAACCAACCGCGCCAGCGCAAAGCCGTTCCAGGCGGAGACGCCGACCTCGCCGCGAAAATCGAACGCGCGGACGCGGTCAGCTGTGGCGGCATCGGCCGGCATCGCCAACACCGTGCCAATCGCGCATGCGCCGGCCGCGACCGGGGCGTGCGCAAGCTGCGCTCCAATTGCCCCGTCGAGCAACACGGTGTCGGCAAACACCAGTTCGCCCGCGCGCCGAACGCGCCAGCGGTCCATGACATGTCCCCGCGAGACGATCTCGCCCATCGCGGTGCGACCAAACACAAGTGCTTCGGCGAGCACCAGCCGTGCATCGGCGGCTGCGTCGATCTCGATGCAGCGTCTGAGCCGCGCGCCGTCGAACAGGATCGTCTCCTGAGGCAGCCATGCGAGCGTCGCACCAGCGCCCAATTTGAGCTTGACGTCGATCGTCGCGTCGTCGTCGAGCGCCCGATAGACCTTTTCAGCGGCCGCGGTGGTCAAGGTCAGGTCCGCGCCTGTGCCAACACTGATGTCAAAGGAGAAGCGATCGCCCCCGGCGACGCCGCCCGCGGTGTTCACGGTCACCGCCTCGAGTGATGGTCCATGCGGGAAGCGCGCGCGCAGTGGACCGTCTTCATACAGGCCGGTACGACGGCTGCGCCGTCCACCATTTTCGACGGTCAGGGTGATCCGGCCGACCGCGCGATTGGCCGCGAAGGTTTTGCGCTGTTCGTCGACCGCCAACCCGACTGCCAAGGTCTCTCGCCCTAGATCGCCACCGCGCGTTTGAGCGCGCCTTCGTCCAAATCCGCACGGCTGGACGCATAGACGATAGCGCCCCTTTCCATGACGGCGAAATAGTCGCCGAGCTCGCTCGCAAAGTCGAGATACTGCTCGACCAGCACGATCGCCATCTCGCCAAGCCCGCGCAGGTAGGCGATGGCGCGGCCGATATCCTTGATGATCGAGGGCTGGATGCCCTCCGTGGGCTCGTCGAGCAAGAGCAGCCGCGGCCGCATCACCAGCGCGCGCCCGATTGCGAGTTGCTGCTGCTGGCCGCCCGAGAGGTCGCCGCCCCGGCGGCGCAACATGTCGGCGAGCACCGGAAACAGCGAAAACACGTCTTGGGGAATTTCACGTTGCACGCGCGGCAGCGGCGCGTATCCGGTTTCCAGATTCTCCTCGACGGTGAGCAGGGGAAAGATCTCGCGCCCCTGCGGCACATAGGCGATCCCGCGACGCGCACGCTCGACCGACCGCAAATGGGTGATGTCCTGACCCTCGAACGTGATGGTGCCGGCGCTCACCGGGTGTTGGCCAATCAGCGCGCGCAGGAGGCTCGTCTTGCCGACGCCGTTGCGGCCGAGCACGCAGGTCACCTTGCCGGTCTCGGCCTTGAACGAGACACCGCGCAGCGCCTGAGCGGCGCCGTAGTGGAGGTTGATTGCGTTGACTTCGAGCATGATCACCTGCGTTTCAAACACTACCGTCCCAGGTAAACCTCGATGACGCGCTCGTTGGCCGAGACCTGGTCGATCGAGCCTTCAGCCAGAACCGAACCCTCGTGCAGCACCGTGACCTTGACGCCCAGTTCGCGCACGAAGGCCATGTCGTGCTCCACCACGATCACGGTGCGGTCGCGATTGATCTCCTTGAGCAGCTCCGCCGTCTGGCGCGTCTCGGCATCGGTCATGCCCGCGACCGGCTCGTCGACCAGCATCAGCTTCGGCTCCTGCGCCAGCAGCATGCCGATCTCAAGCCACTGCTTCTGGCCGTGCGCCAAGTTGCCGGCAACACGATCGCGCAACGGCGCGAGCCGGATCGTCTGCAGCAGCTCAGCGAGCCGGCGTTCCTCGGCCTCGCTGTCGCGCCAGAGCAGCGTAGTGCGCGGCCGGCGGTCTGCCTTCAAGGCGAGGCGCAAGTTATCCTCGACCGTGTGCATATCGAACACGGTCGGCTTCTGAAACTTGCGACCGATGCCGAGCTCGGCAATCTGCGCCTCATCGAGCCGTGTCAGGTCGTGACTGCCGTCGAATGTAACGTCGCCCTCGTCCGGACGCGTTTTTCCGGTGACGACGTCCATCATGGTGGTCTTGCCCGCGCCGTTCGGCCCAATGATCGCACGCATCTCGCCGGGCGCGACCACGAGCGACAGGTTGTTGAGGGCCTTGAAGCCGTCGAAGGAAACGCTGATGCCGTCGAGGTAGAGCATCGCGGTTGTGGTCTTGGGCTCGTCCATCGCACCTACTCCGCCGGCCGCGCGGCCGGCTCCGCCTTGACCGCCGCCCGCTGCCGGCGCTCTGCGAGAAAATGGTTAATCGTGCCGACGATCCCGCGCGGAAGCAGCAGCGTGGTTCCGATGAACAGCGCGCCGAGCAGGAACAGCCAATAGGGCGCGAGCGGGCCGCTGGTAAACGAGGTCTTGGCGTAGTTGACCAGAATGGCCCCGATCGCGGCTCCGATCAGTGTGCCGCGACCGCCGACCGCGACCCAGATCACCGCCTCGATCGAGTTGCCTGGTGCAAACTCACTCGGGTTGATGATGCCGACCTGCGGGACGTAGAGCGCGCCGGCGATCCCGGCCATACAGGCCGACAGCACGAACACGAACAGCTTGTAGGATTCGACCCGATAGCCGAGAAAGCGCGTGCGCGCCTCGGCGTCTCGGATCGCGACCAGCACCATACCCAGTTTCGAGGTGATGACGGCGCGACAGACGAAGAAGCCGAGCATCAGTGCGACGCATGAGATCGCGAACAGCGCGCACCGGGTCGCTGGTGCCTGCACGTTGAAGCCGAGGATGTCCTTGAAGTCGGTCAGGCCGTTGTTGCCGCCGAACCCGAAATTGTTGCGGAAGAATCCGAGCATAAGCGCAAACGTCATGGCCTGGGTGATGATCGAGAAGTAGACGCCGGTAACGCGGCTGCGGAACGCGAACCAGCCGAACACAAAAGCCAGCACGCCCGGCACCAGCACGACCATCGCCGCCGCGTACCAGAAGTGATTGAAGAAGTACCAGTAGAACGGCAGCTCCTTCCAGTTCAGAAACACCATGAAATCCGGCAGGATCGGGTTGGCGTAGACCCCGCGGGTGCCAATCTGGCGCATGAGATACATTCCCATGGCGTAGCCGCCGAGCGCGAAGAATGCGCCGTGACCGAGCGAGAGAATGCCGCAATAGCCCCAGATCAGGTCGATCGAAAGCGCCAGCAGGGCGTAGCAGATATATTTGCCCCAGAGCGCCACCAGGTAGGTCGGCACATTCCAGGGCGAAGTGGGCGGCAGCGCGAGGTTGAGCAACGGAACAATGACGGCGATTGCGGCCAACACGACCAGAAAGGCGGTCGATGCGCGGTCGAGCGCGCGGATCAGGGGCGCGGGGCGAAGCGGGTAGTTCACGCCTCCACCGCCCGGCCCTTGAGGGCGAACAGCCCGCGCGGACGCTTCTGGATGAACAGAATGATGAACACCAGAATGGCGATCTTGCCGAGCACGGCGCCCGCGTAAGGTTCGATGAACTTGTTAGCAATGCCGAGCGTGAACGCCGCCACCAGCGTGCCCCACAAGTTACCAACGCCGCCAAACACCACAACCAGGAAGCTGTCGATGATGTAGCCTTGGCCAAGGTTGGGGCTGACGTTGTCGATCTGCGAGAGCGCAACGCCGGCGATGCCGGCAATTCCCGAGCCAAGCCCGAAGGTGAGCGCGTCGATCCGCGCAGTGCGAATGCCCATCGCGGCGGCCATGTCGCGGTTCTGGGTCACGGCGCGCATCTCGAGGCCCAGTCGAGTGAACCGCAACGGTCCGAGCAGCGCCACGAATACCGCAAGCGTGAAGCATATGATCCACAGTCGATTGTAGGTGACCGTGATCCCGCCCAGCTCGAACGCCCCGCTCATCCATGATGGTGCGCCGACGTCGCGATTAGACGGACCGAAGATCGTGCGCACGGCCTGCTGAATGATGAGCGACAATCCCCAGGTTGCGAGCAGGGTTTCGAGCGGCCGCCCATACAGGAACCGGATGATCGAGCGCTCAATCAGTACGCCGCAGAACCCGGCCACCAGAAATGCCAGCGGCACCGCGAACACCAGTGAATAGTCGAACAGCCCGGGATTACGCGCGCGGATGACCTCTTGCACCACAAACGTGGTGTAAGCGCCGAGCATCACCATCTCGCCGTGCGCCATGTTGATGACGCCCATCACCCCGAACGTAATGGCGAGCCCGATGGCGGCGAGCAGAAGCACCGAACCGAGCGAAAGGCCGTACCACGCGTTCTGCACCGCGCCCCACATGGCAAGTCTGCTGTCGACCGAGTTGATCGCCTCGGCGGCCGCGCGCTTGACCGGTTCCGCGGTTGTTTCCGGCACGCCGGCCAGCAGCCCGCGCGCTTCCTGGTCGCCGCGTTCGCGAATGACCGGCACCGCCTCGAGCTTGTCGGCGGTCGATGCATCGGAAAGGTAGAGGATGACCGCGGCGCGCGCCTCGATCAGGGCGCGCTTGATCCGGGGATCGGTTTCCTTGGCGATCGCCGCATCGAGCGTCTTAAGCGCTGCGGCATCGTGCGATTTGAACACAGCCTGCGCGGCGTCGAACCGTTTGCCGGGATCGGCGGAGAGCAGCGTTAGTCCGCCGATCGCCGCGTCGATCGCACGCCGCAGCCGATTGTTGAGGCGCACCGTCTTCAAGCCGGCTGGAGCAGGTCCGGCCGCCGGCCGGCCGGTCGAAGCCTCGAGGATCCCGCCCGATGGCTGCCGGATGTAGATCTTCTTGTCGGCAGGATCGAACAGCAGGCGTCCGTCCTGCAGAGCTTCGATCACCCGCTCGGCCAACGGATTGCCGCTCGCCGCGACCGCATTGATCGCCGCCTCGGTGTCGCTGAAGGTGTCGTTGGCAAAGCCCGCGAGCGCGGCTTCGTAGCCCTGGGCATGCACCGCACCGCCGGCAAACAGCAAGGCGAGGGCGATGACGAGCGCCATCAAGCGATCGTGGAGCACGCGCATATCTGCAATCCCGGCAGTTCGAAAAAGGGGCGCCGATCATCCGACGGCCCCAGGTCGCGCGGCGTCAGCTACCGCACTTGTTGGTCTTGGTGTTGAAGTTGCCGCAGTTGAGCTTCACCCAATCTGCGACCAGGTCCTTGGAGCCTTCGAGATAAGGCGACCAGGCGGCGCCCGGGACCAGGCCTTCGGTCTTCCACACCACGTCAAACTGCCCGTCGTCACGGATTTCGCCGATGAACACGGGCTTGGTGATGTGATGGTTCGGGAGCATTTCCGACGTGCCGCCGGTAAGGTTCGGGGCCTTGGTGCCCGGCAATGCGGCGATCACCTTGTCAGGATCGGTCGTGCCGGCCTTCTCCACCGCCTTGACCCACATGGCAAAGCCGATCACGTGCGCCTCCATCGGATCGTTGAAGGTGCGCTTCGGATTCTTGGTAAAGGCGTGCCACTTGTCGATGTACTCCTTGTTGATCGGCGTGTCGATCGACTGGAAGTAGTTCCAAGCCGCGAGATGGCCGATCAGCGGCTTGGTGTCGATGCCGGCGAGCTCTTCTTCACCCACCGAGAACGCCACGACCGGGATGTCCTTGGCCTTGACGCCCTGGTTGCCCAGTTCCTTGTAGAACGGCACGTTGGCATCGCCGTTGATGGTCGAGACCACCGCGGTCTTTTTGCCCGCCGAGCCGAACT
>JBPYFJ010000148.1:0-2656 GCA_051985675.1 Xanthobacteraceae bacterium | reverse complement strand
GCACTTTTCACTGCCGGGCGCGTCCGGGCCGGCCTATGATTTCCCGATCACGTCGCGCCGCAATTGAAAGGGTTGGCCATGACCAAGCCCGCTTTCGCCACTCACGAGGTCTTCAACCAGTCGCCGCTGTTCGAGGATGTCGACCTCTACGCTCTCGATCGGCCGCTGTGCGAAGCTGTTGCGGCTTACGGTGGGGCATCGGCGGAGCAGGAGTTGTCGGACTTCGGCCGACATTGGGGTTCGGCGGCGATGGCGGCGCGGGGACGCGCGGCCAACGAGAATACGCCGAAGCTTCGAACCTTCGACGCGCGCGGCAACCGTCGCGACGAGGTCGAGTTTCATCCCGCCTATCACGAATTGATGGTGCATTCGGCGCATGCGGGCGTCCACAATTCGACCTGGACGGCGGATGGAAGGCCCGCCGGCGGCGCCGCCGAAGTGTTGCGCGCAGCGAGGTTCTACATGGCCTCGCAAGTCGAGACCGGCCATCTCTGCCCCATTACCATGACGCGGGCCTCGGTCGCCGCATTGGGCTCGCAGCCCGATCTGCTCGCCAGGACCATGCCGGTCATCGCCACGCGCTCCTACGACCCATCCCTCGCGCCATGGTGGACCAAGCGCGGCATGACGCTCGGCATGGGCATGACCGAGAAGCAGGGCGGCACCGACGTGCGCGCCAACATGACCAGCGCGCAACGGATGCCGGACGGCTACCGCATCACCGGGCATAAATGGTTCATGTCGGCGCCGATGTGCGATGCCTTTCTGGTGCTGGCGCAGGCCGAGGAGGGGCTGACCTGCTTCTTCATGCCGCGCTTTGCGCCAGACGGTTCGATCAACGCGATCCAGTTCCAGAGGCTGAAGGACAAGCTCGGCAACCGCTCCAATGCGTCGTCGGAAGTGGAGTTCACGGGCGCCTATGGCTTACGCGTCGGCGAGGAGGGCAAGGGCATCCGCACCATCATCCAGATGGTGCAATTGACGCGGCAGGATTGCGCGATCGCATCCGCCGGACTGATGCGCTCGGGCCTGGCGCACGCGCTTCATCACGCGCGTCACCGCAGCGTGTTCCAGAAACATCTCGCCGACCAGCCGTTGATGCGTGCGGTGCTGGCCGACATGGCGCTGCATGTCGAGGCATCGATCGCGCTGGTGATGCGGCTTTGCAGTGCCTTCGATCGCATGGGAGAAGACGCCATCGAAGCCGCCTATATGCGGCTGTTGACGCCCGCCATCAAATACTGGGTCTGCAAATCCGCGCCGCCGTTCCTGTTCGAGGCGATGGAGTGCCTGGGCGGCAACGGCTATGTCGAAGAAGGGATCCTGGCGCGACACTATCGGGAAGCGCCGGTCAACGCGATTTGGGAGGGTTCCGGCAACGTGATGTGCCTCGACGTCTTGCGCGCGCTGTCGCGCGAGGCGGATGCCGCGCTCGGCGTGCTCCGCTCCCTTGCCGAGGCCAGCCAGGGCTTGCCGGGCGCAAGTGAGGCGGCCGCCTTCATCGGCAAAACCTTCCGCCGTCCGGACAGCGAGCACGTGGCTCGGCTTGCGGTCGAAAGATTGGCGCTGCTTGCAGCGAGTGCGGCGCTCAATCGGGTTTCGCCGCGCCACGCCGAGTTGTTCGCGGCGACCAGGCTTGCCAACATACATGCAGGCATGTACGGCGCGATCGATCTTGCCGAGGCCGACATACGCGGCCTGCTCGAGCGGGCGCTGCCTTGACCAGCCACTCCGTCGTCATGGCCGGGCTTGACCCGCCTGCGGGGGTCGTTGCCCGGCCATGACGACTTTGAGGCCAATTAACTGAAAGAGTTCTGATGGATTCATTCAATCCTGACTTCCCGCCTGGCACGGCTCGTCCTGCATCCCGCAACCCGCGCGTCTGGCGCTTTTGGGGCACCGCGCTCTGGGGTTTTGTGGTGTTCGCCGCGCTGTTCGCGGGCCAGATTGCGGTCGTCGTCGTCTTCGTGCTGGAGACCGGCGGTTCGGCCGACTTTAGCTCCCTGATCAGGAACGTGGCCGGTAACGGGCTTGCGATCTCGCTCTCGGTCATCGCGGGACTGCCGGCAGTGCTCGCGGCGCTGTGGCTTGCGATCCGCTTTACCCGCACGCCATTCGCGGACTACCTGGCGCTGCGCTGGACGAGCTGGCGCAATGTCCTGATTGGCGTGGCAGGCCTTGCGGTCCTGGTTTTCGGGTGGGACGCGCTGTCCCGTTCGACGGGGCACGACGTCACGCCCGACTTCATGGTGGACGTGCTGAAATCGGCGCGCAATGACGGCGCGCTCTGGTTGCTCGTGCTCGCGTTCTGCGTTGCCGCACCCGTGTCGGAGGAGCTGTTTGCGCGCGGATTTCTCTATCGCGGCTGGTCGGAAAGCTTCCTGAAAGTTCCCGGCGCGATCGTGCTGTCGTCGCTGGTGTGGACCGGGCTGCACCTGCAGTACGACTGGTTCTTCTTCGGCGAGGTGTTTTGCATCGGCCTTTGGCTCGGCTATATGCGTTACCGCAGCCGCTCGACCTGGCTGACGATTGCGATCCACGGTCTCAATAATTTCGGCGCGGTGCTGCAGACGATCTGGCTCGCGGGGCCGAGCTGAGAACTTGCGATCGAACCGCTTTCCTCCTCGGCGCGACTATGGCGGAGGAGATCGTGATG
>JBPYFJ010000147.1:0-18729 GCA_051985675.1 Xanthobacteraceae bacterium | reverse complement strand
TCCGCGAGCCGCAGGATGGCAAGTTTGTCGGGCGTGATCTCGCCCGGGCAGCGGATCGCAAGCCCCGGCCCCGGGAACGGATGGCGCCCGACGAACGCGTCCGGCAGTCCAAGCTCGCGGCCGAGCGCGCGCACCTCGTCCTTGAACAATTCGCGCAGCGGTTCGACGAGGCGCATGTTCATGCGCTCGGGCAGTCCGCCGACGTTGTGGTGCGACTTGATCGTCACCGACGGCCCGCCCGTGAACGACACACTCTCGATCACGTCGGGATAGAGCGTGCCCTGCGCCAGAAATTCCGCGCCGCCGATCTTCTTCGCCTCGCGCTCGAACACGTCGATGAAGAGCTTGCCGATGGTCTTGCGCTTCTCCTCCGGATCGGTGACGCCCGCGAGCGCGCCAAGGAACAGTTCGGAGGCGTCGACATGCACCAGCGGGATGTTGTAGGTGCCGCGGAACAGCGCCACTACCTTCTCGGCCTCGGCGAGCCGCAGCAGGCCGTGGTCCACGAACACGCAAGTCAGCTGATCGCCGATCGCCTCGTGGATCAGCACCGCGGCGACCGCTGAGTCGACGCCGCCTGAGAGGCCGCAGATCACCCGCCCCTTGCCGACCTGCTTGCGGATCTTCTCGATCGCCTCGTCCTTGAAGGCGCGCATGGTCCAGTCGCCGGCGGCGCCGGCGATCTTGCGCACGAAGTTGCGCAGCAGCGCCGCGCCTTGCGGGGTGTGCACCACCTCGAGATGGAACTGGGTCGCGTAGAACTTGCGCGCCTCGTCGGCGATGGCCGCGATTGGCGCGTTCGGCGAGGTCGCGAGCACGCGAAAGCCGGGCGGCAGCGCGGTGACGCGATCGCCGTGGCTCATCCATACTGGATATTTTTCGCCCTTGCGCCACACGCCCTCGAGCAGCGGCGATTCCGCGGTGACCTGGACCTCGGCCCGGCCGAACTCGCGGTGATGACCGCCTTCGACCTTGCCGCCGAGCTGCTGCGCCATCGCCTGCTCGCCGTAACAGATGCCGAGCATGGGGACGCCGGTCCGGTAAAGTGCGGGCGGCGGCAGCGGCGCCCCCGGCGCGTGCACCGAGGCCGGGCCGCCCGAGAGAATCACCGCCTTCGGGCGCATCGCGTCGAACGCTTCCTGCGCCTTCTGGTAGGGCACAATCTCGGAATAGACCCCCTCCTCGCGCACGCGCCGCGCGATCAGCTGCGTCACCTGCGAGCCGAAATCGACGATCAGAATCTTGTCATGGGTGGTCATGGCGGGTTCTAGTGCGATGTCGGCGATCTGTCGAGGCTCTGGCCGCCCGATCACGCAGCGCGCCGCAGGATGCACACAAAAAATCCATCGGTCCCGGTTTTGCGCGGTGTCATCAGCACGCCGGGATCGGGCGTCCAGACCGCCTGCGCAAAAGCGGGCGCCGTCTCCCCCAATACCTGCGCGAGCGGCGGCGCTTCGACGGCAAAGTCCGGGTGGCGCTTAAGAAAGCCCTTAACCTGATCGGGTCCCTCCTCCGCCAGCACCGAGCATGTTACATAGGCGATGCGCCCGCCCGGCTTCACCAGCGGCGCCGCACGGTCAAGCACGTCTACCTGCTCCACGAGCCGCACCTCGAGCGCACCGGGACGCATGCGCCACTTGGCGTCCGGATTACGCCGCCACGTACCGGTCCCGGTACAGGGTGCGTCGATCACGACGAGATCGACGCGGCCCGCAAGATCGGCGAGCGGATCCGGGCCGTCATCGCTCCTGACCCTCGGGGCGCGGACCTGGACGTTGCGGGCGCCGGCGCGGTCAAGCCGCGCGTAGATCGGCGCAAGCCGGCGCTTGTCGAGATCGGTTGCATAAACCTGACCGCGCTTTTCCATCAGGGCGGCGAGCGCCAGCGTCTTGCCGCCGGCGCCGGCGCACAGATCGACCACCTGCTCGCCGGCTTTCGCGCCGGAGAGCAGCGCGGCGAGCTGCGAGCCTTCGTCCTGCACTTCGATCACGCCCTTGAGGAACGCCGGCTCGGACTGGATGGCCGGGCTTTTGGCGTCGGGTGGCGCGGCGAGCCGCAGGCCGACCGGCGACCACGGCGTCGGCGTCACCGCCAGATGCGCAAGCGCGGACGCCGCCTTGCCGCGATCCGCAACCAGCGTATTGACCCGCAGATCGAGCGGCGCGCGCTGGGCGAGCGCCGCACCCTCCCCGATCCGCTCGGCCCCGAACATGCGTGCAAAGTACGGATCGAGCCACTCGGGGTAATCGCCTTGCACGTGCGCGGGCGCCTGCGCCAGCGCGCCCTGCGCAAGCGCGCGGACCTCGGTCTCGGTGAGCGGCGCCGGCGCAAAACGCGATCCGTCGAACAAGGCCCCGATCGCGGCGCCATCGAGCGCGCGCTGCAGGTGCAGCATGCCGATGAGGTTGGCGCGCGCACTGTCATCGCCCATCAGGAAGGCGGCCGACGCCTTGCGGCGCAGCGCGTCATAGACCAGTCCGGCGATTGCGGCGCGATCGCCGGAGCCGGCGAAGCGATGCGACAGGCCCCAGTCCTTGAGCGCGTCCGCCGCGGGCCGATGCCGCGCCTCGATATCGGACAAAACCTCGATGCTGGCGCTGAGGCGGGCAGCCGGTGTCATGCGAAACCGAACAGGATTCGAACGGCGAAGATCGCCCACATCAGCATCAGCACCCCCATGCCGGCCGTGTAGGCGGCAAACCGCTGGTTCACGTTGTTGCTGGTAACGTGAATCCCGGCGTGCACGAGCCGGGTGACGACGAAAATCCATGCCATGATGACGAACAGCAGATCGGCTTTGCGCAAGACCAGCGCCAGCGCCGTCAGCACGTAGAACAGCAGCGGCAACTGGAACTGGTTGTTGAAGCAGTTGCCGACCTGCGTGACGTCCGCGGGCCAGTTGCTCTCGCCAAGCGCAATGTCGCGTACCTTGGTCTTGCCGGCCTTGAGCGTGCGGAGGCGCCCGCTCCCAAGCCGCATCAACAAGACGAACGTCAGCGCGACCTGCACGAACACCGGCAGGAGGATTGCGGCAACCGACATCGATATTCACTTCGCCTGCTGGGGCGCGACCTGCACCAGCATCTTCCCGAAATTCTCGCCCTTGAGGAGGCCGATGAACGCCGCTGGCGCGCGATCGAGCCCATCGACCACGTCTTCGCGGTATTTGATCCGGCCTTCCTTGAGCCAGGCCGACACGTCGCGCAGGAAATCGCCCTGCTTGGCGGCAAAATCGCTGACGATGAAGCCCCGGATGGTGAGCCGCTTGGTCAGCACCGCGCGCATGAGGACGGGAACCCGGTTGGGGCCGGGCGGCAGCCCGGTCGCACTGTATTGCGAGACGAGGCCGCACACCGGCATGCGCGCAAACGGGTTGAGCAGCGGCAGGACCGCGTCGAACACCGCGCCGCTGACATTTTCGAAGTAGACGTCGATGCCCTTCGGGCACGCCGCCGCAAGCCGCTCCGGAAAGTCGCCGGCGCGATGATCGACGCAGTCGTCAAAGCCGAGTTCGTCCTTGACGTAGGCACATTTCTTCTGCCCGCCCGCGATGCCGACGGCGCGCGCGCCCTTGATCTTGGCGATCTGCCCGACGAGCGAGCCGACGGGACCGGACGCGGCCGCGACCACCACCGTTTCGCCGGGTTGCGGCTTGCCGATTTCGAGCAAACCGGCATAGGCCGTCATGCCGGGCATGCCGAGGATTCCGACCGCAGTCGAGATCGGCGCGAGCTTTGGATCGATCTTGCGCAAACCCTTGCCGTCCGAAAGCGCGTGGGTCTGCCAGCCGGTATGGGCAAGCACGATCGAGCCGACCGCAAAGTCAGGATTGTTGGACGCAATTACCTCGTTGACGGTGCCGCCGACCATGGTCTCGCCGATCCCGACCGGCGCCGCGTAAGACGGTCCCTCGCTCATGCGCCCGCGCATATAGGGATCGAGCGAGAGCCATAGCGTGCGCAGCAAAACCTGCCCTGGGCCGGGTTTGGGAAGCGGACCCTCCTCCGTGCGAAAATTCTGCGGGGTCGGCTCGCCGGCGGGGCGCGAGGCAAGCACGATACGGCGGGCGGTTTCGGGCATCGGGATACTCCTTGATTACTGCAGCGGACGGCCCACGCCTTCGAGCGCCAGCAGTGCGACGTGGACGATGAGGACCACCACGGCGGCAAAGTTGATCAGAAAGACGCGGCCGCGCAGCGGCACATCGTCGGTCCGCGTCTGGACCAATGTATGGATCACCCGGCCCGTCACAAAGACCCAGGCGGCCAGCACATCGATCGTGCCGACGCGTCCGATCACGACCAGCAGCACCACGACCGCGTAGAAAATCACCGGGAGCTCGAACTGGTTGGCGAGGTTGCGGGTAACGCGGGCGACGCTTGGCGGCTCATTGCGCGAGAATTCAAAGGCGGAATACTTCACCTCGCCGCGCGCCACCGCACGCGCGCGTTCAACCGTCAGCCAGACATAAAGCACGAACGTCCAGCCGATCTGCGCCAGCATCGGCCAGAGGATCGAGTTCACCGCCTAATCCCGCGACGGATAGTTCGGGCTCTCGCGCGTAATGGTCACGTCGTGCACGTGGCTTTCACGGATGCCGGCACCCGAGATGCGCACGAACTCGGCCTTGGCGTGGAAGTCCTTGATCGTACGGGCGCCCACATAGCCCATGGCGGCACGCAGTCCGCCGACGAGCTGGTGCAGCACGTTCGCGGCCGGGCCCTTGTAGGGGACTTGGCCTTCGACGCCCTCCGGCACCAGTTTCAGCGAGTCCTTGATCTCCTGCTGGAAGTAGCGGTCGGCCGACCCGCGCGCCATCGCACCGACCGAGCCCATGCCGCGGTAACTCTTGTAGGAGCGGCCCTGATAGAGAAACACCTCGCCCGGGGTTTCGTCGGTGCCGGCGAGCAGCGAGCCGATCATGCCGCAGGAGGCGCCGGCCCCGATCGCTTTCGCCAGATCGCCGGAATATTTGATGCCGCCATCGGCGATCACCGGCGTGTTGGTCGCTTGCGCGGCCTCGACCGCATCGAGGATCGCGGTCAGCTGCGGCACGCCGACGCCGGCTACGATGCGGGTGGTGCAGATCGATCCGGGCCCGATGCCGACCTTGATCGCGTCCGCGCCAGCATCGATCAGCGCCTTGGCGCCGTCCGCGGTCGCGACGTTGCCGGCAACGACCTGCACCGCGTTCGACTGGCGCTTGATGCGGTCGACGGCAGCGAGCACGAGCTTGGAATGACCGTGCGCGGTGTCGACCACGACGAGATCGACGCCGGCGGAGATCAGCTGCTCGGTGCGGGCAAAACCCTTGTCCCCGACCGTGGTCGCGGCAGCGACCCGCAGGCGGCCCTGCTCGTCCTTGCAGGCGTCGGGATGCGCGACCGCCTTCTCGATGTCCTTGACGGTGATCAGTCCGACGCAGCGGTACTTGTCGTCGACCACGAGCAGCTTCTCGATCCGGTGCTGGTGCAGGAGACGCTTGGCCTCGGCCTGGCTCACGCTCTCGCGCACCGTGACCAGGTGCTCCTTGGTCATCAGCTCGGAGACTTTCTGATCCGGATCGGTCGCAAACCGCACGTCGCGATTGGTCAGGATGCCGACGAGCTTGCCGGGAGTAAGCGTGCCGTTGCGCTCGACCACCGGGATACCGGAAATGCCGTTCTGCTTCATCAAGGTCAGCGCGTCGGCGAGCGTCGCATCCGGATCGACGGTGAGCGGATTGACCACCATGCCCGATTCGAATTTCTTGACCTGACGCACCAGCGCGGCCTGCAGCTCGGGATCGAGATTGCGATGGACCACCCCGAGCCCGCCCGCCTGTGCCATGGCGATCGCCATCGCGGCCTCGGTCACGGTGTCCATGGCGGAGGTGACGATCGGAATATTGAGCGCGATCTCGCGGGTAATGCGCGTGCGCACGTCGGTATCGGTCGGCAGGACGTCGGAGAGGCCGGGCTTGAGCAGCACGTCATCGAAGGTCAGCGCTTCGCGCAGGCTACCGTTCGATGCCTTCGTGGCCATTGCCAACTCCTTCCGGCCGCAGGCGCCGGGCTTGCTGAATCAGAGCCCCTGTGCGGAGTTGGCAAGGGCCGATAGCACGCAGCGGGTGCGAATGAAAGCGCAATCCGGCGCCAGGCAACAAAAATCAGTGGCAGGGATGCGTGGATCAAGGGGCAGGTATCAGGAATCGAGACGAATTTTGGCCATCCTTGATCATCAAGCCGTGATCTCCGATACCTGAGCCGTGCTTTCGAACTCCGACCCCTGATTCCTGCCGAATGTTCCGCACCCGCATCGTGCCGCTGATCGTCGCGGTCGCCCTGTTCATGGAGAACATGGATTCGACCGTGATCGCGACCGCGCTGCCGGCGATCGCGGCCGATATCGGGACCAACCCGCTCGCCCTCAAGCTCGCGATCACGTCCTACCTGCTGGCGCTCGCGATCTTCATTCCGGCGAGCGGCTGGACCGCGGACCATTTCGGCGCACGCAACGTGTTCCGGATCGCGATCGCGATCTTCATTTGCGGATCGATCGGCTGCGCGATCGCGCATTCGCTGAGCGACTTCGTGGTCGCGCGGTTCGTCCAGGGCATGGGCGGCGCCATGATGTCGCCGGTCGGCCGGCTGGTGATGCTGCGCAGCTTCAACAAGCGTGAGATCGTCGCGGTGATGACCTGGGTGACGATGCCGGCCCTGATCGGCCCGGTGCTCGGCCCGCCGGTGGGCGGCTTCATCACCACCTATTTCTCCTGGCACTGGATCTTCGTCATCAACATCCCGATCGGCCTGCTCGGGATCCTGCTGGTGACCCGCTACATTCCGAACATGCGCGGCGACGAGCGCGTGCCGTTCGACGCTATCGGCTTCGTGCTCGCCGGGGTCGGCATCGGCGGGCTGGCGTTCGGGCTCTCCACCGCCGGGATGAACTACCTGCCGGCAGCGGTCGTGATCGCGCTGGTCGGGGTCGGCGCGGTCTCCACGGTTGCCTATATCCGGCACGCACGCCGTCACCCGGCGCCGCTGCTCGATATTTCGCTGTTTGCGCTCTCGACCTTCCGGGCCAGCGTCGCCGGCGGGTTCGTCTTCCGCATCGGCGTCGGCGCGCTGCCGTTCCTGCTGCCGTTGCTGCTGCAGCTCGGCTTCAACATGACCCCGTTCGAGTCGGGCCTGATCACGTTCTCGACCGCGCTCGGCGCCATGAGCATGAAGGCGGTGGTGCCCGTGATCCTGCGCCAGTTCGGGTTCCGCACGACGCTCATCGTCAACGCGGTGCTGAGTGCGGCGTTTCTGGCGGCCTGCGCCACGTTTCGGCCCGGCATCCCCGTGGTGGTGATGATGGCCGTGCTGGTGATCGGCGGGTTTTTCCGCTCGCTCGAGTTCACCTCGATCAACACCATCGCCTATGCCGAGATCGACAAGCGCAACATGAGCCGCGCCACCTCGCTGGTGAGCGTCGCGCAGCAGCTCTCGATGTCGACCGGGATCGCAGTCGGTGCGCTGGTGGTGGAATTGACCATGCGCTTTTCCGACCACGGGATGATCACCGCCGAGAGCTTCCCGCCGGCGTTCCTGTTCGTCGGCGCGCTCTCCGCCTCGGCGGCCTTGATCTTCATGGGGCTCGCGCCGGACGCCGGCGCGGAGCTTGCCAACCGCACGCCGGGGCCGACCGAGGCGGCGGACCAGCGGATGGGATGAGCCCGGTAGGATGGGCCTGTCGTCCCAGAAGCCGCGAAGCGGCTGTCGGGCATCCGGCGTCCCGGCGACTGTTTTCTGATCTCCCCTAACGCTGGCGGCTACACGCGACCCCGAAACCCCATCGCCAGCACATAGAGCTCGGCCGAGTCCTGCCGGCTCGCCGCCGGCTTCACATGCTTCACACTCGCAAAATCGCGCTTGAGCGAGGCGAGCAGTTCGCCCTCGGTGCCGCCCTGCAGCACCTTCGCGAGGAAGGCTCCGCCCGGCTTGAGCACCTCGCGCGCGAACTCGGCGGCCGCTTCCGCAAGCCCCATGATCTTGAGGTGATCGGTGGCGCGCTGGCCGGTGGCGTTCGCCGCCATGTCGGTGAGCACGAGGTCGGCCGGCCCGCCCAGCATTGACTTCAGGCGCGCGGGCGCATCGGCGTCGAGAAAATCAAGCTGCAGAACGTCGACCCCCGGAAGCGGGTCCATGGCCAAAAGATCGATCGCCACCACGCGGCCCGTGCCGGCGCCGGCGCGCACGCGCTTTGCCGCAACCTGGCTCCAGCCGCCAGGCGCGGCGCCGAGATCGACCACCTTGGCGCCCGGCTTGAGCAGCTTCGCCTTGTCGTCGATCTCAATGAGCTTGAAGGCCGCGCGCGAGCGCAGCCCCTCGCGCTTGGCGCGCGCCACATAGGGATCGTTGAGCTGGCGCTCGAGCCAGCGCCGGGAGGCCTGGGTGCGTCCACCGGACCGCACCCGGACCTTGAGGTCGCGTCCACCGCGGGTCATGCAGTGCGGTGCTCCCACGCGCCATCGGCGCGCATCAGCTCGATCAGGATGCCTTCGCGCAGCCCGCGGTCGGCAACGCGCAGCCGCTCGCACGGAAATGCGCGCCGTATCGCCTCCAGGATGGCGCAGCCGGCCAGCACCAGATCGGCGCGGTCGGCGCCGATGCAGGGATTGGCGGCGCGATCCTCGTAGCTCATCTCCATCAGGCGCTCGACCACGCCGGTAACTTCCAGCCCGCTCATCCAGCAGCCGTCGACGCGGCGGCGATCGTAGCGTGGCAGATCGAGGTGAACGCCGGCGATGGTGGTGACCGTCCCGGAGGTGCCGAGCAGATGCAGTCCGCCGATGTTGCGATCCTGCTCGGCGGCGAAGCGATCGACGTATTCGGAGATCTCCTCCACCATGGTCTCGAACAGCGCGCGCGTGACCTCGACGCCGCCGTGACGTTCGGCCAAGGTCACCACCCCGACCGGAAGCGACACCCACGATTCGATGCGCGGACGCGGCGGGCCGCGGCCGGCCGGTTCGGGCGGACCGAGCCGCACCAGCTCGGATGAGCCGCCGCCGATGTCGAACAGGATCACGCCGGCGGCGCCCGGATCGATCAGGGGCGTGCAGCCGATGGCGGCGAGCCGCGCCTCGGTCTCCCGGTCGACGATCTCGAGCTCGAGACCGACCTCCTCGCGCACCTGCGTGCAGAAGTCCTCGCAGTTCTCGGCCCGCCGGCAGGCCTCGGTCGCAATCAGGCGCGCGCGTGTCACACCGCGGTTCTTCATCTTGTCGCGGCATATGCGCAGCGCGTCGACCGCGCGCGTCACCGCGGCATCGCTCAAGCGACCGGATGCTGAGACGCCTTCACCGAGCCGGATGATGCGCGAGAACGCATCGACGACGCGAAAGCCCTCGCCGGCCGGCCGCGCCACCAGCAGGCGGCAGTTGTTGGTACCAAGGTCAAGCGCCGCGTAGGTCGCGCCGCCGCGATCGCTGAATGCGGCATGCGCCGGTCGGGACAAATGCGGCGCGCGTCGCCCGTTCAGGCGCGGCCGATACCCGGCTGCGAGGTTCCCCGCTGCCCGGGCCCCGTCGTTCATCCCAAGCCTTTCCGCCGCGCCCGGCCCGACAGACGAACAGCCGCAGCTTTCAGTATTCTGAAACCCCTAGATCGAGACCGAGTGTATCAGCGGGCCGGAAGGGCGCAACATTTTGACCCGGCTCGGCCTGCCCCCGAAGCCGGGCAAGAGTCCCATGCGCCCCGCGTCCTTGTGGAGCCCGGCTAGCTTCGATATCTGGGAGGCTCCCCCGAAGATCAAATCGATTTGGGCAGCGTCATGAACGTGCAAGACAACCCGAATGCCTTTGCGGTCGAGAAGTTTGCCATCGGCCAACCGGTTCCCCGCAGCGAAGACCCCAAGCTGGTGCAGGGCCAGGGCCGTTACACGGACGACGTCAGCCTGCCCAGCCAGGCTTTTGCGGTGATCCTGCGCAGCCGACACGCCCACGGCGTCATCCGCAGGATCGACACAGCGGCCGCCAAGGGCATGCCGGGCGTGCTCGCGGTCTACACCGCCGCCGATCTTGCCGCGGTCGGCTACGCCCCACTCAAGACCGTGATGCCGCTCAAGGGCCGCGACGGCAATCCCATGAAGGTGCCGACGCGCTACGCGCTCGCCACCGACAAGGTCCGCTTCGTCGGCGACCCAATCGCCTGCGTGGTGGCTGAGACCGTGCATCAGGGCAAGGACGCCGCCGAGGCAATCGAGGTCGACATCGACCCCCTGCCCGCGGTCACGATGCCGCGCGACGCCGTGAAGGCCGGCGCCCCGCAACTCTATGACGACGTGCCCGGCAACGTCGCCTGCGACTGGCACTTCGGCGACACCGCCAGGGTCGAGCAGGCCTTCAAGGACGCCGCGCACGTGGTGAAGATGCCGCTGCGCAACACCCGTCTCGTGGTCAATGCCATGGAGCCGCGCGGTTTCGTGGCGAGCTACGACAAGGCGAGCGGACGGTTCACGGTCTACACCGGCGGCCAGAGCACGTTCGGACAAAAGATGGCGACCGCCGAGGTGCTCAAGGTCACGCCCGACAAGGTGCGCGCGATGCTTGGCAACGTCGGCGGATCGTTCGGCATGAAGGCCCCGGTATTTCCCGAATACGTCTGCGTGCTGCACGCGGCGCGCGAGCTCGGGCGCCCGGTCAAGTGGATCGACGAACGCTCAACCTCGTTCCTGTCCGACACTCACGGGCGCGACCACGACCAGACGATCGAGCTTGCGCTCGACAAGGACGGCAAGTTCCTGGCGGTGCGCACCACCGGCTACGGCAACTCGGGCGCGTTCGTCTCCATGATGGGCACGATGCAGCCGACCATCACGACCATGAAGAACACCATCGGCGTCTACAAGACGCCGCTGATCGAGCAATCGACCAAGCTGGTGTTCACCAACACGACGCCGGTCGCGCCCTACCGCGGCGCCGGGCGGCCGGAAGGCAACTACTACATGGAGCGCCTGATCGATCAGGCCGCGCGCGAGATGGGGATCGACCGGATCGAGCTGCGCCGGCGCAACCACATCAAGCCGAAGGAAATCCCCTACAAGACCCCGAGCGACAACGTCTATGACAGCGGTGATTTTCCCGCCGTGCTCAAGCGCGCGATGGAGCTCGCCGACTACAAGGGCTTTGGCAAGCGCAAGCGCGCGAGCAGGAAACGCGGCAAATTGCGTGGCATCGGCGTCGGCAGCTTCCTGGAGGTGACCGCGCCGCAGGCCAAGGAACTCGGCGGCATCCGGTTCGAAGCCGACGGCACCGTCACCATCATCACCGGCACCCTCGACTTCGGCCAGGGCCACGCGACCCCGTTTGCGCAGGTGCTGGCGACCAGGCTCGGGATCCCGTTCGACAAGATCAGGCTGTTGCAGGGCGACAGCGATCAGCTGCCGCTCGGCGGCGGCACAGGGGGATCGAAGTCCGCCATGATGAGCGGAAACGCGATCGCGCAAGGCGCCGAAAAGGTGATCGAGCAAGGCAAGCCGATCGCCGCGTTCGCGCTGGAAGCGGCGACCGGCGACATCGAGTTTCACAACGGCCGTTTCGTCATCGCAGGCACCGATCGCGCCATCGGAATCATGGAGCTTGCGGCCAAGCTGCGCGGCGGACTGAAGCTACCGGCAGATATTCCGCAAACACTCAACGTCATGCACGTGAGCGACGGCGTGCCGGCCACCTATCCCAACGGCGCGCATGTCGCCGAGGTTGAAATCGATCCCGACACCGGCATCGTCGAGGTGGTGAAGTACGTGGCGGTCAACGACTTCGGCACCGAGCTCAACCCGCTGCTGGTGCAAGGTCAGGTGCACGGCGGCCTCGTGCAGGGGTTGGGCCAGGCGCTGATGGAGAACACGATCTACAACGAAGACGGCCAACTGCTGACCGGCTCATACATGGACTACGCAATGCCGCGCGCCGCCGACGCGCCGAGCTTCACGACCGAGAGCCAGCCCTCGCCCGCCACCACCAATCCGCTCGGCGTCAAGGGCTGCGGCGAAGCCGGCTGCGCCGGATCGCTGGTCTCGATCAACAATGCGATTGCCGACGCGCTCGCCGACGTCGGCGTGAAGCACCTCGACATGCCGGCGACGCCGGAACGCGTGTGGCAGGCGATCCAGAGTGCGCGCGCCGGAGCGCGGTAACGCCTCCGGCTACGGCGTTCCATGATGCGTCGGCTGGTGACCCGGCGAGGTCACCAGCCGATTTTGACTAACTGCAGCCTAACGATTGATCGCGTCCTCTCGGGCGGCGGCCGTCATGCTGGTGCCGCGCTGCGCCTTTCCGACGGTCGCGGTCGACGAAGCCCTCACGTGGCGCGCGGTGGGTGCGCTCGCGTGCGCGACGTTGCTGGAGATACTCTGCCGCTTGTGCTGCGTCTCCATCGCGTAAGCGCGCCGCACGGCCGGCGCGCGCATATGCGCATATACGGGCTGTTTCACCGACCGCCGGGCTTGCCGATAGACCCGATAGGTCGGTGCCGACGTCTCGTAGGCGTATGCGGTGGAATAGCGCGGCGCCGCATAGCCGTAATCGTAGCCGTAGCCGGCGTAGACGGCCGGTGCATAGTCGTAGCCGTAGGCGACCACGGGACCGCCGTAGCCGTAGGCATATGGATAGCCGTAGTCATAGCCATAGCCGTAGCTATAAGCCGGGTAGCCGTAATATCCACCGTAGTAGTAGCCCGGTCCGACCGCCGCGCTGGCAATGGCGCCTGCGGCCAATCCCAATCCGATTCCGGCAGCGACGGGCGCGCCCCATCCCCAGCCGCGTCCAAACCAACGGGCTTCCGACGGCGTAGCCGTGGCGACCGCCAAAGCGCCCGTCAGCGCCGCAGCGGTCGCAATCTTGCGAACAGCGTTCAACATGTTGAGTGTCCTTCTCACTCACCCCTGATGAACCAAACGAGCAAACCCGGACTCCGTTCCTACGCTGCAACCGATTTGCCCGCCCCTCATCATGATGGATTGACGCAGGCGGAACCCTGCGTCTCGCTCAGTCGTTAAGTTTCAATCGGAAGGCGTGTTGCTGATCGAACTCCGCGGCGCGGCAGTGAGGATGTAGCGCTTGCGGCTTTGCTTGTACGGCGCGGACGGGGCTGATCGTTAGGAGCCGAGTGTTCGCCGTGCTGGAGCCAATCTCTGATACCTATCTGTTCGCGCTGTGCATCGGGCTGTTCGCGTTGTTGGCCGCCCCGCTTGCCCGCGCCGAAGGCGGCGAGGACGCGCTGACCAAGTTCCTGATCAAGCGTAATCGTGGATTCCGGAAGCCACGCCCGGCGCGCCTGCTTCCGGCCGCGGCGCCAATTGGCGAACGACTGCGCAAGCCGCGCGCCGATCAGCGGCCCGCCCCGATCCGCCGGCGAAAGCGAGCAGCTGTTGCGGCCGCGAAGAAGGCAGCGCTCGCAAAAAAGGCCAGCTAGCTCCGCGCTCTACGGATCCACGCGCGTCGCGACCGATGCCGCGCGCGGACGCGGATCGCTTTCGGCACTCACAACCTCGAGCGATACCTCCACAAGCCCCGACAACGCCAACGCACGACCGGCGGCCGGCGACAAATCGATGACGCGCCCGCGCACGAACGGACCGCGATCGTTGATGCGCACAACTGCAACCTGGCCGTTTCGGCGATTCGTGACCCGTACCATTGTCCCGAACGGGAGCGTGCGGTGAGCGGCGGTCATCGCATCTTCTCGCAACGGTTCACCGCTTGCAGTAGAAGCGCCCGACGACTGGTCATACACCGAAGCCAGTCCTGACGAACTACCTGAACGATCCGCCGCAAACACTTGTGATGTCATGCCAACGATGGCACCGGTGATTAGAGCATGCGTGAGAACGATTGTTTGAACAAATTCAAAACCCGAAGACCCCACAGACATTGTCACCCACCACAATCAGCCGCCCGAAGCTGACCCTCTCCGGACCGTCAAACCGTTAGGTGGATTGCGGTTCCTGGCTGATCAACAAATAGAAAGCGCGCGAGGCGGGGAACCAATCGACCGCGTCCGAGTTTGCCAGCTTCGAGCGCGAATCACCGAGCGCCGGAGATTGGGTTATTTGTTGTTCAGGCGCACGGTTTGACTGCTGCCGCTTGGCGATTGATTGATCGATTGCCGGCCGGTATCGCCGACACATCTTTCGCTCGCGCGCGCGACGTCAGCGCGCCGGCACGGATTGTGCCGGCTTTGCCGGTATCGCGGGCTTGTCGGCCTGCGCGAAGAAAAGTGCCTGGCTCGCGATTGCCGACACCATGGCGGGCTGGAAGGGTTTGGAGATGAGGAAAGCCGGCTCCGGCCGTTCGCCGGTCAGGAAACGCTCTGGATAAGCAGTGATGACGATGACCGGTGCATCCAACGACCTGAGCAATTCATTGACCGCGTCAAGCCCCGAGCTCCCATCGGCGAGTTGAATATCGGCGAGGATCAAACCGGGCCGCCTTGCCTGTGCGAGCCTGATGGCCTCCGCATGGGTGCGCGCCACGCCGATGACGCGGTGACCGAGGCCGGCAACCAGGCGCTCAAGGTCGAGCGCGATCAATACTTCATCTTCGATGATCAGGACATCGGTGGCGAGCTCCGCGGCGAGCTCGCGGCCGCACTCGTCCACCAGCTGACGCACGGTCGCGATGTCGCATTTCAGGATCTGTGCCGCATCGGCTTCGGAGAACCCTTCCATCGTCATGAGCAGAAATGCCTGCCGCGGTTCCGGCGTTAGTTTCATGATGCTCTGTTCGGGTGCCGGGGATTCGTCAGTCATTTCGGGCGCCTTGTTGAGTGCGACCGACCTCCAGATCTTGGTGAACAACTGGAACAATGCGACGCGCGGGCTGCTCCCTTTGTCGAGCAGCGACGTTGCCTGGAGCCAAGCTTCCAGTGTCGCAGTCACGTACGCGTCACCCGACGACTGTGATCCGGTCAGCGCCCGCGCGTAGCGACGCAGGAAGGGAATGTATTTCACAACGGCTTCGGAGTCGGACAAATGAATGCACCCGCGTCGACATGCTGCCCGCACTCGACAACGTGATCCGGCCCCGGCGGTTCCATTTGCGGAACCATTTACCCGCAAAGCCGTTTTTCCCCTGTGTGCTCGCGTTGCTCGGGCAAGAGCGAGATCTATGGTCACCAACAAACAGACGTCTGCGGGACGAAACGCTAAATGCCTTGGTACGACTCGCCACAACGGCCACCCCACCTCGACGCGCGTGCGCAGCGGCACATCGGCGAGCGCCTGCGCGCGATGTACAACGATGTCCTTGCGCAGGGGATTTCGACGCATCTGGCCGAGCTGCTGAAGAAGCTCGACGAGCCGGAGCACGAAGGACACACCCGACATGATTGCTGAACATTCAAGCGACGGCGAGCGCCGCGCGGTGCGCGACGGTATTCTCGCCGCCGTGCCCAACCTGCGGGCATTCGCAATGTCGTTGTCGGGCAGCCTGGATCGCGCCGACGATCTCGTGCAGGAGACATTGCTGCGCGCGCTCGCGAATATCGATTCGTTTGAACCCGGGACCAATCTCTCGGCTTGGCTGTTTACGATCCTGCGCAACCAGTTCCGTACCGAGTATCGCAAACGCCGGCGGGAGGTCGAGGACGCGGAGGGGCGGTTTGCGTCGACCTTGATGGCTTATCCGGAGCAACACGGCCACCTCGAACTCGAGGAGTTTCGCCGGGCGCTCGACCAGCTGACTGCCGATCAACGCGAGGCCTTGATCCTGGTCGGCGCCTCCGGGTTTTCCTACGAGCAGACCGCAAGGATCTGCGGCTGTGCGGTCGGGACGGTCAAAAGCCGGGTCAATCGCGCCCGGATCAGGCTCGCGCAATTGCTGTCGATCGAGGACCGCGCAGACTTCGCGACCGATCAGGCCAGCAGATCGGTCGATCCGGGCGCCTTTGCGGCGGCTCCGTCTGAATGAAGGCGGGAGCTCACCGCACGCTTTGAACCGCTGCAGCGCGCAGCGACGATACCTGCGATGCGCGGGGGGCCCGCATGTTCTGGATAATGATACCGTGGCGTTCGTCACCGTTCATCCGTCGTTGCTGTTGCGCATCCGGGACGACGATGATCGAGAACGCGAGTTCCGCGCACTGGTGGCCGACCTGGTACGTGTGAAAAGCGCCATCCGACGAAAGCAAGAAAGCAATTTGGATCATTAACTTGCGGTCGGAACCCCTCACCAGCGCTTGCGTTGGTCCGGAGGCGTCGCGACGCCGCGCGGCGCCACTCAATGAGGCTAGGAGGTGCGGCAATGATGAAAGTGCTTTCGATCAGCGCAGCAACTGCGCTGGGACTTCTTGTGGGCATGTCCGCCGTCTCGGCGCAGTCGACGATGTCACGCGAAACGACGACAACGACCACGACTACGCGAGGTCCGGTGACGCTTGCCCCGGATGTGCGAACGCGCGTTCGCCAATATGTGGTTCAGCACCGGCAGCCCTCCGTGACGATTCAGGACCGGGTTGTGGTCGGCACCGTGCTGCCGCCGAACGCGCAATTCTTCCCGTTTGAAGGCGTGGAAGGCGTCAGCGCGTATCGCTACGCGTATATCAACGACGCCCCGGTTCTGGTCGACCCGGGTTCGCGCCGGATCGTCGAGATTATTGAGTAAAACACCTGTGACGCGGCGGCCGTACCAGCTCCAAGCGGCCGCCGCTACCCCGCATAATTCGCCGCGATCCGCTGCTGCAGATAGTCGTGCGCGGTGATAGGCGCGTAAGTCTTGCCCGACCCCTGGATGATCGCATCCTTGTTGGCCTGGCAGAAGAACGGCAGCGAATAACGCGACCCGAGATACTCGTCCGGATGCGGCATACGCACGCGATGCAGCGTCGATTGCAGTCGGTCATCGCTCCAGCGCATCAGCATGTCGCCGATATTGCAGGTGATGACGCCGGGGAGCGGCGTAACGTCCGTCCATTCGAGCTCGGCCAGTTCCTTGCCGGGGCAGAGTTGCAGCCCGCCTTGCCCGACCCGTTGGTGCAGCAGCGTGAGGCAGTCGAAATCGGTGTGCGCGCCGGCGCGCCAGCCTTTGAAGTCCTCTGGCTTCGCATCGACCATCGGAAAATAGTGCAGCAGGCGCAGCGTACTTTGATACTCCGGCGACAGCGGATCGTGGCAGTTGGTGAAGAAATCCGGCCCAAACTCAAGCTTCAGCGCGAAGCATGAGAGCAGCTTCATGCCGACCGCCCAGTTCGCACGCTCGAACGCCAGCATGACTAACTTGAAGCCGGGCAGGACGTCGCCGTCGGGCCAAAGGTCGTGCATGCGCGGAAGCGTGATCTGGTAGGACTCCTTCTGATCGGGCGTGCCGGTTGAGGGGCGGACCTGCGACTTGAATTCCCACCCGGCGTTGGTTCCCTGGCGCAGCGGAAGTTTCGCTTTCGTTTCGTGCGGCAGGGCGAAGAAACGTTCGGTCATTTCAAACGCTTCATCGATCTGTGCGTGCGGAATGCCGTGGTTGATTACCTGGAAAAAGCCGATGTCGGTTGATGCCTGCCAGAGCTGGTCGGCGATTTCGGACGTCCGCGTCTCGAAGTTGCTCATGTCGATCAGTGGAATGCTGCGCGCTTTGGTGCCGCCGACGCCCCCGATCGTCTTTTCCCTGTTGAGCTCGGCGAGCCCGTACGCCGGATCGGCGTTCGTCATGTGGGTTCTCCAGTAAGGCCCGGCTCGGAACGACCATCGGGTGAGCGAACTGCAACGCGCAGACCTCGAATGGAAGTTTGCCCTCGCGCCGCCGGCGCGCAACTCGATTGGCAGACTTCGATTCCGTTAAAGCGCGTATCGGAATACCTAACAGCGGACGTTAATACCGTTACCCCCGGAGTTAAAATGGTGATCAAGGTCACAGACCCTGCAAAAAATGTGGAATAAATTAGGCAATAAAATGATACTGCACTGGTACTAAAATGATACTGCACTGGTACGGAGGGTCTCCGTAGACCGGAACGTGGTTGATCGGTCGCCGCCATCGCCTCTCGTGCCGTTTATCAATGCCGCATCCTCGACCGCTGCGTTGGCATCCGATCAGTTCCGATTTACAGATACGAACGCCGGCCCGCATGGGTCGAATCCGCATACCGATGAAGTGCTGAACCAGGCCGCGGCGCAGGTTGCACCGGACCATGGGCCGGGTAACCCGCACGATGACCAATCCGACTCGCTGCCGCCGACCGCGGCACTTGACCAATCGTCCGACAACCAGGGGCCAAGAGGTGAGGCTTATGGTTTCGGTCAGTCCGAGGGAAGGAACGCGAGCGCGCAAGACCAGGACAGCAATTTCGACGGACCGCCCGGACAGGCCCTCGAGCACGCTCTGCAGACTGGTCGAGGGAACCGCGGTGATGACGGCGCCGGGCAGTCGGCTACGCACGAGGCTACCAACGGTCACCACCATTCCGAAGGCACGAATGCGAGCACGGACGAATCCGGGCCGCAGTCACTTGAGCACGTGGCCCAATTCGTGCCGCCAGGACAAGCTGGTCGGGGGAGCCAACAAGACGACAGCGCCGGAGCGTCGCCGTCGCACGGGGCTGCCAACGGTCACGACCATGCCGGCGGCACAGATACGAGCACAGACGGGTCCGGGCCGCAGTCAATTGAGCTCGCGAGCCAATTCGTGCCGCCGGGACAAGCTGCCGATCACGGGTTGGAGACTGGTCGTGGAAACGGCGCCGGAGCGTCGGCGTGGCACGAGGCTGCGAACGG
>JBPYFJ010000146.1:0-8729 GCA_051985675.1 Xanthobacteraceae bacterium | reverse complement strand
AGCCGAACTCGGCGCGCAGTCGTACCAAAAGATTGAGAAGCTGCGCCTGGATCGAGACATCGAGTCCTGACACGATCTCGTCTGCGATCAAGACTTTCGGAATGTTGCAAAGCGCGCGGGCAATATTAACGCGCTGGCGCTGACCGCCGGACAGTTGCCCCGGCAGTCGTTGGGCGAAGTCAGCCGCCATGCCGACGTCGGCCAAGAGTTCGCGTGTACGAGAAAACCGCTCGTTCGATGTCGCATGCGCTTTCCCCGCCTCCATCGCTTGCGTAACGATGCTGGCGATGCGGCGGCGCGGATTAAGCGCCGAATAGGGGTCCTGGAATACCATTTGAATGCTGGCGGCATATCTGGAGGCGCGCCGCCGCGGCGGATCGCTTAAATCCTCGCCGTCAAGCGCGATCCGACCTGCGGACGGCGGCTCCAGGCCGGCCAGAACCTTCGCAATCGTGCTTTTGCCGCTGCCACTCTCGCCGACCAGCGCGACGAACTCGCCCTCGGCAATGCTAAACGACGCGGCCTTCACGGCCGCCACGGTGCGGGCTCGGCCGAACAGCCCCCCGCCGACGATGTAGTGTTTTTCCAAGCTATCGACATCCAGTAATGAGCGCGCGGAAGGTGACGCCGCGGCATCGAGTGGTCCGCCCGCGGCAATGCTCGCTGCCGCCGTGGCGCGGATACAAGCCGCGCTGCGGTCGTCTGCGATCGGAACGTTGGGCGGCGAGGCGCTGCGGCATTCCGCCATGACGAGCGGGCAACGCGGCGCGAAATGACAGCCGGCCATGCCGGCAAGCTGGCTTAAACTCGGCATCTGTTCCGGCATCACATAAAGCGCGCGGCGGTTGGCATGCATCGATGGATTGGCGAGCTGGAGACAACGGGTATAGGGGTGAGCGGGGCTCGATAGTACCGCGCGCGCCGGTCCGCGTTCCACCGCGCGGCCGGCATACATGACGACGATGTCGTCGCAGATTTGCGCCGCCAGCCGCAGGTCGTGGGTAATGAAAATCACCGCAGTGCCATGGTCGCGCTGCATGTCGGCAATCAGCCGAATAATCTGACCGTGCATGGTGACGTCGAGCGCGGTGGTCGGTTCGTCGGCGATGACAAGCCGCGGATTGCCGGCAAAGGCCATGGCGATGAGCACGCGCTGGCACATGCCACCCGACAATTGATGCGGATAGCGCCCTAGCAATTCGCCTGCTTGTGGCAGCCGCGCCGCCTCCAACATGGCGACGATGCGCTCGCGCCGGCTCCCTGCGCCGGCGGTGCCGTCGATTCGCGCCAGATGTTCGTTGAACTGCGCGGCGACCGTCATGACTGGATTGAGCGCGGACAACGGCGCCTGCGGGATGAAGGCGATAGACCGGCCGAGAAGCGCACGCCGCCGCGCCGCCGGCATGCGCAAAAGGTCGACGCTGTCGAACATCATCGATCCGCCCGTAATCGCAAAGCCGGGCGGCAGCAGTTGTGCGATGGCACGTCCGACCATCGACTTGCCTGCACCGGATTCGCCGACCAAGCCGAGAATCTTTTTCGGCGCCAGATCGAAGGAAAGTGAACGGATCGCCGGAACGGCGGAACCGCCGATGCGCACAGTCACTTCGAGGTCGTTGGCTTGCAAAGTGAGCATGCGCTAGCGTCCGATTTCGGTGAGCCGCACATCGAGCGTGCGGCGCAGTCCGTCGCCGAGCAGATTGAACGCTGTTACGGTGAGGAAAATCGCCACGATCGGCAGCAGTAAATTCCACGGCGATTGATAGACGTATTGCCGCGCGTCCGCGATCATCTGCCCCCAGGCCGGCTGGTCTGCCCCGACGCCGAGCCCGACAAAGGACAAGATCGCCTCGACTACGACCGCAATGGCCATTTCCAGGCTCACCAGCGTAATGAGGAGCGGTAGCGTCGCCGGCAACACTTCGCGCACGATGGTTTGCCAATGGGTGAAGCCGAGAAGCCTGGCCGCCGCGACATAGTCGTTGCGCGTCACGATCAGCACCTCGCTGCGCAACACGCGGCAAAAGCGGGTCCAGTCCACCAGCACGATGGCGAGGATGACCTTGCTCAACCCGACGCCGAGCCCGACCATCAGGATGAGCGAGAGGATCACCGGCGGAAACGACATCCACACATCGACCAGCCGGCCGATTATCCAGTCCGTCATGCCGCCGAAATAACCGGCGATATGCGCGAGGATCGAGCCGATAATCATGGCACCGAGGGAAGCGAAAAACGCCACCAGCATCGCTGTGCGGGCCCCGTAGATCAGCCGGGACAGCACGTCGCGGCCGAGACTGTCGGTGCCGAGCGGATAACTCGGATCGCCGCCTGCGCTCCAAATCGGCGGGGTAAGAATCGACAAGAGGTTCTGTTCGCCGGGATCGTGCGGCGCCAGCACGCCAGCGAACACGGCGCAAGCGGCGATGCAGGCGACCATGCCGAGGGCAATAAGAACGCGCGGCGAGCGGAGCGAGTGGTCGAGCGGTCCCATCAGCGCACTCGTACCTTCGGATTGAGAAGAACGTAGAGTGTGTCGACCGTCGTGTTGATCAGGAGAACGACGACGCAATAAGTCAGCCCGATCGTTTGGATGAGCGGCAGGTCGGCGTTGCGCACCGCGTCCACCATTAGATTGCCCATTCCGGGGTAGGAATAGATCACTTCGACGAGCAGCGTACCGCTGAACAAGATGCCGAACTGTACGCCGGCCAGCGTGATGGTCGGCAGCGCCGCGTTTTTCAGCGCATGGCCGATCAGTATCCGACGTTCGGAAATGCCGCGCAGCCGCGCTTGGGTGATGTAGTCCTCGTGATAAACGTCAAACAGGCTCGAGCGCAGAACCCGCATAATGGCGGGCGAAAAGGCGAGTCCAAGCGCGATCGCCGGCAGGACCAGATGACGGCAGGCGCTCAAGAAAACGTCGAAGCGCCCGATCAACATCGAGTCGAGCAGCAAAAAGCCGGTGATATGAGGCACCGGCAATCCCGGTGCGACCTCGCCGGTAAACGGCAGAACGCGCAGCGCCACGCCGAATACGAAGAGAAGGATGAGGCCCCAGAGAAATTCCGGGATCGACAGCAGTAGGATGGATATAAGATCGAGCGTCGGCTCGAGCAGCGTCCCGCGAGCGCGGAATAAAAGAAGCCCGCCGCCAAAACCGGTGACGCCAGCCAAAATCATGGCGGCGAGTGCGAGCTGAATGGTCGCCGGCAATGTGGCGGCGACCAGCGAGCCGGCATCGCGCTGTAACTGGATCGAACGTCCGAAATCGCCATGAAGCGCGCCGCGCAGCCAGATCAGATATTGTTCAGGCAACGGCCGGTCGAGGCCCATTTCGCGTCGCTTCGCCTCGATCTCGGCAATGGTGGCGTTCGGTGGCAGCGACATCGCGGCCGGATCGACCGGCAGCGCGCGCAACACCCCGAAGAGGAGAGCTGAGACGACAAGAAGGATCGGAATCGCGGCGAGCAGACGCCGCACGATCAGCCCAATGACGGTTGCGATCATCCTCCGTCATTCCGGGGTGCAGGCGTCTGCCCCTGAGCCCGGAATCCATATTCACCGTCCGCGATTATGGATTCTGGACAGCCTCGTTGCGCTTGGCTTCCAGGATGACGGCCGGTCAAATATCTCAGCTCCACTGCAAGGTCTGCGGTAATAGCCAGCCGTTGCCGTATTTCGTGTAAGTGAGGTTCTTCTTGTGGGCGACCGTCACCACGCTTTGCAATAGCGGCATGGTGGCGCCGTTCTCCACCGCATAGCGCTCGAGTTCCTTGTAACCGGCGATGCGCTTGTCGTAGTCGGCGACGTTGAACAGCGCTAGCACGCGGTTGCCGATATCTTCGTCCTTCCACGGTGAGAACGGCATTTTCGGATTGAGCTGATAGCCGGAATAGATCTCGGGATCGCCGGTAGCATTATCCCAGCTGTACAGCGTCGCCTCCGGCAATTTGTTGCCGCGATTAAGCTCGAAATATTTGGCGTATTCGATGACCTGGATATCGGCATCGATGCCAACGTTCTTCCACATCTGCGCTATTGCGCGAGCGATATCATAGTCGCTCGGGAACTGGCCATTGGTGGTCGCGAAGCCGATCTTCACCGGCTTGTCGGCCCCAAAGCCCGACTGCGCCAGAAGCTGCTTCGACAGCGCCGGGTCATATTTGAAGGTGAAGTCGGTCAGATAACCGGGCGTGCCCGGTGTCGCGAGCACCGACAGCGGCACCGCGGCGCCGCCGTAGAAGGCCTTCGATAGCGCGGCCTTGTCGATAGCGTGATGCGCCGCCAGGCGAACGTTCTTGTCGGCGAAAACAAGATCGTTGCGCACATTGATTAGGATGACGCGAGTGATCGGATTGATCTCCGCAGCGAGGCTGCCTTCCTGCTGGAAGCGCTGCACCTCGCGTACCGGGATGTTGATGGTGCAATCGACTTGGCCGGACTGGATCGCGGCGACGCGCGCGGACGGATCCTTGATGATCTGGATGGTGACGCGCGCCACCTTCGCCTTCGGCCCCCAGTATTTGTCGTTGCGCTCAAGCACGATGCGCGAATTCAGCTCGTATTCGGCGAGTCTGTAGGGGCCTGTGCCGACCGGATTCTTCAAAAAATTGTCGAGGCCTTTGCTCTCGATATAGTTTTTCGGCACGATGTAACTGCCGAGAAACGCGAACCATTGTGGCATGGTCGGCGCCGGGGAGCTGAATTTCATGGTCGCCTTGGTCGGCGATTCGATCGCGATGTCCTCTACCTTGCGCATCGAATTGGCGATGTCGAGCTTCAGCCCGGATTTGTTGCGCTCGAGGAAGGTGTAGCGGAAATCGTCGGCGGTCAGCTTGTCGCCGTTATGGAACATGACGTCGTCGCGTAGCTCGATCGCCATGCTCATCGCGTCAGGCGCCATGTTCCACGCCTTGATCAGATGCGGGATGAGCTTGAGCTGCGGATCCTGGTCAAGTGGCTGGTCATAAACGGCCTTGAAGATGGGTTGCGCGTCGGGTGTGAAGCGCTGATTGGGATCCCACGTGGGCACGTCATTCGGCCAGCCAATGGTCGATGCGTCGCCAGCGGCACGGGCGGTAAATGGCGCGCCAAGACTCGCCGCCATGCCCATCGCCAGTTGCAGGAATGTCCTCCGCTTCAATCCGAACGCCATGGCCTGTTCCCCTCGCTACTCCTGCAGATCAAGATTATAGCTGCAATTCGAGACCCGTCATGTCTGCCGTGGCGCCGCCTGCGACACCGTTGAAGCGCCGCCCTTCGCTCTGGCGCCGTCGGCACCGCCATCCCAGGTACCTGCTGTGATGCCGCGCCCGCGCAGCTTGTATTTCTGCACCTTGCCATTCTCCGTCATGGGCAGCGTATCGACGAATTCGATGAAGCGCGGCACGGCGAAATGGGCGAGCCGCGGCCGGCAGAACTCCACCAGCGCACTTTCGGTCAACCTGCTGCCGGGTCGGCGCACGATCGCCGCCATGACCTCCTCTTCGGCGAGTTCCGAGGCTACCGGAAACACCGCTGCGGTGCCGACGTCCGGATGACTGAGCAGGACCTGCTCAACTTCGAACGACGAAATGTTTTCGCCGCGGCGGCGAATGGCGTCCTTGAGCCGGTCGACGAAATGGAAATGCCCATCGGCGTCGCGGATGACGCGGTCGCCGCTGTGAAACCAGCCATTACGGAACGCCTCGGCGGTCTTGTCTGGCATGGCGAAATAGCCGGTCGCGAAGGCGAGAGGGTCGTTGGCGTAAAGCGCAAGCTCACCTGCCACGCCGGAGGGCACCTCGTTGCCTTGCGCGTCGAGCACGCGCGCGCGATAGCCCTCACAGACTCTTCCCATGCTGCCGGGCCGTTGTGCCGCGGTGGTGCTGCCAATGACGAAATTGGTTTCGGTCGAGCCGTAGCCGTCGATCAGCCGGATGCCGGTGCGCTCCTCGAAGGCGATGTGTAAATTGGCCGGCACACCCGGTCCGAGCCCGCAGCGCACTTTGTGGCTGCGCTCTTGTGGGGACGGTTCCCGCGATAGCAGGATCGGCACCATGGCGCCGAGCACATAGGTCGTGTTGGCGCGATGGTCGATCAGGCTTTGCCAGAAGCGCGAGGCGGAAAAGCGCAGCTCGGCGACAAGCGTCGAGCCCGTTAAGAGCGCCTGATAGAAGGTGCCGAGTGCGTTGGAATGAAATAGCGGCAGCGAGGTACACAGCACGTCGCCTTCACGAATTTCCAGATTACGGACCCCGT
This sequence comes from Xanthobacteraceae bacterium, assembly GCA_051985675.1. Taxonomy (GTDB): domain Bacteria; phylum Pseudomonadota; class Alphaproteobacteria; order Rhizobiales; family Xanthobacteraceae; genus JAFAXD01. Next base: position 2,486 of record JBPYFJ010000146.1, on the reverse strand, counting down.
TGATGCCCCACCAGAAATATTGCGCGTGCGGGCAGCACACGCCTTTCGACGGACCGGTGGTGCCCGACGTGTAGAGGATCGCGAGCAACTGCGCGGGATCGGTGCTGTCGGGCGCGATCGGCGTCGTGGGCGGCGGCACTTCGGTAACTGCAACGCGGTCGAACGGCGTGCGCGCTAGTCCGCCGATCAGCCAGATGCGTTCGAGTGCGAGGTCTTTCAAGTCGACGTGCTCGAAAGCGGAAAGTAATTCCGCTTCCATAACCAGAAGCCGCGCGCCGGAATTGCTCAGGATGTGGCGAAGCTGCGGGCCGCGCGACGCGACGTTGATCATCACCGTTATGGCGCCGAGCCAGGCGCAGCCGAGAAAGATTTCGAGAAACTCGGCGCGGTTGGAGCACATCAACCCCACGCGGTCGCCCGGTTTGATGCCAGCCGCGGCGAGCGTGCCGGCAAAGCGCGCCGCGATGGTTGGTGCATCGGCGAAATTCCAGGTCACGTCGCCGGTTTTAAGCAGCCGATGCGCGCCGTAGCGCCGTGCCTGCTGTGTCAGCATGGTCGGCAGTGTCCGCCGCTCCGGCGGGAAAGCGGCAATGATGGCGTCAGCACTCATCGGCGCTTTTTCCGCACACGCGATTTCGCTGGTGAACGCTTTTTGCTTGACGCAGTTACGCTGCGCGTCGACGCCGCCGGCACGAGCGCCAGCACTCGCAGCGGGCTGCCGCTGCCTTCTTTGATCTTGAGTGGCGCCGCGACAATCACGGCACCGGTCGGCGGTAACAGATCGAGATTAGTCAGGCATTGCAAGCCGAACCGGCCGGCGCCGTGCATATAGTAATGACAGGGGTAGGGCGGCTTGAGGTGAAAACCCTGGCCGGCATCGGTGCCGATCGCCTCCGAACCGAAGCCCAGCACTTGCCGTTCCTCGACCAGAAAACGCACTGCATCGGCGTTGGGCCCTGGCGTGTGCTGCCCGGTCTGATCGATGTTCTGGTACGCGACCGGGTCGATGCGCTTCGACCAGTCGGTGCGCATTAGCAGCCATGAGCTCGCAGGAATGCGGCCGTGACGTTTTTCCCATTGGTGCAGAAAATCGACGGTGAGCAGAAAATCGGCATCGGCACCCGCTTCACGCGAACAGTCAACGACGCAGGCCGGCGCGACAAAGTGTTCCGCCGGAATGGTATCGGTGCTGTTCCCCGGCAAATGCCGCCCGGAGATCCAGTGGATCGGCGCGTCGAAATGCGTGCCGGTATGTTCGCTGCAGGAAAAATTGTTCCAGTACCAACCGGGGCCGCGGGCGTCATATCGCGACGCTTCCTCGATTCGGAATGGCCATGCCTGGCCCAGTTCCGGCGGCAGCACGATTTGCGGAAAATCCGGCGACAAGGTCTGGGTGAGATCGACGACGCGGATGCGCCCGTTGACTAGATCAGCAACTAATTGGACGAGCGCGCTACTCATGCTTCACCTCGGCAGTGCTGCAAGCTCGCGCTCGAGCGCCTTCGGATTGTCACGCCAGCGTGCCAGCCAGTCCTGCGCGATGTCGCCGGGAAAAACATCCTCGGCGCCGCCGCGCAGCGCTTCGACGATGTCCGTGGCGAGGCGCGTGACCGCGATCTTTGGCGGCGGCAGCGCCTGGTTCCATTCATCATCGATCGGGCCAGGGAACACATTGATGACGCGCACGCCCGCCGGCGCAAGTTCGGCGCGCAGGCACTGCGCGAGCGACAGCGCAGCGGCTTTCGACGCAGAATAAGTGCCGTGCGGGGGGAAATTCGACAGCGCAAATATGGAAAGGAGATTAACCCACGCCACGGCGCTCGATTGCCCGTCGGCCCCGCGGCTGCGCAGCGCCGGCGCGAATTCCTGGGCGAGGCGCAGCAGGCCGAAATAATTAATGTCCATTTCCGCGCGTGCCACCTCGACGCCGTCGCGCGACGCAATCCCGTAATTTCGATGATGGTCGGCGGTGTTGATGAGAATATCGACGCGCCCGCCGATTTCGCCGGCTAAGTTTTTCACGGCGCGCGTATCGGTGAGATCAAGTGGGACTAGCGAGACCTGCGGCAGTGACGACAACCTCTCGAAGCTGGGCGCCTTCTTCCATGGCTCGGCGTAACCGGCCCAGACTAGATCGGCCCCAGCTTTTACGATTGATTCCACAAGCGCTTGGCCCACAGGGTTCTTGGCGTCCGTGATCAATACTTTGCGAAATTTGGGATCACAGGTCATTTCCCGAAGCTGGCGATCGTCGCTCATGTTTGGCGTGTCATTTTCCGGAATTGCGACCAAAGCGGCTTGGCCGGCACGGTCAATATTGGCAAGGACGCGAACGCGTGACGGCGCCCGAGCACAATCGCCGTGCAGATGTGCAACGACCACCGGGCCGCAATCAAGCCTGACCATGCCGAGCCGCCACGGCATGCGTTCACGATAGAAAAGCTCATTGCTGTGATGCAGCGTCGCTTCCGAAAGCAACTCTCCCA
>JBPYFJ010000145.1:0-4962 GCA_051985675.1 Xanthobacteraceae bacterium | reverse complement strand
CGGGCAGCAGCCACAGCGTGTCCAGCCTTTTGTCGCGGATCAGCGCCTGCGACAGCTTGGCGACGCCCTGAACGACATTGACCAGGTCGAACACTACGCGGCGCTCCGCCCCCATCACCAGATCGAGGTTGCGCAGTCCGACGTCGAAATCGACCACCGCTACCTTCTGCCCGACTTGCGCCAGCGCGGCGCCGAGCGCGGCGGTGGACGTCGTCTTGCCCACACCGCCCTTCCCGGACGTGACCACGAGAACCTTGGCCATATCTCTTCTCTCCTGCATGTTTCAATCCAAGGCGGCTATCGAAAGGACGCGGTCTTGCAGCCAACACTGGGCGGGCCGTCCGCGCAGGCTCGTGTCGATCTGCTCGGCCGTGCGGTAGTAACCGTCGATCGAGATCAGCTCGGCTTCGTTCTTGCTGCAGAAAATCCGCGCGCGGGCGTTGCCCATCGATCCCGCCATGGCGCGGCCGCGCAGCGCGCCATAGACGTGGATCGATCCGCCGGCGACGATTTCCGCTCCGGACGCGACCGAGCCGAGCACGGTGACGTCGCCGTAGGGGAAGATGACCGATTGGCCGGAGCGGATCGGGCTCTCGAGCAGCAGGGAGCTCGGTTCCTGGCGTTGCGGCGGCTGCGCCGCCTCCGCCGCGGCGGGCTGATCGCCGGGCGATGGCCCGATCGCCTCGCCGGCGGCCACGGGTCGTCCGCCCTTGAGCAGCGGTGGCAGCGTGGGGCCGAGTTGATCCGGCTCGACGCCCTCCAGCCCCATGACCCTGATACCGCGCTCGCCCAGTGCCGCGATCAGCTCGCTCATTTCGGCCTGGTCGAGTGTCACGGTGGCAAGATCGAGGATGATGGCCCTACCGACGAAAAAGTCGGGCGAGTTCTTCGTCCACTTGTCGAGTTCCGCCAACCAATCCGTGATCGGCGCCGCCGGCGTGAGCACGAAGGCCATGAAGGAGCGGCCACGGAACCGCATCGCCGGCGGTCGAACAGCAATCGCGCTTGTCACCACGGAACCTCGAACGCCTTCGATGCTTGCTGGGCGGATCGATCTGATTAGGGCGCATCGTGGTTAATGTGCGGTTAACGAGTCGTGCATTCGCGCACTGATCTTGTGCGAGCGCAGCCTTCGAGCCGGGACGAGCGTGCCCTCACTCGCAATCGGCGATGGCGCTAAGAAACGGCCGAGGTCACGTGCACCGGCAAAGACCTGGAGGTGACCAAACGACCGGGTATTGCCCAAGTCATTTAGCAAGTCATTTAGTTCGGACACTCGGCCCCAGTTTTCACCCAGGCCTCCACCAGCGCGCCCGCTTGCTTCTGCGTGCCCGGTGCCGGCTGCCGGCCATAGCCGGGCGACCAAGCCCAACCGACCAAGTGATCTTCGCCGATATGCTCAATGAGCGCGTCCACCGAACGGTTTCCGTTGCGCGCTGGATCCTTGATCTGGAGACAAATCTCGCGCAGCGTCTTGCCTTCCCATCCCATTTCACGCGGGGCGAGATGCCAGATCGGATTGCCCGGCACGCCGGCGGCGTCGTAGTTGGCCTGCAGGTGGCAGATCGGACAGCGCATCGCCGGGAGGCCAAAACCGTCAGCACCGCGCTCGACCGGTGGCTGGTGGAGCCGCGCCATGTCGCCCTGGCGTGGACGGTCGCCGGCGGGATGGCAGTTCAGACAACGCGGATGCGTCAATACTTTTCCGAGCTCGGTGAAGATTGCCGCCGATCGTGCCGCCTCATCGGTGATCGAGGCGAAGCTGTCGGATGTTGCGAGTTTGTCCGATGGTTCGGATACAGCGTGCGGAATCGGCGCGCCGGTCAGCAGGGCGGATAGCACGACGAGGACCTTGATCGGGATGCCCCTATGCATCGTCAATACCCCTTACCCTCCAGCGTCGCGGAAGTCGGCCATCATCAGGGTGGTCGCGATCGAGTTTCGCTAAGCCCGCGAGAGATAGCGCCCCGAATCGGCGAGGATCACCGCGCGCACGGCTTCGTGATACTTGATGTAACCGGTGCAACGGCAGAGATGACCGTCGAGCGCCTCGGTGATGGTTTTCTCGAGATCGGCTCGCGCCACCGGCTTCTTCGCCAAACGCTCGAGCAGAACCTGGCCCTCGTTCAGGAATCCGGCCGTACAGTAGCCGCATTGGAAAGCGAAGTGCTCGATGAACGCCCTCTGCAGAGGCGTAAGCTCGCCGTTCTTCGCATGGCCTTCCACCGTGCGGATCGACTTGCCGTTGAAGCTCGCCGCCGGAGCGATGCAGGTGGGAGTGGTGTAGCTGGTGCCGTCGGGATCATCGACGATGACCGCGCAACTCAGGCACTGCGCCACGCCGCAGCCGAACTTGGTGCCGGTCATCCCGAGATACTCGCGCAGGAAATCGTTCATCGACAATTCGTCGCGCACCTCCCGCGGGCCGTAAGCGCGTCCGTTGATGGTGACGGTCAGCATCGTCACTTGAGCACCCCCTTGATCATGGCTTGGGTCACCGGCAAGGATCGGAAGCGGTGACCGGTGGCGTCGTAGATCGCGTTGATCAGCGCAGGGGCCACCGGCATCATCACGACTTCCGCCATGCCCTTCGGCCGCTCGTCGGCATCGACGGGTGGCAGTACCTCAACCTCGAGCTCGTGCAGCGGCAGGTCCGACGCCCGTGGGACGACGTATTGTCCGAGGTTCCACTTGCCGTTGCCGGGCCCACCCTCGTAAGGCGGCAGCGACTCGAGCAAAACGAAGCCCACACTCATGGCGAAGCCGCCCTGCGCCTGTCCCACCACGACCTCCGGGACCAACGCCTGGCCGCATTCCAGCACGCTGTAGGCTTTTGCGATCCGCAACGCGCCGGTTGCGCGCTCGATCTCGACGCGAACCAGGGCGCCGCACGTCGCCGCATGGGTCGGACCGCTCTTGTTAAGATCGGTTGGCGGATACTTCATGTTGGAACGATCGAGGCGAGCAAATTTGCCCGCGCCACGGCGCACGGCCAGGGCATCGATGTCGGCCGTCCACGCTTGTCCGGAAATCGAAAAGGTCGCCTGCGCGAACGCCCAACGATTAAAGCAATGCGTCATTGCCCCGGTCACGCCGTTGCGCGCATGCGCCTTCGCCGCCACCGCCGGCAACGCCAGCGGCGCTAGCCCCGGCATGACCAACTGCCCGTCGTTCCATCGCGCCGTTTTCCACTCATTCGCTCTGGGATCTTTCGGCGCGATGCCCCACAGATCGAGCGCCGCTGGCCACAGACCGAAACGGAAGATGACACGCGCTGCCTCGGCCGCCGCATGCGTCATGATGTAAGCGCCGATCGAGGCAAAGGTGGCCGAACTGATCGTCGGCACCCAGCGCGGATTGCGCGCTGCGGCGTCCTGTGTCTTCTGGTCCATCGAGTAGCGGTCGCCGGAGGTCACGAGCGCGAGCGGGCCGAACCCGTCCACCTGCATGATCGCGACTTCGTCGGCCACCCCACCCAGATGGATAGCGACCCGGTTGGCCACCGCCGTCCCGATGGCGTTGCCCATCTCGGCGCCGTCGCAGTGGATCGCAATCCCGCCATCCGGGTCGATCTCCACCGTCGCGAGCGACGCATCTCCTCCGGAGCCGTAATTCTTGATGGTACAAGCGACGCCTGTCCCCAGGAGTGTCCCCGCTGGGGCCCGGGCTTTTGCATCGGCACGCTGCTGCCAGATCGGATGCTTCTCCAGTTTGTCCAGAATCTCCGGCGTGCGGATCGCGACGTCGTACTGATTTCCCGACAGGGTGCGGCCGCCGGTCTTGAGCGCGTTGCGTCGCCGGAAATCGATCGGGTCGAGCGACAACGCCGCGCACGTTTCGTCGACCAATGCCTCGAGCGCCGTGTTTGTCTCCAGCGCTCCGTAGCCGCGCATCGACCCCGCGGTCACGCCGCGTGTGTGCAGCGCGACCGTGGTCACGTCGACTCGCGGAATATCGTAGGCGCCGATCGCCATCTGGGCGCCCACCTTCGCAACCGTGGCTGAGAAATTGGCAAGGCCGCCGCCATCCAATATGTGGTCGGCGGCGAATGCGACCATCTTGCCGCTCGCGCGATCGACTCCGATCCGCGTGTGTAATTTGAATGCGTGCCGCTTGATGCCTATCTGGAACTGCTGAAAGCGGTCATAGGCGAGCCGGACCGCACGATTCGGGAAGAACATCCCCGCCAGCGCAACGTACATCGGGAACGGGGTGTGGTCGCGTCCGCCGAATCCGCCGCCGACATAGGCGAATTGACCGTTGATGCGCGTCGGCTTGAAGGCAGCGCTGGCTTCGCCCAGAAGGAACGCAATGGCTTCCAGGTTCTCGAACGGAGACTGCACGCCGAGAACGAGCTCGAGGTTCTTGCGGCCCCCGTCGTACCAGGCGAGGCCGCATTCCGTCTCGAGAAACACCGGGTCGTTTGATTGATTCTCGAATTTGTGGTCCAGCACCAGAACGGCCGGGTCGCTCGCCGCAAGTTGCGCACGGATCTGCTCGCCATAGGTCGCGGCCTTGCTGTAGGGCTGCGCCTTCGACATCGCGAGCGGTGACCATACCGGGAGCTCGGTATTCTGGAGTTGCCCGGGACTGAACAAGCCGTCCTTGAGCGTGGAGTAGACATCGGGCGCGTCAGGGGTCGGACCGGCCACGCGCGTGAAACGAAAAGCGCCGTAGTCGGGTGCCCTGATGGGGCCGGTTTCCTCGCCGAACTTCACGAAAGCTCCATCGCGCAGCGCGAGGCGCGCCTGATCGAAGGCGTCGAACTGTTCGAAGATCAACAGAGCCACCGGCTGGCCGAGATACAGCGGCGTCGTGCCGACCGGGCAGAACAGGTCGCCGGCATAGAATTCGGGAACCCTGGTGCCAATGCGCGCGAGATCGGCGGCAGTAACGACAACCGCGGGCTTCAACGCGCCGCTCAAGCGCGAGACGTCCATGCCGGTGTAAACGTGCGTGGCG
>JBPYFJ010000144.1:0-69669 GCA_051985675.1 Xanthobacteraceae bacterium | reverse complement strand
GTCGCGGCAAGACAACATCGACTTAGCGTAGTAAATGCGATCGCCGCGCGTCCCGGAAATCACAATGCTACGCGGTTCTCGATGCTTGTAAGTGATCGTTTCGCCTTCGCTCGGTGTTTCAAATATCACGAAAGCCTGCTCGATTGTGTCCCAGCTATGCAGCGATCCGTACACTGCGACTGACGCCTGCCCGTCTGGTGACGTGAACACCAGCCCATCCCCATTTGCCGGCGGGGGACCAGGGCGCCAATCGAAGGGAACGTCTACGGTAGTTCCAAATCGATCGTTTGAATAGGTACGCCAGGATTCGGCGCGAGCCAGCGCGACAAGTCCGACGGCGAACAGGAAAACAGTGATCCAGCGCATCATGGGCAGGCCGAACCTTAAGATCTTGAAAGCATAAGGAGCTATTTAGATTAGACTGTTAGGGTTCGATGCTAGTCGAACATTCTCGTCGTGCAAACTGACTCCTGGCGCTCTTTGTTGACAAGCCAAACCCAGCTGAGACTGCTCTATCTGACGCTGGTCATTACCAGCAACGCGATCTGCGCCAACTATCCGTTCCCACGGTGTGCATGGGCCACTACCGGCCAAGCCGCCGCACTGCCAAGTCCAGCAATGAACTCGCGCCGCTTCATTCGTTCACCTCGTCCGCGCGGGCGAGCAACGTCGGGGGAATGGTGAGGCCGAGCGGATGTCGTTGATCGATCGCTGGTCAGCTCGAACGTGCTGCTGGATTGCGCGGGGCGACTCGCCTCAGGGTTTAATTGCCGATATTTGGGTCGATCTGCCGAGCCTGAGCGATGTCCGCGTCCCCTTCGGTGGTGTCCCCCTGTGCTCGCTTTGCAAGGCCGCGATTGTAGAGCGGGCAGCTTTCGTATCGAGCTCGATTGCCTGGGTATAGTCAGCAATAGCGCGGGAGTAGTCGTTCTTGGCTGAGTAAGCGTTGCCGCGGTTGTTGTAGGCTACGGTAAGTTTTGGGTCGAGTTGGATCGCCCGGGTATAGTCGGCGATAGCGCGGTCGTAGTCTCTTTTTTCGTTATGTAGGACGCCACGGTTGATGTAGGCCGAGGAAAATTTCGGGTCCAGCTGGATCGCCTGGGTATAGTCGGCAATTGCGTCGTCGTAGTCTTTTTTGTCCTTATACATGTTACCCCGGTTGTAGTAGGCGAGCGCAAGCTTCGCATCGAGTTGGATCGCCCGATCATAATCGGCGATGGCGCGGTCGTTGTCGCCGATGGCGCGCCAGGCGATGCCGCGATTGTTGTACGCCAGCGCAAATTTCGGATTTATCCGAATCGCTTCATTGCAATCCACGACGGCTTGATCGTTGTTCCCTTTGATATGATAGGTATAGCATCGGCTATTGTAGGCCAGCGCAAGTTTCGCATCGAGCCGGATCGCTTGATCAAAGTCGGCAATAGCGCGATCGTTGTCGCCCCTGGCACGCCAGACGTTGCCGCGGTTGTTGTAGGCTACTGCAAGTTTCGGATCGAGCCGAATCGCTTCGTTGCAATCCGCCATGGCCTGATCGCTGCTGCCTTTGTCTCGGTAGGTATCGCAGCGGTTGTTGTAGGCCAGCGCATATTTCGGATCGAGCCGGATCGCCTGATCATAGTCCGCGATGGCGCGGTCGTCGTCCTTGGCGGAATCTAAGTCACGTAGTCCGCATGGCGTCAAAATTGCGGACGTGGCGTAAGGTCAGCTTCGCTCACAAGCAGATATCACGCCGAGTTCATTCGATGACCTCGTCGGCGCGGGCGACGAGCGTCGCAGGAATCTCGATTCCAAGTGCTTTAGCCGTCTTCAGGTTGACGACAAAGTCGAACTTAGTGGTCCGCGATATGGGCAGATCAGCGGGCTTCTCTCCCTTGAGGATACGGGCAACGTAGGTGCCGACCTGTCGATATGCGTCGGTGATGCTCGGCCCATAGCTGATCAGGCCGCCGTCGATAGCGTATTCGCGGAACTGGTAAATGGCGGGCAGTCGGTTCTGCGCAGCGAATCCGATGATGCGGCTGCGGCGCGTGTCAAAAAAGGGATCAGACGTGACCAGCAAGGCGCCGATGCGCTCGTGCAACAGCATGGCAAACGCTTCGTCCAACTCGGCGTCATTACTGGCCCTTGCCACCAAAAGTTGCCCGCCGATTTTGGGAGCGGCCGATTCGAGGTCCCGTAATTGATCTGCAGCCGGAGGATAGCTCGGGTTAATCAGAGCGCCGTAGTGCGTGACACCGGGCACAATCTCGTGCAGTAGGCCGAACCGCTTCGGCTCCAGCACTTCGCTCAAAATGACAGACCCGGTGACATTACCGCCTGGCCGATTGAAGCTTTTGACCAGGCCTTCCTTGACTGGATCGCCGCCCATATTGAAAACAACCGGAATCGTAGTCGTCGCATCCTTTGCTGCACGAGCCGATGCATCCCCGCCCGTGGCTACGAGTACATTCACGTGCCGCCCCACAAGCTCGGCGGCTAGTGTTGGCAGCCGGTTATAGTCGCCGCGCGCCCAGCGGTACTCAATGCTGACGTTCTGACCGTCGATAAATCCGCCCTCGCCAAGCCCGCTGTGAAAGGCCTTGAGTACTTCCACGGTATCTTCGGGCGAGCGCGCACTCATAAACCCAACGGCTGGCATCGCCTGCTGCTGCCCGCGCGCAACGAGCGGCCACGCAACTGCTCCGGCCAGTGCCGCGATGAACTCGCGCCGTCGCATCCATCCCTCCCGAATATTGGCGGTAGGGTAGCACTACGGCCGCTCGGCCGTCAGCATTTCGAGCTTGGCGAACGGCGCGTTGGGCGAGCAGCGCCGACAAGACACCGATGGGATGAGTCCCGAGATAGCGCCGGCTGGATGTCGATCCAGAGTGCGCAGATCGACCGAGCCAAATTGGCCGCAGGCAGGGCAGGAGAACGTCAACCACGGCAATCCGGAAGCGATGGCCGCTCCGATCATGGGATAGAACCATAGGGCTCGCCCGCCCGCCTGGCGCGCGTTCCAGATGGCGACGATTCTGCGCTTCCGCGATCGCCTTACGCTCGGCTTCGAGACGCTTGGCCTCCGCTGCGGCTCTGGCCGCTGCTCGTTCGCGGTCCTGCGCTCTCCGGTTCGGACCCGTGAAATCTCAGGTTATAGACGAGACGGGTGTTCTGACACGCCAGCGCCATCGGGGGCGAACGGATGTTTTTGAGGCATCGAGGCAACTTGTGTCCCCAGCGCCTCCCCAATGTGCTCTTAGGAGGTCGCCCGGCCATATGTGTTTTATGAATTATGAAATTGCTACAAATCCTTACGTCTGGTACAGCTGGGTGGACTCGAACCACCGACCTCCTGATCCACAGTCAGGCGCTCTAACCAACTGAGCTACAGCTGCACGCGACGACGCGAACCTAGGAGCAAGCCGCCGGCTTGACAAGACGTACGGGCCCACCCCTCGCAACCGAGGTTGGAGTGCCCCTCCCGCCGCGCCGGAAAGGGAGCCGCGCAGGCCTCTCGCAAGAAAAAGCCCGGGCAGACGGCCCGGGCTTGCTTCATACGCCACGCAACGCTTACGCAACACAAAAGGGCGCGGCTCTGATCAAGCCGCTTGTTTGAAAACCTTGCCGACGCCTTCCTTGATCGGCTCTGCCGTCTCGGAGGCAACCTTCTGCGCGAGCGACGTCAGCTCCTTGGTCTGCGCCGTCACGGTCTCGACCTGCTTGCGCAGGTGCGCGGTCGACAGCTCGACAACGTCGGATAGCGACTTGGCATTGAACAGTTCGGTCGCAAAGTCGAACGCGGCGTTGGTATTGATGCGCGCCGCCTCGATCAGCTTGAGGTTGTATTCGGTGGTGCCCTTGCTGGCCTTCGCATAGGTGTCCTCGAGCACCGTCGTCGTCTCTTCGGCCGCCGACTTCATCTTCTCATAACCAGTCTTGGCCTGTGCGATGCTCTTTTCGGCGAGATCGCGAAATGCGGCCGGCACTTCGAGTTTGGGAAGATCGAACTTCGGGAATTCGAATTTCGGAAGGTCGAATTTCAACGGCTCAACAGACATGGAACAGATCCTCTCGGCGCGGGATGGCTCACCGCCTCGGTCCGCCCGCGGCTACGGCCCGGTGGTGTGCTTCGATGTTTGGAACAGTCAGACGCCCACAAATTGCGTCAAAGACCGCATGCCAATTATATGGCACAGGTGATGATGCATTGCAACAGAAATTGTGCAATGCAAAAATAGATATTACCATCGTACCGCGTGCCGACGGCCGGCGCTACGCAAGTCGAGAGCAATTTTGGCTACGAAAACATCAACCTAACCCGGGCGGCGAACATGTGGGCGGTCCCCGGGATATCGGTACCGACGGGCGATCAATTGCCTATCGCGGCGGCATTTGCTGACGCAATCCCCTATGCCGCTTTCAGGCGGTCGTCATGATTTCGGTTTGGTCGCGTCGGATGCCGCTTTGCTGGCGACTTCGCTGAGCTCGCGTGCCTGTTCTCCCAAGACTTGCATCTGCGATCGAATAAACTCGCCGTGCAGCGTCAGGAGGGCCTGTGGATCCTTGGCGTGGACCAGCTTCTGTGCGTAGTCGAAAGCGGTCGCGACATTCTGTTCAGCAAAAGTCATTATTTTATTGCTGACCTCCTTGGCGCCCGCTTGCGCAACCTGTGACTGCCCCTCAAACGTCGTCATCGTAGATTGCGCGGCTTCCATGAATTTATCGAACGCGAGCTTGGCCTGCTCGAAACTGCGTTCCGCGAAGGCGCGCATTTCGGCGGGAATCTCGAAAGGGGCGGGACTCGGCATGGTTGGCGTCTCCCTATACTCGTCGCGACAAACACCTCGCCGGACGTCGCACGCGCCGCGCGCCATCATCCCACCCCGGCTATCGTCTTGCAAACAAATACATCGTCGGGCACGGTACGTTCGGGTGCCGCGTTCGCGCCGGGCCACCGCGACAAGGCCAGGCAGAGCGAGTTTCGCACTGCGACGATCATTGAATTGCGCGTGTGTCTCTTGCGTGCGGAAAGACTGATCTGCCTTGGTGTCGGCCAAGGCACGGGCCGAAGCGGTCGGCGCCGCGTTTGCGATTGCAAGCGGAGCGAACCAAAGCAGCCTGGTAACGATCACATTTCCAATCCCGCCATTGCTTCGCCGTCAGTCCGTTGCGATGTGAGGCTTGTGCCCCGAATTCGAAGCAGCAGGCTTTTTTCCGAAAACTGTTTCGTCTAGGCTTTGTGCCGGCGTAGGGCGACAGCATGCGTGTGGTTCGTCTCCTGCTGGCGGTGCTTACCGCCACCTTCGTTCTGACCACGGCGGCCGCGGCCGCTGACCCGGTCGATCTCCTGCTCGTGCTTGCTTCCGACGTGTCGCGCAGCGTGGACGCCGTCAAGTTCAAGCTGCAGCGAGACGGATATATCGCCGCCATCAGTAGCCCGCGCGTGATCGAGGCCATTCGCTCCGGCCCACACGGGCGTATTGCCATTTGCTTCCTGGAATGGTCGGGAATCGGCGCCCAGAAGATCGTGATCGATTGGATGGTGATCGACGGCGCAAAGGCCGCGCAGGAATTTGCAAGCCAGCTCGACGAGGCGCAGCGCTCGTTTGCCGATCGCACCTCGATCAGCGGGGGCATTGATTTCGCAATGGCGCAACTCGAGCGCGCCCCGTTCAGCGCCCCGCGGCGGACGATCGACGTGTCCGGTGACGGGACCAACAATTCCGGGCGCGACGTCACCGCGGCGCGCGATGACGCGGTGGCGCAGGGCGTAACCATCAACGGCCTGGTGATCCTGAGCGAACAGCCGCTGTCATGGAACCAGGATCACACCAATCCGCCGGGCGGTCTCGAAGCCTATTACCGCAACAACGTCGTGGGCGGGCCGAACTCGTTCGTGATGGTGGCGGAGAACTTCAATGCATTCGGCCAGGCAATTATCAACAAACTGATTGCTGAAGTGGCGGCTGCCGGCTCGCCCCGACATGCCGAGGCCACGCGCTAGCGTCCCGATTCCGAAGTTCGCCACATTTTGCAGCCCGCTCGACGCGAATTTCGGAATCGAAAGGACACTAGCAAACCTATGATTCTAGTGCCCCTGATGTTTGATCGCTCCCGCGGCTACGTCCGCAACTCCGGTAGGTCCCGGTAGAGCGCCAGTGATTCCGGATTGGCAAGCGCGTCGGTGTTCTTGACAGGCCGCCCGTGGACGACATCGCGCACCGCGAGTTCGGTGATCTTGCCCGACTTGGTCCGCGGAATATCCCGGACGTGGAGGATTTTCGCCGGCACGTGGCGCGGGCTGGCGCCGGTCCTGATCTTGAGGCGGATCTTGTTGCGCAACGCCTCATCGAGCTCAAAGCCCTCCTTGAGGCGCACGAACAGCAACACGCGCACGTCGTTGTCCCAGTCCTGTCCAATGGCGATCGCCTCGAGTACCTCGGGGATCTGCTCGACCTGGGCATAGATTTCCGCGGTGCCAATGCGCACGCCGCCGGGATTAAGGGTCGCGTCCGACCGCCCGTGAATGATCATGCCGCCATGCGCCGTCCATTCGGCAAAGTCGCCGTGGCACCACACATTCGGAAAGCGCTCGAAATAGGCGGCGCGGTATTTGTTGCCTCCCGGATCGTTCCAGAACCCGACCGGCATCGAGACGAAGGGCCTCGTGCAGACCAACTCGCCCTTCTGCATTCGAACCGGCTTGCCGTCCTCCGACCAGACGTCGACCGCCATGCCGAGGCCGGGCGCCTGGATTTCGCCCTTCCACACCGGCGAGGTGGGATCACCGAGCACGAAACACCCCATGATGTCGGTGCCACCGGAGATCGACGTCAGCGGCACGTCGGATTTGATCGATCGATAGACGTAGTCGAAACTGTCAGGCGCAAGCGGTGACCCGGTCGAGGTGATCAGCCTGATCGACGACAAGTCGTGCGTCCTCGCCGGCTCGATCCCTTCCTTGTTGCACGCATCGATGTATTTGGCCGAAGTGCCAAACAGGGTGATCCGTTCGGCTTGGGCGTAGTCCCACAGCACCGATGCTGTCGGAGCGAACGGCGACCCGTCATACAGCATCAGGGTTGCTCCCGACCCGATGCCCGACGCCAGCCAGTTCCACATCATCCAACCGCAAGTCGTGAAGTAGAACAGCCGGTCGCCGTCGCGCAGGTCACATTGCAGCTGCTGCTCCTTGAGATGCTGCAGCAGCGTCCCGCCCGCGCCGTGCACGATGCACTTCGGCACGCCGGTCGTGCCCGACGAAAACATGATGTAGACCGGATGATTGAATGGAAGCCGCTCGAACGTCACCGGCTTCGGGGCGTAGGGCTTGAGCACGGTTTCGAGCGTCACCCCGCCGGGCAGCGCTTTGGCGACCTCCTCGGCTTCGCCGAGGTAAGAAACAATGACCGCCGCTTTGAGGGGGGGCAGTTGATCAACGATCGGGCGGAGCTTGTCGCCGATCCGCTGCATTTTGCCGTTGTACCAATAGCCATCGACCGTGAAGAGGACTTTGGGCTCGATTTGGCCGAAGCGATCGAGCACCCCGCGCTCGCCGAAGTCGGGCGAACATGACGACCAGACCGCGCCGATCGACGTCGTGGCGAGCATGGCGGCAACGGTTTCCGGCATGTTCGGCATCATGCCCGCGACGCGATCCCCGACCCCAACGCCGAGCGCCTTAAGGGCTTGCTGCAGGCGCGACACCAGCGCGGCAAGTTGCGCGAAGGAGAGCCGGTCGGTGCGCTTATCCTCTCCGCGGAACACCAGGGCATCGCGCTGGTCGGACCGCCGCAACAGATTTTCAGCGAAATTGAGCCTGGCGTCGGGAAAGAATGCCGCGCCCGGCATGGCGTCGAGGTTGGCGGCGCGGCGGGCACCTTTTTCGCCGATGACCCCACAGAAATCCCAGAGCTGGTCCCAGAACAGATCCGGGTTCTGGACGCTCCAGGCGTGGAGATCGCGGTACGATTTCAGGCCAAGTTGGTGCCGGCGATTCGTTTCCCGCAGGAACGCCATGACCCGGGTGGCCTCGACCCGTGCGGGGGAAGGGCTCCATAGCGGCTGGTCATTCATCACAAATCCCCTTTCCTACGGCCCGGCAGGCGTTAATGTAGCTCGTTTTCAGGCAGGGGCCTGTGTCCCATTGATTCGGGCCATCTGGCCAAAGTCCGGCAATGGCGATCATGCGCGGCAGGAGGCGCGCCGATCCGCCAGGTGACTGGCAATATGTTGGGCCAGCAGGCAAAATCCCGGCCACGAAAGCGACACAGACGGCCGTCACTGGCTTTCTCCTCTTCTGCCGGCCGGCATCCACAGACCCCGGCGACACTCCGGATCGGTGCTCGTGACCACCATCGGATTTAAGCGTATCGGACTAGCGTTCGCTGCCCTGGTCGTCGTCGGCCTGGGAGCAATCGCCGTGTCCTCGTTCCTGATTTCCACGGAGGTGGCGCGCGATGCCGTCAAGGCACAGATTCGCGCGGCGACCGGTCTCGATCCGGCGATCCGTGGCGAGGTGCGCGTTTCGATCTTTCCGCCCGACACGGTGAGCTTTCGCGACGTCGTGCTCGAGGACGACCGCGGCGCGCCGGCGCTTGCCGCCGAGAGCCTGACCGCACATCTTCGTCTGTTGCCGCTGTTGGCCGGCCACATCGAGATAGCGGACATCTCGCTCGAGCGGCCACGTATCGCCATCAAGTTTGATCCCGCCGGTCGTTCCAATTGGGCGCCGCTGCTGCACGCACTGGCGGGCGCGCTGCAGCCCGACGCCGACCGGTCGCTGCTGTCGTTTTCCGAGATCCACATCAAGGACGGCACCATCATCGTCAACAGCGGAGACGCCGAGGAGACGGTCAGCCAGGTCGACCTGTCGCTCGCGTGGCCTGCCATCGCCAAGACATTTGCGGCAACCGGTCAATTCGTTTGGCGCGACCAGCCGCTGGAAGCAAGCCTCGCGATCGGTGATTTCTACGCCGCCCTGGTGGGCAATCAAGCCGGGATGAAGGTGCGCATCAACGGCGCTCCCATCAAGGTCGCGTTCGACGGCGTGATGAGCAATCGGCCCTCGCTGAAGATCGACGGCACGCTTGCGGCGGATGCCGCCTCGCTGCGCGATGCGCTGCAATGGATGGGTACGAAGCCGCTGCCGGACGGAGGCTTCGGCCGCTTTACGCTCAAGGCCCAGACCAATGTCGCAGGCGGGACGGTCGCGATGTCGGGCGTCGATATCGCGCTCGACGGCAACGTCGCGGACGGTGTCCTGACGTTCAGCAATGAAGACCGGCGGATGCTCAAAGGCACACTGGCGGTCGAGGGGCTGAACCTCACGCCCTACGTCTCGGCCTTCCATTTGATGGCGTCCAACGCGCGCGCGTGGAATCCAAGGCCGATAACCTTCAAGGATTTGGCGGCGGTCGATCTCGATCTCCGCCTGTCGGCGGCGAGTGTGACCCTCGGATCGTCCCGGATCGGTCGTACGGCGATCGCGGCTAACCTCCGTTCCGGCGACCTGACCCTCGCCATTGGGGAGTCGCAGGCGTTCGGCGGCCTCGTAACCGGATCGGTTGCGATCTCCAAACTGGATGAAGGCGCCGAGCTCAAATCGCAAATGCAATTCAGCAACGTCGATCTGGAACAATGCCTGCGGGACTTGATCGGCATTCGCCGCATCGAAGGCAAGGGCGACCTGAATTTCCTGGTGGAAGGTACCGGAACGAGCATCAACGCGTTGACCAATACGCTCAATGGCACCGCAACCTTGACGGCGCTCGACGGCGCGCTGACCGGATTTGACGTCGAACAGCTGTTGCGCCGGCTCGAGCGTCGACCGTTGTCAGGCGCGGGCGATTTTCGCAGCGGCCGAACCCCTTACGATCGGCTCAACATCGCGCTGAAATTGGAGCGCGGCATCGCCACCGCCGAGGACGTCCGCATCGAAGGACCGGCGGTGCGTTTGCTCCTTGGGGGCTCGGCTTCGATCCCGAATCGCGACATCGACCTTACTGGCTCCGCTCAGCTGGTTACCTCCGGCAATGACCAGGGCGGCGCATTTGAACTTCCATTCGTGGTGCAGGGGCCCTGGGACGACCCGGTTATGCTTCCCGATACGCAAAGCTTGCTGAGCCGATCGGGAGCGGCGGCGCCGCTGCTCAACGCCGTGCGCGGGCGGGGAAGCGTCGATGCGGTGCGCGGGGCGCTCGAGCGCCTGACCGGCTCGCAACGCCCACCGGGAGTCACCACAGGCGGCCCGTCGCAATAGTCGGTTCGTCGGAACAGCGAAGGTCAGGCGATTATCACGTCGCCGGCTTGCCCGCGCGGCGGCGCTGCAGCAGCGCCGCAAGCACCACCGCGACCGATACCGCCGCGATCATGAGGGTACAGATCGCATTGATTTCCGGCTTTACCCCCAGGCGGACCTCCGAATAGATCCGGATCGGAAGCGTGGTCGCGCCCGGTCCCGTGGTGAAGCTGGCAATTACGAGATCATCGAGCGAGAGCGAAAATGCGAGCAGGAACCCGGCCACCACCGCGGGTGCGGCGAGCGGCAGCGTGACCGTCAACAGCGTACGCAGCGGCGGGCAGCCAAGATCCATCGCCGCCTCCTCAATGTGGCGATCCATATCGGCGAGCCGTGCCTGCACGATGATAGTGACGAAACACATGGTCAGGGTCGTATGTGCGATCGCCACGGTCCAGAAGCCGCGGTCGAAGCCGAGTGCCACGAACAGCAGCAGCAACGACAAACCGATAATGACTTCGGGCATCACCAACGGCGCGTAAGTCATGGCCGACAGCGCGGTGCGGCCGGCAAACCGCCCGATGCGTGCGAGGGCAAGGGCGACCGACGTCCCCAGCACGGTCGACACCGCCGCCGACAGAAATGCGATCCCGATTGACGTACGGGCAGCATCGAGCAATGCCTGATCCTCGAGCAGAGCCGCGTACCAACGCGTCGACCAGCCGCCCCAAACGCCAACGAGGCGCGAGGCATTGAACGAATAGACCACCAGAATGGTGATCGGCAGATAGAGGAACGCGAGCCCGAGCGTCACGGAGACGATGTTGAAGGCCGACGCTTTGTGCATGTCAGGCCTCGCTCTGCAATTGCCGCGCGCGCAGGTTTTCCCACAACGCGATTGGACCGACGATCACGCCGAGGAGGACGATCGCAATTGCGGAAGCGATCGGCCAATCCCGGTTGGCGAAAAACTCGGTCCATAGGGTCTGGCCGATCATCATGGTCTCCGAGCCGCCCAGGAGGTCGGGAATGACAAACTCCCCAACGATCGGGATGAAGCAGAGCAACACTCCGGCGGCGATCCCAGGCCACGACAGCGGCAACGTGACCGACCAGAATGCCTTCCATCGGGGCGCTCCAAGGTCGGCGGCAGCTTCGAGCAGCGTCGGGTCGTGCTTTTGCAGCGCTGCATAGAGCGGCAACACCATGAACGGCAGGTAGGAATAAACGAGGCCGATGTAGATCGCCGTGTCGCTCGCAAGCCAGGCGATCGGCGACGCGATGATGCCAAGCCCCATCAGCGCACGGTTCAGCAGACCATCGTGCTGGAGGATGGTGATCCAGGCATAAACCCGGATCAGAAACGACGTCCAGAACGGCAAGATCACCAGCAGGACGAGGATTGCCTGCGCGCGTGCGCCGGCCCGCGCAATGCCGTAAGCGATCGGGTAGCCGATCAGCAGCAGAATGAGCGTTGCAAGCGCAGCGACCTCCAGACTCTTGAGATAGGATCCGAGGTAGAGGGTGTCGGCGGCAAGCGCCGCGTAGTTAGCGGTCGAGAGCGAGGCAAAAAACGCCCTCACACCGGCCCAGCCCTCAGCCAAGTCGAATACCGGCGTGTAAGGAGGCTGCGCGAGCGCGGTCTGCGACAGACTGATCTTCAGAACGATCAGGCATGGGATCAGGAAAAAGACGGCAAGCCACGCGCCGGGAACCAGCACCAGCAGCCACACGCTTCGCGACCGTTGAAAGGTGTTTAGCGCCGCCATGGTGCAGACCCGTTCAGCTGGTCAGAATGACACCCGCATCGGGCGTGAACGTGAGCCAGACCGCGTCGTCGGCTTGCACCGGACGGGCCGGCCGCGCTGACTGATTGGCGACCGACACCTTGACCTCGGCTCCGTCGTCGAGCCGCACCCGATAAATTGAAATGTCGCCCAGGAAGGCCGTATCGCGCACCCGCCCGATCAGGCAATTCTCGCGCGTCTCCGGCGCCTGTGCGGCCAATCGCAGCTTCTCGGGGCGCAACGCGACCCAAACCCGCTCGCCGGGTTTGACCGTGGCATCGGCGGCGAGCCGCAGCCGCCGGTTGACCGCTCCGTCGACCAGCACGGCGCCGGCTTCGAGGCCGGCAACGACCCCTTCGAATAGGTTGACGTCGCCGATGAAGTCCGCGACCCAGCGTGAATTCGGTCGCTCGTAAATCTCGGCAGGCGTTGCGACCTGCATCAGACGACCCCGGTTCATCGCGCCCATCCGGTGCGCGACGGTCATCGCTTCCTGCTGATCGTGGGTCACGATCACAAAGGTCGTACCCAGCCGCGCTTGCAGTCCCGTCAATTCGAATTGGGTCTCGGCTCGCAATTTTCGGTCGAGCGCGGCGAGCGGTTCGTCCAGCAACAAAACCTTCGGCCGCTTGGCGAGAGCGCGGGCGAGCGCCACGCGTTGACGCTGTCCTCCGGACAGCTGGTGCGGCTTGCGGCCGGCACAGTCTTCGAGTTTTACGAGCGCAAGCATTTCCTCCACCCGTGCAGCTTGATCGCGCGCCGGCATCCCCTCCTGTCGCAGGCCGAACGCAATATTGGCCGCGACGCTCAGATGTGGAAACAGGGCGTAGTTCTGGAACATCATGTTGGTCGGCCGCCGATAGGGCGGCACCCGCGCGACGTCTTCCCCGGCCAGCAGGATGCGGCCATCATCCGGTTGCTCGAAGCCCGCCAGCATACGGAGCAGCGTGGTCTTTCCGCAGCCCGACGGCCCGAGCAGCGCGAAAAACTCCCGGCTGTAGATATCGAGGCTGAGGCAATCGACCGCGGTGACACCGCCAAAGCGTTTCGTCACCCGGTCGAACGAAACCAGCGGTCGCTCCGCTGGATCCGCCCAGGGCGCGAAAGGATCTTTCATCGCTCGTCGGTCCCCGTGCCGTACACGCGCAACCCTACGTCACCGCCGTGGTTCCCGCCATGAAATGCGCAAGCTTCTGGGCGTCCTGCTTGGCGAGGCCGAGGCCGAGCTTGGAGCGCCGCCACAAGATGTCATCCGCAGTTTGCGCCCATTCGAAGCGCATCAGATAGCGGACCTCGGCGGCAGTGAGCGCCTCCCCGAAACGAGCGCCCAGATCGTCGAGTCTGGTTGCGGCTCCCACAACGGCGGGAGCGAGCGTCCCATAGGCGTGCACCAGGCGATCGGCCTGCGCCCCCGGCAAAAACCGATGCTCCTGCCGGAAGCGCGCCATGAACGCATCGACGCTCTCGCCGTCGAAATTCCCACCCGGCAGCGGTACGCCGGCGGTCCAAGCCGGCTTCAAGATAAAAAAGTCGGCGAGCTTCGCGAGCGCCGCTTCGGCGAGCTTGCGGTAGGTCGTGATCTTGCCGCCGTAGATATTGAGCAGCGGCGCCGCCTGAAAGCCGGCATCGAGCGCGAGGACATAGTCGCGCGTCACGTCCTGCGCCTTACGCGATCCGTCGTCGTAGAGCGAGCGCACGCCAGCGAACGCCCAGACGACGCGGTCGGGCGATACCCGTTCGCGCAGATAGGCTTTGACGGCGTCGCACAGATAAGCGACCTCCGCCCCGGTCGGGGCCACGGTGTCCACGCTGCCGGAAAAGTCGTCGTCGGTCGTGCCGATAAGCGTGAACTCGCGCTCGTAGGCGATCGCAAACACCACGCGGCGGTCGGCGTTCTGAAATAGATAAGCTCCGTGGTGCTCGAAGAGACGCGGCACCACGATGTGGGTCCCCTTCACCAACCGTACCGGCTCCGGCTTGGGAAGCCGCAGCGCCGTTTCGCCGAAGGATGCGGTCCACGGTCCGGTGGCGTTGATGAGCACGCGCGCCGTCACCGAACCGCGGCGCCCGTGGGTCTGCAGCGTAAGCTTCCAGATGTCCGAGCGTTCCGCCCGCACGCAGCGGGTGCGTACCCGGATATCGGCGCCACGCTGAGCCGCGTCCAAGGCGTTGAGCACCACCAGACGGGAATCGTCAACCACGCAATCCCAGTAGGCGAAACCTGACGTGAAGCGCCGTAGCAGCGGGGCCCCCGCCTCGTCGGCAATCAGATCGACCGCCTGCGAACGCGGAAGGGATTTGTGGCGGCCGAGCCAGTCGTAGATCGCAAGACCGAGCTTGATCATCCATTGCGGCCGCTGCTCATCCGATACCGGCACGACAAAACGCAGCGGTCGAACGATATGGGGCGCGATCCGCAACAGCACGTCGCGCTCGACCAGTGCCTCGTGCACGAGCCGGAACGCGCCATGTTCGAGATAGCGCAAGCCGCCGTGAATGAGCTTGGTCGAGGCCGAGGACGTTCCGGAGGCGAGGTCGTTCTGCTCGACCAGCAGGACCTTAAGCCCCCGACCTGCGGCATCACGCGCGATACCAACGCCGTTGATGCCCCCACCGACGACGGCGAGGTCGAAATCAGCCATGGGGGTTGGGGCAATCATGCGCCGGCACCATGGCGCGTGGGCGCCGCTCGCTCAAGGGAGCTTGTGCACGCACGCACGATGCGCTTCGATCGGACGGCGCAACGCCAACCGGCCAGGAGCCCATCGTGGATTTTCGCGGTCGCGACGTGGTGGTCACCGGCGGGACCGGCGCGCTCGGTGCCGCCGTCGTCGAGGCCCTGCTCGCGGCCGGCGCCACCTGCCACGTGCCCTACATCGCGGCGCGGGAAGCCGACACGTTTCCTCATCGGGCTCATCCGAACGTGAAGTTGTCGGCCGACATCGATCTCACGCAAGAGGATGCCGTCGCGCGGTTTTATGGCTCGGTCCCGTCGATCTGGGCATCGATTCATCTTGCCGGCGGTTTTGCGATGGCGTCGGTTGTCGATACCAAGCGCTCCGACCTGATGCAGCTCGTCGAGCTGAACATGGTGACAACGTATTTGTGCTGCCGTGGCGCGGTCAGCGCGATGACACGAGGCCGGCAGGGCGGCCGCATCGTCAACGTGGCTGCGCGACCGGCGCTCGAATGGCGCACGGGCGCCGGCATGACGGCCTACACGGCCACCAAGGCCGCGGTCGCCGCGTTGACCGCCGCGCTCGCCGAGGAGGTTGCCAAAGACGGCATCCTGGTCAACGCGATCGCACCTTCCATCATCGATACACCTGCAAACCGTCGCTCAATGCCGAAAGCCAACCACGCAGTCTGGCCGAAACCCGCGGAGATCGCGCAAACGATCGCCTTCCTGGCATCACCCGACAATCAGGTGACACGCGGCGCGGTCGTGCCCGTGTACGGGCAGGTATAGCCGCTACAAAATCCTGCAGACTTCGTCGAATGCGAACCGCGGATTGCGCGGCGGCACGCTGCCCGGCTCGCCCTTGCCCAGAATGCAAAGGAAATTCGATTTCCACTGTCCGTCCGGGAAGAACTCGGCGTCAACTTTGGCGTTGTCGAAGCCTGACATCGGCCCGGCGTCGAGCCCGAGTGCTCGCGCCGCCAGGATGAAATAGCCGCCTTGCAGGGTAGCGTTGCGGAACGATGTCGTGTGAATGTGTTCCGGCGTGGTCTCGTACCAGCTGCGCGCCGCCGGGTTGTGATACATGCGCGGCAAGTGCTCGTAGAATTTCAGATCGAACGCCAGAATGGCGACCACGGGCGCCGCGATGGTCTTGTCCAGGTTGGTCTTTGTGAGCGCGGGCGCCAGACGGTTCTTGGCCGCCTGGCTGCGCAGGAACAGAATGCGCTGCGGCTGCGAATTGGCGGTTGTCGGCCCCCACTTCATCAACTCATAGAGCGCGTGCAGCTTGGCATCGGAAATGCTGCCGGTTTCAAATGCGTTGTAGCTGCGCGCAGCGCGGAACAGAACATCGAGAGCGGCGTCGGATATCGCGGCCGCCCGCTCGCTGGTGTCGTTCATCGCGTCCCTCCGCCAACTGAAGCCCCCGGAGGTATAGACAAAACCGCTCCGGCGGGCCACCACAGAAGCTTCGAGATCAAAGGGATGAAGGACGTCTTATGTCGGGGCCGTTGACCGGTGTGCGTGTGTTGGAGCTTGCCCGTATCTTGGCCGGACCATGGGCAGGCCAGATCCTGGCCGATCTTGGCGCCGATGTGATCAAGGTGGAGCGCACCGGGGCGGGCGACGACACCCGCGGCTGGGGCCCGCCGTTCGTGCCCGGCAAGGACGGCGCACATCTCGGCGCGGCCTATTTCCATGCAACCAACCGGGGCAAGCGTTCGATCGAACTCGACTTCGAAAGCGAGCGTGGCCGTCGGATCGTGCGCAAGCTCGCCGCCCGATCCGACGTGCTGATCGAGAACTTCAAAGTCGGGGGTCTCGCGAAATTCGGGCTCGACTATGCGAGCCTGCGCAACGAGTGCCCGCGGCTGATTTACTGCTCGGTGACCGGTTTCGGGCAGGACGGGCCTTATGCGACGCGCGCGGGCTATGACTTGATGGCGCAGGGCATGGGCGGGTTCATGGACTTGACCGGGACCGCCGACGGCGAACCGACGCGCTCCGGAGTCCCGGTGTCGGATATTTTCACCGGCGTGTATTCGGTCGTCGGAATCCTGGCGGCACTGACGCAGCGCGAGCGTACCGGACGCGGCTGCTATGTGGATACCGCGCTGGTCGATTCCACGGTCGGTGTCCTTGCCAACCAGGCCCTCAACTATCTGGTGTCGAGCGAGGCGCCCAAACGGATCGGCAATGCGCATCCGAACATCGTGCCCTATCAGGTATTCCCGGCTGCCGACGGCCACCTGATCGTGGCAACCGGCAACGACCGCCAGTTTCAAAAGTTTTGCGCCGCGGTTGGCGAAGACAAGCTCGCCAGCGACCCGGCCTACCTGACCAACAAGGACCGGCTCGCCCGCCGCGACGAACTGATTGCAAAGCTCAGCACCGCAACCGCTCGCATGAAGCGCGACGATCTTCTGGACAAGCTCGAGGCAGTGCAAGTTCCGGCCGGGCCGATCAACACGCTGGCGCAGGTGTTTTCCGATCCGCAGGTCAAGCACCGGAGCATGCGGCTCGAACTCAAGAGCGATGCGGCTGCGAGCGGAACGATCCCCGGCGTGCGCACCCCGATCATGATCGACGGAGCCACGATGGCCTCGGAGCGCCCGTCCCCGCGGCTCGGCGAGCACACGGCAGAGATCCTGCGGGAGATCGGCGAGAGCTGAGTTATTCGCGAATCGCCACCACCAGGTCACTCGCCGGCGCGCGCACCAGCCGGCGGATCGAGCTCGCCGCAACCACGGTACGGTGCTCGGCATAGGCCTCGTGGTTGCGTTCGATGTCGCCTAGGTCATAGAGATAGTTGACCATCAATCCATGCGATTGCTGGCGGCCGCGCTCGGAAAGATCCGCCGGCCAGTTCAGTCGCTCGAGGCTTGCCCCATTGCCGAGGTGAAAGCGGGCAACCGGATCGAACGGCAGCGAAGCGCGGTTCTTGGCGCGCAGGAAATAGGTGGCGGCCGCTCGCAATAGTGGCTCGCGCAGCTGCTCCGTTGCAGCCGGATCCTTCCACCAGGCCGCGTCGAGACCGGCGAGCACCGCGCGATCGGCATCGGCCAGCAACGATCCGCCCTCACGCGTGCACTCGCGTCTGAGCCAAGTCGCGAAGTTGGGGACCGGCGACAGGGTGACGCAGGTCGAGAGCCGCGGAAGTTCGCGTGAAATCTCCTCAACCACCTGCTTGATCAGGAAGTGCCCGAACGTCACCCCGGCCAGCCCGCGCTGGCAGTTCGAGATCGAGTAGAACGTCGCCGTGACGGCGCTGTCGGGCGCGACCGTCGCTCGATGCGCGCCGAGGATCGGCGCTATGGCGTCCGGCGCGTCGCGCATCAACGCCACTTCGACGAAAATCAGCGGCTCGTCGACCAGGGCCGGATGGAAGAATGCGTAGCAGCGCCGGTCGGGCGGATCGATCCGCCGGCGCAGGTCTTCCCAGTCATCGATCTCGTGCACCGCCTCGTAGCGAATGATCTTCTCCAGCACGATCGCGGGGGTCGCCCAGTCGATCCGGCGCAGAACCAGGAAACCCCGGTTGAACCAGGCCGTGAACAGGTGGACGAAGTCGGCGTCCACGGCCGCCAGATCGTCGCGATGCTCGAGCGCGCTGAGCAGCTGCTCGCGCATGGCGACCAGCGCCTTGGTACCGCCGGGCGCCAGGTTGAGCCGTCGCAGCAGTTCCTGGCGGCGCGGTTCGGCGGCCGCATGGACTTCCGCCGCGGTGGCATCGCTCGGCTTGGCGCGCCAAGCCTCAACCGCCGCGTCGAGCCGGGTGTTGTCCGGCCCGAACCGGATCGCCAGCGCCTCAAAGAATGCGATCCGCGGGCCGGTCGTCATGTGGGCATACCGCGCCAGAATCTCGCGCGCGAGCGCCACCCCGGAGGCTTCCCCGCGGCCGGACAGGAGCTCTTCGCACAGCTCGACCAGGGTTTCGGACCGCTGGGCGGCCTCGTCGTAGCGCCCCCACCCGCGCTCGATCAGCGAGCGACCGCGCTCGGAAATCGACTGCAGCAGTTCGCCGAAGAATGACGTGTTCATCTATCTCGAACCCATAACCGCGTCCGCCAGCCAGGTCGCGATACCGGGGAACATACATAGCAAAACCACTGCCAAAATCATAAGACCAACAAACGGCAGCACGCCCCAAATCACGTCACGCAACGGTATGTCCGGTGCAATATTTT
Organism: Xanthobacteraceae bacterium; assembly: GCA_051985675.1. Taxonomy (GTDB): domain Bacteria; phylum Pseudomonadota; class Alphaproteobacteria; order Rhizobiales; family Xanthobacteraceae; genus JAFAXD01. The sequence goes on along the minus strand of JBPYFJ010000144.1, from coordinate 50,796 downwards.
TAATCACGAACAAGTTAAGTCCGACCGGCGGATGGATCAGCCCCATCTCCATGACGATGGTGACGATCACCCCGAACCAGATCAGGTCAAAGCCCGCGGCTTTGAGCGGCGGCAGAATGATCGGCGCGGTCATCAGGATGATCGACACTGGCGGTAAAAAGAATCCGAGCACGACGACAAAAATCAGGATTGCTGCGAGCAATATCCACCGTGAGAGCTCCAGGTCGACGATCCACTGGGCGGCCGATTGGCTGATATGCAGGTAACTCATGACGTAGGAGTAGAGCAGCGACATGCCGATGATGAGCATCAGCATCGTGGACTCGCGCAGCGTCGCCACCAGGATCGGGCTCAGCTCGCGCGGGGTCCAGACCCGATAGATGCTGGCGATCAGAATCAGCGCCAACACGGCACCAAGCCCGGCGGTTTCCGATGGCGTGGCATAGCCGCCGTAGAGCGCGATCATCACACCGGTGAGCAGAATGACGAACGGCAGGACGCGCGGCAGCAGCGCGAACTTGTCGCGAAACGACAGCTTATCTTCGCGCAGCAGTTCCGAAAACGCACCGGTCGCAGCGTGCTGCGCCTGCGCGGCCGCGCGCTCGCGGCGGAACTGCCACATGGCGTAGCCGGCAAACAACACGACCAGTAGCAGCGCCGGACCGATCGCCGCGAGAAACAGCCGCCCCAGCGACTGTTCGGCCGCCACCGCGTAGAGGATCATGGTGATTGACGGCGGCAGCAGGATGCCAAGGGTGCCGCCGGCCGCGATGATGCCGGATGCGAAGGCGCCCGAATAACCGCGCTTGCGCATCTCGGGAATGCCGGCCGATCCGATCGCGGAGCAGGTCGCGGGCGAGGAACCCGCCATGGCGGCGAACAGCGCGCAGGCGAACACGTTGGCGATCCCAAGCCCGCCCGGAATGCGGTGCATCCAGGCATGCAGGGCCCCGTAGAGGTCCTGGCCGGCGCGCGAACGGCCAATGGCCGCGCCCTTGAGGATGAACAGCGGGATCGACAGCAGCGTGATCGACGCCATCTCCTCGTAGACGTTCTGGGTGATGGTATCGACCGACGACCGGGGCATGAACCCGATCATGAACAGCGTTGCGACCGCGCCGAGCGCAAACGCGATCGGCATGCCGGCAAACATCACCAGCAGGGTCGCAATCCCGTAGAACGCCCCAAGCGAAAGCGCGCTCACGCCTTGCGCCCCCGCAGTTGCGCGACGACCTGCAGCAGCAGCTGCAGGCTCAACAAGGTCATGCCGACGCTCATCAACGAATAGGGAATCCACAGCGGCGGACCCCAGGTCGAGCCGGAGTGGTAGTTCTCGGTGATCGCCTCGTCGAGCAGGGTCCAGGACTTCCAGGCAAAGAAGGCGCAGAAGCCAAAGCTCGCAACGTCGACCATGAGCTGGCGGATGTGGTTGGTGCGCGCCGGCAACAGGCCGACGATGGCTTCGATCGCCACGTGGCCGCGCTGGGCCTGAATTGCCGCCCCCGACATGAACACCGCGCCGACGATCAGAAAGACGGAGAGTTCGTCCTGCCAGTCGGTCGAGAAATGGAAGAAGTAGCGCGAGACCACGCTGTAGGTGAGGACGATCGAGGCGATCACCAGTGCGATCGAGGACAGGGTCACGACTACCTGGTTGACCGCAGCCAGGACGCGTTCAACCGCGCCGGTAGGCTTCGCCGCCGGCTCCACGCTGTCGCTGGCGGCGTCGTAACCGTGGGTCATACGCTATGTGCCGAACGCGGCCCCCTCAGGATACGTGGACTTGCTCGGCAAGCTTGAGCAATTCAGCCGACAGCGCCGTCTTGGCCGCATAATCCTTCCAGGCGGTATCGCGCGCGATCGCGCGCCACTTGTCGACCACCGCTTCGGAGAGGTCGCTGACCTTGGCGCCCTTCTTGGCGTAGACCTCGGCGACTTTCTGATCGTCGGCCATGGCTTCCTTGGTGCCGAACTGTTCCATCTCGGCTCCGAGCGCCATGATGATGTTCTGTTGGTCCTTGCTGAGCGTATCGAAAATCTGCTTCGACATGATCAGCGGCTCGAGCATGAACCAATAGGACTTGCCGCGGCCCGTGGTGAGGCTCTTGGCGAGTTCCTCCAGCCGGAACGAGATCAGGCTGGTCGAGGAGGTGATGGCGGCGTCGCAGGCGCCGGTCTGCATGGCGGCGTAGAGTTCATTCGACGGCGTGGCCAGCGTGGTGGCGCCAGCCGCCTGCAGCACCATGTCCATCTCGCGGCTGCCGCCGCGCACCTTGAGTCCCTTGACATCCTCCGGGTTGACGATCGGGGTCGCCCGGCTGGCGACGCCGCCCGCCTGCCAGATCCACGAGAGGATGATGACGCCTTTATCGGCCACGAATTGCCCGAAGCGTTGGCCCACGGGCGACGCCTTCCAGGCGGCGCCCTGGGCGTAGGACGAGACCAGCCCCGGCATCAGGCCGATGTTGAGCTCTGGAAACTCGCCGCCGGCGTACGAGATCGGATAGAGAGAAAGATCAAGCGCGCCCTTCCGCACGGCGGAGAACTGCGCCACGGTCTTCATTAGGGACGAGTTCGGATAGACCTGCGCCGCGATGGCGCCGTTGGTCCGCTTCTCGAGCTCGGCTGCGAACCTGCGGCACAGCCGGTCGCGGAAATCGCCCTCGTCGATCGTTCCGCCCGGGAACTGGTGCGAGATCTTCAGCGTCACCGTTGGCGCGGCCCCGAGCCGGGATGACGCGATGACGGCCGGCGCGGCCAGGGCGCCCTGCAAGATTCGACGTCGGCTGATGGCCATGAAATCCTCCCTGGATTTTTGTATTTATGTCACGACGCCATGGAACGGTAGTTCCTGCGCGATGTCAAAGTCCAGAACAAGGCCGCTCAATGGTAAATTCCGCCGACAACCCTGTCCTTGATGTCGCATGCAGCAACGGCCTCAAAGGGGTCGTCGTGGCCCTGGAGGACGCCCTGCGCAAACGGTTCGGGCGGCTAGCGGTCAGCTATGGGTCGACCAGGCAATTGACCGAGACGGCGAAGCCTGCGACCGACGTCGTCATCATGAGCGACGCGGCGATCGACACGCTGATCGCCGCTGGAACCCTGGCGGCACAGCGCTTCGATCTCGCCCGCTCCCGCATCGGGGTCGCGGTGCGCACGGGCGCCCCGCGTCCGGAGATCGCGACCCTGGCGGCGTTCATCGAAACCCTGCGCAAAGCCAAATCGATCGGGCGCTCGCGCCAGGGCATCAGCGGATTGCACATCGCCGGCGAGCTGACGCGGCTCGGTCTCGCCGAGGAGCTCGGGCCCAAGTTCAAGGCCTATGACGGCTACGCGGCGCAGGCCTGCGCCAACGGCGAAGTCGAGCTTGCGATCCAGCAGATCAGCGAGCTTGCACCGGTCGCGGGCCTCGACATCGTCGGCCCCGTGCCGGACGAATTGCAGAAGATCACGATCTTTTCCGCCGGCATCGGCGCGCATAGCGGGCATCGCGACCGGGCCCTTGCCTTCATCGACTGCCTCAAGGCAAAGGAAACCGCACCCGTTCTGCGTGCTAACGGACTGGAGCCGGCCTAAAGACCCGTACCGCAATGAGAGCACCCGATCCCCATCGTCCGCCGTCGGCGGGGCAGCTGTGGCTGTGCGTGGTGCTCCTGTGGCTCGGCGGCATTGGCCTTCGCCTCACCATCCTGGCGGTGCCGCCGGTCATTCCAATGATTTCGGCCGACCTCAACATGTCGGCGACCGAGGTTGGCATTCTGGGTGGCCTGCCGGCGGTGCTGTTCGCCTGCGCGGCGATCCCGGGCTCGCTGCTGATCGCGCGCTTCGGCGCTCTGCCGACGCTTGTCATCGGCCTGCTCACGACCGCCGTCGGCTCGGCACTGCGCGGTGCGGTGCCCGACGTGATGTTGCTCTACGCCGCCACCGTCGTGACTGCGTTCGGAGTTGCGGTGATGCAGCCGGCGCTGCCACCGTTGGTGCGCGCATGGTTGCCGCATCGCATCGGCTTTGGCACCGCGGTCTACACCAACGGGCTCCTGGTCGGTGAGATTATCCCGGTGGCGCTCACGGCGCTCGCGGTGCTGCCGCTCCTCGGCAACAGCTGGCGTTGGAATTTCGTGGCGTGGGCGGTCCCCGCCGCGGTGATCGGCGTGTTGGTCGCGGCGCTCGCGCCGCGGCCCGGGCTGACGGGTTTCAAAGCAACGCCCCGACTGTGGTGGCCGAACTGGCGTGATCCACTAATCTGGCGCCTGGGGTTCATGTTCGGCAGCGTCAACGCGCTCTATTTCGCCAGCAACACGTTCATTCCCTACTATTTCCATGCCGTGGGCCGTGACGGCCTGATTAGTCCGGCGCTGTCCGCGCTCAACGCCGGTCAACTACCGGCATCGCTGATACTGCTCGCCGTCGTCGGTACCCTCGAGCACAAGGTGTGGCCCTACATCGCATGCGGCGTCGTCAGCATTGCGTGTGTGGCCGGCATAGCGCTCGGCGGCAGCGACGCGCTGGTGATCGGCAGCGCAGGCGTGCTGGGCTTTGCGGCTGCGGGAGGATTCATCCTGTTGCTGGCGTTGCCGCCGCTGCTAAGCAAGCCGGACGACGTTCACCGCACTGCCGCCGCGGTCTTCACCATCAGCTATACGTGCGCGGTAATAACCCCGATCATCAGCGGACTCGTCTGGGACTTCAGCGGCGTGCCGGCGGTGGCTTTCATCCCGATCGGATTGATCGCCGTGTTGGTGATTGTCTTTGCGCCCACGATCAGCGTTCCCACCGATATGGAATAGGAGTGACAGCAGTGAACAACGGAAAAGCCATTACGGCGGAAGCCTTCCTCGCGCGACTGGCAGAGCGCGGCGTCGAGTATGTCTTTGCCAATGCCGGCACCGATTTTGCGCCGATCATCGAGGCGCTGTCGCGCAAGAGCGGCAAGTACCCGCGCTTTGTCACCGTCCCGCACGAAAATCTCGCGATGGCGATGGCCAACGGCTACTACCGCATAGCCGGCAAACCGGCGGCCGTCATGGTGCATGTCACGGTCGGCACCGCCAACACGATTTGCGGCCTGATGAACATGGCGCGCGACAACGTGCCAGTGATGCTGTGCGCCGGCCGTACGCCGATCACCGAGACCGGCCACCAGGCCTCGCGCAACGGTGCAATCCACTGGGGCCAGGAAGCCTTCGATCAGGGCGGGATGGTGCGCGAGTTCGTGAAATGGGATTACGAGCTGCGCGCCGGCCAGCCGGCGGGCGCGCTGGTCGACCGCGCCCTCGATATCGCGATGTCGGAGCCGCGCGGGCCGGTCTACATGTGCCTGCCGCGCGAGGTGCTGGCGAGCGATGCGATCGCGATGAGGCGCGACAACGTCCGCCCGCTCGGCGTCGAGCCGGCCGAGCCCGCGCGAAGCGCGATCGAGGACGCCGCCCGCATTCTCGCCAAGGCCGAGTATCCGCTCATCGTCACGGCGGCGCTCGGCCGCTCGGTCGAGGCGTTTGACGCACTCGCTGCGCTGGCCAAGGATTTTGCTATTCCGGTCGTGCAGCCGTTTGCCACCGATCTCAGCCTCGCGACCGATCATCCGATGTTCTGCGGGTTCGAGCTCGGCCCGCATCTCGCGCAGGCCGACGCGGTGCTGGTGATCAATGCCGGCGTGCCGTGGATGCCGCGCATGGCGAAACCGAAGGCCGCGACCAAGGTCATCCACATGGCGGTCGACCCATTGGTGAGCCGGCATCCGTTCCGCGAGTACGAGGCCGATCTCTTGGTCGCCGGCGATCCGGCGGCGGGCCTCGTGATGCTACGCGAGTCCCTTGCCGAACTGCTCAAGGACAAGAAGGCCATCGATGCCCGCCGCAAGACCGTCGCCGCGGCGCGGTCGGACCTGATGGAGAAGCGCGACAAGCTCGCCGCGTCGGTCAAGGACCAGACCCCGATCCATCCGGCCTGGCTCGGACACTGCCTCAATCAGTTCAAGGCCAGGGACGCGGTCGTGGTCAACGAACTCGGCGTGCCGCCGGGCCGCCTCGACCTGACCGCGCCTCTGAGCTTCATCGGCAGCGGGCTTGCGGGCGGTCTCGGCGCCGGGCTCGGCACCGCGCTCGGCGCTAAGCTCGCCGCTCCCGAGCGCGAGGTGATCGGCTGCGTCGGCGATGGGTCCTACATGTTCGGCAATCCGGTGCCGGCGCATTTCGTTGCCCGCGCCGAAAACCTGCCGACGCTGACGGTCGTCGCGAACAATCACTCATGGCTGGCGGTGCGGCAGTCGACGCTTGCGGTCTATCCGGACGGCGCCGCCGCCAAGGCGAACGTGATGCCGATCCAGGATCTCAACCCGTCGCCGGCGTTCGAGAAGGTGATCGAATCCTGTGGCGGCGTCGGCGAAAAAGTCGAGGCGCCGGAGGATCTGACCCCCGCGCTCAAGCGTAGCTTCGAGGCGCTGCGCTCGGGCACGCCGGCGCTGCTCAACGTTTCGGTACAGCCGATCCGTTAGGATTTGCGCCCGATCCGGACGCTCGAGCCATGCGCCAAACGCGGGCAATTGTCCCGCATGGATGCCCGATGGATGCCATTTGAGGGCGGCTGCGGGCATCCATGAGTAATCCACTCAGGGACAACGATTTTTTCCCCTGCCTTCATCATGGATGCCCAGATTGGGATGAGCTGACATCCCTAGCGATTTGCAAAAAAGCGAGCCCTTACCCCTGCGCGGCGCGCATGGACGACGACGGGCTGAAGATCGCCAGCGGTGTTGCGAGGCCGCGCAGGGTGTGCGCGCCGAGATCATCGAGCGGTGAGCCAAGCCGGCGTGCGACCGGCTCGGTAATCAGGATCGCACGCCCCAGGGTTTTCGTGAGGGTCTCAACGCGGCTCGCCGTGTTCACGGCGGTTCCGATGACGGTGAAGTCCAGGCGCTCGGGCGCGCCGACATTGCCGAAGAACACCTCGCCCTCATGCAGCGCGATACCGGTGCGCAGCGGCCGCCATCCCTCGATCTTCGCGAGCTCGGGCGGCGCGGTCCGATTGAGATCCTCGACCGCCCGCAGCGCGCGTTGCGCGGCCGCCAGCGAGGCCTCCGCCGCCGCCCGCTCGCTGTCGAAGCTGGCAAAAGGAAACACCGCGAGCAGGCCGTCGCCGATGAATTTCAGCACCTCGCCGCCCTCGGCCATGACCGCGCCGGCGAGCCGCTCGAAATAAGCGTTGATGAGCGCGACGATGTCGCTGCCAGCCAGCCGGTCGCTCAGATCGGTGAAGCCGCGCAGATCCGAAGCCCAGATGATCGCGCGGATCGCCTCGCCCGCCCCGCGCTTGATGGAACCGCGCAGCACTTGGCGGCCAGCGGCTTCGCCCAGATAGGTGTCGAGCACGTTGCCGGCGATGCGCGAAACGATATGGCGCTCAACGTGCAGCGCGAAGAGCCCCAGGATACGGCTCAGGCTCGCCCGGTCGGCCTCGGTGAACCCACCCGCCCGCTTGGTCGCAATCGAGGCGGCGTTGTGATAGGCCCCACCCGCCCGCAGCGGCATCACCACGTATTCAGTGATCCCGCGTCGCGCCAGTTCCGCCATCAGCGGATATTGCTTGACAGTGTCCGGGTCGCCGGTGTCGCCGCGGAAGACTTCGCCATATTCGATAACGCGAAACAGCGGATTGCGCCGATAGGCGTCGGTCTTAAGCGTCGCCTCCGAGACTTTGACTTCATCGCATAGCCCGTCGGCACGCTCCCAGTTCCAGGCGAAGCCGAACACCTGCGGGTGCAGCGTGCCGACATGCAGGCTGGCGCGGTCGAGCGGCGCGCCCGCCGCGACCAGACGCCATGCCAGCGCTTCGAACAGTTCCAGCAGATCGTCCGCCCGCATCGCGTCGGCGAGCAGCCAGGACTCGATCTCGTCGATCGTGGTTTGTGCCGGCGCAACCGACGGTCCGCGATCGGACCGCCGCAACAGCGTGACCGAGGCCGTGTAGCTTCGGGGCGCCGGGTCGAGCGGTGGCGTTGGCATTCGATTGCATCCTCGGCAATTGCCGCGCAAGCCCAATGCTAGGACCTGTCGCTCCCTTGTCGACCGCCCGCATGGCTAGGTGCCGGGTCGAACCCGTTTTCCTGTCAGCCTGCCGTCACCGCCGCGTGGATCGCCTCGCAGTGGCGAACAAGGTTGTGACGCGTCCGCACGAACTCCCGCAACGGCGTTTCGATCGCGTAGAAATGGATATTGGCGAGAAAGCCATAAACACCGGCGTCGGCGCTGCTGGGGTGTGATCCGAACAGAAAGCCGTTGTTGCCGACGATGTCGGCGAGGACCTGCAAATCGGCGAGGCCGCGCTTGTAGACATCCGCCGGCTCGTAGCGCCCGATGCCCTGGTAGCGGTAACGCTCGAAATTGTACACCTGCGCGGCGATGAGTCCTTCGGTGGTCAGGTTCGGGTGCGTCTTGAGCAACGCATCGCGAAACAGCGGCCAGAAGCGCGGGTCTTTCCAGCGCGAAAAGGACATGACCCAGTAGAGATCGTCGAGCGTGCGCCGGAGCATCAGGTCGATATCGCGCTGGGACCGCGTGAGCGCGCTGTCGATCGTCAAGTGATGCTTGCCGATCAGATGCGCGATGATCGCATCGCTGTCGCCGATATGCTGGCCGTCGTCGTCGATATAGGGGAGCTGGCCGCGCGGCGCCGCCTTGGCGTCGAAGATGTGTTCATGCGCGAACGGCAGCTTCGTGAGCTTCAAGAAAGCAAAGATCTTCAAGCCATAGGGATTGTTGTCCGCAACGCCGAAGAGCTCCGGGTAGGAATACAGGGTGAGCACCAACTGTCGTCCGATGGTTGATATGCGCCGGGATGATAGTCGATTTTTTTGTAATTTCGGCTGCGCCTTCATACCACGAGGCGCGATCAGCTCCGCATCCAAAGGACCCATTCGAGCTGGCGTTCAAGCGCATCCGCGCTGAAGCGTTTTGCGAGGGTAGTCCGATGCGAGTGCGCCATGCGCGGTACCGGCTTGCGCCCCCGGGGAGGCAGTCGCACAATTGTGCGCCGCCAGGGAGATAAGGAGAAAAGCCCATGTCAGTCGCCGCTTTGGACACGACCGATCAGCTGCGCAAGGCGTGGAAAGAAGCCCACCTGGCGCCGCTTTGGGAAAGCCCGACCGCGCACAGGCCCCCGCCGCCGCCGGATCCATCCTATTTGTGGTCATGGGAACGCGTGCGTCCATTGATCGGGCGCGCGATCGAGGTGGCGAACCCCGCCGCGGTCGAACGCCGCGTGCTGACGTTGGTCAATCCGATCACCCGCGGCCCGGAGGATCAGGCGACCGCGCGCACCCTCTCGGCAGCGCTGCAGATCCTGCTGCCGGGCGAAACTGCCCGCCCGCATCGCCACTCCATGAACGCCATCCGGTTTGTGCTCGAGGGCGAAGGCGCCCTCACCATCGTCGACGGCAAGCCGTGCCCGATGCAGTTTGGCGATCTCATTCTCACCCCCGCCTGGTCGTGGCACGAGCATGCGCACCACGGCAGCGGCCCGATGATCTGGCTCGATGCGCTCGACGTGCCCTTGCACTTGTGGTTCGGCACCGCCGCGTTCGAAGCCGGGCCCGCGCATGAAATGCCCCCGACATTGCCGGATGCGGCCTATGCGGTCGCCAACGTGGCGCCAGATGTCGCCTTTGCGTCCGCGCACTCACCGGTCTTTCGCTATCCCTATCCGGACGTCGTGAAGGCCTTGGGCGCGGCGCCGCGGGCGCGCGACGGCGCGCGCCGTGTTCGCTACATCAATCCAGCGACCGGCGGCGCCGCCATGGCGATCATGGACATGCATCTGATGCAGATCGATCGCGAGCCGACGCTTCCGTTCCGCACCAACAGCAACGCGGTCGCTTGTGTGGTCGAGGGCCGCGGCGAGAGCCGCATCGGCGGCGACACCATCGCTTGGGGGCCGCGCGACATCTTCACATTGCCGCAGGGCAACTGGATCTCTCACCGCGGCGAAGGAACCGCGCGTCTATTCGTGGTGTCTGATCGCGATGCGCTGGCACGGCTCGGCATCCTGCGCGACGAGTACGGCAACAGCGCGAATTGACGGCGACCAAATCCGATGGACCGCGAGGTCATACATTGACAGAATAATCCCTATAGGGACTATATTCATCTGCGACCATCCGACGGAGCGATCATGCAGTTCGGCGTGCAATTCTTCCCGGCGGTGAGCCCACGCGACAAGGACGCGGCGAGCTACTTCGCGGACTGTCTGGCTGTCGTCGAAGAAGCCGATCGGCTCGGCTTCACCCACGCCCGCACCGTCGAACACTATTTCGAAGCATACGGAGGTTACAGTCCGAATCCGATCGTGTTTCTGTCGGCGATGTCGCAGCGGGCGAAACGGATGCGCCTTGTGACCGGCGCGGTGCTGCCGGTCTTCAACAATCCGCTCAAGCTCGCGGGCGAGATCGGCATGTTGGATGGGATTTCGGGTGGGCGCCTCGACGTCGGGTTCGCGCGCGCGTTCCTACCGCACGAATTCCGCCGCTTCGGGGTTTCGCCGGATGAATCACGCGCCCGCTTTCAGGAAGGTCTCGATCAGGTCGATCTCCTGCTGACGACGGAAGGCGCCAGCCACCGCGGCCAGTTCCATTCGTTCGAGAACGTCACGTCCCTGCCGCGCCCAACCCAAAAGCCGCGGCCCAACTTCTATATCGCGGCGACGCAAACCATGGAGTCGTTCGAGTTCGCGGCGCGCCGCGGCTATGGCCTGATGACGATCCCGATCGGCCCGATCAAGCCGCTGGTCGCCCGCTATCGCGAAGTTTGGCGCGAGGCCGGCCACCCCGGCGACGGCAACGTCATGATCGCGTTCCACATGTTCTGTCATGAGAACGCTTCGCGCGCCCGCGATCTCGCGCGCGAGCCCTATTATCAGTACTTCCGCGTGATGAACGAATCGACGCGCGACTGGGCCGACCGCAAGACCGTGTCCAAGGACTATCGCGATTATGACCGGTCGATGGGCAACATGAGCCGGTCCAACTTCGAGGAGCAGATCGAGAAGGGCAGCGTCTGGGTGGGAACCCCTGACGAAATCAAGGGGATGGTTGCGCGTTTTGTGGATTTCATGGGCCCGTTCGAACACGCCTCGCTGCAGATCAATTTCGGCAACATGGATTGCGGCGACGCGCTGCGCTCCATGCAGCTGTTTGCATCCGAAGTGATGCCGGCGCTGACGGTCGCGAGCGCCGAGCCCGCGCGCAAGGCCAAGGCCGGTTAAGGCGCGCGACAGGGCGGGCGCGGTTGTTGACGGCGCCATGAAGTTCCGCAAGAAGGTCTCCCGTGTTCGCCTGGAACTGGTAGCGAACACGTGATTTATCCGCCGTAAAGGGACGCGAATGCCGGACGAAAAATGGGTCAAGGTCGCCGAGCGCTCGGCGCTCGCCGAAGGTGCGATGGTTGGGGTCGAGATCGGCGACGTGCTGATCGCGCTCTACAACGTGGACGGCCAAATCTACGCGACCGACAATACCTGCACGCACGCCTTTGCGATGCTCACCGACGGCTTTCTCGACGGTGACATCATCGAATGTCCGCTGCACGGCGGCTGTTTCAACGTCCAGACCGGCGAAGGCCAAGGCGCGCCGATCACCGAAAACATCAAGACCTACCCGGTTCGGGTCGTCGACGACGCGATCGAAGTGCAGGTGGGGTAGGCGTGCCTGTGGCCATCCTTCGAGACGCTCGGCCTTCGGCCTCGCTCCTCAGGATGAGGCGGAGTTTGTGGTGAATCGGAATTGTGCGTGGCCACAAAGATTGTCCTCATCCTGAGGAGCCCGAGCGCAGCTCGGGCGTCTCGAAGGATGGCCAAACCCAAAGCTCATTCGGCAGCGCGGCCCTTCCCGCGCCGCTTCGCATATCCGTCGAGCAGCGTTCGCACCAAGCGCATGAATTGCCGCCGTTCGGCGGGCCGAAGCGGGGCCAGGATGTTGGCCTGCGAACGATCGACGCTCGTCTCGATCCCGGCGAGCAGCCGCCGCGCCTTGGCGGTGACGAACAGCGAATTGGCCCGCCCGTCGTCGGCCGCCGGGCGCTTGTCGATCAGGCCGCGGCGCGCCAACGCGTCGACAATGCGCGCCGTCATCGAACGGTCGATCGCGGTGAGCTCGGAGAGCGTGACCTGATCGATGCCCGGGCGGTGTTCCAGAACATCGAGGGTGACATACTGGGTTGGGGTGAGATCGAAGCCGGCGGTCTCCTCGTGGAAAATCAGCACGGCATATTGCTGCAGCCGGCGGATGACATGCCCAGGCTTCGAGAACGGATCGACCAGAGATTTCATCGCTGTACAACTCGATCTGCATTCTTCATAAAACAATGCTCGATGCGTTCAAGTGCTGGGGATACAAAATGAAAATCTGCTGGTTCGGCGACAATCAACTGGGACTGGTCGAAGGCGATCAGGTGCGCGACGTGAGCGCAGCCCTCAAGGTGCTGCCGCCGGCGCGCTATCCCGCCCCCAAGGGCGACCCGTTGATCGCCAACTTGCCGCTGATCCGCGCCGAAATTGGGAAGATTGCGCCCGGCGCCACGACGTTCCCAGTGAAGGACGTGCGCCTGCTCAGCCCGGTCGCAAGCCCGACTAAGATCATCGGCACCCCAGTCAACTATCTCAAGCACATCGAAGAAGCCGACGCCCAGCGCGACGTGTTCCACAACCGCAATCGCGGCGGCATTGAGGAACAGGGCCTGTTTCTCAAGGCGACGAGCTCGCTGGTTGGGCCGGGCGAAGGCGTGAAGCTGCGGTTCCTCGATCGGCGCACCGACCACGAGATGGAGCTCGGGGTCGTGATCGGCACCTTTGCCAACAACATTGCCGAAGACCGCGCGCTCGACTACGTCGCCGGCTACTGCATCGCGCTCGACATGGTGGTGCGCGGGTCGGAGGACCGCAGCTTCCGCAAATCGATCGATACCTACGCCGTCGCGGGGCCCTGGCTGGTGACCGCCGACGAGATTCCGGCGCCCGGCCGCCTCAAATTCAGCCTCTCGGTCAACGGCGAGGTGCGCCAGACCTCCGACACGCAGTTCATGATCATGAGTATCGAGCGCCAAATCGCCTGGGCGTCGACCTGGTACCCGCTCTATCCGGGCGACATCATCATGACCGGAACCTGCGAGGGCGTCTCGCGCGTGGTGCCGGGCGACGTCATGCATTGCGAGATCGAAAACATCGGCGCGATGGACGTGGCGATCTCGGCGGCGTGAGAATACTGCGGGACCGGGGATCACCTCTCGGCGGCTTCGCTACTTCGCGAGAGCGAACTGCATAACAGCGATCTCAAATGATTGAGCGGACAATCCTTGGGCGAATGAAGCGCCTACAATCTTATCGGTCGTAGTATGCGTGGCACTCCTGAAACGAAATCAGCCTCAGTCGCTGTTCGTCCCATAGCACCAAGCGCACACACGCCACGCTTTGCGTCAGTGTCAGCCGCCCGATCGGCGCGAGGTCGGGGAACTCGCGCAACGCCGCAGGTAGGCGATAAAACGGGATCCGGCTGCGCAGGTGATGGATATGATGCACGCCGATGTTCGCGGTGAACCAGCGCAGGATATTCGGGAGCTCGTAGTGCGAGCTGCCTCGCAGCGCCGCCTCGTGCAAATTCCAATCCCGCTCGTTCCTCCAATAGGTGTGCTCGAACTGATGCTGCACATAGAACAGCCAGACTCCCGCAGTTGCGCCGAGGAGCGTGATAGGCAAGTGAACCAACAAGAACGGGCCGACACCAACGGCCCAGATCAGCAAAGCCGCCAGTATCGCAATGGCGAGATTGGTCGCCATGGTACTCAGCCACGGTCGCCACCCGGCGCGCATCAGGCCGATTGGCGCGCGTTGCACCAGCAAGAACAGAAATGCAGGCGCAACGCCGAACATCACCGCCGGATGCCGGTATAGGCGATAACGCCAGCGCCGAAAGGGTGAGAGAGCGAGATATTCCTGCACCGTGAGAGTATCGACGTCGCCAAATCCACGGCGGTCGAGATTGCCAGACCCCGCGTGGTGCAGAGCATGAGTATGCCGCCAAAAGTCATAAGGAGTTAGCGTGAGGACACCGATCACGCGCCCGAGCCAATCGTTCAACGCGCGCCGGCGAAAGAAGGCGCCATGGCCGCAATCGTGCTGGATCATGAATAACCGCACCAGAAAGCCGGCCGTCGGCACGGCGAGCAACAGACAGAGCCCATAGTTGAGCTCGAGCGAAAGCCACATCAACAACCACAAGAGTACCAGCGGAATGATGGTGACCGCGAGTTCGGCGATGCTGCGCGCTTGATCGGGCGTTTGATAGCGTCCGAGCGCCGCGATTAGCGCCCGCCTGTCCGACATTGTATGAACATCATTCGTTGTGCGCAAAGATCGCCCCCTCGCTGAAGTTGGCAAAGCTGCGGATTGGGTTGAGCTTCCGATCAGACTGTCCTTGCACATAATAGGAGAGGTGTCATCCAACTCGGCGCAATAATTAGATTTTCAGCACGCGCTCCGCATTCAGGTGGGCGATCTTTTCCCGATCCGCATCGCTGATCGAGAGCTTGCGCAGAAATTCCATGCCGGCCGTGTTGGCCTCATACGGCCAGTCGATCGCGAACAGTATCTTGTCGGCGCCGAGCGCGAGCAGCGCGCACACGAACGCCGGCTCGTACCAGTTGCCGCTGGTGGTCACGATCAAATTGTCGCGCAGGTAGTCGATCGGCGCCTTTTTCAATCCGCGCCGCTTGGCGGCAACCACGCTGTGGTCGTTGAGCCGGTGCATGGCGAACGGCAGGCCTTCGCCAAGATGGCCGAGGATGATTTTGAGCTTCGGATAGGCGTCGAACACGCCGGCAAACACGATGCGCAGGAAGTGGCAGCTGGTGTCGATCGCAAAGCCCCAGGCTGAACCCTGCAGCTCCTCGTAGGGCGCGAAATAGGGCTTGGCGGCGTCCGGGTGCGGCATCGCCGGATGCAGATAGATCGGCACGTCGAGCTGCGCGGCGGCCTCGAAGATCGGCCAGAACTTCTTGTCGTCGAGAAACACTCCCTGCGTCTGACCGTGAAGCATGGCGCCCTTGAAGCCGAATTCCTTCACCGTGCGCTCGAGCTCGCGCGCCCCGGCCTGCGGGTCGGCGGTCGGCAGCGCCGCAAAACCGGCAAAGCGGTCCGGATGTTTCGCTACCGCGTCGGCGAGCCGATCGTTGGCGTCGCGTGCCATCGGGATCGCGATATCGGGAGCAAATCCCTGCGGCCCCGGTTGCCCGAACGAGAGCACCTGGACGTCGACACCGGCTGCGTCCATGTGGCGGAGCCGCTCCTCGCCGAGGTCGGCGAGCTGTTTGACGATGTCATGACCGATCTGCTCGCCGCGACTCGCGACCCAGTAGTCGCGAAATGGGCTGTTCTTCGCGTGTTGGCGAAGCATCGGCGTCGTGAAATGCTCTTCAATCGCGATGACGCGCGCAGGGGCCTTGGCTGCGAGGTAGTCGGACATCTTTCCCCCCTCTTCTCCCCAAACGCCTCGCGGCCTTATCCGGCCTCGACCGGACGCGTCTCGTCCTCGGTCCATTCCGACATCGAGCCATCGTACAGCCGCACCTGTGGGCGGCGCAGCACCTCGGAGAGGATGAACCAGCTGGTCGCGGCCTGATGGCCGGTGTTGCAGTAACTCACGATCGGCTGTGCCGGCAGCGCGAACAGACGCTCGAGCTCGGGCACCTGCCTCAGCCGCCGCGTCGCCGGATCAAAGGCACGCGCATGATCGTGGTGAACGGCGTCCGGCAACCGCCCTGCCCGCTTCGCCTGCGGACTCTTCTCGTGGCCCTCGAAATAGCTCTGCGAGCGCGTGTCGAGCAGGATCTGGCCGCCCTGCGCGACCGCCTGCTGCACCGCCGTCAGATCGGCGCGCAGCCCCTCGACGAATTGCACCCGATAGGCCGGCACCGACAGCGGTGCATGGCGCCCGCTTTCGACCGCGAGGCCGGCTTGTTGCCAGGCCGCCATGCCGCCATCCAGCACGGACTGCTTGGCATGACCGGCGACCTTGAGGGTCCAATAGACGCGTGCGGCGGCGCTGAAATCGCCGGGCGAGGTCCCGGCGCCGACCACGATGACATGAAGCGCGGGCGTTATCCCGCAGCGCGCGAACAGAGCGGAGAGATGCTGAGCGTCCGGCAGCAGGCCCGTCGCCATGCCTTTGGTCGCGCGCCAGCCGTCCTTCACGTAATCGGTGTGCACAGCGCCCGGGATGTGGGCCGCTTCGTAGGCGGCGGCGCCGCCCCCATCGACGGCGGAGCGGATGTCCAGCACGCAGAGCCCATCGCGCGATTGCGCTGCAAGCCATTGCGCAGAAACCAGCGGGTCGGTCATGGCGATGCTGATAGTCTTACGTGCCGCCTTTTTCAACCGGCCCGGCCTTTGCGACCGTGGTGTTTGTGGCCGCCCTTCGAGACGCCTTGGTCCTGCGGACCAAGGCTCCTCAGGGCGAGGTTTTGAATATGTGGCTCCGTCGCGCGCAACACTCTCAGCCCTCGTCCTGAGGAGCGCGGTCGCAAGACCGCGCGTCTCGAAGGACGGCCACGATCGCGAATCTCCAAGCCGACGGACGAAAGAGTTCGCGCTAGGCCGAAACGCGCTCCGATCGCGCAGGAGCCGGGCGCACGTCACGGCCGGTGCGGGCGCGGGCGACCGTCACACGGCCGTCCCCGGTTGGCTGGAAGAACACGCTGTAGCGTCGTGCCGCCTCTTCGAACGCGGAGGCGTCGGCGGGCTTGGCAACGTCGAAGGCATCGAAGCCGGCGCGCATCAGGAACAGGAACTGGTCGCGCAGCACCTGGCCGGTCGCGCGCAGCTCGCCGCGGAACCCGAAGCGTTCGCGCAACACCCGCGCCTGGCTGTAGGCGCGTCCGTCCTTGTAGACCGGGAACACCAGGGCAACGAGCGCGAGGTTTGTCAGATGCGGCTCGAGCTCGGCGACGTTGCGGTTATTGGGCCAAAAGACCCCGACCGCGTCTCGCCGCTGCGCGAATTCGTCGGCATCGGCGAGGAAGCGCTCCGCCGAGACGATGACCGGGCCCTGCTCCGGCACGGGCTCGCCGTCGACGACGCGCAGAAAGCGGTCCTCGACAACCTTTCCGGATTTAACGAGTGGCATAGACGCGCTCCTTGAACGGTTCGACGCCGACGCGCTTGATCGTATCGATGAACAATTCATCGGATTGCTGGCGCAGCTCCAGATAGGCTTGGGCGATATCCTCGACGACGTCAGGAACGTCGTCGTAGGGAACCGCCGGACCTATCAGGGTCCCAAGCTGCGCCTTCTCGTCAGCGCGTCCCCCGATCGTGATCTGATAGAATTCCTCGCCGTTCTTCTCGACGCCAAGAATTCCGATGTGGCCGACGTGGTGGTGGCCACACGCGTTGATGCAGCCCGAAATATTGATGTGCAGCCGCCCCAGCCCGCGCGCAACGTCGAGGTCGTGGAAGCGCTTGGAGATTTCCTGCGCGACCGGGATCGCGCGCGCGTTGGCGAGGCTGCAGTAATCAAGGCCCGGGCAGGCGATGATGTCGGAGACAAGCCCGACATTCGGCGTGGCAACGCCAATCGCGTCGAGCGTGCGGAACACCTCAGGCAGGTCGCGCTGCCGAACGTGCGGCAACACCAGGTTCTGCTCGTGGCCGACGCGGATTTCGCCGAAACTATGCCGGTCGGCGATGTCGGCGATGGCGTCCATCTGATCGGCCGTGCAGTCGCCGGGCGGCTTGCCGACCGGCTTGAGCGACAGCGTGACGATCGCGTAGCCCGGTATCTTGTGATTGCTGACCGCATTGTCGACCCAGGTCGCAAAGCGCGCGTCGGCCTTGCGCGCCGCCGCCAGGGCGGGCGGGCCGTCCTCGAGCCGCTCGTAGTCCGGATAGCGGAAGCGCGCCGCGATTTCGGCAATCACCGCCGGATCGAGCGCGAGCGCGCCGTCCTTGATCGACTGCCACTCGGCCTCGACCTCCCGGCCGAACTTTTCAGCGCCGAGCTCATGCACCAGGATCTTGATGCGCGCCTTGTAGATGTTGTCGCGCCGGCCGTACTGGTTGTAGAGGCGCAGCACGGCCTCGACGTAGCTCAACAGATCGCGCTTGGGCAGGAATGGCTTGATGATCTTGGTCAGGAATGGGGTGCGTCCAAGCCCGCCGCCGACCCCGACTTCGAAGCCGACCTCGCCCGCCCCGTTACGGTAAAGCCTCGCTGACAGATCGTGGATCGCGAGCGCGGCGCGATCGTGCTCGGCAGCGCTGACCGCGATCTTGAACTTGCGCGGCAGGAACGAGAACTCCGGATGCAGGGTGAGATGCTGGCGCAGCAATTCGGCCCATATGCGTGGATCTTCGATCTCATCGGGCGCGACCCCGGCCCATTGATCGGTCGTGATGTTGCGCACGCAGTTGCCGCTGGTCTGCATCCCGTGCAGGCGGGAGTCCGCGAGGTCCGCCATGGCATCCGGCAATTGCGCGAGCTTGATCCAGTTGAACTGGATATTTTGCCGCGTCGTGAAATGGCCGTAGCCGCGGTCGTAGCGTCGCGCCACGTAGGCGAGCTTGCGCATCTGGTCTGACGCCAGCGTGCCATAAGGAATGGCGATGCGCAGCATGTAGGCATGCAGCTGCAGATAAATGCCGTTCATCAGCCGCAGCGACTTGAACTCATCCTCGTTGAGTTCACCGCTGAGCCGGCGCGCGACCTGGCCGCGGAACTCGGCGACGCGCTCCGCCAGCAAGGTCCGGTCGAAGTCGTCGTACAGATACATTGCGCCTACTCGTTATTCGTATTCCGACCTCAGATGCCGAAGGTGATCGGCAGTTCGAAGGTGGGACCGCGCAGACGGATCGCTTCACGCAGATTCGCCGGCAAGATCCGCCCGTCTTTGAGCTTGACCGGCGCCACATAGACGTCGACCGCCTGTACGCCGTCCGCTTTGGCGGCCGTCAGCAGTGCGGTCGCTGCATCAGCGCTGCTCACGACCGCGGCTGAATCGATGTCGCTCGTCCAAGTGCCTTCGGCGGTGCGGTAGACCACCGCCCCGTCGGCAAGCCGATTGGCGGTCACGACGCTCGGGCCGGAAATCTTGAGCTTCTGCTGCAGCGGCGAGGTCATGGCACACTCCTGGCATTCGCAGCGGCGGGGTCCGCCGATCTTGGAATATTCTTCTATATATGGCCTCTCGTCCGGCTGCAAATAGATGAATTATCTTCCAATGCGGCAAATCGAATTGGAATTTGTCTGCCAAATTCAGCGGATGGACGAGTGGTTTTTGCTCCGGGCGCCCGCCGGCTGCCGGGCTTTAGGGATTGACGCTCGATGTCAGTCACTTTGAGATGAACCGGAGCGGACTTCATCCAGCATTGCATCAGGCAAAGCGAACGATGAAACGGCCGGGCAATATGCGCCGGAGTTCCGCTGAGACCTGTGCGTTCGCGCCGGCAATTCAGCGCAAGTGTTTGCCGGCCTGCCACCCCGCCGCGGCGAGGTGCGTCTCCCCCACCATCAGCGCCTCGTCCTCGATCGGGGTTGCGAGGCTGTCGTTCCACCGCGTGACGAACCCCATGGCGGCGATGACGCCCATGATTTCGGTGATCTGTTCTTCGTCCCAGTAGCGGCGCAAGTCGCCGAACATCGCGTCGGTTGCGCCGTTGGGGATCGCGCTCGCCGCAAACGCGAGCTCCAGCGCCGCCCGTTCGGCCGGCGTGAACAGCGAACTTGTACGGAAGTTCCCGATAGCAGCGAGCTTGGCATCGTCCACGCCGAAGTGGAGCGCGCCGCTGGCGGTATGAGCCTGGCAATAGCGGCAGCCGGCGACCCGCGCCGCCACGTGCGCGATCAGCCGTTTGAGCCCACGGTCGACCTTGCTGTCCGGTTCCCACAACGCCGCCTGCAGCGCCACGAATGCCTGCAGCAGCTTGGGCTTGCGCTGCATGGTCAGCGCGCTGTTGGGAACGAACCCGAGCGTGCGGCGGAACGAATCGAACAGCGGCTTGAGCTCCGGCGTGTGCTCGGGCGGCAGCGGCTCCAGGCGGACTGTGGTCATGTTATCCTCGTCTACGTCCGCAGCTTCAACGCTTCTTGCGAACCTGGACGCGCGAGGCTCGCCTTGAGCCAAGGCTCCAGCTTGGGAAATGCAGAGAGGTCGTACTTCATCTGATAGAGGCTCGAGATCACGCTCGCCACCATGAAGTCCGCCATGTCCCAGCGCTCGCCGCCGAAATAGCGATGCTGCATCAGATAATCGTCGAGCACCTTGAGCTTCGGCCGCAGAACCTTGTCGGCCGACTCCGCCAAAGCGGCATCGCGGCGCTCGGGCGGGAACACGAACCGGTTCTGGAACACCGTGATCATCGGCGGTTCGACGTCGTTCGCAACGAAGAACGCCCATTGCAGCGCATTGCCCTCGCCCTGCGGCGTCGATGGCCATAGCGGGCTTTTGTACTTCTTGGCGAGGTAGAGGTTGATCGCACCCGACTCCCACATCACAAAGCCGTCGTCGTCGATGGTCGGAATGCGAGCGTTGGGGTTGAGCTTGACGTACCACTCTTCCTTCGCCTGCGCGTTCGGGACGTGGATCGAAAGCGGCACCTGTTCGAACGGGATGTTGGATTCCTTGCAAAGCCAGAGCACCCGGAAGGTGCGCGAGCGGGTTTGGCCGTAGATCTTCAACACGGGCGGCTCCGATTGAATTCAGTTGCGGGACGGCACGGCCGGGGGGCCGCGCCCGAGGCCGACCTTAGCCCGGATGAGCCGTCCGTGGAATTCGGCTACCGCCTACCGCACGTTCTGCAACAGCAGCAGCAGGCCACCGAAGATCGCCGTGTTGCTCAGGAGCGCGAGCCGCATGCCGTTGCGCGCCATCGGATTGGGCGCTTCCCAGAAGCGCAGCAGCAGCACCGTCGCCAGCACCAGAAACAGCATCAGGCCGTAGACGCCGATCACCGCCTGCCAGCCGGTGAGCACGAGCAGCGCGCTCACGATCGACAGCGCCTCGCCGATCCAGAACATCGGCGCTGGAAACGGCGCCTTGTAAAGCGTGAGCCGCTCGATGTGGTCCTTGATGCGCGCCTGCGACAGGTTGGTGATTGCGACCCACAAGAAGAACGCCGCGATCAGCAAGCGTCCGGCGACGTCGAGCCATGAGGCTTCATGACCGATCATGATCGCCTCGGCTCAGGCCACCTTTCCGGGGCGCTGCGGCGCGGGCTTCGCCCAATAGTCCGCCGACGACTTGCTGGCCGCCAGCGTCTTGGCGTCCTCGAAGCCCGGCGCCATGGAGGCGGAGGTACCGGCCATGACCGCGTGATGCTCGATGTTGAGAAGCCGCAGCCAGCTCTGCTGCCCGAGCGTGAGCCCGATCACACAGCCGAGCTCGACCAGCTCCGGCTCGCTGAACTGCGCATGCATGCGGTCCCAAAAGGCATCGTCGGTCGCGAGGTGCCAGGTGATCGCCTCGGCATAGGCGAGCGCCGCCTTCTGGCGCTCGTTGTAGGCGGTCGACTTTTCGAAGTTGAGGAGGTCGAGTACGTGGTCCTCGATCACCGCGCCGCTTACCGTCGCCTTCACGGAGCGCTGGTTCCCGCAATATTCGCACTGCACCGAACGCGACACATAAAGCCGGCACAGCTCCTTGATGGCGTGGTCAAGCACGCCGTTGCGGAAAATGTCGCGCCAGGAATTGGCGAAGAACCAGAAGCACGCCGGCACATGGGCGCGCACCGCCGAGCTTTCCGGCCGCGGTGTGCCCTCGCGCTGGCAGCGCTCCATCTCCTTGCGCATCTCCGCGTCCATCTGCTCGAGCGGAACGTAGCTGATCCGTTGCTTGGCCATCGTCAGTCCTTTTGCGTGTCCGACTGCTGTTGTAGCTGAACTCTTACTCGGCGGCGACCGGCGTGACCGCGGGCCGGCCCGCATCCTGGGCTTTGGCATAATCGGCGGTTGCCTTGTACTCGGTCGCCCTATCCTCGGCGGCTGCGAGGCCGCACACCTTGCGGGCAAACGCGGCTAGCGGCCCCGCCCCGGTGAACTCGGCGCGCTTCATGGTGAGCGACAGCAGGGTCTGCAGCGGCGTGCCGTTGAAGTTCTCGAACATGAACAGCCGGCCGCCCCAGTCGGTCAGGTAGAGGTCGCGGATGACGCGCGCGATCTTGATGCGGTCGTAGGGCGCGCCGGCCGCGCCGGTGTTGAGCCGCTCCAGCCAGGGGCGCATCGTGGGGTCGTTCCATTGCGCCTCGGTCGGAAAGATGACGGCGCTGCGCCCGCACAGATCGATCACTTCGTCGATCATCTGGCCGAAGTGCTGCAGGAAATAGACGCGCCCCCAGTTGAACAGCTGCACATCGGGTTTGTAGAGCCCACCCGGCGTGTGGAAGCCCTTGTCCTCCGCCGCCAGTACGTGCGCGAAAGTCGTTTGCTGGAACCCGATCACGCGCGCGAGCCGCGCCTGCACAGCGTCGATCTTGGCGGTGCCGAGATGCTCGGACATCAGGATCGCAAGCCCGGCGAGCAGCTCGGCGCGCACCGCCTGGCGTACCAGCGCGTGATAGTGCACCCAATCGAACACGCGCTGCGGATAGAGCTTGGCGTGCTCCGGGTTGCCGATGTGGAATACGTATTTCCACGGGATCAGCACATTGTCGAACAGCACCGTGGAGTCGAGCTCATCGCCCTGCGCGGCGAGCGGATGCTCGACCGGATCGGTTGCGACCACGCTCTCGCGGCATACGATGGTGACGCCCTTCTGATTGGCCGGGCAGACCCCATAGATGATCTGGTCGCCCTTCGCGCCGGGGCGGAAGAATACGCCGAGGTGCAGGAAATCCGCGAACGCGGAGCCGGTACCGATCGCCTTGACGCCGTTGACGATGATGCCCTCATCGTTGGCTGCGACCACGCGCAGCGCGGGCGAGGTGCCGTGTGCGCTGGCATCCGAACGATCGACCTGCGGGTCGATGAAGTGCGGCGCGCACACCAGATCATTTTCCATGGCGTGCCGGTAGAACGTGCGGATGTTGTCAGCGAGCCCGCGCCCGTCGGCGCCGATGGCATTCTTCTCCCACGGTTCCGGGTCGTCGATGTAGGTGACCAGGATGTAGTTCTGCACATCGGGCGTGCGCGGCAGCGACGCCGCCACGAAGTGCTTCATGATGAATTCGTGATACTTGCGCTTGCGGACGAGCTCGCTCTTGGTGCGGTGATGAAACCAGGTCATCGAGCGCCGCGCGCCCTGCGGGTCGACGAAGGTGAGCACGTCCTGGAATTCGGGCCGGTGATGCAGGTCGAAGAACTCGGCAGTGCGCTGGGCGTAGTCGCGGGTGGCCGGATGGGTCGCGACGTTGTCGATCTTTTGGTTGCCGACCCAGACGGTGCGGCCGTCGTCGAGCGCCGCGAGGTACTGCGCACCGGTCCGCATCATGGAGGTCCTCCCATAAGATGCGTGAGCTTTACGATTTCTATTTGTAGCTAGCCTACGCGCGGGGCGGCTCCTATACTATTCATCGATGGATATGAATGGCATTCCGAGCAGTTATGCCGGCGAAATCGATCTGCATCATCTGCAGGTGCTCGACGTTCTGTTGCGCGAGCACAGTCTCACCCGCGCGGCGCGCCTGCTCAACGTCACGCAGCCGGCGCTGAGCAAGACGCTGGCGCGGCTTCGCCGCTACTTCGGCGACCCGCTGTTCGTGCGCGTCTCGCTGCGGATGGAGCCAACCCCGAAGGCGCTGGCGCTGCAGCCCGCGATCCACGCGATCATTGAGCAGATGCGCACGCTGCGCAGCGAGCACGTGCCGTTCGATCCGAAATCGACCAGCCGCACGTTCAACTTCTGCGTGGTCGACGCCGGTCTGATCAAACTGTTGCCGCCGCTGGTACGGCTGCTCGCGGCGGAGGCGCCGCACGTGCGGTTGCGCGCGATGCAGCTCGACGCGCAGCATCTGGAGTCCTGGCTCGAGTCCGGCACAGTCGATTTCGCCATGGGGTCGTTTCCCGGGCTGATCAAGGGCGTGCGCCGCCAGCGGCTGTGGACCGAGCGTTATGTCAGCGTCGCGCGCCGCGGCCATCCGCGCTTAAGCAAGGCGCCGAGTGCCGCCGCGTTCGCGGGAGAAAAGCACGTATTGGTCTCGACCGCCGGCACCGGTCACGCCAACCAGCTGGCCGAGCGCGCCGTCGAGGCGGCGGTGCCGGCGGACAACATCGTGTGCCGGGTGCCGCTGTTCACCGCGGCCGCGGTGGTCGCCCGGCATTCCGATGCAATCGCGACCTTGCCAGCCTCGGTCGCTTCCGCGCTCGCCGACGATCTCGGGCTTGCGATCCTCGATCCGCCGATCAAGCTGCCGCGCATCGAGATCTACCAGTACTGGCACGAGCGCTTTCACCGCGACCCCGGCAACGCGTGGATCCGGGGGGTGTTTGCGCGGCTGTTTCGGGGACATTCAGCCGCGCAAACATAGGTCCACAACTGATACGTCAAGTATAAAATAATATCTTTACTATCTTTCAGGAGCGAGCTATAAGCCGTCCCGAGGACACGCATGGACAAGCTTGCGCCGAGCCTGACCGAGAAGCGGTTTTTCATCGCCGGCCGCGCGACGTCGCTCTCGTCCCACATTGTCGCGCAGGTGCGCGACGATCTGTTCGAGAAAAGGATCAAGCCGGGCGATTTCCTCGGCACCGAAAAGGAGCTGGCCGAGCGTTACGACGTGAGCCGCATGGCGGCGCGCGATGCGCTGCGCACGCTCGCGGCGCTCGGCATCGTCGAGATCAAGATGGGCAAAGGAGGCGGCGCCCGCATCGCGCCCGGCAACCCGCGCCTGTTCGCGGAAGCGCTCGCCGTGCAGCTCGACCTCACCGGCGTCACCGCGGGCGAGATCCTTGACGCTCAGCGCGCGATCGAATGCATGGCGGCGGAGCTCGCCGCGCTCAACGCCACCGCCTCCGATCATGCCAGGCTGCGCGCCCTGCTCGCGGACGCCGACGTGATGCTCGGCGACAACGAGGCGTTCACGCGCGTGAGCCTCGAGTTCCACCTCGCGGTGGCGGAAGCCTCGCACAACCGCGTGCTGGTGACCCAGTTCATCTCCCTGCATCACGTATCGTGGCCGCGCCGCAATCGCACGCTGACCGCGAAGGTCGCGCGGCGTGTACTCGAGGTGCACAAGGAGCTCGCCGCGCTGATCGAGATGCGCGACGCCGCCGGCGCGCGGCAGCTGATGGATGACCACGTCAAGATGATCAAGGCTCGGCGCGTTGCCGAGCATCGCGGAAACTGCTGCTGAGCCATCCGGCCGGCCGCACAACGGAGCGCATAAGGAGGACGCCATGGGAAAATTCGTGATCCAGCCGCACTTCCGGCTGCAGGAATGGGTCGCCGAGGAGAAGGGCTACTTCAAGGATGAGGGCCTGGACTACGTATTCCAGGAAGAGGTGCAGAAGACCGACGCCAAGATCCACGACCAGGGCGTCAAGAAAGGCGCCTACCAGTCGTTCGAGCAGGGCCGCACCTCCGACATCAGCTGCGCCTGCCACTGGACCGTCGGCGTCGCCGCCTCGACCGGCCACGGCAAGCTCTACCCGGATGTCTACTCGGTGTCGCCGGCCGGTGTGTTTGTCCCGGCGGACTCGCCGGTGAAGAAACCCGAGGACCTCGCCAGCGTGCCGATCTCAGTCGGCTACCAGTCCGGCAGTCACTATGCGACTATCCAGGCGCTCGAGCAGTTCATGCCGGCCGACAAGATCAACCTGTCGTTCAACGACGGCATGCTGTTCAAGCGGCTGGAATTGCTGGTCGACAAGAAAGTGCCGGCGGCGACGCTGTTCAGTGGGCCTTATTACTTCGCGGAGCAGCTCGGGTTCCGCAAGATCATCGACGCCACGTTCATGATCACCACTATGATCACCGGCAATCCCGACCCCGAGGACGTGCGCAAGTTCTTCCGCGCGCTCAAGCGGGCCCAGCGCGACATCGACCTGCGGCCCGACCGCTATACGCATTACTACAAGAAGGAATTTCCGGCCCGCTATCACGCCATCATGGACACGCGCCGTTGGGGTCCGGGCGAGCGCATCGTGTTCGAGCCGTATACCAAGGAAGTGTTCGACGAGACCTTCAAGTGGATCGCCGACCACAGCATCTTCGCCGACAGCGGCATGGGCACCAAGGTCTACGAGAGCTCGATTTCAACCAACGCTGCGTGATGGGTCTCGAGGCGGCTCTCCCCACGCACCGGGGAGAGCTTGTCTCGTCTACGGGTATTTCACCACGACTTCGCGTTCGCCGCCGAACCGATAGTTGATGCCGACCCGTACGATGTTGTCGACCATATCGTGATTGACCCCGATGATCGCGCCCGGGCCCATGAAGCCATCGACCGAACCGAGGTTCACGTACAGGTACTCGAGCTTTGCGCTCCACCCGCCGGCAATGCCGTATTCGACGCCGGCACCCACCGCATAACCGCTTTTGTTCCGCTGGAACGTTGTTCCGATCTGTCCTGCAGAGCTCAGGACCGCGTCGTTGAAGGTGACCCTGGAGTACGCCCAGCCGCCGGTGGCGTAGAACAGCCAATTGTCCCACACGTATCCGACGCGCGGCCGGACCGTGACCAGCCAATTCATCTGCGCGGATTCGGACAGGTTCGGCGCGGTCGTGTTGAACTGCGCATTGTTGTTCATGAAGCTGACGTCGCCTTCAAGACCGGCGAGGAAATTGCCGGACTGCCAATTGTAGCCGGCCTGAGCACCGCCGGTGACGCTGTTGGACGTCAGGCGGTTCGCTGAGGCCGCCGCAATGGCGGCGCCGTCGCCCGCAAATGACGAGAGGTTCGGCGTCCACGAGACGTTGGATCGAGCCCCCGACCAGCCGACGTTGGCGCCCATATAGACGCCGTTCCAATTGTAGCCAATCAGGACGGGCGCAGCCCGATAGGCCGGCACCACCGGCAAGTCGGCGGCCGCCGCCTGCCCGATCAACGCGACCGCAAGCGCGCTCGCCACAATCACTGCTGTGCGCATGTTACCCCCCACCAATCCCCGGCGCGCATCTTAGGTGCCGTCTGGCGTGAACGCACCCGGGCAATGCCCGCAAGACGGTGAATTCGCGGGCCTGTTGCGCCACCGCAACAACTCCCGCGGGGGCGTGCGATCCAGATGGAATCACTAGCGGATTCGGCCCGGTCGGGGCTGCGATCGCGCTAGCGCGGGCGCAAATTCGCCCGCGACCGCCGGCTGACGATGACAATCTGTTGCCGGTTGCACACGACGGCGCCGAGCCGCACCGCCCGCGCCCGCTCGAACCCGGTCAGATCGTAGTGCGGGGTTGCGGTCTTCGGCGCGCATTGAAACGAGGTGCGCTTGATGCCGAGCAACGCGGCGAACCGATGCAGCTCGTCGAGGTTGTCACCCAATAGGTGACACCAGCGGCAGCCCGACCAGGCCCAGATCGCGTCGTCGACATAGACCGCCATGGTGGTGCCCGTGAATCTCGCCGTTTTCGTAGGATGGGTTGAGCGCAGGAAAACCCATCGGTTTGGCGTGGCTGCGGTGACGGGTTTCGGCGCGACGCGCCTCAACCGATCCTACGCCGCGGACTTCGCACGCCGTCCCCATAACCTCGTGCTCGCGATCTCGGCCCCTTCGACCAGCGCAGTGAGCTTTGCCCAGGCAATGGCCGGGTCGATTTCGTCCGAGCCCGCGAAGGTCGCAAACCCGCAGTCAGTGCCGGCGATCACGTTCTCGCGCCCGACCGCATTGGCGTATTTCACGAGCCGCTCGGCCACCAGCTCGGGATGTTCGACCAGCACCGAGCAATGGGTGACGACGCCCGGAATCAGCACCGTGTCGGCCGGTTTCTTGGCCTCGCACCACACCGCCCATTCGTGCTCGTGGCGCGGGTTCGACGCCTCGAACGAAAACGCGCCGGCGCGGATCTTCAGGATCACGTCCGCGATATCTTTTGCCTGCATGTCGTGCAGGCGCGGGCCCATGTTGATGGAGTAGCAGGTGTGATAGCGCACCTTCTCCGGCGGAATATCGCGTAGCGCGTAATTGAGCGCCTCGACCCGCTGCGCCGCCCACTTGCGGCAGTCGGCCACCGAAGCGTTCGGCTGCAACATGTAATAGGTGACAAGCCGAGGATCGTCGATCTGCAGATAGAAACCGGCGTCGACAATCGCCTTGTATTCCTCGTGCATCGCATCGCAGATGGCGGTGAGATATTCCTCAGCCGTCTTGTAGTAGTGATTTTCGTTCCAGTTTTCGATGTTGGCGGGCGAAATCGACGGCACGAACGCGCCGGCAATATCGAGGCCCTGCATCGCCGCCTTCAGGTTTTCGAGATCGGTCTTGAGCGCGGCCGCTCCCGTGTAGGTGATCGGCGCAGTGGCGCCGGTCAGCGGCTGGCGGCTCACCGATGTGCCTTGCTTGCGGTAGAAATCCGGAAACGCGAGCGCGTCGCGCGAACCGCCCCACGGATTGCTGCGCGCCGGGCCAACCTCCGTCAAACCTCCGAGCCGCTCGCGCACATAGGTCACGAAGCTCGGCTTGCCGAACTCACCATCATCGACGATGTCGAGCCCGATATCGGCCTGCTTGCGCACCACCTCGGCGACGGCGCCGCGCAACCGGGCGGCATCGGCGGCATCATCGCGACGATCGCCGCGCGCGCGGGCTCGCACCATTTCGACCACGTCGTTGGGCCGCGGCAGGCTGCCGGCGTGGGTCGTGAGAATCCGGTCGGTGCTGTGCATACTTCACTCCCTATGTGC
Source organism: Xanthobacteraceae bacterium (assembly GCA_051985675.1). Classification (GTDB taxonomy): domain Bacteria; phylum Pseudomonadota; class Alphaproteobacteria; order Rhizobiales; family Xanthobacteraceae; genus JAFAXD01. The sequence continues at coordinate 21,993 of JBPYFJ010000144.1, read as the reverse complement.
ATGCGTACGTCCCCGAGGTTCGCGGGAACACGCCCCTAGACCATGATCTAGTGGGACTGATCATGGTCTAGCTTTTTGTTTGAGCATGATCTTTTCCGAAAACCGGTACCCACTTTTCGGGACCATGCTCTAACCACTGACGCGCTCGTTGAGACGCAAGCCGATGAATTGGTCGAGCGTCGCCGCATCTTTGAGCATAGCATCGGATCGTCCGCGATGGACGATCGCGCCACGCTCAAGTACCAGGACATCGCGGGTGAGCGACAAGGCAATTTCGGCATGCTGCTCTGCAAGGATGATCGCGGTACCGCTTTCGTCAATCATCCGGCGAATGGCGGCGGTCAGTTCCTCGACGATTATCGGGGCCAACCCTTCCAGCGGCTCATCCAACAGAAGCAGCGCCGGATTGGTCATCAGGGCGCGCGCGATCGCCAGCATCTGCTGTTCGCCCCCGGAGAGCTGGTTGCCCATGTTGCGGCGTCGCTCGCCAAGCCGTGGGAACAGATCAGTGACGCGCGCGATGTCCCACGGGCCCGGGCGCGCCGCGACGTCCAGATTCTCTTCGACTGTGAGCGATGGAAAGATTTCGCGCTCCTGCGCCACCCAGCCGATACCCAGAAGCGCGCGCCGGTGCGGGGTGAGCCGCGTGATATCGCGTCCGCGCCAGACGATCGCGCCGCGCCGAAATGTGGTCAGGCCCATGATGGTGAGAAACAGCGTGGATTTGCCGACGCCATTGCGGCCAAGGACCGCGAGGCTGCCGTTCTCCGGAAGTTCGAATGCAACCTTGTCCAGCACGACTGAATCGCCGTAACCGGCGCGAACGTCAGTCAAGGTGAGCAGCGCGTCAGCCATGATGCGCCTGACCCAGGTAGACGTCGCGCACGCGCTGATCGGCGGCGATCTCCGCCGGCGTCCCCTCGACCAGAATTGCACCCGACACCATGACGATGATGCGGGTTGCGAACCGGAACACCAGTTCCATGTCGTGCTCGATGAACAGGACGGTGATGTCGGATGATATGCCGGCAACCGCCTTGAACAATTCACCGCTCTCATCCTTCGGCACGCCCGCAGCCGGTTCGTCGAGCAGCAGGACCTTGGGACGCGCCGCCAGCGCGAGAGCGATCTCCAAGAGCCGTTGCTGGCCATAGGCGAGCTGCCGGGTTGGCCGCTCACAGTCAGCCGCGAGCATGAGGGTCGCGAGGATGCCGTAGGCCTCCTCGATCGCCGCATTGTAGGTCGGCAGACTGCGCCACCAGGTGCCGGCTTCGCCACGCCGTTCGCAGACCGCGAGTGTCACGGCTTCGAGGGCGCTCAGGTTGGGAAACAGCGTGTTGATCTGGAACGTGCGCACCAGTCCGCGTTTGACCCGTGCCGCCGGCTCCAGGCCGGTGATATCGTCGCCGTCGAGCAGGATCTGGCCGCCGTCCGGCCGCACCATCCCGGTGATTAGGTTGATCAGCGTGGTCTTGCCAGCGCCGTTGGGCCCGATCAGTGCATGGCGCGCGCCCTTGGGAAGAGAAATCTCGATCCCGCGGGCGACCACGAGTGAGGCGAAGTTTTTGTCGAGTGCCCGGGTCGCGAGCGCGGGCGTGCTCACGCTTGCCTCCACCAGCGGGCCAACAATCGCGCGCAGCCGCCGAGGATGCCGTTCGGCAGGAAGATGATGACGGCGATCAGCAGGAGACCGAGCCAGAAATACCAATATTGCGGGTTCATATCGGCGAGCTGGTCGCGCGCCACGATGAAGATGAGGGCACCGACGAGCCCGCCATAGAGCCGCCCGGCGCCGCCCAGCACCAACATCACGAGAATTTCGGCGGAGCGCTGGAAACTCAGCGCGTCGAGCGCGACGAACTCGGTCGTCTGCGCCAGCAACCCGCCGGCGATTCCGGCGAACGTCCCCGAAATGATGTAGACAGTCCGGATTCGGTTGCTGCTCGGCGAGCCGATGGCCGGCATGCGGCGCGCGTTTTCCCGAATGCCGCGCAGCGAAAGCCCAAACGGCGAATTGATCAACCGGCGCAGGATCAGGAACGAACCAAACAGAACGATAAGCGAATACCCATAGGCGGTGCGGCCGTAGAGGTCGAAGCGGAACATGTCGAGCAGCGGCCACATCCGCACGCCTTGCAAACCGTCGTCTCCGCCGGTGAGCCAATGCGCCTTGTTGGCGAATTCGTAGAGCAAGAGGCAAAGCCCGAGCGTCACCATGATGAGCGCGAAGTGGCTGATGCGCACGATGATGAAGCTCGTCAGATAGCCGAGCACCATGGCGGCGATCGCGGCCGCCATCAGGCCGGTGATCGGCTCGCCCCAGCCCGCCTTGGCGAGCAGCCCGGCCGTATAGGCGCCGAATCCGAAGAACGCGGCGTGGCCGAGCGAGACCAGGCCGCTGTATCCAACGATCAGATCGAGCGAGAGCGCGAACAGCGCGGCGATCGCGATCTGGCTGCCCAGCACAAGATAGCTCGGCGCCACCAGAAACGGCAGCAGCGTTGCGAGCCAGAACAGCGTTTCCAGATGGCGCCATTTGACCTGGGCGCGCAGCAGATCGCGGGGATTGAATGTGCCGATCGCGGGTGCGGCGGTGACGCTCACGTGCGCCTCGCAAACAAGCCAGCTGGCCGCCACACCAGAAAACTCACCATGACAAAATAGAGAACGAACGCCCCGATCTCGGGCACGTAGTACTTGCTCACGATGTCGATGACCCCCAGCATCGCCGCGGTGACGAACGCCCCGCGGATTGACGCAAGCCCGCCGACCGCGACCACGATCAGCATGTAGACCAGGTATTTGAACGCGAAGTTGGGATCGAGGCCGACGATCTCGATGCCGAGCGCGCCGCCGAGCCCCGCGAGTCCACTGCCGAGCGCAAAGGTGATGGAGAACACGGCATCGACATTAAGCCCGAGCCCGCGCGCCATGCGCTGATTGTCCACGCACGCGCGCACGCGCGCGCCAAAGCGCGTGTATTCAAGCCCGAGCACGAGCAGCCCGGTGATCACCAGCGCCGAGGCTACCAGGAACAACCGATAGAGGCCGAAGCTGAAATCGCCGAACTCGATGCGGCCGCGCAAATAACTAGGCACCTGCACCGGCTGCTGTCCGGTGCCGAAAACGTAAGCCGCCGCGGCGATCGATACGAACACGATCCCGATGGTCAGCAGCGACTGGTCAAGATCGCTGGCGCGATAGAGCCGGCGATAGAGCACGCGCTCGAGTACGATGCTCGCCGCTGCGGCGCCTATGAAGGCGACCGGCAGGGTGGCGAAAAACGGCCACCCGGCCGAGCGCATGAGCATGACCGTCGTGTAGCCGCCGATCATCGCAAAGGTGCCGTGCGCCAGGTTGACGAAATTCATCATCCCAAGCGTCACGGACAACCCGACCGACAACACGAACAACAGCATCCCGTAGGCAAAGCCGTCGAACAGGAGGCTGATGTGACGTGCAATCACGGCGGACCGATGCTTGCAGAAGCTGCCCGTCGTCTACTTCGCGAGGCCGTCGGCGGTCAGCTTGCCGTCCGCCTTCATCTTCTCCTTCACCGGATCCTTGACCTTCTCGACCTTGTCGAACTCGACGTTGCCGAGCTGACCGTTGATATTCTCGACCCGGCGCAGGTAGATGGTCTGGATGATGTCGCGCGTTTCGGGATCGATCGAAATCGGACCGCGCGGGCTTTCCCAGGCCATCCCCTTCATCGCGTTGATCAGCGCATCGCCGTCGGTGTTGCCATTGGTCTTCTTGAGCGCCTCGTAGATCAGGTGGATGCCGTCATAGGCGCTGACCGCGAACTGGTCTGGATTGCGGCCGCCAAGGAGTTCGTTCATGCCTTTCACGAACTCGGCGTTGAGCGCCGACTTGTGGCGGTGATCGTAGGTCCAGCCGCTGATGATGCCGAGCGCGGCGTCACCCAGACCCTTGAGGGCGTCGTCGTTGGTAAGTTCACCGCTGCTCATGACCTTCATGGTCTTGGGAGTGATCCCCCGCTCCGCCAGCGCCTTGCCGAGCGCGGCGGGCTGCTCGCCACCCGGCACGAAGATGAAGACCGCCTCGGAATTGGCGTCCTTCAGGCGTTGCGCGAACGCGGAGAAATCCGGGTTCGCCACCGGAAAGCGCACCGAACCGACGATCTGGCCGCCGTTCTGCTTGAACGCGTTCTGGAATGCGCCCTCGGAGTCGATGCCCGGCCCGTAATCCGACACCATGGTGTAGGCCTGCTTGATCCCGTTCTTGGCCGCCCAGCCGCCCAAGGTTCCGATCGGTTGCGGCAGCGCCGTCGAGGTCCGCACAAAGTACGGCGAGCGCGTCGTGATGATCGCAGTCGCGGCGTTGGTGATGACCATCGGCTTCTTGGCTTCGGTCCCGACGTCGGCAGCCGCCAGCGCTTCGGGAGTAAGCGAGAATCCCGCAATGATATCGACCTTATCGCGTACGACGAGTTCCTGCGCGAGGCGCTTGGCAACGTCCGGCGCGGTGCCGCCGGTGCCGGAATCCTTGCGCACCAATTCGATCTTCTTGCCGGCGACCGTGTCGCCGTGTTGCTTCATATAGAGCTTGATGGCGTTGTCCATCATGGTGGCAAGATCGGCGAACTGACCCGAGTAGGTCATGATCAATCCGATTTTCACCGTGCCATCGGCATGTGCCGGCGCGACCGCGAGCAGCGCCGCAGCTGCCAGGCCCGTAAGCCCGACGATTACTCTTTGCATGGCTATCCTCCCTTGCATCGACCCGTCGCTTGCCCGGACCGTACTGATGCGGTTGGTGAAGGTCAATTTTAGTCAGACGTTTCAGGCTGCGACGCACGACCTCAGTCCCGCGTGGGCAGGCCGCGGCCGGCCCACCGGCAGCGGCCGAACGGTAGGCCGCGATGAACCGAATGGGCGCCGGTTCGGTCACAAAAAGCGCCCAAATCACGAACACACAGGACGCCCCGTGGCGGCCCACGACCCGGAACGGTCGCTTGACGGCTGGTGCGGGCAGGCGGTTGTGCTAAGGGATGAGGCACGGGGGCTGTTTCCTAACAGACATTGCGAGGTGGTCATCACAATGCGCGCATTCACAGCTTGTGCCGCCATTGCGGCGGTGACCGTCATGTTTGCGAGCGCCGCATCCGCGCAGGCGTCGCGCGATGAGGAGCGCCCCGGCTACGTGCCCACGCCGGCCGAGGAACAGCTGCCGTCGCAGTTCCAGCGTCAGGTTGTTTTCTTCCGCAGCACGGAAGCGCCGGGGACCATCATTGTCGACACGCCGTCGCGCTATCTCTATCTGGTGCAGGGCAACAGCCGCGCGCTGCGCTATGGTATCGGCGTTGGACGGGAAGGCTTCCAGTGGTCCGGGCTCGTCAACATCACGCGCAAGCAGGAATGGCCGGACTGGACGCCGCCGCCCGAAATGATTCAGCGCCAACCCTATCTACCTCGCTTCATGGCCGGCGGCCCCGGCAATCCGATGGGCGCCCGCGCGCTCTATCTCGGAACGACGGTCTATCGCCTGCATGGCACCAACGCGCCGGAAACGATCGGCTCCGCGGTCTCGTCCGGCTGTTTCAGGTTGGTCAACCCGGACATCATTGACCTCTACGATCGCGTCCCGATCGGAACCAAAGTGGTGATCCGGCAGACGCCGGTGCTGTGAGGCGTTGCGTGGTTCGCCGCCACGCCGGCGGGGACAACAACGAATTCTTGCGATGATTGATCCGCTGCGGTTGACGGCGTGCTCCGCACCACCGGCTTTCCCGTCCGTAGCTTTATCGAGAGCGAGGCTTGCGCATGGGTAATCTGACCAAAATCGTGCATTTGCTCGGCATTGCGGCAGTCGTGGTGCTGAGCGCGACGGGTGCACAGGCGCAAACCCTCAAGGCGATCAAGGATCGCGGCGCGCTCAATTGCGGGATCAGCCAGGGGCTTTATGGGTTCTCGCTCGCCGACGACAAGGACAATTGGTCGGGCCTCGACGTCGATTTCTGCCGGGCACTGGCGGCAGCGATCTTCAATGACGCGAGCAAGGTGAAGTTCTTCCCGCTCTCGACCGGTGAGCGCTTCCGGGTACTGCAGGCGGGCACGATCGATGTGCTCGCCCGCAACTCGACTTGGACCATGTCGCGCGAGACCGACGACAAGCTCAATTTCGCCGGCGTGCTCTACTATGACGGCCAAGGGTTCATGGTGCGCAATGCGCTCAATATAGGCTCGGCACTCGAGCTCGGCGGCAAGAAAGTCTGCGTGCAAAGCAACACAACGACTGAACTCAATCTCAAGGACTTCTTCACGACCAACAACATGCCGTACGAGGCCGTCGCGCTGCCGACCGCCGCGGAAGCCTTGAGCGCGTACGATTCCGGCCGTTGCGATGTGCTGACGACGGATGTGTCGGGGCTCTATGCCGAGCGGCTGTCGCTCAAGAATCCCGCCGACCACGTGGTGCTGCCCGACGTGATTTCCAAGGAGCCGCTCGGACCGGCCGTGCGGCAGGGAGACGATCAGTGGTTTGAGATTGTTAAATGGACGCTGTTTGCCCTGCTCAACGCGGAGGAGCTGGGAGTCGGCAAAGACACGCTCGATGCCGCCAAGACGTCGACCAAGCCCGACGTCATGCGGCTTCTCGGCAATGACGGCAACTTCGGCGAGCAGGTCGGTCTGACCAAGGATTGGGTTGCACGCATCATCGCGCAGGTCGGGAACTACGGCGAGATCTTCACGCGTAACGTCGGATCCGCATCAAAGCTTGGGATTCCGCGCGCTGAGAACAATTTATGGAACCGCGGCGGCATTCAGTACGCCCCGCCGATCAGGTAGCCACGAAGCCAGTCGGGATTGGTTGAGCCGAAGGCGAAAACCAATCGTTTCATGTCGCAAACATTGATGGATTTCGCTGCGCTCAACCCGTCCTACTGTCCGGTGCCGAGCTGCGCCCGCATATCGGCGAGCACTGCGGGCAATTGCGCGAACGTGCAGGCTCCGAACATATAATAGTCTGGCCGCGTGATCAGCACGTCACAGCCGTGCTCATCGAGTAGACGCATATATTGTGCCTCCTGATCGACGAGACCACCGGCCGCACCATCCAAAGAGACGGACTTGCCGCCGAGCGCGGCCCAGAAAGCGCGGTCCCCAGTCGACAGGGCATTACTCGGATCGCCGTGACGGGCGAGCATCATGAAGCCACGGCCCGCGATGTCGTCAAAGCGCCCTTCCTGCCCATCCAAGCGGACCTGAGCCTGCGGAAACGCGGCGCCGGCGGCCCGCGCCCCACGGGCGATGAAGCCGGCTTCGAGCCCGGGCACCCGGAACGCGATCAGCTGCTTGCCGCCCGTCGATGCCTTTCGGGCGGCTTGCAGCGCGAGCAGTTGCTCATCGCGCTTCCTGACCTTCTCGGGGTCGCGCTCGTTGACGTTCTGGCCGACGCGCATGCTTTCGATCACGGTGGCGCGCGCATTGGGTTCGCGCTCGGCCATATAGGTGTCGAGAAATGTCGGCGTCGCGATCCCGCGCAGCACGAGGTCGAGTTTCCAGGCAAGGTTGTGGGCGTCGCGGAAACCGGAACACAACCCTTGCGCCAGAAACGGCGGCATCTGATGGGCGGCATCGCCGGCGAGAAACACCCGGCCGACGCGCCACCGCCGCGCGATCAGCGACTGGAATTTGTATGAGGCAACGCGGATCAACTCGAATTCATCCGGTGTCGCCCCTTCGGGCCGGTCGAGCCTGCGCCAGACGTTCTCATGCTTGACCGCGGTTTCCGCCGACTCTCCCGGAAAAATCATGAACGACCAGCGGCGATGGTGCGGACCCATCTGCATGGTCATGCCGGGCTGCGTCGGCTCGCAAAACTGGCGCAAGAACGGCAGATCGGGTCGTGGCGGGCGTTTGGCACGGGCGTCGATCACCAACCAGTCCTGGACAAAGCCGAGATCCTCGTACGCGACATTGAGGGCTTGACGGACAACGCTGTTACCGCCGTCGGCGCCGATGAGCCAACGCCCTTCGATCTTGCGCTGCGTCCCGCCCTGATCGTGCACCGTCACCACCACGCGCTCGCCGTCCTGCGCGAGCGCCATCGCCGTTTGCCCTTGCAGCACGTCGACGCTCGGCAAGGCCCTGACGACGAGATCGAGCTCAGCCTCGAAGGCCGGCTGGTAGATCGAAGTCATTTCGGGCCAACCGTGGGTCGCCTGCCGCGCCACCTCATTGGACAACAGGATGCGTCCGTGGCTGGCGAGTTCGTAGACCGGGAGGAAAAACGTGGCGGGCGCGATCTTCTCGTTGATGCCGACGTCCTGAAACATGCGCAGCACGTCGTCGTGCACGATGCCGACACGCGGGAGATTGTAGAGCGTGGTGTAGCGCTCGATCAGCGCGACGCGGTGGCCGGCGCGCCCGAGCAGCAACGCGGCGAGCATCCCGGTCGGGCCGTAGCCGACAATCACCACATCGTATGGCGCACCATCCGGCAAAGACGCTCTCCATGCAGACGCATGAGATTTACCGCATGACCTGCGGGCATCTCATGAAAGATCGGCATGTGGCCGATGATTGCTGGTCATGAAGGGCGGGCCGGCGCCCCGCACGAGGCTCAACGTCCAGGCGGAATTCCCACCGCCTTGAGCGCCTGCTCGAGGCTGTCGAGCGTATAAGGTTTGCTCACGACGCGAATACGGGCGTCACCGGCAAATTTCTGAGTGAGCTCGGCTTCGCCCCGCCCGCTTGCAATGATGATCGGGAGATGTGGATGCGTTTGGCGAAACCCGGACGCGATCTCATCGCCGTCCTGGTCGGGCAACCCGATGTCGATGACCAGACCGGTGATGTCGGGGTCGGCGATCTTGACGAGCGCCTCTGCGGCCGACCCTGCCTCCTCGGCCGCCAAGCCGAGTTCCGACAAGAAATCGACGGCCAGCGCTCGCACCAGCGAATCGTCTTCGACAACCAGGATTTTCGACATCGAAAAAACTTAGCATCGGGGCGCTACGACTGACAACGAGCGCGGCTCGGTTCCGCTGTCGCCGCTTGCGTGCGTTGTCCCGGCTCGCCCATCCGGCCGGTCGTCGAAGGCGGTTCCGTCCCGCGCTGCCCTCGTTCGGTCGCGGGATACCAGTTCGGGTGAGCCCTTTCATTCCTGTCACAGTGGGTCAAAAAATCATCGGCGGCCGGGAACCAACCGCCGGGGGTCGCATTGACATAGCGACCGGCCATTCCCATCCCCCCAAGCCCCCCGTGCTTGGCCGGCCACCCTCTGGGCGTAGTCGATATGTCGGCTACGCCCAAATTTTTTGCCGAAGCAGCTCACTTTTCCTGGCGGGACGCTATGGCCGGGCAAATTCCTGCAGACGACGTCGCGGCCCGGTGGCGACCCGTGCCCCGGTACCATGAGCTGCGATGCAGGTGTTGACGCCGGTCTTAGGCCGGGATTCGCCGCGCGCGTTGCTTGGCGTTGCGTTCAAAGAACAATGCCTGGCTCGCGATCGCAGACACCATCGCGGGCTGGAATGGCTTTGAGATCAGGAACGCCGGCTCCGGCCGCTCGCCGGTGAGGAAGCGCTCCGGATAGGCGGTGATAAAGATGACCGGCACCTCGAAGGACCGCAGCAACTCATTGACGGCATCGAGACCCGAGCTGCCGTCAGCGAGTTGAATGTCCGCGAGGATAAGGCCCGGCTGCTTGGCTTTAGCAAGCTTGACGGCTTCCGCGTGGGTGCGCGCAACCCCGATCACCCGGTGCCCAAGGCTGTCGACCAGCGTTTCCAGGTCAATGGCGATGAAGGTCTCGTCCTCGATGATCAAGACATCGGTCGCGATCTCAGCCGCGAGTTCGCGCCCGGACTCGTCGACCAGCCGGCGCAATTCAGCCACGTCGCAGTCCAGGATTTCCGCCGCGTCCTCTTCGGAGAACCCTTCCAGCGCCATCAGCAGGAACGCTTGCCGTGGCATCGGGGTCAGATTCGCAAGCCGCTGCTCGGGCGGGCGCACATTATCCGGTGACTCGTTCGACGCGTTGAGCGCGACTGATTTCCATATCTTGGTGAACAACTTGAAGAGCGCGACCCGCGGGTTGCGACCGGCTTCAAGCACCGACCCGTCCTCGACGAGCGCCTCCAGCGTGGCGGCCACGTAGGCATCGCCCGAGGGTTGCGTCCCTGTCAGGGCGCGTGCATAGCGCCGCAGAAATGGCAGGTATTTAGCTACCGTTTCGGATCTAGACACCAAGCATCCCCCTTTTCGGAGCACGGTGACAGTTTAAACGCCTAACGCTACGAGGAGTTCCATTTTTGGAACCCGGAGTGGAGTAGCGGGTTCTTCATACCACGGAGAGCGCCTCGGCTGGTCCGCCGGCAAGGGGGTTAAAGATATGAACGAACGCAAGCCGGCAAAATCCGGATCGAAAATGCAAGTTTCAGACGTTTCCCCAAAACAAGCAGCCCTCGGCCGCCAGATTCAGGATCGCATCGGTCAGCAATTGCGCGCCATGTACAACGACGTCATGGCACAGGGCATTCCTGATCGTTTCACCGAATTGCTGAAGAAGCTCGATCAGCGGAACGACGAGGACAAGACTTGAATGTCCAGTAATCGAACCGGCAAAGGTGGAGACCGATCGGTCCGCGACGGGATCCTCGCGACCCTGCCGAGCCTGCGCGCGTTCGCCATATCGCTGTCCGGCAACGTAGATCGGGCCGACGATCTCGTGCAGGAGACGCTGTTGCGTGCGTTGGCCAACATCGATTCGTTCGAACCCGGGACCAACCTTCCGGCTTGGCTCTTCACGATTCTGCGCAACCTATTCCGGTCGGAATACCGCAAGCGCCGGCGCGAGGTTGAAGACAGCGACGGCCGATTTGCTGAAACGCTCAAGACCCATCCCGAGCAGAACAGCCACATCGAGTTTCAGGAGTTTCAACAGGCGCTCGCAAAATTGCCGCCCGACCAACGTGAGGCGCTGATCCTGATCGGCGCTTCCGGTTTTTCCTACGAGGAAACCGCCGAGATCTGCGGATGCGCGGTCGGCACGGTCAAAAGCCGTGTCAACCGCGCGCGGGTCAAGCTCGCCGAATTGCTGTCGATCGAGGGCGTTGATGACTTCGGGCCGGATCAGGCGAGCCGTGCCGTGGTCGCTGGCGGAAGCGGCCGCTAATTAATCGTCGTCTGCTTTGCCCCCCAGGCCCGAGACCGGAGCCTCGAGTTCGTAAACGAACCCGGACGGCGCGTAGAACCGCTTGGCCGCGCCGCGAACGGCCTCCGGCGCAACGCGATCGAGAACGATATACCCGAAACCGGAATATTGCGGATCTGCCGGCTGCAATCCGCCGAGCTCTTCCCACCGAAAGCGAAACTCCGCGTCCTTACCCGCGCCTTCAACCGACCATCTTACTTTGACCGTCCCGTTCGGCGTCGATAGTGCGCCGTGTTTGGCCGCATTGGCCGAAAGCTCAAACAGCAACAGCGAGAGTGCCTGCGCGGCGCGCGCGCCGATGATGACGTCCGGCCCGTCGATTGCGACGCGCGTTGTCACCGGCAGCACCTGGGCGGAGAAAAGGTCGCGCAGATTGATCCCCTGCCACTCGGTTTCCGTCAACAGCGAGACGGCATGCGACATCGCCTGCAGGCGGCCGGCGACCAGCTCGCGGGCCTCGTCAACGATCGTCCCCGAGCGCAAGCTGCGAACGACGATCGATTGTATGACGGCCAGCATGTTTTTGACACGATGGTTGAGCTCGCGAATGACCGAGTTCAACCTTTGCTCAACGGCGATGCGCGATTGGACTTCGTTGCTGAGCCGCAGGTTATTGTGGACCACGTAGCCAAATAATCCGACGATGATACTGGTCAGCGCGAGCCCGATGGCAGCGGCATTGGCCGCAAGCAGCAAGGCGCGATATCCGGGTGTGCGTGCGGGCTGATAGAAGACCGTCCATTGCCGATTTCCGAATTGGAGATCGCGCTTACGCGCGTCGGACTCACGCGCCGGATTCTCCTCGGCTTTGGCACCGCGCGCGTTGGCAGGCGCAACGCTGAAGAGCGGGGGCCCATCGGGATTATCCGGATCCACAAAGGTGACGATCAGCGGATAGGGGTCACCGAAGTAGACCAGCAATTGATCGAGCCGATACGCAAAACTCAAAAAACCCGCCGGAGATCGTTGGTCGCCACTCCGAAAGACCGGAACGAAGAGAACAACCCCGAGATGCTGCGGCGTCTGCCGCAGCGGACGCGGATCGGTCACAAACGGCGATCCCGTCTGAGACGCGTTGTTGATCGCTGCCATCGTGCGCGGATCAGCGCCCAGATCGTACCCAAGCATTCGCAGATTTTCCGCGGTGCGCGGTTCGACGTCGGTTACCGGGTAAATTGGCCGCGCAGGTGCACGCGGATCGAGCGGCTTAAGATCGGGGCCAAGAAAGCGTGGCGGGTTCATCCCCGCGGTTGCAAGCGCCTGCAGGGCCTGATCGGCCTGCGCGGGATCGACGCGTGGAATCCATTCCACCGCCACCGGACCGACCGTGAGCGCGCGGAGCGGAGCGCGCAAGGCTACCAGTGGGTCGCTGCCGATGGCAGGTGGCGCGGTAAACATCGCCGCCGCAATCCGAGCCAGGACGTCGCGCTCGTGCAGCCGTTCCTGAACGAGCCCGGCATGCGCGTCGACGCTGCGCTCCAGCAGACTTTGCTCGGCGGCGATTTCCTGACGGTAGAAGCGAATCCCGACGGCGGCCGAAACGATGATTCCGACCAACGCCACAATGCAGATCGGCATCCAGAATCGCAATCCGCCATACCCATCAGAATGTGTCGCGCTCGACGAGACGGTCAGCGGCCCCTTCGACTGTGCGCCCCGCATCCTAAAGTCGCTGATCGTTCAAATGGTTCCCCCGAACGACGCCAGGAACACCGCAAATATCGCGACGCGGCTCAACCAAGCCTGATCGGCCGGCACCAACCCAGCGGGTTGGTCCCTATCCCCACACTTCGCTAGCCGTCTCGACCACCAGGCGCAGCTTGCGGACTTCGTCCTCGAACGAAATCTTGTTGCCTGGCGCGCCGCTCGCAAACCCGCATTGCGGGCTGAGCGCCAGCTGTTCAAGCGGGCAGAAACGCGCCGCCTCCTCGATGCGACGCTTGAGCGCGTCCTTCGTCTCCATCGCGCCGGACTTGCTGGTGACCAACCCTAGCACGACCATCTTACCCCGCGGCACGAACCGAAGCGGCTCGAACGAGCCGGCGCGCGGAGTATCGTACTCCAGAAAAAATCCGTCGACCCCGACCTCGTTGAACAGTACCTCGGCAATCGGATCGTACCCGCCCTGCGCAAGCCAGCTGCTCGCCGCGTTGCCTCGGCAAAGATGGAGGCACACCACCATGTCCTTCGGGCGGTTCGCGATCGATGCATTGATCAGATTCGCGTAGGTGCGCGGCAGACGATCCGGATCTTCGTCGATCGTGGTGCGGATCTCGGCGCGCAGCCTCGGGTCGCATAGGAACGCGAGGTTCACCTCATCGATCTGAAGATAGCGGCAACCCGCCTGCGCAAACGCGCGCGCCTCCTCGCCGTAAACGCGCGCGAGATCGGCATAGAAAGCGGCCATCACGGGATACGCGGCCCGGTCGACCGCGGCGCGGCCGCCGCGAAAGTGCATGGTGCTCGGGGACGGGATCGTGATTTTTGGCGCGATCCCGTCCGACACTACCGATTTCAGAAACTTGAAGTGGTTGACGAAGATGCCGCCCGCCGGCCAGCCCAGTATGCCGCTGACCACGGCACCCGGCGGTTCCATCTCGGTCTCGCCCTCCGTGGACCTGAACCGCACTTTGATTTTTCCCGGCACGACCTCAACATTGATGAATTGGGCAAGGAAATCCGTGTGCCACATCTCGCGTCGGAATTCGCCATCGGTGGCAACGCGAAGACCGACGTCCTTCTGCATCTTTACGACATCGCGGATTGCCTCGTCCTCGTGTCGCTCCAGGTCTTGCGCCGAAATTTCGTTGCGCGCGCGCCGCGCGCGGGCATCAAGCAGTGCGCGCGGACGCAACAGGCTGCCGACGTGGTCGGCGCGAAACGGCGGCGCAGCGCGCTGAGCCACGGCGCTCTCCGGCTTAACCATGTTTGTTACATGCAATTGTGACGGTGATCACAACGGTGTCAAGTTGCGACGTTGCATCAGCGCGATAGCCCGCGTTCCGTCGGCGCTCAGGCGCGTCGACAACGATAGTCGTGTAGCTCGGTCGTCACTATGACAACAACAACAAGTTTGTGAACGACCGCCCGTGTGCATCACCTGAACTCGATATAGTTTAACCTCTTAGTTACGCACGGGCAATCGAATCTAACAGGGTTCATTTGCGGGGCTGATCGCGCAGAACAGCGCTGCGCAAATTCCTGCAACAGCAACGAGGCGCATATGCTGACGGTGCTAAATTGCATTGTCTACGAGCACGACCTTCGACTCGTTGGTTTGGCCGTCGTCGTATGCGCGTTGGCTACATTCACCGCGATCAGCCTGCTGCATCACACGCTGCGATCCGAAGGCCGGGCTCGCTTGGTCTGCTGGGCAGGCCGGCCGACATCGAAAGCTTCCGTCATCTGACCCATAGCGAGGACGTCGAGGGTTCGACCGTGACGCGGCTCGTGCCCAAGGGCCCGCGGGCTGACTAAAGCGGATGGTCCGAGGCGTCGCGCCTGACGCTGCTCTGATCGCGCCAGTTCGCTACGGGCTCTTCTTTGCCTTGTCGTACGGATAGATCATGTTGCCGGTCTTGTAATCGGCCGGCCACAAGATCACCTGGTGGCTGGTGTCGCGGAATTGATTGAGATCATTTCCCGTGACGTTCTGGAACTGGCTGAAGAACTGGCGCGACTTCGCCCACTCACCATCTTTGCCGAACCGGATGTCACCCGCCACCGTCTGGAAGGTGTTGGCGTGGATGTAGTCGGCCAGCTTGCCGTGATCGAGACTCTTGGTGCCCTCGACGGCTTGCGCCAGAACTTGGCCGGCGCCGTAACCGAACGGGATATAACCGTAGCCGAGAGGATCGATCTTGAGCTCCGGCGCTTTGGCCTGATATTTGGCGAGCAACTCCTTGAGGCCTGGTAAGCCAAGAAGCTTCGGCGACGGCACGAAACTTTCCATGAACACAAGACCGTTCATGAGCGGGCCGAGCTGCATCTTGATCGGCGTTGCGAACAACCCGACCATGGCGCCGCCGAACATCTTGGCTTTGAGGTCGATCTCATTGGCGGCGCGAACGAAGCCGACCGTGTCGGGCGGATAGGCGCACACGTAGATCAGGTCCGGATTGGTCGCCTGGATCGCGCGCAGGATCGAGGCGTATTCCGTCGTGCTGGGTGGATAGCTCTTGTCGTAGACGATGTCGAAACTGCCGCTCTTGGCGTTTTCGCGCGTGCCGTCGCAGGTCGTGCGGCCGAACTCTGCATCAGCGGCCACGATCGCAACCGTCTTAGGCTTGGGTGTCTGCGCCGCCGCAAGCTCGAACCAGCCCTTGGAGAACGCGAGCGTACCCTCGTCTCCGCCGGAAATCATCGAGAAGTAGCGCGGATAATTGAACTGCCGGTTGATGTTGACGCCCAGCATGCCGATCGTGGTCTTGTTGGCTTGCATCACTACCGGCATTGCCGCCGCGATCATGTTGGTTGCGTACGGTCCGAGCAGGAGATCGACCTTATCGACGGTGAGGAGCTTGGTGTAGATGCCGGGCACATTCGACGGATTGCTCTGGTCGTCGTAATAAATGAGCTCGACGGGGCGACCCAGTAGTCCGCCTTTGGCGTTGACGTCGTCGCGCCAGATTTCGAGCGCCAACAGCAGCTGCTTTCCGTTGGGGGCAACGGCGCCGGTGAGCGCCATGCTGAAGCCGATCTTGATCGGATCGGCAGCAATGGCCGGCATGGCGGCGAACGCCAATGCGACCGCCGCAAGACACGCGCGCACAATAGATCTCATCGACATGACGCTTTTCCTCCCGTGAGGCCTTCGGCCGCGCCGGCCGGCCTTTCTTGTCCGGCGGTTGCGCGGACCTCATTCCATCATTTCATGCGGCGGACCGATTCCCCACAGGTTGGCGCTTTTCGGATCGAGCGGCCACACCTTCGGCCGCTGCGGGCGATCGCGATGCCACGGTCGCGGCTCGAAATATCCGAGCGACTCGTCGTTCATGTGGTCGAGCTCGGCAAACAGCTCGACCACGTGTCCGTCCGGATTCTTGTGATAGGAGAATAGATTGTGCCCAGGCCCGTGTCGGCCTGGACCCCAGATCAGGGTATAGCCGTTGACGCTCAGAAAATCGCACGCAGTCTGCAGGTGACTCCAGTCGCGCAGCTCGAAGGCGATGTGATTCATCCTGACCTGCTTGGCATCGAGCAAGTTGATGGTGTGGTGGTCCGGCCCGCAGCGCAGGAATGAGAAGATGTCGCCGAACCAGTCGGACACCCGAAAGCCGAGCACATCGCAATAGAAGTTGGTGATCTTCTTCACGTCGATGCAGTTGAAAGCGACGTGACCGAGCTTGAACGGCGCAATGCCGCCGTTGTGCTGCGCGGGCGCCTTCGGCAGCTCACGCTCGCGAAAGACTTCGAGAATGGTGCCTTTGGGGTCCTCGAAGGTCACGATCTCCGGAATGCCGGGTTCCGGATCGGTCTTGCGCGCCGTCTTGATGTTGTGACCTTTGATGCCTTTCTCGAATTCGCCGAGATCGCCATCGGGCGCGATCTGGAAAGCGAGGCGCGCGCAGCGCGGCGACGATCCGCGGCGAATCGCTACCGCGTGGTCCTGCAGGCTTGCGAGATAGGTCGCGTCCTTGTCGCGACCGACGACCGCGAGACCGATGACATTCGTGTAGTAGTCAACGAGCCGTTCCGGATCAGGCGTCTCGAAACCGGCATGGGCGATCCGGCGGACCGGGACCATCACGACCTCCCTTGAAAATTTGCGCATGGACTTGTGGGCAGTGCCTGCAACCATCTTAGCTGATTTCGCGATGCGGTCGACGCCCGCTGGCTTTGCCCGCATATCACGCTTGCGCCGACGCGCTTTGCGCGGCAACCGCGGGGGTATAGTTTAACAATGTACGCGTCGCCGTTGCCGCCGCGACCCGGTTCGAGGAAACAAGGCCCGATGCAATCCCAAGGTGTCATCGACTGCGATCTCCATCCGGCGGTGCCGGACATGCGGGCGCTGCTTCCCTACACGGACGAGTACTGGCGCGAGCATTTGATCACCCGCGGCACCGAGCGGCTCACGCTGCACATGACAAGCTTTCCGCCCAACGCGCCGCTGTGCGTACGCGAAGACTATCGGCCGCAAACGGGGCTGCCGGGGAGCGACCTCGCGCAGCTTAGGATACAGGCGCTCGATCCGTTCGGCACGCGATACGCGATCTGCAACGTCATCTACGCGGCGCAGGTCATGTTCAATGAGGACATGGCCGCGGTCCTGTGCCGCGCCGTCAACTACTGGGTTGCGCGCGAATGGCTCGATCACGAGCCGCGCTTGCGCGCGTCCATCATGGTGCCGACTCAGAGCCCGCAACAGGCCGCGCAGGAGATCGAGCGGTGTGCGGCTGATCCGCGCTTTGTGCAGGTGCTGATGCTGGCGAATACCGAGATGCCGGCGGGCCGGCGCTATTTCTGGCCGATCTACGAGGCGGCGGAGCGCCACAACCTGCCAATCGGCTTCCATGCCGGCTCGAGCTATCGGTTCGCACCATCCAATGCCGGCTGGCCGTCCTATTTCATCGAGGAATACGCCTCGAACGCGCCCGCGTTTAAGCAAGAGCTCCTGAGCCTCATCACCGAGGGCGTGTTTCAAAAGTTTCCCGCCCTCAAGGTCGTGCTGATCGAGGCCGGCTTCACCTGGTTGCCCGGCTATTGCTGGCGCATTGACAAGATCTGGCGCGGCGTCCGCCGCGAGGTGCCTTGGGTCAAGGACGCTCCCTCGGAGCTCATCCGCCGCCATGTCCGCTTCACCCTGCAGCCTTCGGACGCACCGCCCGACGCTCAGCAGATGGAGCGCGTGATCGATCAGATCGGTTGCGACGATCTGATCTTGTTCTCGACCGACTATCCGCACTGGCAATTCGATGGAACCGAGGCGTTTCCGGATGGCTTCCCCGACCGGCTCAAGCGGAAGGTGATGGTCGACAATCCGCTGGCCACCTACGCGCGGCTGCGCGAGCCGGTGAGAGCCAAGGAACAGGAGATGGCGCGATGAACGTGCACACCCGCAAGCGCGATCTTGCCGACGGAAGTGCGCCAACCAAGCTCGGCATCATCGATTGCGACATCCATCCATCGGTGAAGTCGAAAGCCGACCTCAAGCCCTTCCTCTCCGAGCGCTGGTGGAAGCACTACGACACTTATGGGAGTTTGGTGCGCCAGGGGCTTTCGACCTACCTGCCCTATCCGCGCATGCAGCCCGCGACCGCACGGCGCGACTCCTGGCCGCCCGGCGGCGGCCCGCCCGCCTCCGACCTCGACTTCATGCGGCAGCAGCACCTCGACGCCAACAACATCACCCACGGCATTCTGCATCCGCTGCGCATCGGCGGATACGACCAGCGCAACCTCGACTTCGGCGCGGCGTTGTGTTCGGCGATCAACGATTGGCAACTGCACGCCTGGGCCAAGCCCGAGCCCCGCCTGAAGGCCTCGATCTATGTGCCGCAGGATTTCCCGGAGGCCGCTGCGGCCGAGATCGAAAAGCGCGCCAGTGATCCGCACTTCGTGCAGATCACCACCGCCTCGTTTGCCGCGGAGCCGCTCGGCCATCGCCGCTACTGGCCGGTATTCGCCGCCGCGCAGGCTGCCGACATCGCGATCGGCATGCACATCGGCGGCTATTCGGGCCAAGCCATCACCGCAGGCGGCTGGCCGTCATTTTATTACGAACATCACTACGCCAATGCGCCGACCATGGAATCGGTCGTCACCAGCCTGGTTATGGAGGGCGTGTTCGAGCGCTTCCCGCGGCTGCGGGTGGTGCTGGTGGAATCCGGCTTCGCCTGGGTGCCCTCGCTGAGCTGGCGGCTCGACCGGCTGTGGGAGCGCATGCGCGACGAGGTTCCGCACCTCAAGCGCCCGCCGTCCGAATATATCCGTCAGAACATCTGGTACACGACCCAGCCGATCGAGGAGCCCGCCAATCCGGAACACCTGCGCGAAACCATCGACTGGATCGGCTGGGACCGGCTGATGTTCTCAACCGACTATCCGCACTGGGACTATGACGACCCGGCCTACGCATTCAAATTCAAGATGACGCAGGCGCAGCGGGAAGCGTTGTTTCGCGGCAACGCTACCGGCGTGTATCGGTTACCCGCTTAGTTGCGTTGTTGTGCAACGCGGCTGCTAGTGTGCGCGGCGTGAGGTCATACATGTTGCGCAGGAGGCAAAACGGCCGGACATGGCGCGCCGTTGTGGCGGGCCTTGCCGCTTATGCGCTTGCACTCAACGCCATTTTCGCCAGTGGACTGGCAAGCCAGATCGCCGTTGCGCGCGATGCGGCCAGCGGGTTTGAGACTTGCCTCAGCCACAACGGGGCGTTGGACGAGCAATCACCTGCATTGCCGGACGCCGGGAAGCTCCATTGTGTCCTTTGCGTCGCCAGCACGGGCGCGCCCCTCCTTCCGGCGAACGCGGTCTTCACAGCAGCGCTCGGACAAAGCTCCTTCCTCTCGGCCGAACGAGCCGACAACCCCAATCCGCGGATTGCTCCGCGCGATCCCGGCAAGCCTCCGACAGGGCCTCCGCACACGGCGTGATATCCGCGGCCCGGGGCCGCGATAGCAACCCACGTCGTATCATCTGCGGAGCCCATTTATGCCAACCCATCTCGCACGCGCGTCCGTGTTCGGGCCGCCGGCGCTCGTTCTGCTCTTGTTGGGAACAAGCGCCCTGCTTCTCTCGTCCGCCCTCGCAACCGCTCAGATGTCGCACGTGCACGGCGCCAAACAGGCATGCGAGGGTCCAACACTTGCCTGCGCCACCAAAGTAACCCCGACGTTCGCGCCGGACGGCGCGCTCTGGCTCGCGTGGGACGCAGGCGGATACATCTCGGTCGCCCGCTCAAGCGACTTCGGTCACACGTTCTCCTCCGCCGTTGCGGTCAATCCGGAGCCGCTCTCGCTTGACTGGGGTCCTGATGCACGCCCTGCGATTGCGGTAGACCGGCAAGGGCGCATCGCAGTCGCCTTCGATATTTTCAAGGACAGGGAATTCAACGGCCAGGTTTTCTACACCCATTCCGAGGATGGCGGCCGGACGTTCGCGCCCCCCACGCCGATTACGGCTGATGCGGAGAGCCAGCGCTTTCAGATCGCCGCCTTTGATCCTGAGGGAGCACTGTTCGCGGCTTGGCTCGACAAGCGCAATCGCGCGCCTGCGCGAGCGCGCGGCGAGAAATACCCGGGCGCTGCACTCGCGTTTGCGTGGTCGAACAATCAAGGCGCGACCTTTTCCGAGACCCGGCTCGCACAGGACAACACCTGCGAATGCTGCCGCTTGGGCGTCGCGTTCGCCGGGCCCGGCCGGCCGATCGTGCTGTTTCGAAACATTTTCGAGGGTTCAATCCGCGATCACGCGATCACGACATTCATCAATCCGACGACCCCAGGCCCTTTCTACCGGGTCAGCGTCGATGATTGGCGCATCGAGGCGTGCCCCCACCACGGACCGAGCCTCGCGCTTGCGCCCAACGGCGACTATCACGTGACATGGTTCACCAGCGGCCGCGCGCGCAAGGGCCTGTTCTACGCGCACTCGAGCGACGGCGGGCGGACCTTTTCGCAGCCGATGCCGATCGGAGACCCGGCCCGTGCGCCGGCGCGGCCGTCGGTCGTAGCGGTGGCCAGCACACTGTGGCTCGCCTGGAAAGAATTCGACGGAAAGAAGACCACGGTGCAACTGATGGCATCTCACGATGGCGGGAACACCTGGTCCGCGCCGAAGGCGGTGGCAGAAACCAGCGATGCATCCGATCATCCGTTGCTCGTAACAAACGGCACGCGCGCGTTTCTGTCCTGGCAGACCCATCGCGAAGGCTATCGCCTGATCGCGCTCGAGGAATTCTCATGAAAAAACTGGCGTGGTTTGCACTCGCGTTAGCAACGCTTGCGCCGACGTGCGTCGGGTCGGCAACGATCGACAACCTGCGGGAGTTCGGGCGTGGGAGCTGGAACGAAATTCTTCGCGCGCACGCCGGCCAGCCCACCATCGTGCATATCTGGGGCGTGACCTGCGGGCCATGCCGGACCGAAATGCCGCGCTGGGGTGCATTCCTGCGCGAGCGCCCCGACATCGGCCTTGTGTTGATCGATGCAGACCTTGTTCCGAACGAGTCCGGTACAGTCGCCACGATGCTGGACCAGGCCGGACTCGGCGGCGCCGAAAACTGGACGTTCGGCGATGGCTTCGTCGAGCCGCTGCGGTACGAGATTGATCCGCAATGGCGTGGAGAAATCCCCCGAACCGTGCTGATCGGACGTGACGGCGTCGCGATGATTCTGGAAGGCGTGGCTGACTTCGACGAAATCCGCCGTTGGCTCGATGCGCAAAAGCGATAGATCGCAGGCATCGATCGCGACGCAACAAGGTTCGTGGCTGGCCGGTGCGAGAGCGAAGATGTCACGCCCGAGTGTTTGTTGACGGCAACGCATTCGCCGCCTCTACCACCACAGTCGCAAATCCGACTGAAACAGCCAACGCTCCGCGTCCCGGTGGGACTGGGCGCCGGGCCGCCCTTCGTTCTCTTTTTCCGTCCCCACAATGAGGGGGGTGGAGCGCCGAGACGGCGCTAAACCAAGTCTGTCCGCGCTTTTCAGGCGCGGAGCGCACCCTTGCGATCGGGCGCGCTGGCGCCGTTCGGCGCTCCACGGCGGCGATTTTTGGCCGGAGGCCGCAGCGTGACCGGTCATGGTGCCGGTGTTGGCGGGTCCCCGGGCCCCCTGGGATCCTGGTTGCGAGCCAGGCGTTCTC
>JBPYFJ010000143.1:0-5969 GCA_051985675.1 Xanthobacteraceae bacterium | reverse complement strand
GCGCGATGCGTGCGGTGAGATTGAGATCGAGAAGAAAATTCTGGCCGAGGGACCTCTTGGCTCGCAGCCCGTGTCGACGGATCACCTCGCGCAGCGGCGGAAGATCGTCGACGGCGCTCATCAGGGCGTTTGAGCGCGTCTTTGCGGGCCACGATCGCCGAGCGCGACCGGGTGAGGCTGGGCCGGAGATGACAGTCTTGTCGCGAGCTGGATGGCCGCGATCAGGCTCGTGGGATCGGCGCGGCCGGTGCCGGCGATATCGAATGCGGTACCGTGATCGGGCGAGGTGCGCACGAACGGCAAGCCCAGCGTGACATTGACCGCGTGGTCGAACGCCAGGGTCTTGATCGGGATCAGCGCCTGGTCGTGGTACATGGCGAGCGCGACGTCGTAGGTCGCGCGCGCCGACCGATGGAACAGCGAATCGGCGGGCAAGGGCCCGCGCGCGTCGATGCCCTCGGCTTCGAGCCGCTCGACGGCCGGACGCACCACGGTCAGGTCCTCGTCGCCAAGCGTGCCGTCCTCGCCGGCATGCGGATTGAGCCCGGCCACGGCCAGCCGCGGACGCGCGATACCAAATCGGTCACGCAGATCGCGCGCAACGATGCGGCCGGTTTCCACGACCAACTCGCTGCTCAGGCTGGCGACGACGTCCTTGAGCGGAAGATGGATGGTGACCGGCACGACCGCGAGCTCGGGTGACCACAGCATCATGACCGGCCGGGCGGCCACGCCGGTCGCTTCCTCGGCCAGCTTGGCGAGAAATTCGGTATGTCCGGGCTCGGCGAAGCCCGAGCGATAAAGCACGTTCTTGGCCACCGGATTGGTCACGATGGCGCTCGCCGTGCCGGCGTTGACGTCCGCGACGGCGCGGCGGATGGCGGCAAGCGCCGCCGGCGCGCTCGATCGATCCGGATGGCCGGGCTGGGCGCTGACCGGCACGCCGATGTCGACAACAGGCAGGGCGCTTGCGAAGGACGTTGCGGCGGCCGCCGGCTCGACCACTGCGATGGGCACGTCAGGCGCGATCCGCTGCGCGCATCGTGCGACGAAGTCCGGGTCGGCAAGCAGATAGAAGGGGGCGAGATTTAGCTCGGTACGCCGCCGCCATGCGGCGAAGGTGATGTCGGGTCCGATCCCGGCCGGCTCACCCAGCGTCAGCGCCAACGGCCGTGCCATCGCGCGGGAGCCTCATTTGTTGTCCTTGTATTCGAGCATCGCGCCGCGGCGTAACTCTTGCAGATATTGCTTGGATTTTTGCTCATAGCGCTTAGCCATCACGCTCTCGCGGGCCTGGCGCTTCCCCGGCGTGTTGTCGGCGGACGACTCCTTCTTCGCGCAGATCGCGAACATCTCGACTCCGAACTTGGTGGTTTCGGGCGGCGTCAGCCGGCCGATCTCGATGCCGTCGAGCACCTTGCGCAACTCGGCGGGAATGTCGGCGGAGCTGCGAACGACCTGCTCGCGCACAGCCACGTCCTTGAGGGCGCGCGCGAAGTTGAGTCCCTCGTCGCAGTTCTGAAAGCGGCCGCGCAGAGCCTCTGCCTCGCGCTTGCGCCCCTCGACGAACGTGTCCGGCGACCCGGCCGGCACGAGAAAGAGGATCGGGCGCAAGGTATAGTCATAGCCGACCGCATCCTCGGATTTGGTTTCCATCACGCCGAGCAGGTCCTTCTCGCCGATCTGCAGGCTCGACTGGTACCGCCCCTTCACCAGCTGCGGCCAGGCGAGGTCAGCCTTGATGCGAGCCTTGAGGGTCGCGACGTTGACGCCGGAACTTGCGAGCGTCTGGGTCAGCTGCTCGGGCGTATAGCGCATGCGGCTTGCCATGGAGGCGTAGGCCCCGTCGACCTCGCTGTTGGAGACGTCGAGACCAAACTTCTTCGCCTCGCGCACCTTGAGCTTCTCGTTGATGAGCTCGTCGATGACGTCCTGGCGCGGGGGAGCCTTATGGGTCGAGAGTTGAATGAGCTTGCTGCGTTGCTCGATATCGAGCGCCGTGATCGGCTCGCCGTTGACGATGAGGACCACCTGCTGGGCACGGACCGCGGTTGCCGCCACCGAGGCCGTGCACACAAGCAGGGTGGCAGCCAAAAGCTTGCGGAATGTCGTGAAAGCGTTGAACATGGTCACTCCGTCCGCCCCTTCGCCAATGAATCCGGCACTCGGCGTTCGTCCTTGCGCGGCTGTGGTCGCTCCCGATCGCACCTTGCAAAACCAGCGCACGGCTAATGCGTGCTGCCGAATGCGCCGGGGGTCGGACCGAGTCCGCCGCCTCCCGAATTTGTATTCCCACCAAGCGTGCGCAGGCTCACCTGCATCATATAGGTGTGGTTGACCGACACACTGCCGCTATAGGCATAGCTTGTAATGTAGTTCAGGGCCAAGATGAGGCAGTCGTCGATATATCCGACGCCGATCTGGGTCTGCGTGACCGATTTGGCGTGAATATCGTATCCTGCTCCCCCCATCAGCACCCAGTTCGGGTTCACCTTCAGCCGTGCAGTGCCGAGGACGCCCTCGCGACGGTTGAGGAAGCCGATCAGCGGCTGGGCGGCGTAGTTGCCGTACATCACGGTGGTGCTCCAGCGGCCGAAGTTGGCGGTGGTCTCGAGCTCGGTCCGCTGCAGCGTGAAGTCGTTCTCGGAGAACCGGAACCGCGACGTGAAGGCCAGGGCGGTGCTCGGCTGATACGAGGCGCGCGCCACGTAGTCCGACTGCGCGGTATCGAGGCCGCTGTTGAGACCGGTATTGGTGGTCCCGCCGAGTGCGAAGGAGTTCAGTCCATAGAGCTGGTAGGACTGCCCGAACAGCAGATTCACGTTGCCGCCGCGATTGAACTGGGCGGTGTATTGAACGCCGACGTTCGCCCGGCCGCCGCCTTCCAAGCGATCCCAACCGGAGAACTTGTTCACCTTGAAGAGGTTTGAATCGTCGAAGATCAAGCTCTGTGCGTCCTCGTTGGGGAACGCGCCGACATAGCCTTCGTTCGGCCGGAAGATGAGCTGAGCGATCGGCTCCACCGTCTGCGTGCCCCAGGACTGCGCGTTGATGAGCGGATAGCGGTACTCGAGACCCGCGACCGGCATGACGCGCCCGATGTCGGTCTGACCGACGTTGATGTAGTTGGAGACGCCGGGCTGATTGGCGATGTTCATGTCGGCAAAGTCGGCGCGCACGGTGAAGAAGGGGGTGAACATCTGACCAAACTGGTCGATGACCGTGCGCTTCCAAGTCCACTCGGTGGAGGCGCGGGTGTACTCGCCGGGAACGCCGCGCAGCAGGCAGTTGTTGGCATTGATCAGGGCAGGGTCGGCGGTCCTCGGCGTGCACAAGTTGTTGGTCAGGGCGAACTGCGAGATCGGGTCGAAGTTGACGGCGTCGCGCGAGAGGCTGATCAGGTTGTTGCGGAAGCTCAATTCGCCGCCGAAGATCGGGCTCTTGAAGACGTAGTCGTGGTCGATCACCGGGTGCACGACCGGCAGCTGGCCTTGCTGGTCGAGAGGCGACAAGCCGTAGAAGTACATCGTGCGGGCGTCGAAGTAGCTGCGGTCTCCGCGACCCGCGAGGTAGAGTTGCGAGAGGACGTAATCCGGGGTGACGAACCTTGTCAGATTGTTCGCTTGCAGGTTTCGCAGGAGACCGTAATCGTAGAGATAGTTCTTGTCCGAAAGCACGGTCGCGTCCCAGCCCCACACCCACCTGTCGGAAAGATTGAACTGCCCGGACGTCTCCAGGCTGCCGCGCCAGTCGAGATAGCCCGGCGTGTTCACGAACAGGTCCTTGTCCTGCTGGAAAATGCCGGTGGCGCGGATGGAGTATGCGCCGTTGAGCAGCCGTTGGCGCCATTCGCCTTGCAGCAGAGGACCCTGCCGCGTCGTGATCATGGGGGAGAACGTGAAATCGTAATTGGGCGCGAGCGCCCAGTAGTAGGGGATCGTGACACCGAGCCCGTAGACCGAGCTTGTGCTGTAGGCCGGCGTGAGCACGCCGGTCTTGCGCTTCACGGTCGGATCCGGCGCCGACATGTACGGGAAGTAGGCCATCGGGACGCCGACGAATTCGAGCCGCGCGTCCTCGAAATAGAGCATCTTCTCGCCGTGGTCGTGAATGATCCGCGCCGCCTTCACCTGCCATTTCGGCGGCTTCGTCGGATCGTCCGCACACGCCTCGCAGGCGGTATAGACGCCGTTGTGGAAGACGGTGTAATTGCCGCCGGTTCGTTCCGCCCGCTCCGCCGCGAAGCGGGTCTGCTCGGGCGCATCGAGCCGCAGCGAATCCACGAAGCCGTCGCGGTAATCGTCGCTGAGATCCATGATCTCGCCGTAAGTGACCGTGCCGTCGCTCTGAGTCAGTTGCACGTTGCCTTCGGCGTGCAGGCGCTTGGTCTTCTGGTCGTAGATCACCCGGTCGGCTACGAGCGTCGAGCTGCCGAAATAGAGCTGGACGTTGCCCACGGCGGAGACGCGCTCGCTGGTGTAGTCGTAGTTGATCTCGTCGGCACGAACGAGCATCTGCTCCTGGCCGCGGTCGGGCCTGACCGCCGGCTTCGGCCGCGGCGGAAAGGTCAGCATCTGGCCGTGCGAGGGCGACACGCTGCCCGGACCCGCAACCAACGCGACGGCGGCTGCAAGAAAGAGCAACGCGCCGCACCAAGTGCGGCGGCGCGATGATCGAGGATGGGTGGTCCGCGCGGCCATCACCCGTCCTCCTGGTACAGAAGCGCGATCACCCCGGTCACGGCGCCGATGGCGGGAGGCAATGCCGCCGCGCTCAACGGGGCCATCAGTCCGGCCTTGCTCAAGTCGCCGGTGATCTTTGCCATGACGTAGAGCAGGAAGCCGGCCCCGATACCGCCGAGGACGATCTTCTGCACACCACCGAAACGGAAGAAACGCAAGCTCACCGCGGCGGCCAGAAGCACCATGGCCACGAGATAAAACGGCTGTGCGAGCAGCTGGTAGTATTGCAGCCGATATCCGGCGGCGGCGAGCCCCGCCTTCTCCGCAGTATCAATATACGAGGACAGCTGCCAGAACGGCACGGTCTCCGGCGTCGCGAAGCTTTCTCCGACCTGAGCAGGTGTCAGGCTGGTACCGAACCGGTAGACGTCGCGCTCCACCGCCGCGACTCCGCTGGCGTAGAAGCGCGCTTCTTCCAGCCGCCAATAGCCGGGTTCGAGCGTCGCGCTCTTGGCCTCGATGCGATCACGGAAATTGCCGGAGGGATCGAGCCGGAAGACGCTCACGCCGCCGAGTTCGATTCCTTGCTGGCGGCTCGATTTGGCGTTGATGACCGCTTGGCCGTCCTCGGTGCGCTGCCGCACCCAGAACCCGCTGCCGGAATTGCGCAATCCCTGACCGGTGCCGGACAGATCGGCCTCGAGCCGGGTCGACAATTCACGCAGACTCGCCGAGATCGGATTGTAGATCGTCGTCAACGCGATCCCGATCAAGGCGGCGATGACGATGGCGGGCGTGATGAACTGCCAGGCGGAGATTCCGGCCGCCCGCGCGACCACAAGCTCCAAGCGCCGCGACAGGTTCAGGTAGCAGAACATCGCGCCGACCAGGACTGCGAACGGCATCACGCGCTCGGTGATGAAGGGCACGCGAAACAGCGTGATCTGGGCGATCAGGAGAGCCGATACGTCCTTGATGTCCGCGGACCGCCGCAGCAGTTCGAGGTAATCGATCATCGCGGTCAGCACCAGCGTTCCCGCGAATACCGCAAGCACCGCTGTCAGGAAGCGTTTGCCGAAATATCGCGAGAGCGTCCGCGCGATCATGACGGCTGCCCCATCAGAGCATTGGCGCGCTGAGTGATGCGCTCCATGATCGCGGTGATCGAATTGGCGACGAAGGCCGGCGGCTCGATGATGACCCCGCGCGAGATGGCGAGGTATCCGAGCACGAATGTCGTAGTCAGTGCGAGATAGGGAAGCAGCAGCGCGATCGGCGTGCGTACGC
>JBPYFJ010000142.1:0-2622 GCA_051985675.1 Xanthobacteraceae bacterium | reverse complement strand
GGATCGGCCTTGGCGGTTAGGGGCCCCTTAAGGCATTTGCCCGCAATGTCGCGGTCGGGGTTCTCCGGGAAACCGGGGAAGGGGGTGTCAAGGATGCGGTATTTGTTCGCCGCGATCGTCCTCGCGGGTGCCGTTTTCGGCACTGCGGCGCAGGCCGAAAAGCGTACGTTCATCGTCGCCAACAACTCCGACGGCTACGGCGTCGACCGCTGTCTCGCCACCGGCGCAAGCTGCGGCGCGGCCATGGCCACCGCCTATTGCAAGTCCCGCGACTACGCGGAAGCGGCCTCGTTCCGCAAGATCGAGCGCGAGGAGATCGCCGGCGCGGTTCCGACGACCACCGGCACGTCCGCCCGCGACGAATTCGTCGCCATCGAGTGCCTGCGCTGACGCGGCGCCGCGCTGGCGCCGCGACGCCACCGGTCGCGAGCACGTAAGCCGCCTGCCCCTGCATATTTTCCTGTTGACTCGTGTAACGAGAATCTTCGAGAAAAGCGTACTCACCAAATTTGCGCCAACCGGCCCGCGCGGGGTTCTGCAGCGGGCTTTTTGTTGCGCGGACGCGCGCCCGCGAGGCGTGCTTTCTTGAAGACCAGACAAGGAGAGCCGAACCATGCTGTTTGAGACGGGCGAAGGCGGAAAATCCCTCGAGCCTCCCGCGCCGCGTCGAACCAACCTGCGGCTGTAGGAAACCATCGCCGGTCCGATTCCATTGTTTCCGGCCTGTTCTTTACAATGCATGGCGCAACTGCAACGTGTTGGCGCAAGCGCAAGGCGCACCAGCGCCCCTGCGGGCGACGCGAGCTGGGCTCCGTTGCGCGGCTGGCCATCTTCCGCCAATGTTCGCCGCAGCGGTCGAGGCTTGACCCGACCGCTCCAGCCTCGGGGCGCGGTTCATGACGAACTCCGGTCCAGTCCGTGACGGCGCGACGCACGCCGCCTCGGCGCCCGACCAGACGGGTGCTCAAGCGCCCCTGCTCAAGCTCGAAGACTTTTTGCCCCACCGGCTCAACGTCCTCTCCAGCCTGGTGTCGCAGGCGCTCACCCGCGTCTACGGCCGTCACGGTATTGGAATACCGGAATGGCGGGTCTTGGTCACCCTCGGCGAGAACGGCGTGATGACCGGCAAGGCGGTCGGCGCGCACACTCATATGCACAAGACCAAGGTCTCGCGCGCGGTGGCGCAGCTCGAGCAACGCAGATTTCTCAGCCGCCGCGCCAATCGCGCTGATCTGCGCGAATCGTTTCTGTCGCTGACGCCGGCTGGCCGCTCGGTCTACGAAGAGCTTGCTCCGAGCGCGCTTGAATTCATGAACAAACTAGCCGAAGTGGTCGCCCCCGGCGATCGGCCCGCCTTCGATCGCGCCATGAAGCAATTGACCAAGCGTTCGGCCGAACTCGTCGCCGAAATCGAAGGCGGCAAGATCTGACATCGCGCCGCGCCGGAGGATTGCCCTGCAAGGAGGAGACGTGAAGCTTTATACCTATTTTCGCTCGTCCGCGGCCTACCGGGTGCGCATCGCGCTCAACCTCAAGGGCCTCAGCAGCGAGATGATCTCCATTCACCTGCAGAAGCAAGGCGGCCTCAACAAGAAGCCGGAATACCGCGCGGTCAACCCGCAGATGCGCGTGCCGGCGCTGCAGCTCGATTCCGGTGACGTGCTCATTCAATCGCTCGCCATCATCGAATATCTCGACGAGGTGTATCCGAAGCCGCCGCTGCTGCCGCGCGATCCGCTCGAGCGGGCGAAGGTGCGAGCGTTGGCGCAGATGATCGCCTGCGACATCCATCCGCTCAACAATACGAGCCCGCTGCGCTACCTCAAGCACCAGCTCGGTCAGGACCAGGCCAAGATCGACGCTTGGTATCATCACTGGATTCTCGAGGGCTTCGAGCCATTGGAAGCGATGCTCCGCCCGGCGCCCTATGCCTTCGGCGGCGAGGTCACCCTCGCCGACATCTGCCTGGTGCCGCAGGTCTACAACGCGCGGCGCCTGAAGGTGCCGCTCGATCGATTTCCCAAAATCGTCGCGGTCGATGCGGCGTGCGCGAAACTCGGTCCCTTCGAGCAGGCCCGGCCGGAGAACCAGCCCGACGCCGAATGACGTGATGCGCGTCGGGGGCTCGCCTCCCCTGATCCATTCCTGAGCGCCGACGCCTCGGAAAGAAACACCGCGTGGCACCGCAAAACATCGTTCGCGTCGTACTCTGGATGAGCGGCGCATTGCTGGCGTTCTCGGCGATGGCAGTCTCGGTGCGCGCCCTCGCCGCCACGCTCGGCGTCATGGAGATTCTCGCGCTGCGCGCCGGTTTCGGCCTAATCGTCATGGCCACGCTGGTCGCGTTGCGCGCCGACCTGCGTGCCACGATCAACTGCCGGCACCTTCGGCTGCATCTCTTTCGCAACACCGTTCACGTCGCATCATCGTATCTATGGGCGATGAGCCTGCTGCTCATCCCGTTGGCCATGACCTTTGCGCTGGAGTTCACCACGCCGGCATGGACGCTGTTGCTCGCCGCCCCGGTGTTGGGCGAACGTCTGACCGCGAGCCGGATCGGGGCCGTCGTGTTCGGTCTCCTCGGCGTGCTGGTGATTTTGCGTCCCGGCTTGGCGACGTTTC
>JBPYFJ010000141.1:0-19535 GCA_051985675.1 Xanthobacteraceae bacterium | reverse complement strand
CCCGCGGCTTCCTGCCGGACCATCCCGGCCCGCAACATCAGACGATGCGACACGATCTCCGCCTCCTTGGGCGTCTCGCGCAGGATCGGCAGAAAAAATCGAGACAGGCGCATGGGCTGACGCGGTTCGCGGTCGATCGGAGGCGCGCCGAGTGAAACCGGATTGCCGGCCAAAAGACAAGGGCTGCGGGCGACGGCCGCCAAGGGCATCCAAGCCGTGCAGGCGCGCTGTGTGAACGTGGTGTATCTCGCTTGGCGGCTCGCGCCGACCGATCCGAGGGTGGACCCGCGAGCGATCATGCGGGCGCCGCGAGGTGGCGAGCTCCGACGACCCCCGAATTTCGTTGGGCAGCAATCCCGTCAAAGGTGGGCAATAGACGATGGCCAGAAAGTGGGATGTTTTTTGCGCCGCACAGTAACCCCCATGACAGTAGTCCACCAATTGGGTTACGGTGTTCTTCTCCGCAGCGTTGGAAACATCCCACGCACCGGTCCAAGTCCTGGGAGGAACTAGCCAAAAGGCGCGCCTCTGTGCGCCGACCGTCGCACCAAGCTAGACGGAAATCAAAGGCTGGAGACAATTCTTTAAGAGCAGGGGTGGGCCCTGCTCTTTTTTTGCCCACAGCATCGTTTTTGCTGTGTTGCAATCCACCATCCCGCTACCGTTGGGCGCCCAATCGTTACCATTGTACTCGGTGGCGGCGAACCGCAGTGTCAACGCGCCCGCAAGCGCCGCGCAATTTCAAAAATACCTCCAAATCGCAATGGCAAAGGTCCGGCAAATAGACGAGACTTCGCGCGTGCCACCGGGCGTTCGAGGAGGCGACATGCGTAGTGTTGTTGTGGCTCTAGCCGCCTTGACCGTCATCGCCAGCGCCGATCCAGCGAAGGCCGCGACCTATCCGTGGTGCGCCCATTACATGATGGGGAATGCCCCGCAAAACTGCGGCTTTTCCACGCTGGAACAGTGCCGCCTGACGGTCTCGGGCATCGGCGGCACCTGCGAATTCAACCCCTTTTATGCCAGGTCCCCGCCGGGCGTCGCGCCGCCGACGTCGCGCCGCATGCGCTCGCGCGGCTGATAATTCGTTCTCACCGCATCCCGAACAGCGCGCCGAGATCGTCGAGCGTGATCAGCCGCGTGGCGTAGCAATAGTAAAAAATACCGAACAGCGCGGCCGACACCAGCGTGGTCCAGACGAGCTTTTTCCCAAGCCCGGGAAGACTTGGGGCGCCTGGGTCGGTTCCCGGCGCGCCCTCACCGCTCTCGCTTTGCGAACGCACGCCCCAGGGAAGGACCGCGAACAGCACGATCCACCACATGATGAAATAGATCGCGGCGATCGTCGGCCAAGACACGGGCGCTCACGCCTGTTCGAGCTCGACCAGCGTTCCGCAGAAATCCTTCGGATGCAGGAACAGCACGGGCTTGCCGTGCGCGCCGATCTTCGGTTGTCCGTCGCCCAGGACCCGCGCGCCCCGTCCGAGCAGCCGGTCGCGCGCCACGATAATGTCGTCGACCTCGTAGCAGATGTGATGGATGCCGCCGTCGGCATTGCGCTCGAGGAATTTTGCGATCGGGGAACCCTCTCCCAGCGGCTCGAGCAGCTCGATCTTGGTGTTGGGCAGGGTGACGAACACGGTCGTCACACCGTGGGCAGGCTGCGGCACTTTGTCCGAGACCTGCGCGGCAAGCGTGTCGCGATAGACCCGCGTTGCCGCGTCGATATCGCGCACCGCGATCGCCACGTGGTTGAGCCGTCCGATCATCTGCGTCCTCTCCATTGATCCCGGCCGGCCTGTTGCGTCATGCGCTAAGTCTACACGGTCGAAACGTGCACGAGACAGAGGGGCTTCTTGCCCCACTGCTCGGCGATCGCCGAACGCACGGCGCCGCGCACCGCCTGCACGACCGAGTCCGGGTCGCGCCGGCGCGGTTTTGGCAGCTGCTCGAGCGTGTCGACCAAAATGTCGTCCACGAGGTCGGCGATCCGCGCGCCGGTGGCGGTAAGCTCCGGAATGCCGATCATCTCGACTTGCGGCTCCGCGACCATCGCGCCCTTGCGGTCCAGTACGATTGCAACCGATACGATTCCCGCAAACCCCAACCTGCGCCGGTCGGCAACCGTGCGCTGCTCGGCGTCGACGATCAGGCGGCCGTCCTTGTACAGGCGCCCGGCGCGCACCTCGTCGACGATGCCGGGGGATCCGGGCGCAAGCCGGACGAGGTCGCCGTTGGCGCACGTGATCACGTCTTTGACGCCGGTCGCACGCGCCAGTTTCGCGTGCTCGGCAAGGTGCAGCGCCTCGCCGTGAACCGGGACGGCGATCTTGGGCTTAACCCAGCGGTACATGTCCTCGAGCTCGCCCCGCCGCGGATGGCCGGAGACGTGCACGAGATGCGTGCGGTCGGTGATCACGTCGACGCCTTGGCGGACCAATCCGTTGATGACGCGCGCAATCGCCTTCTCGTTGCCCGGGATCGGACGCGCCGAGAAGATCACCCGGTCGCCCCGCGCCAGGGTCACCTCGGGATGCTCATCCTGCGCGATGCGCGCGAGCGCCGCACGCGGCTCGCCCTGACTGCCGGTGCAAAGCGCCACGACCTTATCGGGGGGCAGATACCCGTAGGCTTCCGCGGGGCGGAGCTCCTGCACGCCGTTGAGATACCCGGTCTCGCGCGCGACCTGCACCACCCGATCCATCGCCCGACCCACCACAACGACCTCGCGATCGGATGCGCGCGCCGCCGCGGCCACTGCGCGGATCCGCGCGACGTGCGAGGCGAACGTCGTGACGGCGACGCGGCCGGGCGCCGTCACGATGAGGTCGGCAAGGGTTTTCGCCACGTCGGCTTCCGACGGCGAGCGGCCGTCGCGCACCGCGTTGGTGGAGTCCCCAACCAGGGCGAGGCACCCCTCTTGGCCCAGCGCCGTTAGCTTGGCCTCATCGGTCGGCGGCCCGATCAGGGGCGTGGGGTCGATCTTCCAGTCACCGGTGTGCAGAACGGCACCGAGTGCGGTTCGGATGATCAGGCCGTTCGACTCCGGGATCGAATGCGCGACCGACACATAGTCCACGTCGAACGGTCCGACCTTGACGCGACCGCCGAGCGGAACCGCGCGCACGTCGATCTCAGGCGCGCCGGGTTCAGACAGCCGTTTGGCCTCCAACAGAGCCGCCGTAAACGGCGTCGCGTACACCGGCACACGCAACCGCGGCCACAGGTCGAGCAACGCGCCGAAATGATCCTCATGCGCGTGGGTGAGCATGATCCCGGCAATGTTGCGGCGTTCCTCGATCAGGTAAGCAATGTCGGGCATGATTAGGTCGACGCCCGGCAGGTCGTCGCCCGCGAACGCAACCCCGAAATCGACAATCAGCCACTGCTTACTGCGCTCGGATCCGATCCCGTAGAGCGCAAGGTTCATTCCGATTTCGCCAACGCCGCCGAGCGGGGCAAACACCAGTTCCTCGTTGGGGCCCGGCATCGATGCCTACGTCGTCGGCGACGAACGCGTCGGCCGGCCAATCCCAAACACGTCGCCCCCGGTGACCACTTCGAGGGAGCCGTCCGGCAGGCGAAGCAGCAATCGGCCGGCGGCATCGAGCGACTCGAACCGTCCGCTGAGCTCGCGCTCGGCGAGGCGCACGCGCAGTTCGCTGCCTGCCGGATGCGCGCGGGCGAGCCAGTCTTCCCGCGTCGCTGCGAAATTGGCTCCGCGGTCCCATTGGGCCAGCCGTCGGCCCAGCACGGACGACAGCGCGGCGAGCACTTCGTCCGGCGTTACGTCAACGCCCTGGGCGCGGAGATCGGTCGCCGGATACGCGGTGTCCTGCGGGTGGGTGCCGCAGTTGATCCCAATGCCGATGGCGACGGCCAGCGGCGTCCCCTCGCCTTCGATCAGGATTCCGGCAAGCTTCTTCCCGCGCAACAGGACGTCGTTTGGCCATTTCAATTCCACCGGCGGCAGCACCGCGTCGGCAACCCGCAAAACGGCGTCGCACACCGCAAGCCCGGCGACGAACGATAGCTGCGACGCTACCGCCGCCGGCGCCGGATCGGTCAACAACAGCGTTGCATAAAGATTGCCGGGCGCGGACACCCAGGCGCGGCCGCGCCGGCCGCGGCCCGCGGTCTGGGCGCGCGCGGTGATCCAGAGCGGGCCGGTTTCGCCCGCACGCGCACGCGCGAGCGCCTCAGAATTGGTCGAACTCACGACGTCGCGTGCGATGCGCCGGACTGGCACGGAATCCCCGAACGGGACCCGGTCGGCACCGGCTCCGCCCGCGAAACCGGCGTCCGTTGCGATCGACGTCGTGGACGACAACGGGCCCCTCACCTTGCCGGCGAGTGCGTCTGGTTCCATCAGAACAGCGATTTGGCCGCGGTGGCCGCGGCGCTCACCAGCGGACCCGGCACGACAAAGAACAGCAGGTTGAACAGCCCGGTGACGCCGAGAACGACTTTGAGCTCGGGGCGCATGGGGCCGAACGCCGGTGCCGGTTCATCGAAATACATCACCTTCACGATCGCCAGATAATAGTAGGCGCCGATCACGCTGGCGAGAACGCCGATGACGGCGAGAACGTAAAGGCCCGCCTTGATGGCCGCCAGGAACACATAGAACTTCGCAAAGAACCCCGCGAGCGGCGGAACGCCGGCGAGCGAGAACAACAGCATTGCGAAGAGGAAGGCCATCGGGCCATTGGTCCGCGCCAGCCCGGCAAGATCGGCAATGGTTTCGACCGGACCGTCGGCGCGGCGCATGGCGAGAATGCAAGTGAACGCGCCGAGCGTCATGGTCACGTAGATCGCCACATAGACCAGCACACCTTGGACGCCTTCGCTCGTCCCCGCCGCCAGCCCGACCAGAGCAAACCCCATGTGCCCGATCGAGGAATACGCCATCAGCCGTTTAATGTTGGTTTGCCCGATTGCGGCGAACGCGCCCAGCAGCATCGATGCAACCGCCACAAACGACAGAATCTGCTGCCATTGCGCGGCGATTGCTGGGAACGCCGTGAGCGCGGCGCGCAGGAAGATCGCCATCGCGGCGACCTTCGGGGCGGATGCGAAGAACGCGGTGATCGGCGTGGGCGCGCCTTGATATACGTCGGGCGTCCACATGTGGAACGGGACCGCCGAGACCTTGAAACAGAGTCCGGCGAACAGGAACACGAGACCGAATGTCAGGCCAACGCCGCCTTCGGCGGCGGCGCCTGCGATCCCGCTGAAGCTTACCGTCCCGGTGAACCCATAGATCAATGAGCACCCATAAAGCAGCATCCCGGACGACAGCGCCCCGAGCACAAAGTATTTGAGACCGGCTTCGGTCGACCGCACATTGTCGCGGTCGATCGCCGCGACGACGTAGAGCGAAAGGCTCATGAGCTCGAGCCCGAGATAGAGCGCGATCAAATCGCCGGCCGAGATCAAGACCATCATCCCGGTCGTGGCAAGCAAGATAAGCACGGCGTATTCGAACATCCGCCGGCTTGGCAATTCGAGGAAACCGATGGACATGACGATCGTGACACCCGATCCGATCAGGGCCAGGATCTTCATGAACCGGCCGAATCCATCGACCACGAAGCTGCCGGAAAACAGCGCCGACTTGTCTGCCGGCACTTCAAGTACCAGCAGGCCGACGACCACCAGCAACAACAAGGCGCAGCCGGTCACGATGCCGGTAGACGTTTCGCCTCGCACGGCTCCTACCATCAGCAGCGCCATGGCGCCGACCGCAAGCAGCAGTTCCGGCAGCAACGGATAGTAGGCGGACAATTGCATGGCGTCGCTCATCCGCGTCTCACTTGACCGGAGCCATCGCGGCTCGGTGCGAAGGTTGGGATTCAGGCTTGGTCTTGACGTATTTGATCTTGACCAAAACCTTCTCGGGGTCGGAGGAGAGCATTTCGACGCGACCGACCGGAACATCGGCGCGGGAATCGGACGTCTGCACAGCCGAGTTGGCCGCGACCCGATGCTGATAGTTTTCGAGCAGTGCCGTGACCGATGCCGCCGACATGTCGAGCACCGGTTTGGGATAGACGCCGAACGCGATCGTCAGCACGACGAGCGGAGCGAACGTTGCGATTTCGCGCACGCTCAGATCGAGCATGTGAGCGAGCGAGGCTTTTTCGAGCACGCCGAAGATAACCTGGCGATAGAGCCACAGGGCATAGCAGGCCGACAGAATGAGCCCGGTCGTTGCCAGGAAGGCGACCCAGGTGTTGACCTTGAACGTGCCGTTCAATGTCAGAAACTCGCCGATGAACCCGGTCGTGCCGGGCAGGCCCACATTGGCCAGTGTGAACACCATGAACACCGCGGCGTAAAGCGGCATGCGGTTGACAAGTCCGCCATAGGCCGCGATCTCGCGCGTATGCAACCGGTCGTAGACGACGCCCACGCACAGGAACAGGGCGCCCGAGACCAGCCCGTGCGAAATCATCTGGAAGATGCCACCGGCGATCCCCTGCAGGGTGCCGGCGAAGACGCCCATGGTCACGAAGCCCATGTGCGCCACCGACGAGTAGGCGATGAGCTTCTTCATGTCCTGCTGCACCAGCGCGACCAGCGAGGTGTAGATGATGGCGACGATCGCCAAGGCGAACATGAGCGGGGCGAATTCCTGCGAAGCCAGCGGAAACATCGGCAGCGAGAAGCGCAGGAAGCCGTAGCCGCCCATCTTGAGCAGAATCGCCGCCAGAATGACCGATCCGGCGGTCGGCGCCTCGACATGCGCGTCGGGCAGCCAGGTGTGAACGGGCCACATCGGAAGCTTCACGGCGAACGAGGCCAAGAATGCAAACCAGGCCCACGTCTGCAGCGAGCGCGGGAACTCATGGTGCAGCAGCGTCGCAATGTCGGTGGTTCCCGAACTCCAATACAGCGCCATGATGGCGAGCAGCATCAGCACCGATCCGAGGAACGTGTACAAAAAGAATTTGAACGCCGCATACACCCGGCGTGGACCGCCCCAGATGCCGATGATCAGGAACATCGGAACGAGTCCGCCTTCGAAAAACAGGTAGAACAGCACCAGATCGAGCGCCGAGAACGTGCCGACCATCAGAGTCTCTAGCACGAGGAACGCGATCATGTATTCCTTGACCCGCCTCTGCACCGAGCGAAAGCTTGCAATGATGCAGAGCGGCAGCAGGCCCGTGGTCAGTATGACAAACGGCAGCGAAATGCCGTCGACCCCCATGTGATACGTAATGGCGCCGCCGAGCCATGGACGCCGCTCCACGAATTGGAATTCGGCCGAGCTCGCGTCGAAGCGCCAGACCAGGATCAGCGAGACAGCGAACGTAATCAAGGTCGTCCATAGGGCGACCCAACGGGCGTTGCGTTGCACCGCGTCGTCGTCGCCGCGCAACGTCATGATGAACAGCGCGCCGACTAGCGGCAGGAAAACGGTGACTGATAGGACCGGCCAGCTCATTGGTAACCGCTCCAGAACATGAACCAGGTCACCGCGGCGGCGACGCCGATCAGCATCGTGAAGGCATAGTGATAGAGATAGCCGGTCTGCAGCCGCACGACGTTACGGGTCACGTCGATCACTCGCGCCGACACGCCGTCCGGGCCGAAACCGTCGATCAGCCAACCGTCGCCGTAGCGCCAGAGCACGTTGCCGAGCCAGAACGTTGGCCGCACGAAAATGAGATCGTAAAGCTCATCGAAATACCACTTGTTGAGCAAGAAACGGTAGAGCGGCGCCTGCTGGCGCGCGAGCTCGACTGGGAGCGACGGATTGCGGATGTAGAATTCCCACGTCACCGCGAAGCCGATGGCCATCATGATAGTCGGGATGACGGAAATCAGCTGCGAGATGTGCTCCATGTCCTCGAAGATATGATTGCTGGGGCTGAACTTGAGTGAGTCGCGGAAGAACGCCTCAACCCCGGGACCGACGAATAGCCCTTCGAACGGCCAGCCGGCGAGGAAACACCCGGCCATCAGCGCGCCGAGCGGAATCAGCATGGTGAGCGGGCTCTCCTGAGCGGCCTCGTAGTGAGCCTGATCGTGCGGACGGCCGTGGAAGGTCTTGAAGATGAGTCGCCAGGTGTAGAATGCGGTGAGGAACACGGCCCCGGTCGTGCACAGATAAGCGTAGACGCCGACAAGGCCGAACGAGGTCGTGCTGACAAACGCCGCCTCGATAATGGCATCCTTGGAAAAATAGCCGGCGGTCAGCGGGAATCCGGTCAACGCCAAGCCGCCCACCACCATGGCGACATAGGTGAACGGGAGGCGGCGGAACAGGCCCCCCATGTTGCGGATATCCTGTTCATGGTGCATGGCGGTGATCACCGACCCGCAGCCGAGGAACAGCAGCGCCTTGAAGAAGGCATGTGTGAACAGATGAAACATGCCGATCGAGTAAGCGCCGACGCCCATTGCGACAAACATGTAGCCGAGCTGCGAGCAGGTTGAGTACGCCACGATCTTCTTGATGTCGTTCTGCACCAGCGCAATCGTTCCGGCGAAGAAACAGGTTGTGGCGCCGATGAACGTCACAAACGCCTGCGCGGTCGGCGCGAGATCGAACAGCGGCGACAGCCTCGCCACCATGAACACGCCCGCGGTCACCATGGTGGCGGCGTGAATGAGGGCCGACACCGGCGTCGGCCCTTCCATGGCGTCGGGCAGCCAGGTGTGCAGCAGGAACTGCGCCGACTTGCCCATCGCGCCCAGGAACAGCAGCAGGCAGATCAGAGTCAGCGCGTCGACGTCCCAGTTCAGGAAATGGATCGACTTGCCGACCAGCGAGGGCGCCTGGGCAAACACGGTTTCGAGATCGACCGAGCCGGTCATCATGAACACGGCGAAAATGCCGAGCGCAAAGCCGAAGTCACCGATCCGGTTGACCACGAAGGCCTTAATCGCAGCCGCGTTCGCCACCGGCTTGTGGTACCAGAAACCGATCAGCAGATAGCTCGCAAGCCCGACGCCCTCCCAGCCGAAGAACAGCTGTACCAGGTTGTCCGCCGTCACCAGCATCAACATCGCGAAGGTAAAGAACGACAAGTACGAAAAGAAGCGCGGACAATAGGGGTCCTCGCTCATGTACCCGATCGAGTAGAGGTGGACGAGAGCCGAGACCGTGGTCACCACCACCAGCATCACCGCGGTCAGGGTGTTGATCCATAGCGCCCACTCGACCTTGAGGGTCCCAACCGTAAAGAAGTTGGCGACCATCACGTGGGCGTCCTGGCCTCCGAATCCGACCTGCACGAACGAGACCCAGGCAAACACCATGGCGATGAACAGCAATGCCGTCGTGATCACCTCCGCGGAGCGTGTGCCCATGGCGGGCGGCTCTTGCGCATGTCCGTCGTGGCCCGGCGCATGGCCGGCGCCTGGTTCGGCGTGATGCGTGTCCACCGCATGGTCCACGTGCTCGCCCGGAGCCGGATCGCCGCCCGGGCAGCGCCCACGCGCGCCGACGATCGCGATCGCACCCGCGATGATGCACCCGAGCAGGGGCAGAAAGACGATCGCGAGATACATCGTCAGCCTTTCATGAGGTTGATGTCTTCAACCGCGATCGATCCGCGATTGCGGAAGAACACAACCAGGATGGCGAGCCCGATGGCCGCCTCCGCCGCGGCCACCGTGAGCACGACCAGCGCGAACACCTGGCCGACGAGATCGCCCAGGAAGGCCGAGAACGCCACGAAGTTGATGTTGACGGAGAGCAGGATGAGCTCGATCGACATCAGGATGACGATGACGTTTTTGCGGTTGATGAAGATGCCGACGATCCCAAGCGTAAACAGGATCGCCGCAACCGTGAGATAATGTCCAAGCCCGACCGTCACGTCAGATCCCCTGCCCCGGACGCACCTGTCGAATTTCAATCGCGGTCGCCTTGGTGCGCGCGTTCTGCGCGGCGATACTCTGACGTTTGACGTTGGCCTTATGCTGCAATGTCAGCACGATCGCGCCGATCATCGCGACCAGCAGCACCAGTCCGGCGGCCTCGAAGTAGTAGACGTAGCGTGTATAGAGCACGAGCCCGAGCGCCTCGGTGTTGGTGGTGTTTTGGGTGATCGGCGTTGCAAGCGCCCGCGGCGCCGTCGGACTGATCACCCAGGCTCCGGCCACCAGCGCGAGTTCGATCAGAAATATCAGCCCGACGGTGAACCCCACGGGCAGGTAGTTGAGGAACCCCTGGCGCAATTCCACGAAATCGACGTCGAGCATCATCACGACGAACAGGAACAGAACCGCGACGGCGCCGACGTAGACGACGATCAGGATCATCGCCAGGAACTCCGCCCCCAGCAGGACGAACAGCGCCGCCGCGTTGACGAACGCGAGGATCAGGAACAGCACCGAGTGCACCGGATTGCGCGCCGCGATCACCATGAAGGCGGACGCCAGGCACACACCGGCGAACAAATAGAAAAACAGCGCAGGAAAGAACATTCGGCGCACTCACCGGTATGGCGCATCGAGCGCGATACTGCGGGCGATCTCGCGCTCCCAGCGATCGCCGTTCGCCAACAGCCGGTCCTTGTCGTAGTAAAGTTCTTCGCGCGTCTCGGTTGCAAACTCGAAATTGGGCCCCTCCACGATGGCATCTACCGGGCATGCTTCCTGGCACATTCCGCAATAGATGCACTTCACCATGTCGATGTCGTAACGCGTGGTGCGGCGGGTGCCGTCGTTGCGGCGCGGCCCGGCCTCGATCGTGATCGCTTGCGCCGGACAGATCGCCTCGCACAGCTTGCAGGCGATGCAGCGTTCCTCGCCGTTGGGGTAGCGCCGCAGCGCGTGCTCGCCGCGAAACCGCGGCGAGATCGGATTCTTCTCGAACGGATAGTTGATCGTGCGTTTCGGCGCGAAAAAGTAGCGCATCGACAGGACCACGGCCGAAACGAACTCCTGCAGCAGGAGCGCGCGCGCAGCGCTATCTATCCTCATGACGTCCTCGAATCCGGGCTCATTTGGGAGCGAGCCCGCCAAACTGCAGCACCGCCGCGACGATCACGATCATCGCCAACGACAGCGGCAGGAACACCTTCCACCCCAGCCGCATCAGCTGGTCGTACCGGTAGCGCGGAACAAACGCCTTCACCAACGCGAACATGAAGAACACGAAGCTCGCCTTGAGCACGAACCAGACGACGCCGGGGACCCAGGTGAACGGCGGCAGCGCAAGCGGCGGCAGCCACCCGCCCAGGAACAGGATCGTGGTCATGGCGCACATGGTCGCGACCGCGACGTATTCGCCCAGCATGAACATCATGTAGGGGGTCGAGCCGTACTCGACCATGAAGCCAGCCACCAGTTCGGACTCCGCCTCCACCAGGTCGAATGGCGGCCGGTTGGTCTCGGCCAGCGCGGAGACGAAGAACACGATGAACATCGGGAACAGCGGCAGCCAAAACCAGTTCAGCAGCGAAAACCACGGAATTCCGATCAGGGTCGCGATCCCGTAGCGCTGTTGCGCGTCGACGATCGCCGACAAGTTGAGCGAGCCGACGCACAGCAAGACGGTGACGAACACGAAACCGATCGAGACTTCGTACGACACCATCTGCGCGGCCGAGCGCAGTGCCGAGAGGAACGGATATTTCGAGTTCGAGGCCCACCCGGCCATGATCACGCCGTAGACCATGAGCGAAGAGATCGCGAAGATGTAGAGGATTCCGACGTTGATGTCGGCGATCATCCAACCGACGTTCACAGGGATCACGGCCCAGGCTGCGAGCGCGAGCACGCAGGTCACCAACGGCGCCAGCAGAAAAACGCCCTTATTGGCGCCAGACGGAATCGTCGGCTCCTTGAAGACGAACTTCAGGAGATCGGCGAACGATTGGAACAGGCCCCAGGGGCCGACCACGTTTGGACCGCGCCTGATCTGCACGGCCGCCCAGATCTTACGATCGGCCAACAGCACATAGGCGATGGCGATCAGCAGAATGACCAGCATCAGCACGCTCTGCGCCACCATGATGGCGACCGGCCAGACGTAACTGGTGAAGAACTCCGACATCGTCACTCCGCCGCAATGCTGGTTGCGGAACGCCGCGCCAGTGAGCCGCATTCCGCCATGACGGCCGAGGCGCGCGCGATCGGATTGGTCGCATAGTAGTCTTCGATCGGCGAATGGAAGGCTGCATGTTCGGGGGTGCCCCCGACTTCGGCCAGCCGGCGCAAATCGGCCGCATCGGCCAGCGCAACGGCATCAAGCCGGGCCAGCTGCGGGTGAGCCCTGAACAGGGCGGCGCGCAGCTGCGCCAGGGAATCGTACGGGAGCCGGTGGCCCAATCGATCGGACAGCGCCCGCAAGATCGCCCAATCTTCGCGCGCATCCCCTGGCGGAAAACCCGCTCGGTTAAGCATCTGAACGCGGCCTTCGGTGTTGATGGTGAGCCCGGTCTTTTCCGTATAGGCGGCGCCCGGGAGAACAACGTCGGCCCGATGCGCGCCGCGATCGCCGTGCGTCCCGATGTAGACCACGAACGCCCCGCGGGCGACGTCGATTTCATCTGCGCCCAGCAGGAACAACAGGTCGAGCGTTCCGTATGCGGCCATCTCCTGCGCGCCGATTCCGCCTGCGCCCGGCGTGAAGGCGATGTCGAGGCCGCCCACCCGCGAGGCCGCCGTGTGCAGCACGCTAAAACCGTTCCAGCCGTCCTTCACCGCGCCGAGATTAAGCGCTGCGCGTGCCGCGAGCGATCCGATCGCCGCGCCGTCCGGCCGCGCCAATGCGCCCGATCCGATCAGGATGATTGGGCGTTCCGCCTTGCGCAGGGTCTCGGCGAACGGGTGGCGTCCGCCCGCTATCTCCGCCAGCGTATCGGGACCCGCGCCGAGATGATCGTAGGTGTAGGTCAGCCCGGCCTTGTCGCCGATCAGTCCGACCGGAAACCGCCCGGCCCGCCAGCGCTTCCGGATCCGGGCATTGAGAACGGCCGCTTCCCAGCGCGGGTTCGACCCGACGATCAGCAGCGCATCGGCCTTTTCGATTCCCGCGACGGTGGCATTGAACAGGTAGCTTGCTCGACCCCAGGCAGGGACGAGTTTCGACCCGTCCTGGCGGCAGTCGATGTTTTTCACCTCAAGCCTGCTCATCAGATCCTTGAGGGCGAACATTTCCTCAACGGTGGCCAGGTCTCCGGCGATCGCACCGATGCGCTGGCGCGACGCGGCATTGACCTTCGCGGCGATTGCCGCGAACGCCTCGCCCCATGTCGCGGGACGCAGCCGCGCGCCGTCCCGCAGGTACGGCTGATCAAGCCGCTGGGTGCGCAGCCCATCGACGATGTGGCGGGTCTTGTCGGAGATCCACTCCTCGTTCACGTCTTCGTTGACGCGTGGCAGGATGCGCATCAGCTCGCGGCCGCGGGTATCGACCCGGATGGCGCTGCCGAGCGCGTCCATGACGTCGACCGACTCGGTCTTGTTGAGCTCCCATGGGCGCGCCGCGAATGCATAGGGCTTCGACGTCAGGGCCCCGACCGGGCAGAGATCGACCACGTTGCCCTGCAGCTCGGAGGTCATCGCGGTCTCGAGGTAGGTCGTGATCTCCATGTCCTCGCCGCGGTTGATGGCGCCGAGCTCCGGCACGCCCGCGACCTCGGTGGCAAAGCGCACGCAGCGCGTGCACTGAATGCAGCGGTTCATCGAGGTCTTGACCAGCGCGCCGATATACTTGTCCTCGACCGCGCGCTTGTTCTCGTGGAAGCGGCTCGCATCCACGCCGTAGGCCATGGTCTGGTCCTGCAGGTCGC
Source organism: Xanthobacteraceae bacterium (assembly GCA_051985675.1). Taxonomy (GTDB): domain Bacteria; phylum Pseudomonadota; class Alphaproteobacteria; order Rhizobiales; family Xanthobacteraceae; genus JAFAXD01. The sequence goes on along the minus strand of JBPYFJ010000141.1, from coordinate 5,775 downwards.
ACTCGCCGCCCTGGTCGCAGATCGGACAGTCGAGCGGATGGTTGATCAGCAGGAATTCCATCACCCCTTCGTGCGCCTTCTTGACCATCGGGGTGCGGGTCTTGACCTGCGGGGGCTCGCCCTTCGGGCCCGGCCGGCAATCGCGCACGCCCCAGGCGCACGACGCAACCGGCTTGGGCGATCCGACGAGCTCGACGAGGCACATACGGCAATTGCCGGCGATCGACAGCCGCTCGTGGAAGCAGAAGCGTGGGATTTCAGCGCCCGCCGCCTCACACGCCTGCAGCAGCGTATACTCGGGCGGAACGTCGATCTCTTTGCCGTCGACGATGAGTTTGGTCATCGCAGCTACTCCGCCGCCTCGCGGATCGGTTCGGGATGCGGGTTGCGGGCATACTCGTCGATGCGACGCTCGATCTCGGGCCGGAAGTGCCGCAGCAGCCCCTGCACCGGCCAGGCGGCCCCGTCGCCGAACGCGCAGATGGTGTGTCCTTCGATCTGCTTCGTCACCTCGAACAGCATGTCGATTTCGCGCTTGTGGGCGCGGCCTTCGGCCATGCGGGTCAGCACCCGCCACATCCAGCCCATGCCCTCGCGGCACGGCGTACACTGGCCGCAGCTCTCGTGCTTGTAGAAGTACGAAATGCGCGCCATGGCGCGGACGATGTCGGTGGTCTTATCCATGACGATCACCGCCGCGGTGCCGAGCGCCGATTTGACCGCCGCCAGACCATCGAAATCCATCTTGAGGTCGCCGCACTGGGACGCCGGCACCAGCGGCATCGAGGAGCCGCCCGGAATGACCGCCAGCAGATTGTCCCAACCGCCGCGCACGCCGCCCGCATAGGTCTCGATCAGGTCACGGAGCGGGATCCCGAGCGCATCCTCGACGTTGCAGGGCTTCTCCACGTGGCCGGAGATGCAATAGATCTTGGTGCCGGTGTTGTTGGGACGGCCGATCGAGGAGAACCAGGCCGCACCTCGGCGCATGATGTCGGGCGCCGATGCGATGGTCTCCACGTTGTTGACCGTGGTCGGGCAGCCATAGAGCCCGACATTGGCCGGGAATGGCGGCTTCAGGCGCGGCTGGCCCTTCTTGCCCTCCAGGCTTTCCAGCAGCGCGGTTTCCTCCCCGCAGATATAGGCGCCGGCGCCGTGACAGACGTAGAGATCGAAGTCAAAACCGGACCCGCATGCGTTCTTGCCGATCAGGCCGGCCTCGTAGGCCTGGTCGACGGCGGCCTGCAGGTGCTCGCGCTCGCGGATGAATTCGCCGCGCACATAGATGTAGCCGGCGTGAGCCCCCATGGCGAACCCGGCGATCAGGCAGCCTTCGACCAGCAGATGCGGGTCGTGGCGCATGATGTCACGGTCCTTACAAGTGCCGGGCTCGGACTCGTCGGCATTGACCACGAGGTAATGCGGGCGCCCGTCCGACTGTTTTGGCATGAACGACCACTTCAGCCCGGTCGGAAAGCCGGCGCCCCCGCGCCCGCGCAAGCCCGACGCCTTCACCTCGTTGACGATGGCGTCGCGTCCCTTCTCCAGGATCGCCTTGGTGCCGTCCCACGCGCCGCGCGCGCGCGCCCCCGCAAGGCCCCAGTCGTGGAGACCGTAGAGATTGGTAAAGATGCGGTCCTTGTCTGCGAGCATCAGGGCCTCGGGTCCGACTTCGGGTTCGGCTGCGTCGGTGCGTCGGCCGGTCGTGCGGGCGCCTTGGTAAAGAGGCTTGGATCGGTCAGCACCTTGGGACCGCCGACTGGCGCCGACGATTGCCGGTCAATCTGCGGCCCGGGCTTCGGCGGCCGACCTTTCGCAATGCCGTCGAGCACCTTCTCGAAGCTCTCGGCGGTGAGGTCTTCGTAGGTATCGCGCCCGATCAGCACCATCGGCGCATTGACGCAGGCGCCGAGGCACTCGACCTCCTCCCATGACAAATCGCCGTCGGTCGAGACCTGAAACGGGTCTTCGTTGATCCGCCGGCGACAGACCTTGAACAGCTCCTCGGCGCCGCGCAGCAGGCACGGTGTCGTGCCGCACACCTGGATGTGCGCTTTGCGCCCGACCGGGGACAGCAAAAACATGGTGTAGAAGGTCGCGACCTCGAGCACCCGGATCTTCGCCATGCCGAGCATGGCGGCGACCGCCTCGATCGCTTTTTGCGGCAACCAGCCGCCGCTCTGCTCCTGCGCCCGCCACAGCAGCGAAATCACCGCCGACTGCTGGCGGGCTTCCGGATATTTTTTGATCTCGTGCTGCGCCCAGGCGAGGTTCTCGGCCGTGAAGGAGAACTCCTTCGGCTGCAGATGTTCTTCGGCGAGGCGGCGATGAGCCATTAGCGGTCCACCTCCCCGAACACGATGTCGAGGGAGCCGAGGATCGCCGAGATGTCAGCCAGCATGTAGCCCTTGCAGAGGAAATCCATGGCTGCGAGGTGCGCGAAACCGGGCGCGCGGATCTTGCACTTGTAGGGCTTGTTGGTGCCGTCGGCGATCAGGTAGACGCCGAACTCGCCCTTCGGTGCTTCCACGGCCGCATAGACCTGGCCCGCCGGGACGTGGAAGCCTTCGGTGTAGAGCTTGAAATGATGAATCAGCGCCTCCATCGAGCGCTTCATCAGAGCGCGCTTGGGCGGCACGATCTTCGTATCCATCAGGTGCGGCGGTCCCTGCCCATCCGGCGCGCGCAGCTTCGCGACACACTGCTGCATGATGCGGATCGACTGGCGCATCTCTTCCATGCGGATGCAGTAGCGATCGTAGTTGTCGCCGTTCTTTCCGACCGGAATATCGAAGTCGAATTCGGAGTAGCACTCGTAGGGCTGCGCCTTGCGCAGGTCCCAGGCGGCGCCCGAGCCGCGCACCATCACGCCGGAGAAGCCCCACGCCCAGGCGTCCGCGAGGCTGACGACGCCGATGTCGACATTGCGCTGCTTGAAGATGCGGTTGTCGGTGAGCAGGCCCTCGATATCGTCGCAGACCTTCAGGAACGGATCGCAGAACGCCTCGATATCGTCGATCAGCTTGGGCGGAAGATCCTGATGCACCCCGCCGACCCGGAAATAGGCCGCGTGCATGCGGCTGCCGGAGGCGCGCTCGTAGAACATCATCAGCTTCTCGCGCTCCTCGAACCCCCACAGCGGCGGGGTGAGCGCGCCCACGTCCATGGCCTGGGTGGTGACATTGAGAAGATGCGACAGCAGCCGGCCGATCTCGCAGTAGAGCACGCGGATGAGCTGCGCGCGGCGCGGAATAGTGATGCCCAGGAGCTTCTCCGCCGCCAGGCAGAAAGCGTGCTCCTGGTTCATCGGCGCCACGTAGTCGAGCCGGTCGAAGTACGGGATCGCCTGCAGGTAGGTCTTGTGCTCGATCAGCTTCTCGGTGCCGCGATGCAAGAGCCCGATATGCGGGTCGACCCGCTCGACCACCTCGCCATCGAGTTCGAGCACCAGCCGCAGCACGCCGTGGGCCGCGGGATGTTGCGGTCCGAAGTTGATCGTGAAGTTGCGCAGGGTGGCGTCTTGCGCGCTCATGAAGTCGCCTCTCGCACAACGAGACCGCCGCACGCCACCGTCAAACGCGCATGACAGCCGCCCTGGCGGACGGTGCGGCGCCTGCGACCAGCCGGAAGCGTCGGTATCATCAGTTTGTCTTCGCCTTCTCGTCGCCCGGCAGGATGTACTCGGTCCCCTCCCAGGGTGACAGGAAATCGAAATTGCGGAACTCCTGGGCGAGCCGCACCGGGTCGTAAACAACCCGCTTCTGCTCGTCGTCCCAGCGCACCTCGACAAACCCGGTGAGTGGAAAGTCCTTGCGCAGCGGGTGCCCCTCAAAGCCGTAGTCCGTGAGCAGCCGGCGCAGGTCGGGGTGGCCGGTGAACAGCACGCCGTAGAGATCGTAGGCCTCGCGTTCGAACCAGCCCGCGCCCGGGAAAACCCCGATGATCGACGGCACCGGGGTTGTCTCATCGGTCTCGACCTTCACCCGGACGCGCATATTCCGGGTCGGCGACAGCAAATGGTAGACGACGTCAAAACGCCGCGCGCGCTCAGGCCAGTCGACCGCGGTGACGTCGATGATTGCGACGAATTGGCAGCGCGGGTCGTCGCGCAAGAAAGTAACCACCTTCACGATGTCGGCGGCATTCGCCGAGACCGTGAGTTCGCTGTTCGCAACATGATGACCGGTGACCGCGCCGGGCAACGCGCCCGTGATGAGGGCACCGAGTTCTTCGAGTTTGGTATCCATGTCAGTGCTCGTTGATGCTGCCGGGCGTCACCGCTCGATCGTCCCGGTGCGCCGGATCTTCTTCTGCAGCAGCATCACCCCGTAGAGCAGGGCTTCGGCCGTCGGCGGACAGCCCGGCACGTAGATATCGATCGGCACGATGCGGTCGCAGCCGCGCACGACCGAGTAGGAATAGTGGTAGTAGCCGCCGCCATTCGCGCACGATCCCATTGAGATCACATAGCGCGGCTCCGGCATCTGGTCGTAGACCTTGCGAAGCGCCGGAGCCATCTTGTTGGTCAGCGTACCGGCAACGATCATCACGTCCGACTGACGCGGCGAGCCGCGCGGCGCAAAGCCGAATCGCTCGGCGTCATAGCGCGGCATCGACATCTGCATCATCTCGACCGCGCAGCAGGCGAGCCCAAACGTCATCCACATCAGCGAGCCGGTGCGCGCCCAGGTGATCAGCTCGTCGGTCGCGGTGACCAGGAAGCCCTTGTCAGCCAGCTCGGCATTGACGCCGGTGAAAAACGCATCGTTCTCGCCCGCCGGTTTGCCGGTGCGCGGATCGATGATGCCGGTCGCGGCCGGCGCGATTGCGGCCTGGCTCAATTCCATTCGAGCGCTCCCTTGCGCCACTCGTAGATGAAGCCGATCGTCAATACCGCGAGGAAAACCATCACGGCCCAGAAGCCGAACACCCCCACCTCGCCAAAAGCCACGGCCCACGGAAACAGGAACGAGACTTCGAGGTCAAAAATGATGAACAGAATGGCGACCAGGTAGTACCGGACGTCGAATTTCATGCGCGCGTCATCGAACGCGTTGAACCCACATTCGTAGGCCGAGAGCTTTTCCGGGTCCGGTTGCTGGTAGGCGACGATGAACGGCGCGATCAGCAAAACGAGCCCGATGACAGCTGCCACCGCAACGAAGATAATCAGCGGAAGATAATCCTGCAGAAGCCCGCTCATCCGCAATCTCGCGTACTGGCCCGCTCCCGTCAGGACCCCACAATAGCCCGATTACCATCGCTTTGGCAGCCGGGACTCGAGGCGAAAACCAACCCCAATCCTGACGAAGAATTTTGCCGCTCGGGCTAGATGTGGCGCAGGCTTAGCGCAGTGCAACATAGGTGGCAAGGTCGAACCCGCCGCACCGCGCGGACGATCTGCGGCCGGTCAATTTTGCGCGAGCCGCGCGGCGCATTGAATGGCCACGACGTCGCTGGGATACTCGGTAGCGAATGGGAGAAAGCCTTGACGGCGCTCGTCAGCCCCAGCCGCCCGGTCGTGCCCAGCCTCAGCTTGCGCCTCGAAGGCTTGGGTCACGTCGTGCGCGCGCGGCTACGGCTGATCAGCGCCCTGGTGCTGCTGTCGTTCGTCGTCTGCCACCTCACGAGCCACATCTTTCTGCTGGTGTCGATCCCGCTGGCCAGCGGCGTTCTCGGTTTCCTCATGACGTTCTGGTGGACGGAGACCGGCGGCATCGTGCTGGCTGCCGCCCTGCTGGTGCATTTCATCAACGCACTATGGTCGATCTACGT
>JBPYFJ010000140.1:0-2432 GCA_051985675.1 Xanthobacteraceae bacterium | reverse complement strand
CCGATCGAGACCCGCGGTTGCTGCGCGATGTGGGATGGCGGCGCGCAGCACCTTACCATGCATATCGGCAATCAGGTGCCGCATCCATTCCGCACACAGCTTGCGCGCCGGATGCGGCTTGCCGAATCCCAGGTCACGGTGATCTGCCCGGACATCGGCGGCGCCTTCGGCCTAAAGATCCCGGTCTACCGCGAGGAGCTCACGGTAGCGGCGCTCGCGCGCGCGCTCGAACGACCGGTACGTTGGCACGAGGACCGCGCCGAAAACCTGATTGCCGCCTGTCACGCGCGCGAGGACACGGCGCGGACCCGCGCTGCCGTCGACCGCGACGGGCGTATCCGCGCGCTTGAGCTCACTATCGTTGAGGACTTCGGCGGCTATTGCTTTTACCCGGCGAATTATCTCGCCCGCGTCGTGGCGATGATCCTGACCGGCCCGTACAAGATTTCCGATTACGCCTTCGACGTCCGGGTCGTGCTCACCAACAAATGCGGCAACGGGCCGATGCGCGCGCCGATGGCGATGACCAGCTGGATCATGGACGGCACGATCGAGGCGATCGCCCGCAAGCTTGATCTCGATCCGATCGAGGTACGCCGCCTCAATATGGTGCATGCGATGGACCTGCCCTACCGCATGCCAACCGGCGAAGTGCTCGACGAGGTGACTCCACGCGAGACACTAGAGCACGCGCTTAAAGCGTTCGACATCGAGGCGTTCCGCCGGCGACAGCAGGCCGACCGCGCGCATGGCGTGCACCGCGGCCTCGGCGTCTGCTGTGTGATCGAATCGACGACCTATGGCTCCGCTTTCTACAAGGCGGCCGGCATCCCCGGCTCCGGCCACGAAGCCGGCTGGGTGAAGATCGAGCCGTCCGGCGCGGTCAGTGCGGCGGTCGGGCTGATGGGATCGGGCCACGGCTATGAGACCGTCTTCGCGCAGGTCGTCGCCGACGCGCTTGGCATCGATCCCGACCAGGTGCGCATCCAGCTCGGCAATACCGACATTGCGCCCTATGGAATGGGCACGCGCGGCGCGCGTGGTGGCACTGCCGGCGGCAGCGCATTGCTCATCGCCGCACGAGCGTTGCGCGAAAAAGTGCTGGCGGTCGCCGCAGCGATGCTCGGTCTCAACACGTTCGGCGAGCTTCGCCTGAGGAACGGCCGCATTGAGCGGCGTCTGGCGGGCGAGTGGACCGATGCAGGGATCGCCCTGGCGGAGGTTGCTCACACCGCCTACCTGGATCCGCTGCGGCTGCCGGAGCGCATGGAGCCGGGGCTCGAGGCGCACCACGCCTACGATCCGCCTCCCATGACCTACTCGAACGCGACACACCTGTGTGAAGCCCTGGTCGATCCACGCACCGGCCGCGTTACGCTCGAGCGATATCTCGTGGTCGAGGATTGCGGGACCTTGCTCAATCCGATGATCGTGAAGGGTCAGCAGCACGGCGCCGTCGCCATGGGCCTAAGCGGCGCGCTGCTCGAAGAGATCGTCTACGACGAGAATGGGCAGATCCGGTCGGGAAGCTTCGCGGACTATCTGCTCGCCACCGCCGCCGAAATTCCGCCCATCGAGGTGATCGGTCTGGACCGGCCCACCCCCAAGACGCCAACCGGCAGCAAGGGCATGGCGGAGGGCGGTGTGATGGGCGCAATCGGTGCGCTGATGAGCGCCGTCAACGATGCGCTACAGCCGTTCGGCGTCGTTGCCGACCGCCAACCGCTCACGCCGCATTATATCCAAGCGCTGCTGCGCAGCAAAACTGACGCCACCCGCCCGCCAGCAGGAAACGTGGAAATCGAGTGATCGGGCGATAAGGCCGGTCCCTACGGCAAACTCGGCGCGATCCGAGCTGGTAACACGCCGCGGGATGCCTGCCATTTGCGGCGCAGTAGAGCTCAAGGCATCCCTGATCGTGGTCGCCCGCCGCGAGGCGCCGCGCCGCAATCGCAGCCTCGCTTTTGCCATCAAAGCCCCCGTGGCCGGTGATCCCGGCCGGCGCGGAGCGCAGCCCAGGCGGAGCGATGCGTTCACTATTGGCAAGTACGGCCTCGGCACGCTGCTTTTGCTTGGCCTACGTGACCTGCCTCATCTTCATTTTCGTGGTACCCGGCGGGCCCCGTGAGAGGCCGAGGCTCACGTAGGCGCCACCTCATCGAGCATCGCCTGCATGATCGAGGGCACGCCTGCCATCACGATTACATTGCCGATCCAGAAGCCAGGTGCACCCGACACCTTGTTGAGAATGAGATCCGCGCCCTTGGGGATGCGGGTTAGGCGCAGGCGCGCCTCGTTCATCTCGGCGCCGGTCGTCTTCACCTATTCGAACAGGATGGCGAGCGCGCGCGGATCGGTGTCGATCGGAACACCGAACGCCTTCGCCACGCTCAGGCCGAACTCGGTGCCGGTTTACTCCGGCTGAATGCCGG